>JAEENO010000020.1 GCA_016283755.1 Lachnospiraceae bacterium | reverse complement strand
TGGAAAAGGAGCAAATAGCAATGAAAATTTGTATTAAAAGTCCATTTATGAATTGTGATAAGATACATCCTTTACAACAAAAGAAAGTCCAACAGCTGTATGATGAATTATTGAAAAATGAAACTGTACAGGAAATAACAATATTTGGTTCAAGTGTTACCGAAAGATGTCATTCCGGAAGTGACGTGGATATATATGTAACGCTCGAAAAAAATGAAAAAAACCTAATTACGGTGTATATGCCATTTCTATTTGATCTTTGGACTAATTATACGGTAGATGAAAGATTGTTATCTGAAATAAAAAAGACAGGAGTGAAAATTTATGAACGAAACATTACTGACTAAAGCATTGCAAAATTTGGAAGTGGCAAAAAGTATATATAATAACTTATGTGAAGATGAAGCATATTTAAATTTTGTTGGATATCATTTACAACAAACCGTTGAATTAGCGATTAAATTTTTGTTAGAACAAAATGGAATTGAGTACATTAAAACACACGATATAACACAATTGCTGCTGAAGTTTAAGGAAGAAAACTTAAACGTAGATATTCCAGAATATATAAAAGAACACGGTGAAATGTTTACAATTTGGGAATCAAAGACAAGATATATAACAAATTATAAATTGGAAAAAAATAAAGTAGGAAAGGCTTTAAATGAAGTTACATTATTTATAGATACGCTTCTTTTAGTAGAACCAAAGCAAGGATAAGATAACAAAACAAAAGCTATAATTTTTCCCCGGCAAATTTGCCGGGGAATTTTGTTGCAAAAATCGAACAAAAAACGAAAAACAATGTCTTTTATGAAACCACTTTGTTCTATTAAATAAGATATAATAAGAAAACAACAACGTGATTACGAGGACATTTTAGTATGGATATACGAATTAAAGCCGAAGTAAAATCTGAACATATTAATCCGGATTATATAATTCTTAAGTTCAAGAATAATGAGGAAAGACTTGTTTCTGCTTTAAAAGTAGAAACAAGTTATTCATCTACGGGATATATAAAGATTGAGTTTAAAGATGCTTATTATTTTGTTGATGACGAAGTAAATCTATTTAAGTCAAAAAATGAATTAAATGGCTTGGAATCAACTGAGTTATTTTGGGGTGATGGATATGGTCATACAACATTCCATCTAATAATAGAACAATTTGCGCTTTATTCTTCAAGAAAAAAGATATTCGATTTTATGAATGTACCGATTAGATTCATTAAAAACGAGGAAGATTTGCGTAAAAATGCGATGCCTAAATTCGAATTTTTTGATAAGGCACTTAAGACATTGGAATACTTTAGAAATTATTGTGAAGAAAAACTTGAAGAACAGATTCCCGGCGATGTTGAATATGACTCTTATGACCAAGACGAGTACGACTCATATAAAGAAGACATGAATAACTTGGCCTTTGCGATAAGCATTTTAAAAGAGCAGCAGGAAAAATATCAATATGACTTAACCTATAAGAAAACATAAGGTTCAAACTACGTATTAAAATAAAAATATAGCGATAAATAAGGAAAATATGAACAGCAATACAGCAATGAGATGCTGTTTATATTATAATAATTATTTATAAGAAGGGAGCACGAATATGCTTAGTTTTAATGAATTTCAGGATTATACGTTGATGACTCTTCCGGAGCGTTTACCGGAAGAGTGTAAGGGTGCACAGATTCGCGCCCGTGAAGTGGAAAAGAACAATGGAGTTGTTCTTCATGGGATTACAGTAACCCCGGAGGATAGCAACATTGCTCCGAACATTTATCTTGATGGGTACTTTAAGCAGTACGAAGAAGGTAAAGACTTAGATATGCTTATGGATCAGATCACAAACACCGTGGTATCCAGTATTAAGGCTCCGGAAGAGTTTAGCAACGTTGCGGAGAAGTTCCAGGATTTTGATTTTGTAAAAAACCATGTAATCATGGTTGCTGTGAATACAGAGCGTAACGCAAAGTTGCTTTCGCAGGTTCCTCATCATGAGAGAGAAGACTTGTCTTTGATCTATAAGGTAATGCTCGGATGTGACAGCGAAGGAACTGCTACTATCACAATCCGCAATGAACATATGGATATGTGGGGAGTAAACGCAGATGAACTTCATGAGCTTGCAGTGGCAAATACCAAGGAGATTCTTCCGGTTACCATCCAGTCCATGAACGAAGTCATGAGAGAGATGTTTGGAAAAGACGGTATGCCTGCAGAGATGGCTGATGTGATGTTTGAGGAAATGCCTCCTACACAGCAGATGTATGTTATCTCTAATGCTGCAAAGGTTAATGGAGCAGCTTCTATGTTTTATGAGGATGCACTTTCCGAGCTTTCTAAGAAGGTTGGAACTGACCTTTATATTTTGCCTTCATCTGTGCATGAAGTAATTGCGGTAAGTACGGAAATGGGAACACCAGAGGCTTTGTCAGAGATGGTAAGAGAGGTCAATGGAACTCAGGTTTCTGAAGAAGAGCAGCTTTCAGATCATGTATATCGTTTTGATGCAGCCAAGAGAACCTTATCTCTTGCGGATACAACGATGGAAGAACTTAAGAAAGCGGTGGGTGTCGAGAATATACGGATGATTTGAATAATTAATGATAATTAGAAAGGTTTGTATGAAATGGCAAAGATTGAAGAAATAAAGCGCCGATGGAATGAGAAATTTATATTAGCAGCCGCCCAACATCCAAAGCTTTACAGTTGTGAGTTGGAAGAAGGTGAGAATACTGCATCATTAAAAAATGATATTCTATCTGTTGTCGGCCTGGAAGACGATATTGCTATCATTCCTATCTTTGATGATTTTTATGTGGCAGAAGCGATGTATGATCTGAAAAAAGATCTTGAAATATTTAGAAAATCTTTTGAAGGTTTAAAGTCAGCTATGGATGAAGTAAAAACCAACTTTGACGACGGACTTTTTTATAATGCTGAAACCAGGACATTTAGCTTACTTAAGGAGTTAAATATGCAGCCTATTGATTATTTAAATAATCAGCTATAAAATAATGATAAGGAGATTTAGATTATGAGTGAACACAAGAATTCAAATTTACAGATGGCTTATATCAAGAAAGAATATGAAGAGTTTGCAAGAGCAGCGAGCGCGAATAGAGTAAAAGAGATCGATTATACATTTGTTTCTGATGAAGAAAAAAAGGAATCAAACGATGCTGATCGCTAATGCTGCAGAGAATTTCAATTTAGTATTCCCATATCTTCCCACTGCCTTAAATGAGGACAGTGGGAAGATTGTATCTAATAATGGCTTGTCAATACAATTAAAGGAAACCGGGATGACAGACTATTTTGGGAATACAATCTATTCACTTTTATTCAAAGAAACAGACGAAGATATTCTCTCGATTTATTTTGCGCTTGATTTTGAAAGAAAAGAATTAATACCGCTTGAATACGATAATATGTTATCACAGCAGCAGTGTTCCGCGTTTGATTTTTCAACCGGACTTATAACATCAGAAAAAACATTGATAAAACTGGATGCTTATTTTAATGAGTGTTTAAGAAATATATCTAACAGATTTAAATTCGCAGATGATTCATTGATATATGGCAACATGAATTATAAGTAAGAATTTATTCGAGATTCTTATAATTTTAGCATTTAAATATGGAAGTAAAAAGAATCATTCCTTTCTCCATTGAGAATTGAGTGGTTCTTTTTTAATTATATTCCATACCTAATACAAAGAATCATAACAACACTGCAAAAATCGAACAAAAAAAGAAAAACAGCACAATTTATGACACCACCTTGCCATAAAAAACTTGCTATCATCTATAGTATCAAAAGCGATATTGCTTAAACCGAGGAGGAAACCATGAATTATAATGAATTTAAGGAAGCTGTATTAAGTAAATTGAAGGATATTTACGGAGAAGATTATACCGTCTCTATAGTTCAGGTAAATAAGAACAACGGAGTTGTTCTTGACGGAATTAACATCTCAAAGGAAGGACATAATTGCACTCCAACTATCTATCTTAATAAATATTATGATTTATATGATAGAGATCTTTTCTCTTTTGAAGAAATAGTTAATGCAATCAATGATGCTTATATAAAAGCTGAAGTAGAAGCTGTTGACTTTTCGTTTTTTAATGATTTTGCCCAGGTTAATTCAAAGATATTTGCAACATTAATTAATAGAAAGGAAAACGAAAGCCTTTTGAAAGATGTTCCGTATATTCCTTATAAGGATTTGGCTATTGTGTTCAAGGCTTTAATTTCAGATTCAACAATTGGCAAAGGAACAGTATTAATTAAAACTAGTCATTTAGAACGATGGAATGTAAACGTTAATGACCTTATGGATGCAGCGAAGAAAAACAAACTCGAAGGAAGAACACCAATAGTAACATCCATGACAGATTTTATGAAATCATTAAAGGTTACATCGGATACAGATATGTCAGATATGCCTTTTGAAATGGAAGGCCCGCAGATGTTTATTCTACACACGGAGGATAAGTTCCAGGGCGCATCGGTAATACTTGACAACGATTTCATGAAGAAATTTGTTGATTATATTGGTTCTTCATTGATGATTTTACCGTCATCAATTCATGAAGTGATTGCTGTTCCGATGAATGACTTAAGAGATAATCATTTTGAAGAATTTGATGCTATGGTTAAAGCGGTTAACACAGAGTCAGTTGACGCAGAGGATATTTTATCAGATCACGTTTATGTATATGATAATAAAACGATGCAGCTTCTTATGCCTAATGAGTACATGTCAATGCAGGCAGAAGGCATCAAGAATAATATTCAGAAGATGTAATAGAATAAGAAAAGGTATTCTATGATATACTAAAACTTACCGGAGCTTCTTTATGAGGCTCCGGTAATTATATATTCAAAAAAAGAACGTTTTGGATATAATGGTTCGATTTTTGCTTGACTAAATTAGAAAAATGGTATATATCTAAATATATACTAATATTATTACTACTATTGGTAATTACCGATTTATTACAATATAGAAAGGAATATGACTGTGCCTCAACAACGAAGAAATAAAAAAATCGGAACTGTTCTAATTCAAAACATGGAAAAGAACAACGGCTTTAACGATGAAGTTATAAATATATACACAAGAACGCTTTATCAAAACATATTAAGAGAAGTGGATCGTCAAAATATATCTTATAATGCATTATCGCGAACTACGGGTATCTCGAAATCTACAATTGCTAGGCTTTTTAATTCTTCAACAGTAAAATCCATATCTGTAGCTACCCTATTTAAGATTTCTGCAGCACTAAATATTGAACCGTCATCTGTAATACCGAATATGAACTTTAATGTTACTGATTATCAGGGGATTTTTGCAGAATTAATAAAAGAACTTGATCCAATAGCAAAATCATTAATACTAGAGCAAGTATCATCTATGGTAAGTGCAATTAATACATATAAGCGAGAAAAAGAAATAACACAATGAATAAGATAAAAGAACTTTTTAAGAATAATAAAACAAGTATGCTTCTACTTATACTAGACGGTATCGTTATTATTTTTATGATATCGATCTTGATAATTCATAAAATGCCGGGAAGTAAGCACAATAGTAATGAAATCAAGAACAAAGCAGAAGAATCAGCGGAATCTTATCAAGTTATTAATGATTGCTTGTTAGAATCATACGGCATGATGATAAAAGGAGAGGTATATACATCCGGGGATAAAATTTTTAATTTTGGAGATGATAATAACTATAGTGGCTATGTTAATTCCGATAATCCCAATGTTCAGAATTGGATATATTCTCTTGATATTAGCTCCGACGTATTTATTCTTAAGCTATATAACTATGATTATTCTGTTTCTGTTTTTTATATTTTTGACATAACAGACGAAGGAAAAATCAGACTTACAAACCAATTTAACCCTGAAGATATTATTATTTTTGATTAACTATGATTCTTTTTATTTACTATTCCTTGGCTCCGGTTCAGGCTTTATTTAATTTTACAATCGGCTCTTTTGACGGAAAGATACTATTTAGCGAACGGCTTTTAGATGAAGAAAAAAAGCAAATTGGAAAAGAAGCTTTAGAAGCTGCGTTAAAGGAATCCTCTAAAGTAATAATGTATGAAGAAGAAAGCATGAATTTAATGTGCGATTTTCTTGGGCTTTCTATTGATATACCGACAGTCTTTTTGTCGGAAAAAGTTCCAGAAGTTATAGAAAATAAAAGTACGGACCAACGCGTGTATAATTTAGAAGAGTTTTTACGTTACATGGGATTTCCGGCTGTACTTGATAAAAGATATCCGGCAAATTATATAAAAGGTCTGATTTTCTTCTATAAAAAATGCTATAAAGATACTCTTTATGTTTACGAACGAAAATTGCCTTTAACAGTATTAGATTCATATAGCACTACATTTAAATATGCTTTAAAAGATCTACTTAATAAGCTTTTCCAAACGGATACTGTAAAATATCCCATTAAAGTTCAGGATATATCCAAAGATAGGATATTAGATTTATCAGTTGCTCCGATGAAAAGTTATGAGATTACTAATAATTATAAAGCCAGGCAATATTATAAAAGGCGATTAGAAGATCTAATCAACGAAAAGCAACATAGCATTTATGTTGGAGAAATGACATATTCTGAATATCCGTCAGAATATATAGATGATATCCTAAAAGAGAATCTTATGTCAGATCTGAACTGCTTAAAAGATATGGAACCAGTATTGGTGATTGTGAGATTTGACATTAAAAAAGAAACTCGATACTTGCCTCATATTTATTACATATTACTCAAAACGTAATTGCACCGTTAGCTCAGTTGGTAGAGCACTCGACTTTTAATCGAGTTGTCGCTGGTTCGAATCCAGTACGGCGCATTTCACAAGCCGAGCTCAGATGATTAAGTTACGTCTCTTCCTGGAAACTGTGCACTGTAGTTAAAGAAAGCAAAAGACAATGAAATGGGATTGTCGGTTTTGGGATATCCCAATTTACACAGTAGTAGAACTATTATCCCTTCTTGGTGCTAAAACCGCATATACCTTTTTAAATAATAGTAAAATCACTAACTATATTTGGTTAGTGATTTTTTATTTGGAAACGATGAAAGAAAAATACATTACACATGAGCAGATGATCCAAGAAATAGAAGAAGATAAGCTAAAAAGTTAACGGAATCAAAAAGAAAAAATTGAATTTTGATGCGCAAATGTCTAAAATGATAAATAGGATTATTTGTCCTGCGACAAGCAAGCCGGGGCATCGAAGGAAGTATACTTTATGAGAAAAACGTTTAGACACTTAACATTTAATGATCGCTTGAAAATTGAAGTTTTACTTAAAGCGGGCCATACACCTAAAGATATTGCGAAGCTTCTTGATAAACATATTAGTACAATATATAGAGAAAAAAACAGAGGATACTTTGTAGCGCGAAATAGTGACGAAACAACAGAAGTACGTTATAGTCCGGATATTGCTCAAGAACATATTAATGAAATAATGTCATGTAAAGGACCAAATTTGAAAATTGATAAAGAACGTGCTTTTGCAAATCGTATCGAGGATATAATCATTAATAAGAAATACAGTCCTGCGGCTGCGTTAGAAGCTATAAAAAAGGAAGGTAATACTATAAGTATATGCGTATCAACCCTATATAGCTACATCGATAAAGGCATATTCTACAAATTGACAAACAAGCAATTGCCTATCAAATGCAAATGCAAAAAACGGTCATATAATAGAGTCATTAGACAAGCTCGTCCAAGTAAAGGACTCAGTATAGAAAAAAGACCGGAAAAGGTACTCTCTAGAAAAGAATTCGGAAATTGGGAAATGGATACAGTAGTAGGTAAGCAGGGCATCTCGAAAAAATCCTTGTTGGTTTTGACTGAAAGAAAAACCCGAAAAGAGTTGTGTTTGCTACTTAAAAGGCATACAACGGAATGTGTAGTGAAAGCATTAAATACTCTTGAAAAGAAGTTCGGAGAACGAAATTTTAAAAAGATATTTAAATCAATAACTGTCGATAATGGTTCGGAATTTCAAGATTATTTGGGAATGCAAAAAAGCCATCGCAGCGATATTAACAGGACAACAATTTATTACTGTCATCCTTATTGCAGCTGCGAAAGGGGCTCTAATGAAAATCAAAATCGTATGATTCGCCGGCATATTCCAAAAGGAACAGATCTTAATATTCTAAAACAACGCGATGTTAAGCGAGTCGAAGACTGGATCAATAACTATCCGAGAAAGATATTTGGTTATAAATCTTCGGAAGAGATGTATAATCAGGAGCTAAATGCTCTTGGAATTAGTTTGTAACACAGAAATGTTATTTTTAATTATAAACTGGTTTTGCCAGTTTTATTTGTATATCCGTATTTTCCCTATTTTTTCTAACTAAAGCACGGTATTTGAAAATTATGTTTGAAGTTATGCTTAAAAACATGGATCTGGACCAAGACAATTTATTATATTTTTTTTCGCATTTAATATTGACATTTAAAAAAAGTTCTATTAAAGAAGAAAATGCTTGAAAAGATAGATTGTATAAGTTATAATATCATAGATTGTTGCCTTAAATGGTAATGGATATTATTAAATTTAGATCAATAGAGCAGTGATATGTATTAAGGAGGAAAACACATGATTTCTGCAGGAGATTTCAGAAACGGTATTACTATTGAATATGATGGAAAGGTTTGCCAGATTATAGAATTCCAGCACGTTAAGCCT
This sequence comes from Lachnospiraceae bacterium, assembly GCA_016283755.1. Classification (GTDB taxonomy): domain Bacteria; phylum Bacillota; class Clostridia; order Lachnospirales; family Lachnospiraceae; genus XBB1006. The sequence goes on along the minus strand of JAEENO010000020.1, from coordinate 139,389 downwards.
GGTAAGGGTGCAGCTTTCGTTCGTACAAAGTTAAAGGATGTTAAGAACGGTGGTGTTGTCGAGACATCATTCAGACCAACAGAGAAGTTCCCGGCAGCCAGAATAGATCGTAAGGATATGCAGTATCTTTACAATGACGGAGATCTTTACTACTTCATGGATCTTGAGTCATATGAGCAGATTGGTCTTAACAAGGATGCAATCGGTGATGCTCTTAAGTTCGTTAAGGATAACGAAATGGTTAAGGTATGTTCCCACAATGGTAACGTATTCGCAGTTGAACCGCCTCTCTTTGTAGAGCTTACAATTACAGAGACAGAGCCTGGATTCAAGGGCGATACAGCACAGGGCGCTACAAAGCCGGCAATCGTTGAGACAGGTGCTCAGGTTTATGTTCCGTTATTCGTAGAGCAGGGCGAAGTAATCAAGATCGATACACGTACAGGCGAGTATTTATCAAGAGTTTAATTAATGACTTTAAGGAGAACCGAAATGGTTCTCCTTATTTTTTTGCATTATATTAGAATTTGTTTTATCGATACTTTCATTATTCTTTAATAAAAAATTTTAAGTAAGCTATTGCAAACTGTAAAAATAGATGATATTATAATTCTGACAAAAATAGTAGGAATTAATTTACTAGGAATTACAATACTAGGAATTAAATCTGTAGGAATTGGGTTTAAGTGAGGTAATCACATGAAACTGTCTACAAAAGGACGCTACGGTTTAAGAGCTTTTGTTGATATAGCGATCTATTCGGAGAAAGAACCGGTATCACTTGCGGAAGTAGCCAAGCGTCAGGATATTTCAATAAGTTATTTGGAACAGCTTATGACTAAGCTTAAGAAAGCTAATCTTGTGGAATCGGTTCGCGGAGCTTCGGGAGGATATGTACTTACAAGAAAGCCCGAAGAGATTTCGGTAGGCGATGTATTAAGAGCACTTGAAGGTGACCTTTCACCGGTTGAATGTGCAACGGAGGAGGAATCCTGTGAGCACAGTTGCGGCGCAACGGGACATTGCACAACAAGACTTGTGTGGAAGAAGATCAACGATAGCGTGAACGATACAATTAACAATATATTTATAAGCGAGCTTGTCAACGACAGCCGCAATGTAGGAGAGGAATAGACATGGAGAAGAGAATCGTATATCTTGACAATGCAGCAACAACCAAGGTACGTCCGGAAGTTGTGGAGACCATGATTCCGTTTTTTACGGAGAACTACGGTAATGCATCTGCAATATATTCGGTAGGAGCTAAGGCAAAGGAAGCTTTAACCGATGCGAGAGCTAAGGTTGCAGACTTGATCGGTGCCAACACTGATGAGATTTACTTTACAGCAGGCGGTTCTGAGGCAGATAACTGGGCACTTAAGGCAACTGCAGAATTATTAAAGGATAAAGGCAAGCATATAATTACATCGAAGATTGAGCATCATGCAATTCTTCATACATGCGAATACTTGGAGAAGAACGGTTTTGAAGTTACATACCTTGATGTTGATGAAGACGGTATCGTATCTCCTGAAGCAGTTGAAAAAGCTATTCGTCCGGATACAATCTTAGTATCCATTATGTTTGCCAATAACGAGATCGGTACAATTGAACCGATCAAAGAGATCGGTGAAGTTGTTCATAAGCACGGAATATACTTCCATACAGATGCGGTTCAGGCATTCGGGCAGGTTCATATCAATGTAGATGAAATGAATATCGATATGCTTTCCGCAAGCGGACATAAGTTATACGGACCTAAGGGAGTCGGAATGCTCTATATTAGAAAGGGCGTTAAGATTAAGTCATTCGTACATGGCGGCGCACAGGAGAGAAAGCGTCGTGCAGGTACAGAGAATATTCCGGGTATCGCAGGATTCGGTAAAGCTTGCGAGATTGCCAAGGCTACACTTGATGAGAGAATCAAGAAGGAATCCGAACTTCGTGATTACTTAATCGGAAGACTTGAGAATGAGATCCCTTATACCAAGATTAACGGTTCAAGAACACATAGACTTCCTAATAACGTTAATGCATGCTTCAGATTCATTGAAGGCGAATCAATGCTTATCATGCTTGACGGCAAGGGAATCTGCGGTTCATCCGGTTCTGCTTGTACATCGGGTTCACTCGATCCTTCACATGTACTTCTTGCGATCGGTTTACCGCATGAGATTGCACACGGCTCATTAAGACTTACATTAAGCTATGAGACCACCAAGGAAGAGATTGATTACACGGTTGATGAATTAAAGAAGATTATAGAGACATTAAGAGCAATGTCACCGCTTTACGAAGATTTCGTAAAGAAGCAGAATAAGTAGGATTAACGGAGGGTATGTTATGTATAGCGAAAAAGTAATGGATCATTTTCAGCATCCTAGAAACGTTGGCGAGATAGAGAACGCATCAGGCGTTGGTACAGTAGGTAACGCAAAGTGCGGCGATATCATGAGAATGTATCTTGATATCGATGATAACGGGATAATAAGAGATTGCAAGTTCAAGACCTTCGGTTGCGGCGCAGCAGTTGCAACATCATCAATGGCAACAGAGCTTGTAATGGGTAAGACTATTGAAGAGGCTTTAAAGGTTACCAATCAGGCAGTTATGGAAGCTCTTGACGGACTTCCTCCTGTTAAGGTTCATTGCTCACTACTTGCAGAAGAAGCAATTCATGCAGCACTTTGGGATTACGCAGAGAAGCACGGAATCACCATCGAAGGCTTAAAGAAGCCGAAGTCTGATATATCAGAAGGCGAAGAAGAAGAGGATTATTAATATCACTCCCTATAGTGATTAACTTAAATAGAAACTCACGTTAGACTAAAATATCCGGAGAGAGATCTCCGGATATTTTTATTGATTATGTAATTGTATAAAAGCTCTATTTTTTAAAGAATATCTTGCCTAATGGCTTAAAGCACATAGGATAGATTGCCATCGGAACGAATAACATAAGTCCGTATCTTGCTATTCTTACAAGGTAAGAAGCAAGTGTTGCGGATGAACGGAATTCAGAACTAAACGGCATCTTCAATAATACGTTAAGTGCATAATAAATAGCAAGTGCGCCGACTATTCTTAAGATACCTGTAAAGATATTCTTAGGCTTCTCAAACTTAACGAACTTTGCTTCGAAAAGATCTGCTCCGAATACACCGATCATCATACCGTAGCTTGAGTAGAAGTCTGTTGTTGTTGCGAAGAAAAATCCCGGTAAGAAGATTAAAAGCCAGATAAGATATACAATCTTGCGATTCTTAATGTACTTCTCCATAAGAGAGAAGAGGCATATACTTAAGATACCGATTCCCCAGCCTGCAAGAACGTCGGTAGGATAGTGAGCACCGAGTGCGAATCTTGAGATACCTACAAGAAGAATAATTATTGCTGCAAGTGCTCTAAACCAGCCTTTCTTAATCTTAACGGCTGCGCCGCCGAAGATTGCCATACTTCCTGCGGAGTGCCCGCTTGGGAAGGAGAAACCCTGATGCGTTACGTCATATAGGTCCGCATTGGGATCGACGGGTTTTAAGCATTTTACATTATCATGTACGAAATAAGGGCGTAATCTGCAGAAGATGTTCTTGATGAAACCAAATCCGCAGCTTGCAACCATATAGCGTCTTGCAACATACTTTGCGGTTTCCTTATCATAGATAAAGTAAAGAATGCACATAACTCCGATAAGGATTAATTCCTCACCGAACGCTGAACAATAGGACATAAAGGTCGTTCCGAAACTTCCCATATGCGCCTGGAGCCACTCCATAAGAGCCGGTTCCCAGTTGAAGTAGAATGTGTTACCCATGTTATAAAAGCTCCTGATATAAATTATTATAAACCCCGTTAGGTCTTACCGATAAACCCGATAAAACCATGTCGTTATTATATCACAATGCAGCCATAAGTTATAGCCTGTTGATTGATACTTATATCACAACGGGTATTTTCGCAAAGACATTAAATTTCAATGTGGTAAAATCTTTTTTCTATGCTATAATAAAAGTTGACTGATGGATGACCGATACTTGGTCATATTCAGAATAAAATACCGATATCAATTAAATAGGAGGATCATTATGTCAGTTAAAGTAGCGATTAATGGTTTTGGACGTATTGGACGTCTTGCATTCAGACAGATGTTTGGAGCAGAAGGATATGAGGTAGTAGCAATTAACGATCTTACAAGCCCTAAGATGCTTGCTCATCTTCTTAAGTATGATAGTGCTCAGAAGAAGTATGATCTTGCAGATACAGTAACAGCAGGTGAAGATTCAATTACTGTTGACGGTAAGACAATTAAGATCTATGCTGAATCCGATGCAGCTAACTGCCCTTGGGGTAAGCTTGGCGTTGACGTAGTACTTGAGTGTACAGGTTTCTACACATCTAAGGAAAAGGCAGCCGCTCACATTAAGGCAGGTGCAAGAAAGGTAGTTATTTCCGCTCCGGCAGGTAACGATCTTCCTACAATCGTATATAATGTTAACCATGATATCTTAAAGGCTTCTGATGATATTATTTCAGCAGCAAGCTGTACAACCAACTGCCTTGCACCTATGGCACAGGCACTTAATAAGTATGCACCGATCCAGTCAGGTATTATGCAGACAATTCACGCTTACACAGGCGACCAGATGACACTTGACGGACCTCAGAGAAAGGGCGATCTTCGTCGTTCACGTGCTGCAGCAGTTAATATCGTTCCTAACTCAACAGGAGCAGCTAAGGCAATCGGTCTTGTTATCCCTGAGTTAAACGGCAAGTTAATCGGCGCTGCACAGCGTGTTCCGGTACCTACAGGTTCAACAACAATCCTTATCGCAGTTGTTAAGGGCAAGGACATCACAGTTGACGGTATCAACGCAGCCATGAAGGCAGCTTCCAACGAGTCATTCGGCTACAACGTAGACGAGATCGTTTCATCCGATATTATCGGTATGAGATACGGCTCATTATTCGATTCAACTCAGACAATGGTATCTAAGATTGATGACGATACATATCAGGTACAGGTTGTTTCTTGGTATGATAACGAGAACAGCTACACAAGCCAGATGGTTCGTACAATTAAGTACTTCTCAGAGTTAAAATAATCAATTAGACTCGAATTAAAAGGGTCCGGTTCTTTGTGGACCGGGCCCATTATTATTGAAAATTAGAGGTGAAGTATATGGCATTGAATAAATTATCGGTTGATGATATTAACGTTAAGGGCAAAAGAGTCCTTGTTCGTTGCGACTTCAACGTTCCGTTGAAAGAAGGCAAGATTACAGACGATACCCGTATCACAGCTGCACTTCCTACAATCAACAAGCTTCTTAAGGACGGCGGCAAGGTTATCCTTTGCTCACACTTAGGCAAGGTTAAGAACGGCCCTAACGAAGGTGAATCTCTTGCTCCTGTAGCAGAGCGCTTATCTGAAAAGCTCGGAAAGAAAGTTAATTTCGTATCCGATTACAATGTAACAGGCGATGCAGCAACAGCAGCAGTTAATGCAATGGCTGAAGGCGATGTTGTGCTTTTACAGAATACCCGCTTTAGAGGCGAGGAAGAGACGAAAAACGGCGAGAAGTTCTCCAAGGAACTTGCAGATCTTGCGGATTTCTATGTATGCGATGCATTCGGTTCATCACACAGAGCCCACGCATCCGTTGAAGGCGTTACAAAGTTTATCACCGCTAAGGGTGGCAAGAACGCAGTCGGATACTTAATGCAAAAGGAGATTGATTTCCTTGGCAATGCGGTAGAGAATCCTGTACGTCCTTTCGTAGCGATCCTGGGCGGAGCTAAGGTAGCTGATAAGCTTAATGTAATTAATAATTTGCTTGAAAAGTGCGATACATTAATCATCGGTGGCGGTATGGCTTATACATTCCTTAAGGCAAAAGGATATGAGATCGGTACATCACTTGTAGACGATGAGAAGATTTCATATTGTAAGGAAATGATGGAGAAGGCTGATAAGCTTGGCAAGAAGCTTCTTCTTCCTATCGATACAACAGTAGCAGCAGCTTTCCCGGATCCGATCGATGCACCTATCGATACAGAAGTATTCCCTTCAGATAAGCTTCCGGCAGACAAGATGGGCCTTGATATCGGACCTAAGACTATGGAGCTTTTTAAGAATGAAGTTAAGAATGCTAAGACTGTAGTATGGAACGGACCTATGGGCGTATTCGAGAACCCGGTACTTGCAAAGGGTACCTTGGAAGTAGCAAAAGCTCTTGCAGATACAGATGCGACAACAATCATCGGTGGCGGAGATTCCGCAGCGGCAGTTAACCAGATGGGATTTGCAGATAAGATGAGCCACATCTCAACAGGTGGCGGTGCATCACTTGAATTCCTTGAAGGCAAGGCACTTCCGGGCGTTGTTGCAGCTGACGATAAATAGAATGGGAGGACATAAGATGTCAAGAAAGAGAATAGTAGCAGGAAACTGGAAGATGAACATGACTCCTTCGGAAGCAATTAAGCTTGTTGAAGAATTAAAGCCGCTTGTTCAGTCAGATAGTGTAGAAGTAGTATATTGCGTTCCTGCAATTGATATAGTTCCTGTAATTAACGCAGTTAAGGGAACTAATGTAGTTGTAGGCGCTGAGAATATGTATTTTGAAGATAAGGGCGCTTTTACAGGCGAGATTTCCGCACCGATGCTTGTTGATGCAGGTGTTAAGTACGTAATCCTCGGACATTCCGAGAGAAGACAGTACTTCGGTGAGGATAACGAACTTCTTAATAAGAAGGTTAAAAAAGCTTTCGAGGCAGGTCTTACACCTATTCTGTGTTGCGGCGAGACGTTAGAACAGAGAGAAATGGGCGTAACAATCGACTTTATCAATACTCAGATTAAGGAGTGCTTATTCGGTGTTCCTGCAGAGAATGTTGCTAAGATGGTTATCGCTTATGAACCGATCTGGGCTATAGGTACAGGTAAGACAGCTACATCCGATCAGGCAGAAGAAGTATGCAAGGCAATTCGTGACGTAATCCGTGTTATGTATAACGATGCAACTGCTGAATCCGTTCGTATTCAGTACGGCGGATCCGTTAAGGGCGAGAATGCCGCAGAGATCTTCGGCAAGCCTGATATCGACGGCGGTTTGGTCGGCGGTGCAGCACTTAAGGCTGATTTCGGTAAGATTGTAAATTGCTGATTTAGTTAATATTTAGGGAATCATGGAATGGCATGGTTCCCTTTTTATTTATTTTATAGATAGAATTATTGATTAATCTGCGGTAAAATATAACATATATGTCTTACTAAAAGGGATTATATTATAAGATGAAACTTAAGAAATTGACGGCACTTCTTATTATCGTGTCGATGACAGTATTAACGATACTTCCGGGATGTGGTAAGAAGAATTCCGGTGATAATGAATTTCATAAGGCTGAAGAAGAGCATTACGTAGATATGGAGACACTGAAGAATCGCGAGCTTACCAATGAAGCACAGATTCTTATAGAAGATCTGCTTCGTCTTGCCAATTCGCAGAATACTTACGGATATCCTCTCGATGAGAGCTTTTATCTGTGGTTCTATGCAAGATACGGAGAAGAGATTCTTAAGAAGCTTGAAAGTAAGCTTAAGGTAGGCGGAGACGAGAGCTGTTACTATGAATTAACAGGTAATACGTTGCATGTTCTGTGGGTATATTATTGTGCGGATAAGGGAATCCATCCTGATTATCTTGATAATGTATATGTTAAGAATGTGGACGCGAAAACTGATATTATCATAGATTTTGCAGGTGATATCAATTTCGATGATTCCTGGGGCAATATGGAGATTATGCTTAGTCTTCAGAATGAGCCCGAGCATTGTTTCTCCAAAGCGCTCCTCGAAGAGATGCATAATGCGGATATATTCATGATTAATAATGAATGCACTTATACTGAGGTGGGAGAACCGCTTGAGGGCAAGGCTTATACATTCAAGGCAAAGCCTGAATACGCTGCAAGCCTGCGTACACTTGGTGTTGATATAGTGTCTCTTGCCAATAATCATGTCTATGATTACGGTGAAGAAGGTCTTATCTCTACGCTTGAGACATTGGAAGATATAGATATGCCTTATGTCGGCGCGGGCCGTAACTTAGAGCAAGCGTCGGAGATAGTATATTTTATCGTAAACGGACGTAAGATAGCTTTTACTTCCGCAACGCAGGTTGAGCGAAGCTATAACTTTACGCGGGAAGCAACCGCAACAACTCCGGGAGTACTTAAGACACTTAATCCGGATAAGTATCTTGAAGTTATTAAAGAAGCAAGAGCGAAGGCTGATTATGTCATTGCTTACGTACACTGGGGTACGGAAGATACCGATGAGATGGGTGCCGATCAGAGGATGCTCGGTATGAAGTATATAGAAAAGGGTGCTGACGTTGTAGTCGGAGGACATACTCATTGCCTTCAGGGCTTTGAATACTTTATGGGTGCGCCGATCCTCTATAGTCTCGGCAACTACTGGTTTGACTGGACGACTGCGATATCAAGGCATACCATGCTTTTTCAGATAGTTATTCATGAAGATAATAAGGTAGATTACAGGGTTATACCGTGTGAATATGAGAACGGCTTAACTTATAAGATAGAGAATAAGGAAGAACTTGATAATGCATTAGGATACATAAGATCGTTATCCGACGGCGTTACAATAGATAATGACGGATACGTCAGAGAAGCACAGTAAGAGAGGATGTTAAGATGAAGAAAAGACCAACATTATTATTAATCCTTGACGGATTTGGATTAAATGAGAATACCAAGGCTAATGCGGTATATACCGCGAAAACTCCCAATATCGACAGACTTATGAAGGAATATCCTTTTGTTCACGGTAATGCGAGCGGGTTGCACGTAGGATTGCCGGATGGACAGATGGGTAACTCCGAAGTAGGACACCTTAATATGGGTGCGGGACGTGTTGTATTCCAGGAACTTACCAGAATCACAAAGGAGATTGAAGACGGGGATTTCTTCAAGAATGAAGCGCTTCTTAATGCAATGAATAATGTTAAGAAGAATAATTCAGCACTTCATTTGTACGGACTATTGTCTGACGGCGGTGTACACAGTCACAATACTCATCTTTACGGACTTCTTGAGATGGCTAAGCGCGAAGGTGTAAGCAACGTATACGTTCATTGTTTTATGGACGGAAGAGACACAGCTCCGACATCGGGTATTACTTATGTTGAAGAATTACAGAAGAAGATGAAAGAAATTGGCGTAGGTAAGATCGCAACCATTATGGGCCGTTACTACGCAATGGACAGAGATAACAGATGGGAGCGTATCGAGAAGGCTTATCGCGCTCTTACCGAAGGCGAAGGTGTTAAAGTTGAAGATGCCGCTGCAGGTTTAAAAGCATCTTACGATAACGATGTTACCGATGAATTCGTACTTCCTATAGTAGCAACTGAAAATGGCAAGCCTGTTGCGACAATTAACGATAACGACAGTATCATATTCTATAACTTCAGACCGGACAGAGCACGTGAGATTTCAAGAACTTTCTGCTGTGATGATTTCGATGGATTTAATCGCGGACCTCGTAAAAAAGTTCATTACACTTGCTTTACAGAATATGATGTAACAATTCCAAATAAGGAGATTGCATTTAAGAAGGTTGAACTTAAGAATACTTTCGGTGAGTATATCTCTTCACTCGGACTTAAGCAGGCAAGAATCGCCGAGACAGAGAAGTATGCGCATGTAACATTCTTCTTTAACGGCGGTGTTGAGAAGCCTTATGAAGGAGAGGACAGATTCTTGATCAATTCTCCTAAGGTTGCAACATACGACCTTCAGCCTGAAATGTCTGTATATGAAGTATGTGAGAATCTCGTTAATGCGATTCTTTCCGAGAAGTATGATGTAATCATCTGTAACTTCGCAAACCCGGATATGGTAGGACACACAGGTGTATTCGAAGCTGCAGTAAAAGCATGCGAAGCTGTTGATGAGTGTGTAGGCGAAGTTGTTCAGGCGATAAAAAAGGTTGACGGCCAGATGTTCTTATGCGCAGATCACGGTAACTCCGAGCAGCTTGTTGATTACGAGACAGGTGAACCGTTAACAGCGCACACAACCAACCCTGTACCTTTTATCTTAATCAATGCGGATGAGAAGTATAAGCTCAAAGATAACGGCAGATTATGCGATATCATTCCTACACTTCTTGAGCTTATGGAAATTGAGAAGCCTAAAGAAATGACAGGAGAGAGCCTTCTTATCAAATAATTTGGAGCATATATGAGTACATTAAGAGAAGATTGCGATTATATTGTTACTCATGCTATCTCGGCATGTATGCCGGATAAGCTTGTTATAAGTGCTTTACAAGATTTTAAGCGACCGAAAGGTCGCTTAATTTTGGTTGCGATAGGAAAGGCGGCCTTTAAGATGGCTGAAGGTGCGGCACTATCCTTACCTTCCGAAATAGACGAAGGTATAGTAATCACCAAGTACGGCCATTCTTATAAAAGCTCTGTCAATACAGACAGTATGGTGCGCTTAAGGGTATATGAAGCAGGTCACCCTATAGTTGACGAGAATTCCGTTAAGGCAACCGTAGAAGTGCTTAAAATGACGGAGAATCTGACAAGCGATGATGAAGTCTTGTTCCTGATATCGGGTGGCGGTTCAGCGCTTTTTGAAAGTCCTGATTGCTCTTTAAAAGAACTGCAGGATACTACGGACAGATTATTAAAGAGCGGTGCGGATATATACGAATTAAACCGCGTAAGAAGCAAGCTTTCGAAAGTAAAGGGCGGAAAGTTTGCAGAGCACTGTAAGCCTGCGCATATAACAACACTTATATTATCGGATGTCTTGGGAGATAAGATAGAAGTAATAGCATCAGGACCGGCAATCGGAGATAACGTGGAGACTAAGATCATCGGCAATGTGGAACTTCTTTGCAATGAGACAAAGAAAACCTGCGAGGAGCTTGGATATAAAGCAGAGATTGTAACGAGCACATTAACCGGATATGCCGTGGATGCGGGTGCTATGTTAGCTGCGAAAGCCCGAGAAGAAGTAAGTGCATGCGATAGATTCACGAGCAGAGCTTTTATATACGGGGGGGAAACTACCGTAGTCGTAAAAGGCGGAGGACGTGGCGGACGCAATACAGAGATTGCACTTTCCGCAGCACTCGGAATAGATAATCTTGATAACGTAGCTATATTTTCAATAGGTTCAGACGGTACGGACGGACCGACGGATGCGGCGGGTGGATTCGTAGATTCTTCTACAGTTAAAGCACTTTCCCGCGAAGTGATAAGGGAAGCGTTAGAGGATAATGACTCATATAATGCATTAAAAAAAGTTAATTCTCTTATCGTAACAGGCCCTACAAATACCAATTTGAACGATGTTTCCGTTGTTTTGGTCAAAAATTAAAAATACCTTTATCTTGTGCTTTGGCTCTTTACAAAGCACAAGTTTTTGTGTTATTCTATAAAACGATAATAGGAAAAGTGGAATACTTTCCAATGAATTAGGAGGAAATTATCGTGGTGAAAAAAGATGTGTATGACGCCTCGAGTATTACAGTCCTTGAGGGTCTTGAAGCCGTTCGTATGCGTCCCGGTATGTATATCGGTTCGGTTTCGAGAAAAGGTCTTCACCATTTAATATATGAGATTGTTGATAACGCGGTCGACGAGCATTTGGCGGGATATTGCAACAATATCTTTGTAACGATTGAAGAGGACGGATCCTGTACCGTTACGGATGACGGTAGAGGTATTCCTGTCGGTATGCATAAGAAGGGCGTATCTGCGGAGCGTGTTGTATTCACGACACTTCATGCAGGCGGTAAGTTCGATAATAATGCTTATAAGACTTCGGGTGGACTTCACGGTGTAGGTTCATCTGTTGTTAATGCGCTGTCTGAATACCTTGATGTTAAGGTAATGAGCGACGGTAAGATATATCACGACCGTTATGAGAAGGGACAGCCTGTAATTAAGCTTGAGAACGGCTTACTTCCTACTATAGGTACGACAAGAAGCCGCGGTACTTCCATTAATTTCTTCCCTGACGGAGAGATTTTCGAGAAGACCAAGTTTATTTCTGATGATGTTAAGTCACGTCTTCATGAGACTGCTTATCTTAACCCGAATCTTACGATTACATTCGAGGATAAGAGAGAAGAGACAAGAGAGAAGACGGTATTCCACGAGCCTGAAGGTATCGTGGGCTTCGTCGATGAGCTTAATAAGAACGTAGAGACCATTCATGATGTAGTTTATTTTAAGGGCGCATCCGAAGGAATCGAAGTTGAAGTTGCATTCCAGTTTACGAATGAATTCCGAGAGACTGTGCTTGGTTTCTGCAATAATATATACAATGCCGAGGGTGGAGCACATATAACCGGTTTTAAGACTATGTTTACGACCGTTATCAACAGTTACGCAAGAGAGCTCGGTATCTTAAAGGATAAGGACCAGAACTTTACAGGTGCAGATGTAAGAAACGGTATGACTGCCGTTATCTCAATGAAGCATCCGGATCCGCGTTTTGAAGGTCAGACCAAGACCAAGCTTGATAACCAGGATGCTGCTCGTGTCGCAAGTAAGGTTACGGGTGAGGAGATTCAGTTATTCTTCGACAGAAATGTTGAAGTATTAAAGAGCGTTATTGCCTGTGCAGAGAAGGCCGCTAAGATCAGAAAGACAGAAGAGAAGGCCAAGACCAATCTTCTTACCAAGCAGAAGTTTTCATTTGACTCTAACGGTAAGCTTGCAAACTGCGAGAGCCGTGAAGCGGACAAGTGCGAGATCTTCATCGTAGAGGGAGATTCCGCGGGCGGCTCCGCGAAGATGGCAAGAAACCGTATGTATCAGGCAATTATGCCTATCCGTGGTAAGATCCTTAACGTGGAAAAAGCATCAATCGATAAGGTTCTTGCCAACGCCGAGATTAAGACCATGATATATGCGTTCGGATGCGGTTTCTCCGAAGGATACGGTAATGACTTCGATATTACGAAGCTTAGATACGATAAGATAATCATAATGGCCGATGCCGATGTCGACGGTGCGCATATCTCGACCTTGCTGCTCACGCTTTTCTACAGATTTATGCCTGAGCTTATCCAGGAAGGTCATGTATATATAGCAATGCCGCCTTTATATAAGGTGGTGCCGCCAAAAGGTGAGGGCGAGTACCTCTACGACGACGCGGCCCTTGAGCGATACAGAAAGACCCATACGGAAAAGTTCACTTTGCAGCGATACAAAGGTCTTGGAGAAATGGATCCGAAGCAGTTATGGGAGACAACTCTTAATCCTGAGACGAGAAAGCTTAAGCTTGTAGAGATTGAGGATGCGAGAATGGCGTCTGATGTAACGGAGATGCTTATGGGTACGGATGTCGGTCCGAGAAAGAAGTTTATTCATGATAATGCGGCTGATGCCGAACTTGACGTATAGGAGTAGTTAATTAGTATTATGAAGAAGCATATGGAAGAACAGATCATAAGAACCGAGTACTCTGAGGTTATGCAGAAGTCCTTCATTGACTATGCGATGAGCGTAATCGTGGACAGAGCATTGCCTGATGCAAGGGACGGACTTAAGCCGGTACAAAGACGTACACTTTATTCCATGCATGAGCTCGGTGTTAAATACGATAAGCCTCATAGAAAAAGCGCTCGTATCGTAGGTGATACAATGGGTAAGTATCATCCGCACGGTGATGCTTCAATCTATGAAGCAATGGTTGTAATGGCGCAGGATTTCAAGAAGGGACTCCCGCTTGTCGACGGTCACGGTAACTTCGGTTCCATAGAAGGTGACGGCGCCGCTGCAATGCGTTATACGGAAGCAAGACTTGCGAAAGTTACGCAAATGGCTTTCCTTAACGACCTTGATAAGAATACGGTTGATTTTAAACCTAACTTCGACGGTATGGAGAAGGAGCCGGTTGTATTACCGGTACGTGTTCCGAACCTTCTTTTAAACGGTGCGGAAGGTATTGCAGTAGGTATGACTACAAGTATTCCGCCTCATAATATAACAGAGGTTCTTGAAGCGGTTAAGGCTTATATCAAGAATCCTGATATTGAAGTGGCTGAACTTATGGAATATATCAAAGGTCCTGATTTCCCGACCGGCGGTATAGTTGTAAACGAAGACGAATTACTTGAAATCTACACTACAGGTGTAGGTAAGATTAAGATAAGAGGCAAGATTGAGGTAGAGGAATTAAAGGGTGGTAAGACACAGCTTGTTGTAACAGAGATTCCTTATCCTATGATAGGTCTTAATATCGGCAAGTTCTTAAACGATGTATATTCACTTGTTGAGACCAAGAAGACCAATGATATCGTAGATATCTCCAACCAGTCTTCAAAAGAAGGTATTAGAATCGTTATCGAACTTAAGAAGGGCGCAGATGTTGAGTACATCAAGAACCTTCTCTACAAAAAGACTCGACTTGAAGATACCTTCGGTGTTAACATGGTTGCCGTAGTCGACGGAAGACCGGAGACTATGAGCTTAACGGATATCATCCGTCATCATGTTAACTTCCAGTACGAGATTAATACAAGAAAGTATAAGACTTTACTTGATAAGGAACTTGATAAGAAAGAGATTCAGGAAGGTCTTATAAAAGCCTGTGATGTAATAGATTTGATAATCGAGATTCTTCGCGGAAGTAAGAATGTGGCTGATGCCAAAGCATGTCTTACCAAGGGTGATACCTCGAATGTAACTTTCAAGAACAAGGAATCTGAAATGAAAGCAGCGTTCTTAGCTTTTACGGAAAGACAGGCAACAGCAATCTTAGATATGCGTCTTGTTAAGTTAATCGGTCTCGAAATGGAAGCTTTGATGAAAGAGCATGAGGAGACCTTAAAGAATATCGCTGAATACGAGAAGATTCTTGGCAGCCGTCTCTACATGGCGAAAGTCATTATGAAGGAAATCGACGGATTCATCAAGGAGTACGGAAGACCGAGAAGAACTGCAATCGAGAACGCTGAAGAGATCGTTATCGAAGAGAAGAAGATAGAGGAGCAGGAGGTAGTCTTCCTTATGGACAGATTCGGTTACTGCAAGACAATCGATCTTCCTACTTATGAGCGTAATCAGGAAGCTGTTCACGAAGAGAATAAGTATATTATTCATTGCATGAATACAGGCAGATTAAGTATCTTTACGGATACGGGCCAGCTTCACATGGTGAAAGTTTTAGATGTACCGTTCGGACGATTCAGAGATAAGGGTACGCCTATTGATAATATCAGTAACTACACAAGCTCTAAGGAGCAGATGGTGCTTGTTGAGAGTAAGTTGGACTTAAGCGGCAAAGACGTATTTATGGGCTCATCCGACGGTATGTGTAAGCTCGTTGAAGGTGATGAATTTGACGTTGCTAAGAAGACTACGGCTGCAACCAAGCTTAATGCCAAGGCTGCACTTATGAATGTAACAATAGTCGACGGAACGGAGACTGTTATTATTGAGACCGATAAGGGTTACTTCTTAAGATTCCCGATTTCAGAGATTCCGAAAAAGAAGAAGACTGCTGTCGGCGTTCGCGGAATTAAGGTGGGAAAAGATGATAAGATTATCGGTATCCATATCTTAAAAGAGGGCGAAGAGAAGTATATATCAAGAAAAGGCGCTGAAGTGGCGCTCCACAGAATTCACCTTGCGCATAGAGACGGTAAGGGAACAAAGAAATAGAGGTATCCATGAATTACAAAGAAACTATGGATTTTCTGGATATGACGCGTGTTAAGGGCTCCATACTCGGTATGGAGTCCATTATGCGATTATGCGAAGAACTTAGTCATCCGGAAGATTACGGCAAAGTCATTCATATAGCGGGAACGAATGGTAAGGGCTCTACGGGAGCTTTTATTGAGCATGCCCTTTGTTCCTTGGGTTATAAAGTCGGCAGATTTACCTCGCCGGCAGTTTTTGAATATGAGGAAATGTGGAAAGTTAACGAGGTTCCGATAAGTAAGGAGCGACTTGCCGAGCTTATGATGGAAGTTAAGGAAGCTTATGACAGAATAGTATCCCGCGGACTTCCGGGACCTACGGTATTTGAAGTTGAGACTGCTGCGGCATACCTTTATATGAAGGAAGAAGGCTGCGATTATAGCCTCATTGAAGTAGGCTGCGGCGGACTTACCGATGCAACGAATGTTGTCAAGAAACCGCTTCTTTCGGTTATTACTTCGATAAGCATGGATCATATGGCGTTTCTTGGTGATACATTAAGTGAAATTGCAACTATGAAAGCCGGAATTATTAAGGATTCTTCTCCGGTTGTTGCGCTTTTACAGAAGGAAGAAGTGAATACCGTAATAGAAGCTTCCGCAAAAGCGCATAATTCCAAGTTAACATACGCGGATGCGGGTAAGGCGGAGATTTTGAATATTACGCCATACGGTATGGAAGTCTCATACGATGGTGTTGATAATAACTTAAGGCTTACGGGATTCTGCCAGAAGGAGAATTATTGCCTTGCGGTTGAGGCTTTAAAGCTTATACTGGGTATAGATAAGCTAACGGAGGGAACTTTTACTGCATTAGGACAGACCAAGTGGCCGGGAAGATTTGAGGTTATTGCGGATAAGCCGCTTACGATTATTGACGGCTGTCATAACGAAGATGCAGCAATTAAGCTTGGGAAGACAGTTAAGAGTACTTTGGGCGGATATAAGATTCATGCCGTTGTAGGAATCTTGAAGGATAAAGAAGTCGAGAAGATTGTAGCCGAGGTTTTACCTTACTGTGAGACTTGTGTATGTGTTACGCCTCCGGTAGACAGAGGATTATCGAAAGAAGAGCTTGCAAAGGTGTGCGAAAAGTACTGCAAATCCGTAAAAATGGCGGATACAATGCATGAAGCGGTAGGTAAGTGCCGTACCCTGTATATAGCAGAAGATGATGCGGTTCTCGTTTTCGGTTCGTTGTCATATTTATATGACACGGTTTTAACAGTTTTAACATAGATAAGTGATAGAATCCACATTATAAATGTCGAATTATACTTGAAAGGGATAACGGTGACTTTATGACTCCTAGAAGAAGGACAGAAATAATGTGGATCGCAGGATTCGCTTTTATGATAACAGCAACTTCATTATACTCGTTCTATGTAGCGCCGAAGAGTATTGCGGTGATTGTTACAATAGGTGCGATTATATTGCTGGTTGCTGATTTTTTGTGCTGTTTTATCAAAACTTTGTCAGTAACCGCGGAACAGAGAATATTTGTTTTTACCGCGCTTATCTATCTTGTGTTTGACAGCTATATGATTCACTCGTTTGCGCTTGTGCCGATATCGGTAATTGCGGCGGGTGCATATATTCTACCTATTTTCAGTTACAAAGCCGTTCATTTATATGCGATGGTTGTATTCGATATTCTTGTAATCGATATGATTGCAAGCGCATTTGACAGGTCGTTTCTTTCCAAGATTGATCCGGGAACATTCTATCTTTCTGAGACATTTACGCTGGTATGTCTTGTATTCTTCGTGCTTGTTGCAAAGTATCAGGAAAGATATAAAAAGCGCCTTGAAGAAGAGACTGAGAAGGCTATTGAAGCTAATAAGAGTAAGAGTACATTTCTTGCCAATATGTCGCACGAGATCAGAACTCCTATGAATGCGATACTTGGTATGAGTGAGCTTTTATTGCTTGATGATATGAATGATACACAGAAAGAATATCTTAATACCATTCATAATTCTTCGAAGTCGTTACTTAATATTATTAATGATATTCTTGATTTCTCCAAGATTGATGCGGGCAAGCTTGAATTAATCGAAGACAGATACGATCTTGCGTCTATGACTCAGGATGTTTCCAATATTATCGAGACAAGACTTAAAGATAAGAAGGTTATATTTACCAATATAATAGATCCTAATCTTCCGTCCGTACTTATGGGCGATGAGGTAAGACTTAAGCAGGTTCTTATTAATGTCTTGGGTAACTCATGCAAACATACCAATAAGGGTTATGTCTCGCTTGAGATTAAGTGCGGCGAGATTGTCGATGATATGGTTGAGATTACCTTTATTATGAAGGATACCGGTTCCGGTATTCCGAAGAACGATCTTGAGCATATTTTTGATGCATTCAATCAGGCGGATACCAAGAAGAATCGTAACATTGAAGGTACGGGACTCGGACTTGCGATTACCAAGAGGCTTGCTGAAGCCATGGGTGGAAGTGTAGTAATTGAAAGTGATTATGGCCTTGGTACGTCCGTAACCGTTAAGGTTATGCAGAAGGTACTTAACAAGACTCCGTTCGTTAAGATAACAAATCCTGAGAAGTATAAGATATATCTTCTTGAGAGCAATCCTCATTTCCTGGATGCTTTCGTTCAGACTTTCGGAAGTTTGAAGATAAGTACGGTCGTTCTTGACGCACCTGATGCATTGAGCCAGGTTGATGATGTTGAGAATTCTTATGTATTCTATAATTTTGCTTCGTTTTATGAAGGAATTAAGGAGAAGAAGTCGGGATTTAAAAGGGCAAAGTTCATCGGAATGGTTAAGCTTTTCGATGTTGTGCATGAGGATATTCAGAGAAGAGAGACTCTCATGCATTCGTTCAGCATAACGAAACTCCTTGCAATACTTGAGAATCGCGCAAGTGATCAGAAGACGGAAGAAAAGAAGACCGTTAAGCCATTCAGGGCACCCGGTATCAAAGTACTTGTTGTAGATGATAACCCGGTTAACCTTAAAGTGGCTGCTTCAATGATGAAGTTTTTCGAACTTAATGTATCTTTCGCCGGAAGCGGAATGGATTGTCTTAAACTATTGGAACAGGGCAACAAATATGATATTATCTTTATGGATCATATGATGCCTCAGATGGATGGTATTGAGACAACCCACAGGATTCGTGAACGCGAGAAGGGTACGTACGAGCATAATGTAATTATTGCTCTTACTGCCAACGCTATTAAGGGCGTAGAGAAGATGTTCCTTGATGAAGGACTCGACGATTACATATTCAAACCTATGGATCTTGCAAGTCTTGATGCTATTCTTAGAAAGTGGATAGATCCGGACAAACAGTTTGAGAAAGAGTAAGACAATGGGCAAGAAAATCGTAGCAATATTTGAAGGTGTATATCCCTTGGTAATCTATTATGCAATAATCTCTTTTGTAATGGAGGGGTTATTGCATTTTACTGTCTTAAAGGAGGTTTCATATTCCCTGCCACAGGTCATCGCCAAGGGAATATGCATACCTGCAATGTTGTATTTTTATCATATGACAAGTCATAAGAGCCACCTTGGTAAAAGCTCCTTAGATAAGGTTAAGGCAGGCGCTTTTTCCGTTATATCAGGTGCGGTATTCTGTATAGGACTTAATTATGTGGTTGAACTTATCAAGCTTAAGGCTTATTCTCCGACATACAGAAGAATAACCGACGCAGTAAGCTCCGATATCTTTATTGTTAAAGTTCTTGCAGCCCTTATTATTGCACCGATTGTAGAAGAGCTTGTGTTTAGAGGTATTCTTTTCTTTAAGTTAAAGTGTGCCATGCCGCGTGTCTTGGCGGTTCTTATAAGTGCAGCAGTATTCGGAATAGCACATTTTAATATAGTCCAGGGAGTCTATGCTTTTTTACTCGGAATAATATTCGCCGTTATATTTGATATGACGGGTGAATTATGGACTTCAATTCTTGCACATATGGCAGCGAATACGCTTGCTTTCTTTCTTCCTGCGACTCCGTTATATAAGATAATAGAGTCTGCATCTGTATATAATCATATCCTTGGAATCGGAGCGCTTTTATTCGGATTCCTTCTTTTTTTCTATTGGAAAAAATCATGAAAATTTTTTAGAAATTAGGTTGCATTTCTAAGATAATAGTAGTAATATATGTTTTGTGATTAGCACTCGTATATCAAGAGTGCTAACAACGAATTTAAATACTATATTATCAAATAGATAGGAGGCAATTTTCTATGAAATTAGCACCGTTAGGGGACAGAGTAGTATTAAAGCACATTATGGCAGAGGAGACAACTGCTTCAGGAATCGTTCTCCCGGGTAAGGAGAAGGAGAAACCACAGCAGGCTGAAGTTATAGCAGTAGGACCGGGCGGAGTGGTTGACGGCAAGGAAGTTAAGATGGAAGTTAAGAAAGGCGACCATGTAATCTATTCCAAGTATTCCGGAACAGAAGTTGAAATTGATAAAGAGACATTTGTTATCGTTCGTCAGAGCGATATCTTGGCAATTATTAAATAATTTGGAGGAATTTTAAAATGGCAAAGGATATTAAGTACGGTTCAGAAGCCAGAAAAGCTCTTGAGGCCGGCGTTGATAAATTAGCTAACACAGTCAGAGTTACATTAGGACCTAAGGGAAGAAACGTTGTTCTTGCAAAGTCTTACGGAACACCGCTTATTACTAACGATGGTGTTACAATTGCAAAGGATATCGAACTTGAAGATGCATTCGAGAATATGGGTGCTCAGCTCGTTCGTGAAGTTGCAACCAAGACAAATGATGTAGCAGGTGATGGTACAACAACAGCGACAGTTCTTGCACAGGCAATGATCAAGGAAGGTATGAGAAACCTTGAAGCAGGTGCTAACCCGATTATCTTACGTCGCGGTATGAAGAAGGCTACAGATTGCGCTGTAGAAGCATTAAGCAAGATGTCTGCTCCTGTTAAGGGTAGAGACAACATCGCTCAGGTTGCTTCAATTTCTGCAGGTGATGAAGAAGTTGGTAAGATGATCGCAGACGCTATGGAGAAGGTTTCCAACGATGGCGTTATCACAATCGAAGAGTCCAAGACAATGAAGACAGAGCTTGATCTTGTTGAAGGTATGCAGTTTGACAGAGGTTACATCTCAGCTTACATGGCAACCGATATGGACAAGATGGAAGCAACACTTGATAATCCATATATCTTAATTACAGATAAGAAGATTTCCAATATTCAGGAATTACTTCCAATCTTAGAGCAGATCGTTCAGAACGGCGCTAAGTTACTTATTATCGCAGAGGATGTTGAGGGCGAAGCTCTTACAACACTTATTCTTAATAAGCTTCGTGGTACATTCAACGTAGTAGCTGTTAAGGCTCCGGGATACGGCGACAGAAGAAAAGATATGCTTCAGGATATCGCAATTCTTACAGGTGGTACAGTTATTTCCGAAGAATTAGGATATGAGCTTAAGGATGCTACAATGGAAATGCTTGGACGTGCTAAGTCCGTTAAGGTTCAGAAGGAGAACACCGTTATCGTTGACGGTATGGGCAAGAAGGCTGATATTACAGCAAGAGTTAACCAGATCAGAGCTCAGCTTGAAAAGACAACTTCTGAATTTGATAAGGAGAAGTTACAGGAGAGACTTGCAAAGCTTGCAGGTGGAGTAGCTGTTATCCGTGTAGGTGCTGCAACTGAGACAGAGATGAAGGAATCTAAGCTTCGTATGGAAGATGCTCTTAATGCAACAAGAGCAGCTGTAGAAGAGGGTATCATTGCAGGTGGTGGTTCTGCATATATACACGCAACCAAGGAAGTTGAGAAGCTTGTGAAAAAGCTTGAAGGTGATGAGAAGACCGGTGCCAATGTAGTATTAAAGGCTCTTGAGGCTCCGTTATTCTTCATTGCTGATAATGCAGGTCTTGAAGGCGCAGTTATCATCAATAAGGTTAGAGAATCCAAGGCAGGTATGGGATTCGATGCTCTTAGGGGTGAGTATGTAGATATGGTTAAGGCAGGTATCCTTGATCCGGTTAAGGTTACAAGAACTGCTTTACAGAATGCAACAAGTGTATCTTCAACAGTACTTACTACAGAATCCGTAGTAGCTGATATCAAGGAAGATGCGCCGGCTATGCCGGTTAACCCTGGAATGGGTATGATGTAAGCGATATATATGCCTTTAAGCAGGAGAATGAATAATTCTCCTGCTTTTTTGTGGCTTAAAACGGTGACAATATATACGCACACTCACGGCTATTGCTGCACTAAGTTCATTCGTCGCAAGGATGATCACGCGTGCCTCGCTCGAAACTCGCTAGCCTCGTCTCATCAGGACGAGGCTGCTCAAACAGGTCGAGCTCGTTGCTATCCTTGCTAGAATTCACTAAGTGCGCAATGCAAATGTTCGTTTAGCGTATATATTGTCCCGTTTTAGTTACGATAGCCGCAGTGGTATCTTATGTCATTTTGTGCAATAGATGAGATTATTATCATGTAGACATTTTTATTGATTTCTTGCATAAAAAAAGATAAAATAGTACTTGGATTGTTTTGCAACAAAGGAGTTTTTATGATTAAGAAACTTGCCTCATATATAGGCGAATACAAGAAGAATACTATTCTTGCTCCGGCTCTTATGGTCATGGAAGTTCTTATGGATACCATGATTCCGTACATAATGGCATTACTTATTAATAATGGTCTTGAGAAGGGTGACGGAGACCTTAATTATGTTATCAGAACCGGTGTTATAATGCTTGTTATGTCGTTCGGCGGATTATTGTTCGGTGTAACGAGCGGTATGCATGCTGCTATAGCTTCAACCGGACTTGCAAAGAACTTACGCAAGGCGCTTTTTAGTAAGGTGCAGGGCTTTTCGTTTGAGAATATCGATAAGTTCTCTTCTTCGAGTCTTATTACAAGACTTACCTCTGACGTAACCAACGTTCAGAATACATTTCAGATGATTATAAGAATGTGCGTAAGAGCTCCTCTTATGATGGTATTTGCTCTTATTATGGCATTCCGTCTTAATGCCAAGCTTGCATCACTATTTGTAATTGCGGTGCCTTTTCTAGCTGTGGCGCTTTATTTCATTATTACCAACGTACATGGCTTCTTCAAGCAGATGTTCAAAGAAATCGATAACCTTAACAACGATGTTCAGGAGAACCTTCTTAACATCCGTACAGTTAAGGCTTATGTTCGTGAATCTTATGAGATTGACAAGTTTGAGAAGATTACCGATAAGATTGCCAAGATTGCGGTTAAGGCAGAGAAGATAATGGTAATCCAGATGCCTATTATGATGTTCGTCGTTAACGCGATTAATGTGCTTTTATCCCTTATCGGCGGTAAGCTTGCAATTTACGGCGAAGTCGAGGTCGGCACATTAAACTCGCTGTTTACATATACAATGCAGATTCTTATGAGCCTTATGATGGTATCGTTTATCCTCGTAATGCTCGTTATGTCGATAGCTTCAGCAGAGCGTATTACCGAGGTTCTTAACGAGGAGAGCACCTTGAAGAATCCTGAGAATCCGATTGAAGAAGTAAAAGACGGTTCAATTACGTTTGAACATGTTGATTTTGCTTATGAGAAGGGTGAGGATAAGAATGTCCTTACCGATGTTAATATTGATATTAAGTCCGGTATGACTGTAGGTATTATCGGTGGAACCGGTAGTTCCAAGTCGACTCTCGTTCAGCTTATCCCGCGTCTATATGATGTAACAGGCGGTTCTGTTAAGGTTGGCGGAGTTGATGTAAGAGATTATGATATGCATGCACTTCGTGACGCAGTATCAATGGTATTGCAGAAGAACGAGGTCTTCTCGGGTACCGTTACTTCCAATATGCATTGGGGCGATGAGAACGCTACCGCTGAAGAGATTAAGAAGGCATGCGACATGGCTTGCGCTTCCGAATTTATCGAGCAATGGGAAGACAAGTATGATTATAAGATAGAGCAGGGCGGTAACAATGTCTCCGGTGGACAGAAGCAGAGATTATGTATCGCGAGAGCGCTTTTAAAGAAACCTAAGATTCTTATCCTTGATGACTCTACAAGTGCGGTTGATATGAGAACGGACGCGCTTATTCGTGATATGTTCAAGAATGAGATTCCTGATACAACCAAGATTATTATTGCGCAGAGAATAGCATCTGTTATGGATTCGGATATGATTATCGTTCTTGAAGAGGGACGTGTATCCGCAATCGGTACACACGATGAGTTATATAAGACCAGTGAAATCTATAAGGATGTATATGATTCACAGGTGAAAGGAGGGGATGACGATGCCGCCTAGAAGACCTATGGGCCCGCCGCCAAAACTTCCTAAGGGCCGTATGAAAGTAGTTCTCGGAAGATTACTTGCGCTTGTTACGAAAAAGCACGCCTTTGCAATTGTTATTGTATTTATCTGTTTACTTGCAAGAGCTGTTCTTTCCGCATACGGAGTATCACTTCTTAAGGAACTTGTAGATGACGGAATTAAGCCGATGATAGGAGTTTCCAATCCTGATCTTGGTCCGTTATACAGTGTTGTAATAAGAATGTCGATTACTTATGCGATCGTTGTATTCCTTGCGTGGTTACATTCGCGCCTTATGATCAATGTATCACAGGATGCGCTTATGTCTGTGCGTAACAGTATGATGCGGAAGATGCAGACGTTACCGCTTAAGTACTTTGATACCAATAAGAACGGCGATATTATGAGCCGTTATACGAACGATACGGATACTCTTCGTCAGATGATAAGCCAGGGTATTCCTAACCTGTTCTCATCTATAGTTACAATTGTTGCGGTATTCTACGGAATGATAAGAATGAGCTGGCAGCTTACAATATTTGTTGTACTTTGCCTTGTCATTATCGTATTCGTAGGTAAGTTCCTTGCGGGTAAAAGTTCTACCTTCTATGTAGCACAGCAGAAGTCAATCGGTAAGACCAACGGCTTTATCGAGGAAATGCTTAACGGTCAGAAGGTCGTTAAAGTATTTAACCATGAAGAGAAGGCAGTCGAGGAATTTAACAGATTAAATGAAGACCTCTGTAACAATGCAAAGAGAGCAAGTATATTTGCAAATATCATGATGCCTGTTATGGCACAGATGTCTAATTTCCTCTATTTCTTTGTGGCAATAGCAGGAGCAGCGCTTATTATTACAGGTAAGTTACCGCTTACACTCGGTACATTGGTTGCGTTTTTACAGTATACCAAGAACTTTACCAACCCTATAACGCAGGTATCTCAGGAAGTTGCATCCGTTGTTATGGCTTTGGCAGGTGCGGACAGAATCTTTACGCTTATTGATGAGAAGCCTGAAATTGATGATGGCACGGTTACAATTGCGCGCGTACATGAGAATGCGGACGGTACTTTGACAGAGTGCGCAGAGCGTACAGATCATTGGGCATGGAAGAAGGTTACGGACGGCGAGACCGAGCTTATCCCTCTTAAGGGATTCGTTAAGTTTAATGACGTAACTTTTGGATATAATGAAGAAAAGACGGTTTTAAAGGATATTAATCTATATGCCAAGCCGGGACAGAAGATTGCTTTTGTCGGTCATACCGGCGCGGGTAAGACAACAATTACCAACCTTATCAACAGATTCTATGATGTTAATGAGGGTGAGATCGTCTATGATGGTATTAATGTAAAGGATATTAAGAAGGACGATCTTAGACGTTCTCTCGGTATCGTATTACAGGATACACATCTTTTTACGGGAACAATCAGGGAGAATATAAGATACGGCCGTCTTGATGCAAGCGATGAGGATGTTGTTAAGGCAGCCAAGCTTGCAAATGCGGATTACTTCATAAGACATCTTAAGGATGGTTATGACACCGTAATTACCGGCGACGGCGGTATGCTTTCACAGGGACAGAGACAGCTTCTTTCAATTGCAAGAGCTGCGATTGCGGATCCGCCTGTTCTTATCCTTGATGAGGCAACTTCTTCAATCGATACGCGTACAGAGAAGATTGTACAGGATGGTATGGACAAGCTTATGGAGGGCAGAACGGTATTCGTTATAGCACACCGTTTGTCTACTGTAAGAAATGCCAAGGCTATCATGTATCTTGAGAACGGTGTTATTACCGAGCGCGGAACACATGAAGAATTGATAGCTCAGCACGGTAACTACTACAGACTTTATACCGGTGCTTTTGAATTGGAATAGGGGAGGAGTAATTTAATGGCTACGGTCGCAATAATGACTGACAGTAACAGCGGAATAACGCAGGAAGAAGCTGTCAAGCTCGGCGTATATGTAATTCCGATGCCTTTTATAATTAAGGGAACAAGCTATTTTGAGGGAATCAATCTTACGCAGGAACAGTTCTACGGACTTCTTGCGGAAGATGAGGAGATCTCGACATCCATGCCTGCAATGGGTAATACAATGGATATGTTTGATGAGATTCTTGAATCATATGATGAGCTTGTATATATACCTATGTCCAGCGGACTTAGCGGAAGTACAGCAGCAGCTACACTTCTTGCTGAGGACTACGGCAACAGAGTATATGTAGTTGACAACCACCGTATTTCGGTTACCCAGAGGCAGTCGGTGCTTGATGCAATAACACTTCGCGACAGAGGGATGTCTGCGGAAGAGATCAGGAATTATCTTGAAGAAGTTAAGGCAGACAGCAGTATATATATCATGGTAGATACCATGTATTATCTTAAGAAGGGTGGAAGGGTTACACCTGCTGCAGCTTCAATCGCAACACTTCTTAAGATTAAGCCTGTTCTTTCCATTAACGGTGAAAAGCTCGATCTTTTCAGTACTGCAAGAACCGTTAAATCTGCGAAGGCAACAATGATAGAGCAGATGAAGAAGGACTTTAAGGAGAGATTTAATTGTCCCGACGGTACGGGTATGAATCTTGAGATTGCCTATACTAAGGATGAAGAACTTGCAAAAGAGTTCTATGAGGAAGTTAAGGCGGAGTTTCCTAATAATGAGATAGTGCTTCAGCCGCTTTCGTTAAGCGTATCCTGTCACATCGGACCGGGTTCGCTTGCTATTGCATGCTCTAAGAAGATAGGATAGGGAATTATAAATGTCAGTAGAAGGATTTAATATAGAGGAACTTGTCGGCAATCCCAATTGTGTGGATGAGTATTCAAAGAGAATGGGAATGGTATTTACCGCACTCGGTAACGGAGAGGCTACAGCGCTTTTAACCATTCAGGATTGGCAGGTTAATCCGTTAGGTTCCGTTCACGGTGGTGTGTTATTCTCACTTGCCGATATTACTGCGGGAACAGCTGCGGTAGCAAATGGAGTTAAGGTTACAACACTTGATGCGCAGATGTCATTTCTCGCACCGGCGCTTTTATCAAGGACTAAGACACTTACGGCTACGTCTAAGATAATTAAGGCAGGTAAGACCGTACAGGTTATAGAAGTTGAAATTAAGGATGAAGAAAAACGCCTTATAAGCAAGGCGTCTTACACATTCTTCGTTATGAAACAATAAGTTATTCATCGTCTTTCTTGTGAGAAAGCTTATAGAACAGTGTGAATAACCAGATGAGAACAGGGATTATGATTGTTGCGGCGATTGAAGCCATGAATAATCCGAAGGAGTTCTCTGATGCGGTAAATGCCGCGAATATTGTTGCAATGTATAATCCGGCAAGAAGTACGATGCCGATTATAGCAAGTATTCTGCGAATCTTATCCATATACGTACCTCGCAATAGTTTGTTCGCTTTGTAGTGTAACAAATTATAGGGGATAAGGTCAAGCGAAACGTTTCGAATTGTGTATATTTGCTGACAAAATAGAATAAACTTGATTTTTTGTTACAAATGTATTACAATGGCAATATGTGTAGTAGTATATAAGTGAGGAGGAGATACACATTGAATTCATTAACCAAAAAGGCGCTGGCTTTACTTTGCGTACTTTGTGTTGTGTTCATTGCAATGGCGCATCCTGAATCGGCGAAAGCTGATTACACAGACAATGATCCGACTTTGATTGATACCGTTGATAATAAGTACAACGGCAAGTTATATGTTAAGTTCTACGTACCGGCTAATACAACGGTTACTTATACGGTCTATCCGGACCTTATGAATAACGGTGTACAGCAGGGTATGAAGTTGCAGAAGATTACAGATACGATTACCAATTCCACCGATTCCGTAATGCCTGTTACCAAGATTATTACGGTTAGATATTACGGTACATATATCGTAAGAGCTACCTACGGTGACGGTATTTGGGATGAGCATACGGTTGAGAGCAGACTTCCTTATTCCAAGAAGACTGCAAAGTATCTTATGAGTGAAGAGGATATTGCTGCTTACAAGAACGGTGAGGACGTGGCAATTGTCGATAATGACAAGATTACGGTAAGCTTATGTAAGGAAGCCAAGAACAAGAATACTACATCGGAAGTATTCCTTACGGTTACGTATTCCGGACTTAACGGAGATATCACCGTTGCGGAAGATAAGATTATAGAGCTTGTACCTCGTGCAGGTTTCTCTTATCAGGTACTTTATACACCTCGTACAGACGGTGTTAACGTATATCTTATGGTATACAATGCTGCAGGCGAGTATGTAAGATGTTTTAAGATCACACAGATTGATTATGTGAACGCAGGATACAGATTAAGAGTTTTATAATGATTTTAAAAGCAGGTCGTAGACCTGCTTTTTTGTTGCTTTTTGATGAAAAATTCTGCCAATTTTTTAATGTAAAAGTTTTTGAAAAAAGTTCTTTGAGATATTAATAATTTGTATAAATAAAAGTCAAAAAAGTATGGAAAAATTGTGACGCATTAATTATAATTATCATTGTGAGAAAAATTTATAGGAGGTCTCTAACTTATGTTTAAGCTTGAGCAAAATAAGACTACAGTCAAGACCGAGATTATCGCCGGCTTGACTACGTTCATGACAATGGCTTACATCATTGCATTGAATCCTAACTTACTTACAAACTGGGATGTAGGAAGCCCGCTTTGGAACGGTGTATTCCTTGCAACATGTATCGCATCCGCAATTGGTATGTTCGTTATGGCATTCTGTGCTAACAAGCCGTTTGCTATGGCACCGGGAATGGGACTTAACTCATTCTTCGCAATCGTAGTTGGTAACATCGTTGGACTTACAGGTATGTCATATCTTGAGTCATTCCAGTCCGCACTTGTTATCATCTTGATTGAAGGTATTATCTTTATTATCCTTTCTATCTTCAAGATTCGTGAGAAGATTGTTGATGCTATTCCTCTTGGAGTACGTTTTGGTATCGCTCCGGCAATCGGACTTATGTTACTTAACATCGGTCTTGGTTCCAACTGCCAGATCTTCTCCGATAAGGGTGGTCCTTTCTTCGTAATGAGAGATTTCTTCGGCGCACTTACAGCTAAGTATGCTAAGGAAGAGCTCATCGGTTCCGGATACGGCGAGATGGTACTTGCAGTTGCTACAATGTTTATCGGTTTATTCGTAATTATCTTCCTTAACCATAAGAAGGTAAAAGGATCCGTTATTCTTGGTATGCTCGTAGCTTCAGTTGTTAACTGGGTAGCTAAGATTCTTGTATTCAAGACCAATCCTTTCGAAGGATTAAAGACAGCTAGCTGGTTGCCTCCTTTTGGCGATATGGCTGCAACAACTTTATTTAAGTTTAACTTTGAAGGATTCATGCAGATTGGCTGGACAACAGCAATTACTCTTGTAATTACATTCTGCATTATCGATATGTTCGATACAATCGGAACACTTGTTGGTACAGCTTCACGTGCAGGTATGGTTGACGAGAAGGGCAACATGCCTCAGATGAGAGAAGCGTTACTTGCAGATGCTGTTGGTACAGTAGCAGGTGCTTGCACAGGTACTTCTACAGTTACCACATTCGTTGAGTCAGCTTCAGGTGTTGAAGCAGGCGGACGTACAGGTCTTACAGCATTAACAACAGGTATCATGTTCCTTGCATGTATGTTCATTTCACCTATAGCAGCTATCATTCCTTCAGCAGCTACTTCATCTGCATTAATCTATGTTGGAATTTTAATGCTTTCAGGTCTTAAGAACGTTAACTTCGAGGACATCACACAGGCAGCTCCTGTAGCATTAATGCTTATCGCTATGCCGATTTCAAGCTCGATCGGACATGCAATCGGTATCGGTCTCATTACATATACAATCATTAAGTTAATTACAGGAAAGGCTAAGGAAGTATCAATTCTCACATATGTACTTTCACTCCTCTTCATTATTAAGTTCTTTGTAGTTATGTAATTTATAGAGTTTAAGAAGAAAAAGTTGAAAAAGTTGTGGCGCCCGAGATTATCTAAATTTCGGGCGCTTTTTATTGTAGTTTTATATGAATTAAAGTATAATAGGTGAAGTGGGCTTATCCCATAGAATATTAAAATGAGGTGCATTATGGCATTATTGGAACAGTGGAGAAGCATGGCTTATAATGAGCAGGCAGACAGAAATGAGTTGCAGAGCTTCTGGAGAAGATATTTTGAGAAGGAGACTTCCGTATATGAGAAGCTTCTTACGAATCCTGATGAGGAAGTAAAGGG
Organism: Lachnospiraceae bacterium; assembly: GCA_016283755.1. Taxonomy (GTDB): domain Bacteria; phylum Bacillota; class Clostridia; order Lachnospirales; family Lachnospiraceae; genus XBB1006. Next base: position 109,058 of record JAEENO010000020.1, on the reverse strand, counting down.
AACCGTTAAGGAACTTGCAGATAAGTTCGGAATCGAACTTATGGCAATGGTTGGTTTTCTTGATGGAATAGATGATTCGCTTGTAACACCTAACCCGATTGACACAATGGAAGAGGATACGGTTGTTTCATTGAAGTTTGATAAGGCTAAGCTATATAAGAATATGGTAAGAGCTAAGGCTGACTGGTTATACGGACTTCCGCAGTGGGAAAGCATTTTTACCGAGGATGAGAGAAAAGCTCTCTATAAGGAGCAGAAAGAATCCACAACTATCCGTGTAGGTAAGAAAGTCGGAAGAAACGATCCGTGTCCATGCGGCAGCGGTAAGAAATATAAGCATTGTTGCGGTAAATAACCAAGTGGCATACGCAGTATGACACTTGTCCCACGCAGTGGGATTCGAGCGCACTATGTGCGCCGAAGTTCAAAGAATAGCCAAGTGACGCACAAAAGTGCGGCACTTGTCCTGCGAAGCAGGATTCGAGTTCGCTATGCGAACCGAAGCTCAAAGAATAGCCAAGTGGCACTTGACAACGAAGCGCAATTGCGTTATCATTCAAATAATTTAACAAACCAACGCGTTGATGAGAAGAGTAAGACGTCTAAGTATATGACAGAGAGAATCGTGAATGCTGAGAGCGATTTAATAGACATTCGTCCGAAGACCACCTCAGAGCGGCCCTAATAAGGTCCGGTGACTACGTTATAGTCAGTTTGAGAGGCCATGAGAATGGCAACTTGGGTGGAACCGCGTATATTACGTCCCTTGCATATGCAAGGGACTTTTTTCATTTATTAAGGAGGAATTGATATGAAGATTACATTGGTTGATGGCTCTGTAAGAGAGTATCAGGAAAAGAAAATGGCATTCGATATCGCAATGGATATCTCCGAAGGTCTCGGCCGTGCGGCATGTGCAGCTGAAATCGACGGCAAGGTGTGCGATCTTCGAACAGTTATAGATAAGGATTGCACTTTAAGAATCTTTACAGCTAAGGACCCTGAAGGTTTAAGAGTTCTTCGCCATACAGCATCACATATTTTGGCTGAGGCTGTTAAGGTTGTACGTCCTAATGTTAAGGTAGCAATCGGACCTGCAATCGATACGGGATTCTATTATGATTTCGATACTGAGCCATTCTCCAGAGAAGACCTTGACGAAATCGAAAAGGAAATGAAGAAGATTATTAAGAAGGGTGAGCGTCTTACATACTTCGAACTTCCGAGAGCAGAAGCAATCAAGAAGATGGAAGATTTAAAGGAGCCATATAAGGTAGAGCTTATTCGTGATCTTCCTGAAGATGCAATTATCTCTTTCTACAGCCAGGGAGAAGGCTTCACAGATCTTTGCGCAGGCCCTCATCTTATGAATACCAAGGGAGTTAAAGCTTTTAAGCTTATCTCTTCTTCAATGGCATATTGGAGAGGCGATGAGAAGAGAGAGCGCCTTCAGAGAATCTACGGTACTGCATTTGATAACAAGGAAGACCTTGATGCTTACCTTGAGCAGCTTGAAGATGCTAAGCGTCGTGACCATAATAAGCTTGGCCGCGAAATGGGATTATTTACAACTGTAGATGTAATCGGACAGGGACTTCCTCTCTTTACACCTAAGGGAACCAAGATGATTATGAAGCTCCAGAGATGGATTGAGGACCTTGAGGACAGAGAGTGGGGCTACGTAAGAACAAGAACTCCGTTAATGGCTAAGTCAGACCTTTACAAGATTTCGGGTCACTGGGATCATTATCTTGACGGAATGTTCGTTCTTGGCGATCCGGAAGACAAGGAATGTATGGCACTTCGTCCTATGACATGTCCGTTCCAGTACTTTGTATATAAGAATGAGCAGAAGTCCTACAGAGACCTTCCGTATAGAATGAGCGAGACTTCAACACTTTTCAGAAACGAAGACTCCGGAGAAATGCATGGACTTACAAGAGTTCGTCAGTTTACTATATCTGAAGGACATAACATTATCCGTCCTGACCAGGCAGAGCAGGAGTTAAAGAACTGTATCGACTTGGCTTACCATATTCTTTCTACACTTGGTTTACAGGATGACGTTACATACAGACTCTCAAAGTGGGATCCTGCCAATACAGAGAAGTATATCGGTGACGAAGACTATTGGAACAGAACACAGGGTGCTTTAAGAGAAGTTCTTATTGAGAAGGGTGTTCCGTTTACAGAGGCAGACGGAGAAGCAGCTTTCTACGGCCCTAAGATTGATATTCAGGCTAAAAATGTATACGGCAAGGAAGATACAATGATTACGGTTCAGCTTGACTGCGCTTCCGCAGAAAAGTTCGATATGTACTTCATCGACCAGAACGGTGATAAGGTTCGCCCTTACATTATTCACAGAACATCAATGGGATGCTATGAAAGAACCCTTGCTTGGCTTATCGAGCACTATGCAGGTAACTTCCCTACATGGCTTTGCCCTGAACAGGTAAGAATTCTTCCTATATCCGATAAGTATATTGATTATGCGGATAAGGTATGTGCTGAGCTTCGTGCTCGCGGCATTGAGACTGAAGTTGATGCGCGTTCCGAGAAGATCGGATTTAAGATAAGAGAAGCTCGTCTTGACAGAATCCCGTATAGACTTGTTGTCGGTGAGCAGGAAGAAGCTGCGGGCGAAGTAGCAGTAGGATCAAGATTTGCCGGTGATGAAGGCAAGATGTCAGTTAAGGAATTTGCCGACAGAATCTGCGAAGAGATTCGTACCAAGGCAATAAGAGAAGTAACTGTACAGCAGGATAACAAGTAAGGTGTGATTATGGACTATATGATTAATTTTCCGAACATAGGAATACATCTTAACTATGTGGGAAAAAGCTTTTTCATAGGTAAGCTTGAGATAGCTTTTTACGGCGTATGTATTGCTTTGGCGGTACTTGCCGGAATTGCAATGGCGTGCTATGAAGCAAAGCGAAGCGGGCAGAATCCCGAGACTTATATGGACCTTGCAATATATGAGGTTGTTTTCTCGGTTATAGGAGCAAGACTTTACTATGTAATCTTTAAGTGGGATTATTACGGTAAGCATCCTGCTGATATTATCAATATAAGAGGCGGCGGACTTGCGATATACGGTGCGGTTATAGCAGCGATTATTACCGCATTTATCTATGGCAAGGTTAAAAAGCTCTCATTTCCGCTTTTGACCGATACAGCGGGACTTGGCCTTGTCTTGGGACAGATAATCGGCAGATGGGGCAATTTCTTCAACAGAGAGGCATTCGGAGGATATACGAATAATCTTCTCGCAATGCAGCTTCCTGTATCTGCGATAAGGGATAACGAGATAACACCGCTTATGGAAGCAAATTCCGTTGTTATAGACGATATTAAGTTTGTACAGGTACATCCGACCTTCCTTTATGAAGGACTCTGGAATTTGGGCGTTTTTATACTTATGAATGCATTTAAGAGACATAAGGCCTTCAACGGCGAAGTGTTCTTATGGTATCTTGGCGGATACGGAATCGGAAGATTCTGGATTGAAGGACTTCGTACGGACCAGCTTCAGATAGGAAGTACGGGAATTGCGATATCGCAGGTTCTCGGAATGGTATTATTCGTTGCAGCGCTTATCATTGATATAGCTGTAAGAATAAGACTTAGGAAGAAGTGTTCCCCTGCAGCATAGACACAAAAGTTTCATAATTTCATATTGAAAAGTATGGAGTAAAAGCTCCGGAAAAATGACTTATTTAGTGGTCGTTTTTTCGGGGCTTTCTTTATTTTGTGGTTTTATAAAAAATCCGTGAAACGTGCAGAAAATCAAGAAAAACACTTGATTTAATGTGCAATTTGTAGTACTATATGATTGAAAGTGGAGTGAAGTGGTGGGAAGTACCACGAAGTGGTGGATAAGTTAATAACTTCGTGGATAACCGCTTAAAAATCGAAAGAATCGTGGAAAGGAGGAATAATCATTATGTTCATGGGTGAGTATAATCATTCGATTGATGCCAAGGGCAGAATGATAGTTCCGTCCAAGTTCCGTGAGGAGTTCGGTGATGAGTGCGTTATTACAAAAGGTTTTGACGGTTGTCTCTACGGATACACCACTACAGAATGGAAGAACATCGAAGAGAAGTTTAAGACGGTTAACTTAACTTCGAAGGATGCGAGGAAGTTCTTAAGATTCTTCTTCTCCGGTGCAGCTTCGTGCGAGATTGATAAGCAGGGAAGAGTACTTATACCGCCTGTGCTTAGAGAATATGCAGGACTCGATAAGGATATAGTAACCGCCGGAACGTTATCGAGGATTGAGATCTGGGATAAGCAAAGATGGCAGGATAATACATACGATGATATGGACGAGATTGCAGAGCATATGGCAGAACTCGGACTTAGCATATAGAAAGGCATAAGAAATGGAATTCAATCATGTATCGGTTTTACTTAATGAGACAATTGAATCGCTCAATATTAAGCCTGACGGGATATATGTAGACGGAACACTTGGAGGTGCGGGACATTCTTTTGAGATATGCAAGAGACTTAATGAAAACGGACGGCTCATAGGAATCGACCAGGATGAAGACGCAATTAATGCAGCGACTCTGAAGCTTATGCAATATAACGAGAGGGCGATGATAATCAGGGATAATTATAAGAACCTGGTTACAAGAGTTAAGGAGCTTGGTATTGAGAACGTAGACGGAATACTTCTTGACATCGGGGTTTCATCCTTCCAATTGGACACAAAAGAACGAGGATTCTCATATATGGAAAAGGATGCACCGCTTGATATGCGAATGGATAACAGGAATCCTTTAACAGCAGAGATGATCGTTAACGAATATGATGAAAATGAAATATTTAAGATAATAAGAGATTACGGTGAAGACAAGTTCGCCAAGAACATCGCGAAGCACATAGTAGCCGAGCGAAGTAAGGGGAGAATCAAAACAACAGGTGAACTTGCAGAGATAGTAAGACATGCGATTCCTAAGAAGTTCTGGATGGATGGTCCGAATCCTGCGATGAGAACTTTCCAGGCACTTAGAATTGAATGTAATAAGGAGCTTGAAGTCTTAACAGATTCCATAGACGGAATGATAGATTTCTTAGCACCTTCGGGGAGATTAGCAATAATAACGTTTCATTCCTTGGAAGACAGAATTGTTAAGGAAGCATTTAAGAGGAATGAGAACCCGTGTACATGCCCTAAGGAATTTCCGGTGTGTGTATGTGGGAAGAAAAGCAAAGGACATGTAGTTACGAAAAAGCCTATTACGCCATCAGCTGAAGAACTTGAAATTAACAGCAGATCACACAGCGCAAAGCTTCGTGTATTCGAGAAAGCTGCGAAATAAAAAAGGAGAAGACTTATGGCAAATGTTTCATGGATGAATGAGGAGTATGTTGAAGGAACCGCTGCTCCGGCGTTTGATTTTAGCAAGGAAGCTGCAAGAAGACAGGCAATAGCAGAGGAGAATGAGAGAAGACGTCTCGAGGAAGAAGAAGCTCGCAGACTTCATAGAGTTCATACTCTTGCATGCCAGAAGAGAAAGAGCAGAATCAATATGGTTGCAATGATCGGTGCAACTGCTCTTGTTATGGTCTTATGTGTATCCTACATTAACTTAAGAGCAGAGTACAATAAGAGATTAAATCATGTCACTTCTTTAAAAGCGCAGCTCGTTAATCTTACCGAAACCAACAACGTATACGAGAAGAGAATCGAAGCATCCGTAAATCTTGAAGAGATTAGAGATAAGGCCATAAATGAACTTAAAATGGTATATCCTGCAGAGGGCCAGATTCAGTATTATCATATTGACAATACGGATTATATGGAGCAATATAGAGATATCCCAGGCGGAAAGGATAATACCGTTTTCGGCATGATATTTACCGGCAAGTAAAATGCGGTTAGGATAGAGAATTGAAGTCTTATAAAAGAACAATAAGAAAGACAATCAATAAGAAATTAACGGTAGTGCTCGTGATAATATTCGCGGCACTACTGTTTTTAGTGGGAAGAATTATATATATTCAGATGGTTCAGGGCGAGCGTTATAAGAGAATAGTCCTTAATCAGCAGGAGTACTCGTCACTTACGATTCCTTATAAAAGAGGTGATATTGTAGACAGAAACGGTACAATCCTTGCAACAAGTATGGATGTATATAATGTAATACTTGACTGCAAAGTACTTAATGCTAAGAAGGACTGCATTGATGTAAGTGTCGGAGCACTCGTTAAAATATTTGAATTAGATGAAACCGAGATAAGAGAGAAGCTTAACGAGAACAAGACAAGTCAGTACATTGTATTAAAGAAAAAGGTTTCCTTCGAAAAAGTTCAGGAATTCAATGCATATAAGGAAACTGTTGATACGAACAAAGCCTATATAACCGGTATATGGTTTGAGAAGGAATATATTAGAATGTATCCTTACGGAAGCCTGGCAGCCAATGTTATAGGTTTTATTACAGCAGGTAATGAAGGTGTGACCGGATTAGAGAAGTATTATAACGATACATTAAACGGCATTAACGGAAGACAGTACGGATATCTTGATTCCGACAATGATTTCCAGAAGAATATTATTAATCCTACGGATGGTCATACATTGTGCACCACGCTCGATCTTAATGTTCAGATGGTAGTAGAGCAGAAAATCAAAGCTTTTAATGACAGTTTAAGCTACGGAGAGTATGGACTCGGAAGTAAGAATACGGCTGTAATCGTTATGGACCCTAACAGCGGCGAAATATATGCTATGGCATCATATCCTTCATTTGATCTTAACGATCCGAGAGATCTTTCCATGTATTATTCGGAAGAACAGATTGCTGAAATGTCTGATGAAGAGATTCTTAATATACTCAATAACCTCTGGAATAATTTCTGCGTAACATCGACATATGAGCCGGGTTCTACCGCGAAGCCCTTTACGGTTGCGGCAGGCCTTGACTGTGGTAAGCTTACCGGTGACGAGCATTACTATTGTGACGGCTCAGAGAATGCCGGCGGACATAAGATAAGATGCGTTAACCGTGAAGGCCACGGATGGGAGACCATAGAGCAGGCAATCAATAATTCCTGTAATGACGCGCTTATGCAGATGAGCCGTGTAATCGGAGTTGATGCTTTTACGAAGTATCAGGCGATCTTCGGATTCGGTAAGAAGACCAATATTGACCTTCCGGGTGAAGCAAGAACAGATACTTTAATCTACACAATCGATAATATGAATGCAGCATCGCTTGCAACCAACTCGTTCGGTCAGAACTTTAATGTAACCATGGTTCAGCTTGCAGCGGGCTTTTCGTCGCTTATCAACGGAGGCAATTATTATAAGCCTCATATATTAAAAGAGTGCTGGACAGCGGATGGAAGAGCGGAAGAACAGCTTTCGTCATATCTTATAAGACAGACCATATCCGAAGAGACTTCGAGATATTTACGAAAATACTTATATACAACGGTTCAGGTAGGAACAGGCCATTCTGCCAAGGTAGAAGGTTACACCATGGGCGGTAAGACCGGTACCGCGGAAAAGCTCCCACGAGGCAACAAGAAGTACCTGGTATCTTTCATCGGATTTGCACCGGCGGCCAATCCTAAGCTTTTAATATACGTAATTATTGATGAACCGAATCTTGAGAACCAGGCGCAAAGTTCGCTTGCAACGAATCTTGCGAAAGAGATTATGACAGAGATACTTCCTTACTTCAACATTTATCCTGATGAAGACAAGGAAGGAAGCGTTCCGACTCTGACTCCGCCTGAAGAAAATTACGAGGATGATATTTTCGGAGATTAATAATCTTTAATGGTTGCCATAGCACTTTAAGTGGTCTATAATTTATTCGTTATATATATTATAGAGGTGATTTTTATGTATTTGCAGGAGATAATTCTTCCGCTTATAATTGCTTATTTCGTTACCGTGGCGGTCGGCCCGGTACTTATTCCATGGCTTAAAAAGCTCAAAGTCGGCAATACCGAGAGAGAGGAACTTGAGTCTCACCAGGTTAAGAACGGTACCCCTACAATGGGAGGCATGCTTATCCTTGCGGGACTTACCGTTGCTGTCTTAATAAGCATCGGCAAGTATCCTAAGGTATTACCTGTTTTAATTCTTACCTGGGGATATGCGGTAATCGGTTTTCTTGATGATTATCTTAAGGTAGTATTGAAACGCTCCGACGGACTTTTGAGCTATCAGAAGATGCTTCTTCAGATTGTTGTAACAGCTGTATTTGCAGCTTATATGGTATTTTTCTCAGGCAACGATCTTACACTTTTAATTCCGTTTTCGCAGTATTTCGTAGCAGGCGGTTATTATCTTAACGCAGGCTTTTTGACAATACCTTTGATGTTCTTTGTTGTTATCGGAACGGCTAACGGTGTTAACTTTACCGACGGTCTTGACGGACTTTTATCAACCGTTACACTTCCGGTATCACTTTTCTTTATTTGCGTATCACTTTACAAGACAGAGCAGGTTGCATTACTTCCTGCAGCTGTAATAGGTGCGCTTCTTGGATTCCTTATGTTCAATGCATATCCTGCCAAGATATTTATGGGCGATACAGGCTCACTTGCACTTGGCGGTTATGTTGCCGGAATGGCATATATACTTAAGCTTCCGCTTTACTTACCGATTGTCGGTTTCATTTATTTTGTTGAGGTATTATCGGTAATTATTCAGGTATCTTACTTTAAGTACACGAAGAAGAAGTACGGTCAGGGTAAGCGTATATTTAAGATGACGCCTATCCATCATCACTACGAACTTAAGGGATATTCAGAGACTAAGGTTGTTGCTTTCTTTGCAATAGTTACAGCACTTCTTTGTCTCGTAGGCTTTGCCGGTATATGCGGAGGTAAATTATGATTCTTGACGGTAAAAAAATTCTTGTCGTAGGTTCCGGAAAGAGCGGAGTTGCGGCAATTGCACTTTTAAAAGAAAAAGGTATCGAAGCAACACTTACAGATTCCAATGAGAAGCTTGATGTTAATAAGCTTATTAACGATAATCCTGTATTGCGCGGTGTTAATATCATTGTTGGCGAGCTTAGCGATGATGTTAAGAAAAGCACTGATTGCCTTATATTAAGCCCGGGCGTACCTACGGATCTTCCGTGGATTAACGAGATGCGCAATCGCGGTGTTATGATTATAGGTGAGATTGAATTAGGATATATCTGCGGTAAAGGCAGTGTTATCGGTATTACGGGAACCAACGGTAAGACCACGACTACAACTCTTACGGGCGAAATTATGAAGGCTTATTATAAGCACGTTGATGTTGTCGGTAATATCGGTATTCCTTATACAGAGAAGGCTGCAGCGCAGGTAGAAGATCAGATTACGGTTGCAGAGATAAGTTCATTCCAGCTTGAGACAATTATTGATTTTCATCCTGTAGTTACTGCAATTCTTAATATTACACCGGATCATCTTAACCGTCATCATACGATGGAAGCATATATCAAGGCTAAGGAAGATATTACACTTAATCAGACAAAGGATGACGTATGCGTACTTAATTACGACAGTCCTGATACGAGAGCTTTTATCGACAGATGCCCTGCAACGGTTATAGCTTTTTCATCATCAACGAAGTTAGAGAACGGATTCTACTACGAAGATGGTGCAATCTATCGTGCAGGCGTAAGAAATTACAAGGGTTATGAGGGTAAAGCCGTATCATATAACGATAACCCTGCAGAACCGAAGAAGATTATGAATGTTACCGACATGAATCTTGTCGGAATGTGCAATATAGAGAATGTTATGGCTGCACTTGCGATTGCGGAAGCCATGAATGTGCCGCTTGATATTACACTTAAGGTTATAAGAGATTTCAAGGCTGTTGAGCACAGAATCGAATTCGTTGCAACCAAGAACGGCGTAGATTACTACAACGATTCTAAGGGAACGAATCCGGATGCAGCAATTCAGGGAATTAAGGCTATGACAAAGCCTACAATCCTTATCGGAGGCGGATATGATAAGGGCAGCGAGTATGACGACTGGATCAAGGCTTTTGATAACAAGGTTAAGCTTCTTGTTCTTATCGGTGTTACACGCGACAAGATTGCGGAATGTGCTAGAAAATACGGTGTTACCAACATCGTAATGGCTGATACATTCGAAGAGTGTATGGATATATGTATTAAAAACGCATGCCCGGGAGATGCGGTCTTACTTTCACCTGCTTGTGCAAGCTGGGGAATGTTTGATAACTACGAGCAGCGTGGACGTATCTTTAAGGATATTGTCAGAAACATCAAGGAGAATTAATTGATGCCCGACGCAAGAGTTAAGGAAGTTAAGAAGAAAAAGCGCAAGGAGAAGAGGGAGACATCTGTCTTCTTCTTTGATTATACGCTTTTATTTATTACGCTTTTCTTACTTGCTTTTGGCCTTCTTATGGTATATTCGACGTCGTCATATGTGGCAGAACTTAAATTCGGACGTGCAAATTACTATTTTATGAAACAGTTAAGAAATACTATCTTAGGTCTTGTTGCGATGATAATTGCAGCCAATTTTGATTATAAGTGGCTTAAGAGATTTGCACCTTGGGTATACCTTAGTTCATTGGTTCTTATATATCTGGTTTTTGTTATTGGTAAAGAAATCAACGGTTCTAAGAGATGGATTGTTATTAATGGTATATCTTTCCAGCCTTCCGAGTATGCAAAGCTTGCGATAATTATATTTATGGCAGCATTTCTTGTAAGTATAGGAGACAAGATAGATGATATCAAGACGGTGGTCAAGGCATTCGTGCTTGTAATGCCTGCGTTCGCCGGAATAGCTATAACAAATCTTTCCAATGCTATTATCGTAATGGCAATTGTACTTATAATGATTTTTGCATCAAGCAGAAAGTATATGCAGTTTTTGCTAACCGGTATGGTGCTCGTATTTATAGGCGCGGTATATATCATGAAAGTCGGCTACAGAGCACAGCGTATCGATGCATGGCTTAATCCGGAGACAGCAAAGAACGGCGGTCAGACCCTTCAGGGTTTGTATGCTATAGGATCCGGCGGAATAATGGGTAAGGGTTTAGGACAGAGTATCCAGAAATTAGGTCACGTTCCGGAAGCACAGAACGATATGATATTCTCGATTATCTGCGAGGAACTGGGATTGTTCGGCGCAATTTCGGTTATAGTGCTTTTTGCATTGATGATTTACAGATTTGCGATAATTATAAAGCATTCGAATGATACTTTCGGTGCGCTTATTGTTATGGGAGTTCTGGGTCATATAGCAACCCAGGTTGTTCTTAATATTGCCGTTGTAACGAATACAATTCCGAATACCGGTATTTCATTGCCTTTTATAAGTTATGGAGGAACTTCGGTAGTATTCCTGCTTGCGGAAATAGGTGTGGTTTTAAGTGTATCAAAGCGTATCAAGATAGAGGAGTCAGATGTTGAAGAAGCGCAAATTGCCGGTAACAGATAACGAACCGGCTGAAGAAAAAGACAGCATATTGCTTCGCATATTGATAATACTTGTCGGCGTGGTTATTATAACTGTCGGCTTATTTATGTTTGTATATTTTGCGTGTAATGTCAAGAAAGTCAATATCAAAGGCAATAACCTCTACGAAGACGATGCTGTAAAAAGAATAATACTTAATGATGAGTATTCGTACAATACGTTATATGTCTATCTTAAGTATAAGTTTAAAGAGCCTGAGAAGCTTCCTTTTATCGACAAGACGGAAGTTAAGATGGATGGCTTAAATGAGCTTACGATAAGAGTCTATGAGAAAAAGATAATCGGATATATGTATGTGGAAGCTACGGGACAGTTCGCTTATATTGATAAAGACGGAGTTGTTGTTGAACTTTCCACTGAGGTCTTACCCGATATTGCTTTAATTAAGGGAATTCAGGTTAAAGAAGTCGCATTATACGAGACGATTAAGACTGACAGCAGAAGCATGTATAAGAATCTTCTCGCAATTACGCTTGCACTTGAGAAGTATGAGATAATGCCTGAAGTTATATGGTTTAATTCTTCAACGGATATTGAGATTATATATGGGGACATAACTGTTATGTTCGGAGAAGCGGATAATCTTAACGATAAAGTGGTGCGACTTGCCAAGATTTTGCCGAAATTAAGCGGCGAAAAGGGTGTGTTGCACATGGAGGATTATTCAGAGAAAAACACGGATATTATTTTTGAAAAACAACCATAAATTATGATGATTTTTTGTTGAATTTTTGTCGGAAAAAAGATATTATATTTAGTAGTGTGTTATTAGGCAGATTGGGATATTATTTTTAATTGATATAGAGATTGGTGAAGGAGGAAGAACCCTTGCTTGAATTAGAGGATAGAGGAATAGATGTCAGTGCGAAGATACTGGTCGTAGGTGTCGGCGGCGCCGGCAATAATGCGGTTAATCGAATGATAGATGAGAATATAGGCGGTGTTGAGTTTATCGGAATTAATACCGATAAGCAGGCACTTAAGCTTTGCAAAGCCGAGAGAGTTATTCAGATCGGTGAGAAGCTTACCAAAGGTCTTGGTGCAGGTGCACAGCCTGAGATCGGACAGAAGGCTGCGGAAGAGTCTGAAGAGGATATAAGAGCAGCACTTGAAGGCGCTGATATGGTATTCGTAACCTGCGGTATGGGCGGTGGTACCGGAACCGGTGCAGCTCCTGTGGTAGCTAAGATTTCCAAGGATCTTGGAATCTTAACAGTAGGTGTTGTAACGAAACCTTTCAGATTTGAAGCCAGAGTAAGAATGAACAATGCCTTGGGCGGAATTGAGCGCCTTAAGGAGTACGTAGATACATTGATCGTTATCCCTAACGATAAGCTTCTTGAGATTTCAGAGAGAAGAACGTCGATGACGGATGCATTGAAGAAGGCAGACCAGGTATTACAGCAGGCAGTTCAGGGTATTACAGATCTTATCAATAAGCCTGCATTAATCAACCTTGACTTCGCAGACGTTAAGACTGTTATGGAGAACAAGGGTGTTGCTCATATCGGTATCGGTTCAGCCAAGGGTGAGAACAAGGCACTCGAGGCAGTTAAGATTGCCGTTGCGAGTCCTCTTCTTGAGACATCCATTAACGGAGCATCGGATGTTATTATTAACTTCACCGGTGGTGTTGGCCTCTTTGATACAGACGAAGCAACAACTTATGTACGTGATCTCGTTGGAGAGAATTCCAATATTATCTTCGGTTTGATGGAGGAAGATATAGATGAAGTTACCATTACGGTAATTGCTACCGGACTTGAAGAGAAGCCTGTTAGTGTTAATGACAGACTCGGACTTACAAGAACATCAACAGCACCGCAGCAGAGGATTCCGGTAACTCCACCTACAAGATCGTATGTACCGAATCCTAATCAGCAACCTGTTGCAAGTGCTAAGCCTGTACAGCCGGTACAGCCTGCACAGCAGCCAACTCAGCAGCAGACACAGACGATTCAGGATCCGTTACCGGGCATAAGAAGAGCTGAGCCTATTGAGAGCAAAGTAGAGAAAAAGAATATTCAGGTGCCTGATTTCTTAAAGAATTCCAGAAAATAATAAGTATAACAAGGGGGCGTATCACCAAGGTGGTGCGCCCTTTATAATACCAAGGAGGATATGATGGGATTAACAGATACGCCACGTTCGGAAAGAATACATATAGGAATCTTCGGACATACCAATGCGGGTAAGTCATCACTTATTAATGCGCTTACCGGTCAGAGAATATCGATAGTCGCTGATTTACCGGGTACAACAACAGACCCGGTACATAAGTCTATGGAGATACTTCCTTTAGGTCCTGTTGTAATTACAGATACACCGGGTCTTGATGATAAAACGGTGCTCGGCAAGGAAAGAATTGTCAGAGCTTTTGAAGTATTAAGAAGTACCGACCTTGCGTTAATTGTAGTTGACGGAACATCTATTATGGGAAAATCCGAGCTTGCAATTATTATGGAGCTTAATGAGAGAAAAGTTCCTTACGTCATAGTCGTTAATAAGATTGACAAGATGAAGGATATCGATAAGAGACGTTTTGATAATGACCCTGCAATAAAAGGCCATGTATTCTATGTCAGCGCAAGGAATAAAGAGAACATCAATGAATTAAGAGAGTATCTCGGAACCTTAATGAAGGGAAAAATTAAGGAAAATCATATGCTTGATAATCTCGTTAAGAAGGACGATGTTATCATACTTGTAACTCCTATAGATGAATCCGCACCTAAGGGAAGAATGATTCTTCCGCAGCAGCAGGCAATAAGGGATGTACTTCATTTTGACGGAATTACAATGGTTGTTCAGGTTAATGAACTCGAGGCAGCACTTCGTGCATTGAAGAATCCGCCGGCACTTGTTGTAACAGATAGTCAGGCATTCGCGAGTGTAGATAAGATAGTGCCGAGTAATATTCCGTTGACTTCATTTTCAATTCTTCTTGCGAGACTTAATTATGACATCCTTTATCTGTCTGAATCCGTAAAAAAGATTAAGGACTTATCCGTAACGGATACCGTTGTTATATCGGAGGGATGTACGCATCACAGACAGTGCGGAGATATCGGAACGGTTAAGCTTCCAAATCTTATAAGACGTTTTACCGGAATAGAGCCGAGATTCAAGTTTACAAGCGGTACGGACTTTGATGAGTCGATAGACGGAGCAAAGCTTATAATCCACTGTGGCGGATGTATGCTTAACGATAAAGAGATGGAGCACAGAATGGAACTTGCCAAGGCAAAGAACATTCCGATGACCAATTACGGAGTTGCGATTGCCTATATGACGGGTATTCTGGACCGTGCATTAAAGCCGCTTTTATAATTAAAGAATGTCTCTAAAACTTTGCTTTTTTACCATGTAGTAGTATAATATTATCAGAACTATGCCTATTGGAGGTCAGACTATGAAAGACAGAGCCCCTATTATCGATACAATTGATATGAGGAACTTTAAAAGCGATCTTAAGAAGACGGTTGTTAAAAGAAACCGTGTTCATTTCGTTACGGTCGAAGAAGAAGAGGCTATGCGGAAGGCCGCTATGGGAGAGACTGATGCTTCTTCCGATAATGTTGCGGCAACCGACGATGATCTTGGAAGAAGCAATGTTCCTGAGGGTGTTGAGATAGTCGATCCTACACTTGATGTATCCGATATCGATCCGGATGTTCTTGCACAGGCAGACGAGATATTCCGGAGACTTCAAAGAGAAGCAGAAGAAGATGAGCTTGCCAAGAAGAAAGAATGGGAAGAAAAGCTCGCCGGCGAGAAAGACCCTAACTACAATGCGTCAACGGGTTCCTATTCCGGCACTTACGGACAGGGCGAAGTTTCCGATGAGACCAAGGCACAGGCAGAAGCGATCCTTAACATGAGAAAGGACGAACTTCAGAGTATTATTAATGAGAACTCGGCTGACAAAGAATAAATGGGGGTAGCGGTAAGTTGAATTCATTTATGATTAAGAAATACCACGGTTTAGGCAATGACTACCTGGTAATAGATCCTGAAAAGTGTGATGTTAACTTGCAGGAAGCCCATATCAGAAAGCTTTGTAAGCGTAATTTCGGTATCGGCGCCGACGGAATACTGTACGGACCTATAAGAGAAGGCGATAAGATATCTGTTAAATGTTATAACCCGGATGGTTCGGAAGCGTCCAATTCCGGTACAGGTATCAGAATTTTCGCCAAGTACTTATTCGACGAAGGGTATGTTACGGGTAAAAGCGCTGAATTCTACACAGCAAGCGGCAAGACGTATGTTGAGTTTCTTAACGATGATGCAACGCTTGTTAGAGCGAAGATGGGGAAGGCAGACTTCCACGCATCCAAGATTCCGGTTATAGGAGAAGAGCGTGAAGTCATCAATGAGCCGATGTATTTCGGCGGTACATTGTACGAGGTTACATGTCTTAGTGTAGGTAACCCTCATTGCGTATATATGACCGATGAGGTTCATTATGATAAAGTTATGGAATTGGGCCCGATGATTGAGTCGGCCGATTATTTCCCGGAGAGAATCAATTTCATGATGCTCCATGTAATAAGTCGCGACCATGTCGAGATTGAAGTATATGAGAGAGGTGCAGGTTATACGCTTGCGTCCGGTACATCTGCGTGCGCCGCTATTGCGGTAACGACAAGACTCGGACTTACCGATAGAAAGATAGTCGTAAGTCAGCCGGGAGGAGACCTTAGTGTCGAGATGAATGATGATGACGAGATTATCATGACGGGTTCCGTAGATTCGGTCGGAATGATGATGCTTAATGAATCATTCTTTATGTAGGGTGAAGAAAGTCAGAAGGAGTAGACAGGATATATGAAGAAATTACTTGATGAGATATCGGCAGTGGTGGGACAAGCTTTTGCCGATTGCGGTTATGACAGTTCATTCGGTAAGGTAACAGTGTCCAATAGACCTGACCTTTGCGAATATCAGTGTAACGGCGCCATGGCTTGTGCAAAGGAAGCACATAAGGCTCCGTTTATGATAGCCGATGAGATTGCAGAGAAGCTTAACGGCAACGAAGTTTTTGCCAAGGTAGAGTCTGTTAAGCCGGGATTCCTTAATATGGACCTTTCGGAAAAGTTCCTTGCCGAGAGAATCAATCTTATGGCTAAAGAGCCTAAGTTCGGACTTGAAGAGAATAAGAATCCTAAGACAATCGTTATTGATTACGGTGGACCTAACGTAGCAAAGCCGCTCCACATCGGACACTTGCGTCCGGCAATTATCGGAGAGAGCATTAAGAGAATTCTTAAATATACAGGCAATACGGTATACGGTGATATTCACATCGGAGATTGGGGACTTCCGATAGGTCTTCTTATTACGGAGCTTAGAAGAAGAAAGCCTGATCTTTGCTATTTTGATGACGCATATACGGGAGAGTATCCGTCGGAGCCTCCGTTTACATTATCGGATCTTGAAGAAATGTATCCTTTCGCATCCGCATATTCCAAGGAGCATGAGGATTATCATCAGGAAGCAATGGAAGTTACAAGCAAGATGCAACAGGGTAACAGAGCTTACAGAGCTTTACTGGACCATATCTTAAAGCTTTCATTCGCAGATCTTAAGATTAACTACGGCAACCTTAACGTTGATTTCGAGCTCTGGCTTGGTGAGAGCAATGCCCAGCCTTATATTCCTGATATGATTAAGGACCTTGAGGATAGACACATTGCTCACGAAAGCGACGGAGCGCTTGTAGTTGACGTTGCGGAAGAGACTGACAAGAGAGAGATGCCACCGTGCCTTATCAGAAAGTCTGACGGTGCAGCGCTCTATGCAACTACAGATATCGGAACAATTATGATGCGTGTGCACGATCAGAATCCGGACGAGATTATATATGTTGTAGATAAGCGACAGGAGCTTCATTTTATGCAGGTATTCCGTGTTGTCAAAAAAGCGGGATACGTTAAGGATGATATGAAGCTTGTTCATATCGGATTCGGTACAATGAACGGTAAAGACGGCAAGCCGTTCAAGACAAGAGACGGCGGCGTAATGCGTCTGTCCGAGCTTTTAAAAGATATTGAGACCGAAATGTACAATAAGATCGTGAACAATCATCCTGTCGATGACGATGAGGAAGCAAGAAAGAATGCCAAGATAGTCGGTCTTGCAGCGTTAAAATACGGCGACTTATCCAATCAGGCTACGAAAGATTACGTTTTTGATATAGACAGATTCACATCATTTGAGGGCAACACAGGTCCTTACCTTCTTTACTCGATAGTTCGTATTAAGTCGATTCTTAATAAGTATGCATCTTCGGGTAAAAGCGCTAACGGCAAGGTGATTCTTCCGCCGGGTTCCAAGGCGGAGAAAGACCTTATGCTTGCACTTGCGGGATTCGGTGCTATGATTGAGAACGCAGCAGCTGAATACGCACCTCATAAGGTATGTGCTTATATTTATGAGCTTGCCAATATCTTCAATCATTTCTATCATGAGACCAATATTATGGCGGAAGAAGATCCTGACAGACAGGCAAGTTACATACTTTTACTTAAGCTTACAAAAGAAGTGTTAGAGACCGCGATTGATCTTCTTGGTTTCGAAGCACCTGACAGAATGTAATACATAGTATACGAAAGGAAGTTTGATTAAAATGACTAAGATTGATATTATCTCCGGTTTCCTTGGAGCAGGCAAGACAACTCTTATTAAGAAGCTCCTTGAGGAAGTATTTAAAGGAGAGAAGGTTGTACTTATCGAGAATGAATACGGCGAAGTCGGAATAGACGGCGGATTCTTAAAGGATTCCGGAATTGAGATAACCGAGATGAATTCGGGATGTATATGCTGCTCTCTTGTAGGCGATTTTACCAAGAGCCTCGGTGAAGTATGTGACAGATTCCATCCTGACAGAATTCTTGTTGAGCCATCTGGTGTAGGCAAGCTTTCAGACGTTATGGCATCTGTTGTTGATGTTGAGAAGAGCGTTCCTGTTAAGTTAAATGCGCTTGTTACAGTTGTTAATGCCAATAAGGCATTAAAGCAGATGAAGGCATTCGGTGAGTTCTTCAATAACCAGGTTGAGTTTGCAACAACCATCGTATTATCAAGAACTCAGGAAGTAGATAGCGCTAAGCTTGAGGAAGTTGTTAAAGTCATGAAGGAGAAGAATCCTAATGCGGCAATTATAACAACACCTTGGGATGAGCTTAAGGGTGATACAATCCTTGCAGCGGTAGAAAAGAAGAGCGATCTTATGGCTGATCTTATGAAGGAAGCACATGAAGCGCATGAAGCTCACGAACAAGAGCATCATCATCATGACCATGATGAGCACGATCACGAACATGAGCATTGTTGCTACCACGACCATGACCATGAGGAAGAGCATGAGCATGAGCACGGTCATTGCTGCCATCACGATCATGACCACGAGGAGCATGAACATCACCATCACCATCATCATGATGCGGATGAAGTATTTACTTCAATCGGAATCGAGACTCCGCATAAGTTTGACAGAAGCACAGTTGAAAAAGCTCTTAATACGCTTGTTAATTCAGAGAAGTATGAATCAACAATCCTTCGTGCGAAGGGTATGATTCCTGCTACAGACGGAAAGTGGATTTATTTCGATATGGTACCTGGTGATTACGAGATGCGTGACGGAGCACCTGATTATACAGGACGTCTTGTTGTTATCGGTACTTCCGTTAACGAAGCAGAGATTAAAGAATTATTCGGAATGTAAGAAGAGGTAGGATATGCAGGAAAGTATTGCGGTATATCTTTTTACCGGTTTTATGGACAGCGGTAAGACATCTCTTATCAAGGAAACCCTTATCGAGAACGGATTCGGAGTAGGTAATAAGAACTTAATCATCTGCTGCGAAGATGGTGATGTGGAATTTGATACGGATGAACTTAAGAAGATGAATACCGACCTTGTAATGTGCGAAGAGAAAGAGAATTTCAATACGGAATTCATCAATAAGTGCATCAAGGATTATAAGCCGGACAATATATTCATAGAGTATAACGGCACATGGGAAGTGGCTCCCTTTAATGAAGGATTGCTTCCTGAGACATGTGAACTTGTACAGACTCTTACAACGGTAGATTCAACGACATTTAATAATTATCTTACCAACATGAGAGCCATGATGATGGAGCAACTTTTCTTATCTGATGTGGTAATATTCAATCGTTCCGATGAGAATACTCCTAAGATTAAGTTCAGAACCGCCGTTAAGACCAACAATAGAAGAGCACAGATTGTATATGAGAAGAAGGACGGCACGATTGATGAGACACCGGAACCGTTACCTTTTGATATTAATCAGGACGTAATTGAGATTTCCGATATGGACTATGCTATCTGGTTTATGGATGCGCAGGAGAACCCTAAGAAGTACGACGGCAAGACAGTTAAGTTCTTAGCGCTTTGCTATAATCCGGATAAGATGAAGCCGGGTGTGTTCGTACCGGGACGTTTTGCCATGACCTGCTGTATTGAAGACGTACAGTTTATCGGTTTTAAAGCGAAATTTGACAAATCCAAGGAGATTGCACATAAATCGTGGATTAATTTAACCGCGAAGATAAAGAATGAATTTGCCATCGAATATAAAGGCAAAGGACCGGTGTTATATATAACAGAGTACACACCGGCTGAGAAGCCTGAAGATGAGCTTGTATATTTTAATTAGACAAATTGAATGGGAGGATAGGCATAATGTTTGAGATAATAGAAAAATCTATGTTGAATCAAAACATCTGCCTTATGGTTGTTAAAGCCAAGAGGGTTGCGGCATCATGTTTGCCGGGACAGTTCCTTATTGTAAGACACGGTGAAGAGGGAGAGAGAATACCGCTTACAATATGTGATTATGATAGGGAAAAAGAGACAGTCACAATTGTATTTCAGGCTGTCGGAGCATCTACTGAAGAGATGCTTAAGATGGAAAAGGGCGATTCCTTTACGGATGTAGTAGGCCCATTAGGTAATCCTTCAGAACTTATTACAGATATCGAGAATACAAGGGGCAAGAAGATACTCTTTGTTGCCGGCGGTGTAGGAACAGCGCCTGTATATCCGCAGGTTAAGTATCTTCATGAGCACGGCATTGATTGCGATGTTATCGTAGGTGCCAAGACTAAGGATATTCTTATTCTTGAAGATGAGATGAAGAAGGTTGCAGGTAATCTTTACATTACTACAGATGACGGAAGTTATGGAAGAAGCGGTATGGTAACCAAGGTTATTGACGATCTCGTTGCCGAAGGCAAGCATTATGATGTATGTGTTGCAATCGGTCCGCTTATCATGATGAAGTTTACATGTCTTACAACCAAGAAGTACGATATTCCGACTATAGTATCAATGAACCCTATTATGGTTGACGGTACCGGAATGTGCGGTGCTTGCCGTCTTACCGTTGACGGTAAGGTTAAGTTCGCATGTGTAGACGGTCCTGAATTCGACGGTCACCTTGTGGACTTCGATGAGTCTATGTCAAGACAGAGTTTATATAAAACTGAAGAAGGAAGAGCACTCCTTAAGCTTCGTGAAGGTGATACTCATCACGGCGGATGCGGACAGTGCAATGGTGATTAATATGGATGGGATGACAAGAGTTCCTGTAAGAGAGCAGGATCCTAAGGTTAGAGCAACGAACTTCGAAGAAGTTTGCCTGGGATATAATGAAGAAGAAGCAGTAAAAGAAGCTGAAAGATGCTTAAACTGCAAGAACCCTATGTGTGTAGGCGGATGCCCGGTATCCATTAATATTCCGGGATTTATTGAGAAAGTAAAGATGCGCGATTTTGAAGGCGCATATCGTATTATTTCCGAGTCTTCTGCGCTTCCGGCAGTATGCGGAAGAGTATGTCCGCAGGAGACGCAGTGTGAAGGCAAGTGTATAAGAGGTATTAAAGGCGAACCGGTTGCAATCGGTAAACTCGAGAGATTCGTTGCAGACTATGCAATGGAGCATGGTTTCAAGAGCGGAGATAAGGTTAAGAGTAACGGAATTAAGGTAGCCGTTATCGGTTCAGGTCCTTCCGGACTTACCTGTGCGGGAGACCTTATCAAGGCAGGCTACGATGTAACAATCTTCGAAGCCTTACATGAAGCAGGCGGAGTACTTGTATACGGTATTCCTGAATTCCGTCTTCCTAAGGAGAAAATCGTTAAGAAGGAAGTGGAAAAACTCCTTGAACTTGGAGTTAAGATAGAAACAGACGTAGTTATCGGTAAGTCGATTACTATTGATGAACTTATGGAGAAGGAAGGATTTAAGGCTGTATTTATCGGTTCAGGTGCCGGACTTCCTAAGTTCATGGGTATTCCGGGCGAGAATGCCAAGGGTGTATTCTCAGCTAACGAGTATCTTACAAGAAATAACTTAATGAAGGCATTTAAGGATTACAAGACTCCTATAATGCGCGGTAAGAAAGCGGTAGTTGTCGGAGGCGGTAACGTTGCGATGGATGCTGCCAGAACGGCATTAAGACTTGGCGCTGAAACCACAATAGTATACAGACGTTCCGAAGAAGAGCTTCCTGCAAGAAAGGAAGAAGTACATCATGCAAAAGAAGAGGGAATCATATTCAATCTTCTTACCAACCCTACAGAGATTCTTGTTGATGACAACGGATTCGTTAGGGGTATAAGATGTATCAGAATGGAACTTGGCGAGCCTGATGAATCGGGAAGAAGATCGCCTATAGAGATTCCGAATTCCGAATTTGAAATTGAAGCAGATATGGTTATCATGTCGCTCGGAACATCACCTAACCCTCTAATTGCAAATTCAACCAAGGGTCTTGATGTTAATAAGAGAAGATGCATTATCGCAGAAGAAGACAACGGACAGACAACGAAGACTGCAGTATTTGCAGGCGGTGATGCTGTAACGGGAGCAGCAACCGTTATACTTGCCATGGGTGCAGGTAAGAAGGCAGCCCGAGGCATTATGGAATATTTAAACAAATAACGCTTAGTCCGGAGTAGTTAATGAAATTCTTGTTTCGGTTAAAGAAAAACGAAGTGAATATTAAATCAATACTTGCCATCGTGACGATGCTTACATTATGCGTCGGCATGATGGCGAGTTATGCTGTTGCGGGTGAAGGTTTTTCCAGGTACAGCAAGAAGATTGTAAATATCGGTGTTGTTAATTATGAGTCAGCGTTTTTCTCCGAAACAGAGACCGGTTACTATGGTTACGTTCCTGAATTCTTACAGAAGATTGCTGAAAAGACAGGCTGGGAATATAATTATGTTGTTGACGAGTGGTCAGTTTTACTTGAAAAGCTTGAAAAGCATGAGATAGACCTTGTTCTTAACGCTTCGTATGTGGAAGAGAGAACGGAAAGATTTATCTATTCCAATGATATTGTTGGATATGAGACATCCAGAATCTATGTAAGAAGCGATGATACCCGTTATTATTACGATGATTTCAAGTCGTTTAATAACATGAAAATTGCATATCTTAAGAATTCCATAGGCGAGCATGTGCTGAATGAATTAGCTTCGGATAATGGATTTAACTATAGTCCTTTTATATTTACTTCGATTTCTGATGCATATAATGAATTAAGAGCCGGTAACGTCGATGCGGTTTTCTCTACAGAAATGGGAGTAAGACCGTATTTTAAGCGTGTATATGAAGGCTATAATGAGCCTTTGTATGCCATGACTTATAAGGGAAATGAAGAATTGATGCAGGCGTTTAATTCGGCATTATTTGATATATTGATGGTTAACCCATACTTCAGAGCCGAACTTGACAGTAAATACTTCGGCAAGAAGCTTCAGGGAGCCGTTCCTAACTTTACGAGAAAAGAAGCGGAATTCATTAAGCAGAATCCCGTGATATATGTTCAGCAGTATAATAACGGTATGCCGTATTACACTGTCAAAGATGATGAAGAAAAAGGTATCCAGGTGGATATCCTTAATATGATAAGTGAGCTTACGGGCCTTACTTTTAAGAATGCGGATGAGAATCATAAGGCGGATTTCATATCGGGAATGATTCTTCTTGAGAATGAATCCGTTATGCCGGGATATTACCTGTCTGAGCCTGTTATGTCAACTACTGCGTTTCTCGTAAAAAGGCGTAACTTAAATGTACCTCTTGACGGTAAGGTAGTTATCGGAATTGTATCACCGAGTAACAGTATTGAAGCAAATCTTACAAATGAATTCAAACATTCATCGCTTGTATATTTTAAAAGTATGGACAAGTGCATGGAAAGTCTTATTCACGGTAAGATAAGTTATGCGTATATAGATTACAGAGTTGCATCGGTTTTGATCGGAAGCAAATACCCGAGTGTCGAATTCGTAAACGCATATATCGGTACAGGTGATATGTTCTTTGCGTTTGAGAAAAATACAGATAATTCCGTACTTTCATCGATTCTTAATAAGTGTATAGTTACATTTGACGATGAATCGCTTGTTGAGACAACTACGATATATCAGCTTTCTGCAGCATCCAAGGCGGATTTTACGACATTCCTTCGTAAGTACTCGATGCAGCTTCTTATTATAGCAGTTTTTTTCATGGCAATTCTATATCTTTTCTATCTGTACCTCACGAATAAAAGATATCTTGCCAAGCAGTTAAGCACGAAGAATGAGGAACTTATTACAGCCAATGAAAAGCTCAAATTCGCGGTTGCTGCGAAGACAGACTTCATGTCTAACATGTCGCATGAGATAAGAACTCCGATGAATGCTATTATCGGAATGACGAAGATTGCGCAGTCTGAGATTGAAGAGAATAAGACGATTGACAGAGCCTCAATTATGTCAAACCTTAATGATATAGAGACTTCAAGTTCGTACCTTCTTTCACTTATTAATGATATCCTTGATATGAGCCGTATAGAGAGCGGTAAGCTTGAACTTAACAGAGATTGGATAAGAACTCCGGAATTACTGTCTACGGTTGAGAAAATTATTGCGCCGCAGATGGCGGAGAAGAAGATAGATTTTTCAATTGAATACGTAAAAGATCAGAATAAGCACGTCGAGGTATTTGCCGATGCGACAAGATGCAGACAGGTACTTATGAATCTTCTCAGTAATGCTTATAAGTTTACCGGGGAATACGGTAAAGTATCCCTTAAGATTGAAAGAAACTTTATATCCGATACCAATTGTCGGGATAAAATTACAATTAAGGATAACGGCTGCGGTATGAGCAGGAGCTTTTTACAAAAGATTTATGAGCCGTTTGCGCAGGAACGCAATATGTTCTCGGATAAGTACTCGGGAACGGGCTTAGGACTTGCACTTGTAAATAGAATTGTTACAGAGATGGACGGTACGATAGAGGTTGCTTCCGAATTGGAAGTCGGTACAACCTTTACAATAATACTTCCATTTGAATATAGACCTGCAGTTTCAGACAAAAAGGAAGAGAATGTAGAACTCGGACCTAAGATAGATTCAATACTTTACGGTAAATCAATTCTTCTTGCGGAAGATCAGGAGCTTAACCGTCGTATAGCAGCGAAGCTGCTTGAATCCAAGCATATGAAAGTCACATATGCGATTAACGGTCTTGAGGCATACAGACTTTTCAATGAATCGCAGGACGGAGCTTTTGACATGATTCTTATGGACATACGTATGCCTGTTATGAACGGTATAGAAGCTACTAAGAAGATAAGAGAGTCATATAATTCGGATGCTGCAACGATTCCGATAATTGCAATGACTGCGAACGCTTTTGCGGAAGATGTTAAGGAATGCCTTAATGCGGGTATGAATGCGCATCTTTCCAAGCCTATATATCCTGATTCGTTATTTAAGACGATGGCGAAGTTTTTTATTGAGATGTAAGGAGAGCATATGCACGTAGAAGTATATTCCGACGGCTCTGCGCTTGGTAATCCCGGCCCGGGAGGATACGGCACTGTATTAAGATATGTGGCGCCCGACGGACAGGAGCATATAAGAGAGTACTCACAAGGATATAAGAACACAACCAACAATCGAATGGAGCTTATGGGTGCGATTGTAGGATTTGAGGCGCTTACAAAGCCTTGCGATGTAACTTTTACCTCGGATTCCAAGTATGTAACGGAAGCTTTTAATGAAAAATGGATAGATTACTGGATGATGCACGATTTTGTAAAAAAGGATAAGAAGCCTGTTAAGAATCGTGAGTTGTGGGAGAGGTTACTTAAGGCAATTGAACCTCACAATGTTACATTCAACTGGGTAAAAGGCCATAACGGCCATTTATATAATGAGCGATGCGACAAACTTGCAAATGAAGCCGCAGCGGGTGAAAACCTTCTCGATGATGTTGAAAGTTGAGAGCATTTAAGCTATAATATCAAGAGTTTGCATAGTATATAACAGGAGGGTCCTATGGAGAATTTCATTCTTTTCTTTAATTCATTTTTTAATTACATCGTATTATTGTTAGTTTTCGTAGCGGTAAGCGCTGTTGGTGCGATTATCGGTGCAAAGATGGCGAAAAAGAAGGCACTTAAGAATGCAGACAAGGAAGCTCAGGAGACAGAATCAGCAAATAAATAGTTTAATATTTTAATTTCGGAGGATATATAAATGAGACAGTTTACAGCTAATGAGCTGCGTAAGACCTGGAAGCAGTTCTACATTGACAGAGGTCACGTTGATGTAGGAACAGTATCGCTTGTTTCCGACGGTTCTACGGGAGTTATGTTCAACGTTGCGGGAATGCAGCCTTTGATGCCATATCTTCTCGGTAAGAAGCACCCGCTCGGTACAAGACTTTGCAACGTACAGGGATGTGTACGTACCAACGACATCGATTCCGTAGGTGACAAGAGCCATGTTACTTTCTTTGAAATGATGGGTAGCTGGAGTCTTGGAGATTATTTTAAGGAAGACAGATGTAAGTGGAGTTATGAGCTTTTAACCGAAGTTTTCGGATTTGATGCAGATCACTTGGCTGCAACAGTATTTGCGGGTGATGAGAACGCACCGAGAGATGAAGAAGGTGCCGAGTGTCGTATTAAGTCCGGATTCAAGAAGGAGAATATATATTATCTTCCTGCAGAAGATAACTGGTGGGGCTTGGAGTACGGTCCTTGCGGTCCTGACTCAGAGATGTTCTATATTGCCGATAAGCCTGACTGCGGTCCTAACTGTGGTCCGGGATGCAGCTGCGGTAAGTATACGGAGCTTGGTAATGATGTATTCATGCAGTATGAGAAGCATCATGACGGACATCTTACCCCTCTTTCACAGAAGAATGTAGATACAGGCTGGGGACTTGAGCGTAATCTTGCATTCCTTAACGGAAGCAAGGACGTATATCAGGTTGATGTATTTGTGCCTGTAATTAAGTATATTGAGAAGAACGCATGCGTTAAGTATGACGAGGATGAGAAGATTACAAGATCCATGAGAATCCTGGCAGACCACATCCGTACATCCGTTATGCTTATCGGTGATGAGGCAAAGCTTGTTCCTGCCAATACAGGTGCAGGTTATATCTTAAGAAGACTTATCCGTCGTGCCGTAAGACATGCAAGAGCACTTAACCTTAATAAAGAGCAGATCTTAGAGATGGCGACAATCTATATAGATGAAATCTATAACGAGAGCTATCCTAATTTAATTAAGAACCGTAAGTTCATCCTTACCGAGCTTGAGAGAGAGATTTCCCGTTTCGAGAGCACTCTTGAGAACGGTATGAAGGAATTTAAGAAGATTCTTGATACGACTGTATCTTCAGGCAAGAAGGAAATCTCAGGCAGAGATGCATTCTTCCTTTATGATACATACGGATTTCCGGTTGAGCTTACTATAGAGCTTGCTGAAGAAGAAGGTCTTAAGGTTGACGAGAAGGAATTTGCCGTAGCTATGGATGAGCAGAAGCAGAAGGCAAGAGACAATCAGAACTTCTCTGCAAATCTTACTGTAGGTGCAGGTGTATTCGATAACCTTGATGAGACTGTCACAACTGAATTTACAGGATATACCGGAATCGAAGATGACGGTAAGATTGCCGCTATGGCATCGGGTGATGCATTGACAGATGAGTTAAAGGCAGGCGAAGAAGGCACGATCATTACAGATAAGACCCCGTTCTACGGAACAATGGGTGGTCAGGTCGGAGATAAGGGTGTTATTACAACACCGGGAGCAAGATTCGAAGTTACCGAAGCTATCCATGTTGCAGGCGGAAGAACCGCACACGTAGGTAAGGTAGTGTCAGGCGCTTTTAAGAGAGGAGAATCTGTTCATCTTAGCGTAGATAATACAGAAAGAACAAGAACTTGTCGTAACCACTCAGCAACTCACTTACTTCAGAAGGCACTTCGTGAAGTTCTTGGAGACCATGTTGAGCAGGCAGGTTCATATCAGGATACAGAGAAGACAAGATTTGACTTTAGCCATCATCAGGCACTTTCTGCCGATGAGATTAAGAAGGTAGAGAAAATCGTTAACGAGAAGATTGCAGAGGCTCTTCCTGTAGTTACCGATGTAATGAGCATCGATGAGGCTAAGAAGACCGGCGCTATGGCGCTTTTCGGTGAGAAATACGGCGATGAGGTACGTGTTGTATCCATGGGTGATTTCTCCAAGGAACTTTGCGGTGGTACTCATGTTAAGAATACAGCTGATGTTGTATCGTTTAAGATTGTATCCGAGGCAGGTGTTGCTGCGGGTGTAAGAAGAATTGAAGCTTTAACGGGTGACAATGTAATTAATTACTATAAGAACCTCGAGGAAGAGATGGAGAAGGCAGCTATGGCTGCTAAGACCACAGTTCCGCAGCTTGCAGAGCGTGTTGCACATATGATGGCTGAGATTAAGGAGCTTTCAAGCGAGAATGAAGCATTAAAGAGTAAGGCAGCAAAAGAAGCATTAAAGGGTTCAGATGATGCTGCAGAAGAGGTTAACGGCGTTACATTAATAGCAAGAGCGGTTCCTAATGTAGATATGAATAACCTTCGCGAACTCGGTGATTCCTTAAAAGAAGGCAAGGAGAATGCAGTAGTTGTTCTTGCATCCGATAAGGACGGTAAGGTTAATTTAATCGCGATGGCAACAGACGAAGCTATGAAGAAAGGCGCTCATGCGGGTAACCTCATTAAAGAGATCGCTTCATTAGTAGGCGGAGGCGGTGGCGGTAAGTCGAATATGGCTCAGGCAGGCGGAAAGAACCCTGCAGGAATCGACGAAGCCCTTAAAAAAGCGAAAGAAGTTTTGGCTTCGCAGATAAAATAATTCATTTTCCTATTGACTAATGGTATCGGGGTGTTATAAAATATACTCTGTGCAATGATTATACCCAAACAGTTGAGTGCACAATTTGACAACTGGAGGGAGGTTAGGATTGAATTATGTCAAATGTTATCGTTAAAGAGAACGAGACTTTAGATAGTGCGTTACGCAGATTTAAGAGAAACTGTGCGAAGGCTGGTATTCAGCAGGAGATTCGCAAGAGAGAGCATTATGAGAAGCCAAGCGTAAGACGCAAGAAGAAGTCTGAGGCAGCTAGAAAGCGCAAATACAACTAGTATTACATAAGCAGTATGAGAATTCTCATACTGCTTCTTTGTTGGATAGATATTTTTGGTTATATAGATATACGGAGGGAAAGAAAGTGGCAGATATAAGAAAGGAAATCGAGAAGAGACGCACCTTTGCGATTATTTCTCACCCGGATGCCGGTAAGACGACATTGACTGAGAAGTTTTTGCTCTACGGAGGCGCCATCAATCTTGCGGGTTCCGTTAAAGGTAAGGCAACTGCGAGACATGCGGTTTCCGACTGGATGGAGATAGAGAAAGAAAGAGGTATTTCGGTTACTTCTTCGGTTTTACAGTTTAATTACGACGGATATTGCATCAATATCCTTGATACCCCGGGACACCAGGACTTCTCGGAGGATACATATCGTACGTTAATGGCTGCGGATTCCGCAGTAATGGTTATTGATGGTTCCAAGGGTGTCGAGGCTCAGACCAGAAAGCTTTTTAAAGTCTGCGTTATGAGACACATTCCGATTTTCACTTTTATTAATAAGATGGATAGAGAAGCGCGCGATACTTTCTCACTTCTTGATGAGATTGAAAATGAGCTCGGAATTGCAACATGTCCTGTTAACTGGCCGATTGGTTCAGGTAAGAACTTTAAGGGCGTATATGACAGAAATACCAAGAAGGTAATGATATTTTCCGATACAGAGAAGGGTACCAAGGAAGGTGAAGAGAAGGAGTATTCAATCGACGATCCGGTAATTAAGGATGTTATAGGTCAGGAGAACTATGACAAGCTTATGGAAGAGATTGAACTTCTTGATGGTGCTTCTGCTGAGTTTAATCAGGATGAAGTAACGGGTGGTAATTTATCGCCTGTATTTTTCGGTTCCGCATTGACTAACTTCGGTGTTGAGACATTTTTAAAGCACTTCCTTAAGATGACGTACTCACCGCTTCCGAGAAAGGCTGATAAGGGCGTAATCGATCCGTTCTCGGAGGATTTCTCTGCTTTTGTATTTAAGATTCAGGCTAATATGAATAAGGCCCACAGAGACAGGATTGCGTTCATGAGAATCGTATCGGGTAAATTTACCGCCGGTATGGAAGTTTTCCATGTGCAGGGCAATAAGACCGTTAAACTTTCTCAGCCGCAGCAGATGATGGCGGAGGAGCGTAAGATGGTTGATGAGGCTTATGCGGGCGATATTATCGGTATATTCGACCCGGGCATCTATTCAATCGGTGATACGATTACTTCTTCAAAGGAGAAGTTCGCTTTTGAAGGTATTCCGACTTTTGCACCTGAGCATTTCGCAAGGGTTCGTCAGGTCGATACCATGAAGAGAAAGCAGTTTGTTAAGGGTATCTCGCAGATTGCGCAGGAAGGAGCTATTCAGATATTTCAGGATCTTAACAGCGGTCTTGAAGAAATAATAGTCGGAGTAGTCGGGGTATTGCAATTTGATGTATTAAAGTATAGACTTGAAAGTGAATACAATGTAGAGATCATTATGGAGAATCTTCCGTATGAGTACATCCGCTGGATCAAGGATAAGTCGATGGATATGGATAAGGTTGTAGGAACTTCCGATATGAAGAAGATTCAGGACCTTAAGGGTAATCCATTATTACTCTTTGTTCATGAGTGGAGTATCAAGATGACGTTAGATCGAAATAAGGATCTTGAGTTACTTGAGTTCAATAAGGACTAAGTGGTTTTAAGTTAATTTAAGGAGGTAACGGTATGCAGCCAATAGTTATTACAGCAGACAATTTTGAAGAGAAAGTTATTAATTCCCCGAAAAAGATCTTGGTAGATTTCTGGGCATCATGGTGTGGTCCTTGTAAGGCACTTTCACCGATAGTAGAGGAGATAGCCGAGAATGCTGATGATTCTTACCTTGTAGGTAAGGTTAACATCGATGATAACAGAGACATTGCTCTTAAGTATAAGGTTATGAGCATTCCTACTGTAATATTGTTCGAGAACGGAGAAGAGAAGAAGCGCTCTGTAGGCTTGGTTGCCAAGGATGACCTTCTTGAGCTTTTGAAATAAGATAATTGACAGGGTCGGAGTAATCCGACCCTTGTTTTTTGGGGCCCGCCCTGCGATTGGGTTGACTCATTTTGTTCATTGGATATTTGCAGAATTATTGATTTATCAAGGGGAAAACGATATTATTTAAGTAGCGGATTGAATAAAAGCGCGAAAAAGAGAGTGATGAGAAAGGAATATGATATGAGCGATATATATAATAACGCCTTGAATTTTTGGAATCAGGCATTTGATATGAGAGACGAGGACTTAAAGGATTGGCTTACAGGCTGCGACACGGAGGACGGCTGGAAGGAGCTTGCCCCGGCAGATAAACTACGCGATGTTATTATAAGAGAATTGTCAGATTGTAAAAAAGTTCTCGATTATGGTTGCGGTGAAGGCTGGGCAGCTATCAGTTTATGCAAATCGGGCTGTAAGGATGTAACGGGCGTAGATGTAGTTGAGAATGCGATTAAGCTTGCCAAGATTCTTGCGGATGCATATAAAGCAGGAGACGGATTCAAGGCTGAATGCGTCGGAACCGACTGGATAGCCAAAGAAAAGGAAGCTACATACGACGGAATCTTCTGCAGTAATGTAATTGATGTGCTCCCGCCTGAAGTTTCCGATGATATAATTAAGAACATTGCAAGAATTGCAACAAGCGATGCGAAGATTGTTATCTCGATGAACTATTACAAGAAGACGGAGAGTGATCCGGAGAAGAATATTGAGGTTAAAAACGGCATAGAAGTGTATGTAAACGGCGTATTAAGGCTTGTTACAAGAACCGATGAAGAGTGGAGTGAGCGATTCAGCAAGTATTTTGAAGTTGAGAAAATTGACTATTTTGCTTGGCCGGGAGAGGATGAAGAGACGAGAAGAATCTTTATAATGAAGAAGAAATAGATAGCACTTTTAACACATAGGAATTGTTAGTAGATGTTTCTCCGACATTTCAATGATTGACAATTATTTAAAGAGGTACCGGAATGGATATTGATAAGATCAGAGCAGAAGTGACAAGTAAGTTCGAGAATGCTTTCATGTGCGAGAAGATTAAGGAAGACGGGTATTCCTCGTTTTCGTATCCGAAGCTTGTTAAAATGATGAAATTTGATACGATAAGGCACAAAGTAGCGGGCTTCGGGCAGATTATGAGTATGCGTACCAAAGGTCCATTCGGAATGAGGCTTCTTACGATGTCGTTCATGCCTTACGAAGGCGGGAGCATCCCGTATCTTCTTATCGATATGATGACGGTTGGCAAGAAGATAACCGTATTTGTCGAGTATTATGATTGCACTGCGGATAAAAGCTCTAAAGAAGAACTTGTACGTATTAAAGAAAGATACGACAACCTTCGGGAATACGATGAAAAGCCGAAGTGGTATGTACCTATGAGAACGCCGTATTCCCTTATTAAGTGCGGGCAGACAGTAGATTCGGAGAGCTTTTATAATATGATAATTGATTCTGTTGATGCATATATAAGTACGGTTAAGGCATCAGGTAAAAGCACGGATAATATTCCGGGGCTTTCTGCGTTCAGAGACAGGATGATTAACGAAGGCAATCCGTCTTCATCTATATTGGAGAAGGTGTTCGGCAAGGAAGGCGCGGAAGAGTTCTTCAAAGAGTGTGTAATGCCGATTCGAGACTAGAAGCGTTTTATAATTCGCAGATAAAGTTTACCTACTAAGAATAGAGAGTGATTAAAAATGGAATTATGGGACTTATATGATAGAGAAGGTAATAAGACAGGCTTAACATGGGAGCGCGGCTCAGGTGATCCCAAAGAGATTCCGGATGGATATTATCATATGGTTGTAGATATCCTTGTTATGCATACGGATGGAACTTTTCTATTGACAAAACGTGATATGAGAAAAGATGTATATCCGGGATATTGGGAGGCGAGCGCGGGCGGCTCTGCAATCGCAGGCGAAGAACCGCTTGATGCCGCCAAAAGAGAGCTTTTCGAGGAAACAGGCCTTACAGCAATAAAGATAGAACTTGTAAGCAATGAATTATGCGAAGAGAATCATACGATGTATTATTCATTCTTAGCAGTTGTTGATTCGGATAAAAGCGCCGTCGTGCTCCAAGAGGGTGAGACCGTAGATTATAAGTGGGTAGATGAAAAAGGACTTATCGAATATGTTGATTCCGATATGTCGATTAAGCCGCGTAATGACAGGTTTAAAGAGCATATTGATCGAATAAGAGCAAAGGGATAAGGAGTAAAATGGGACTTAAAATTGTATTAATTAATGGACAGAATCATAAGGGGTCAACTTACCATATCGGTAGAGAACTGGCGGATAAGATTGGCGGAGAGACTAAGGAGTTTTTTCTTCCAAAGGATTTCGGAGAGTTTTGCGTGGGCTGTACAAACTGTTTTATGAAGGGCGAAGAGACTTGCCCGCATCGTGAAAAGTTAAAGC
Source organism: Lachnospiraceae bacterium (assembly GCA_016283755.1). Taxonomy (GTDB): domain Bacteria; phylum Bacillota; class Clostridia; order Lachnospirales; family Lachnospiraceae; genus XBB1006. The sequence goes on along the minus strand of JAEENO010000020.1, from coordinate 75,581 downwards.
CTATAGTTGATGCTATAGATGAAGCTGATGTTGTGATTCTTACAAGCCCTGTTTATGTGTTGCATTCATCAGGCTCTATGAAGGCATTTTTGGATCATTTGGGCTATCGCTGGATGGTTCATAGACCTGAAGAGAAGATGTTTAAAAAGCAGGGAGTATGTATAAGTACAGCTGCAGGAGCCGGAATGAAGTCTACCAATAAAGATATGGCGGATAGTCTCTTTAATTGGGGAATTCCAAAGATTTATAAATACGGAATGGCTGTGGCATCTACATGCTTTGAAGAAATTTCTGAGAAGAAATTGGCTAAGATTCATAAAGACACAGACAGGATAGCAAAAGCTATAAAAGTTAAGAACGGAAAAGTTAAGCCGGGCATTAAATTAAGAGCCTGGTTTATGTTATGCCGACTGATACAAAAGAACGGATACAATCCTAAGGATATGGAATACTGGAAGGAAAATGGCTGGACAGAAGATAAGCGCCCGTGGAAGTATGAATATTAACAGAACGAAATTGTATTACGATCAACTTGAAACTAAGGAACTATGTGACTGTGCTTCTTGCAAGAACTATTACCATGAAATAAAGAGCACATATCCCAATCTTGCGGCATATCTGTCTACATTAGGAATAGATATCGAGAAGCCTTTTGAGGTGATGCCACTTGAACCTTACGAGGGATATATAGAGTATTCGGGCGTGCAGTATATAGTCTTTGGTAAAAGCTCTGAATTTAAGAATATGACAATTTCAGGCGTGAGAATAGAACTTGCGGACTCACATCCAACAACAGACGTAGATGAGGAACATTTTGTAATTGAAATATACCCTATAAGATTAAAATGGGTGAACGGTGATTATAGTGAATGAGTTTAACGAATATGTACGTGATAAATTTTCCATGGCCGGTGATATTATTATAAAAGCTATGATGGGCGGTTATCTTGTATATTTCAACGGCAAGCTGATTGGTGATATCTGCAATAATGAGCTGTTTTTGAAGAGAACACCGACATCGGATAGATTGCTTATTGACTCGGAATTACGTTATCCGTATGAAGAGTCAAGGACGCTAATGCATGTATTTGATAATTTTGATGATACGGATTTGATTGCAGAATTGTTGGCAGGCATGTATGCAGAACTGCCGGAGAAGAAAGCTAAGAAATCAAAAAGAGACATATAGGGTTACTGTATTAAGGATAAAATAGATGAGACTTAAAAATGTATTGATTGTTGTTAAAGATATTGAAAAATCGAGGCAGTTCTACCAGGATTTATTTGGACTTGAAGTCGTTCTTGATAATGACGGCAATATGATTCTGACCGAAGGATTGGTGCTTCAGGAAGAAAAATACTGGAAAGAGTTCGTTGGAAGAGATATTATCCCGGAGAATAATGCCGGGGAACTATATTTTGAAGAAAGTGATATTGAGAGCTTTATATATAAGCTCGAAAAGCTCTATCCGGATGTGAAATATGTAAATAGACTTATGACACATAGTTGGGGTCAGAAGGTTATACGATTCTATGATTTTGACGGCAATTTAATAGAGGTTGGAACACCGATGAGGTAGATGATGATAAGAATACTTATAAATCCTGAAGAAAAGAAAGTAATAGCAAGACAGATTTTGGAAGCATTGCCTGAATGGTTCGGTATACCTGAATCTACAGAGAATTATATATCCGAGAGCGCAAATCAGGATATGTTTGTTGCGTATGAAGATGATAAACCGGTTGGTTTTATATGCCTTAAAGAAACCGGCAAAGATACGGTTGAATTAGCCGTGATGGGAATTTTAAAAGAGTACCATCGTAAAGGAATTGGCAGACGCCTTTTTGATTGCGCTAGGATGACTGCAAAGGAAAAGGGATATTCATTTATACAAGTTAAAACTGTTCAGATGGGACGGTATAAGGAATATGACGATACTAACAGGTTCTATTTGAGCCTTGGCTTTAAAGAATTTGAAGTATTTCCGACGCTATGGGATGAATGGAATCCGTGCCAGGTTTATGTAATGGCGATTTGATTGCAGAATTATTGGACTATAATAGTACGGTTTATTGGACTATTGCGGGTGTAGACTTAAGGTGTAACATAGTTATTGCAGAGAAGTATCGGGAAAAATAAGTTAGGGGAGAAGATGGATGCGAGAATTAAAAGGAAATGAATATATAAGATTTGAATCAATCAAGCATATCCGTGAGGATGGCTCGGAGTATTGGAGCGCAAGAGAACTTGCATTAGCATTAGAATATGTGCAATGGAGAAATTTTAGCAAGGTTATCGAAAGAGCGATGATTGCTTGTGAAAACAGTGGTCATAATGTTTCGGACGATTTTGCTGAGGTCAGCAAAATCGTAGAAGCAGGCGCAACCACTAAACCAAAGATGGATTATGAACTAACCAGATATGCGTGTTATTTAATAGTTCAGAATGGTGATCCGAGAAAAGAAGTCATTGCTTTAGGACAGACATATTTTGCAATACAAACTTATCGTCAGGAATTAGCAGATCATTATAATCAGCTTGATGAGGATAGAAGAAGGCTTGTTGTCCGAGGAGATATTAAACAATGGAATCAGCTGCTTGCAGAAACGGCTCATGATGCGGGTGTAATAACTAACGATGAGTTTGCTATTTTTCAGAATGCAGGTTATATGGGACTGTATGGCGGCCTTGATGTTGATGATATTCATGAAAGAAAGAAATTGACTGCAAGCCAGAAAATCCTTGATTATATGGGAAGTACAGAACTTATAGCGAATCTCTTTAGAATATCTCAGACAGAAGAGAAACTTCGTAAAGATAATGTAAAGGGTGCTGATGCTGCTACGAGTGTGCATTTTAATGTCGGACATGAAGTAAGAACTGCAATTAAAAAGATTGGAGGCACAATGCCGGAAGACTTACCAACTCCGAATAAGAGTATTCAGCAGATTGAGAAGGAACAAATGGCCCGTTTAAAAGAAAAAGCTAAAAAAGGGAAGATAATGTTGGATGAATAAGGAGTCGTTATGCCATTTCATATAGTACGCAATGATATTATCAAAATGCACGTAGATGCCATAGTGAATACAGCGAATCCGATACCGGGATACGGTTCGGGAATTGACACTGCGGTATATGAGGCTGCGGGAGTTAATAAGCTTTTGGAAAAGCGCCAAGAGATAGGCGTTATCGAACGCGGATGTTCTGCAATTACGGACGGCTTTAATCTTCCTGCGCGTTACATAATTCATACTGTCGGAACTTCATGGCAGGGCGGTAATAAAGGCGAAGAAGATATTATCCGCAGCTGCTACAGGTCGGTATTTAAGATTGCAACTGATAACGAAATTGAGACACTTGCAATTCCGCTTCTTGCTTCCGGTAATTACGGATTCCCGAAGGGAATTGCCCTTAGAATTGCGCTTTCCGAGATAGAGAGCTTTATGGCTGAGCACGACATGGATATATATCTTGTTGTGTTTGACGAGAAGTCATTTTCATTGTCTTCCGAACTCTACGGGGATATTGACGAGTATATCAATGATAATTACGTAGAGGAGAAAGAAAAAGAAGAATATATACGCGAATTCGTGATTATGGAAGATGCTGCTCCTGAAGCCGTATTGCGCTCCGAGAGTGTATCTCCTGCGAAGTTTTTTGGAAATTTAGCTTCCGCTAAAAGCTCTGAGATTAAACTGAACGAAGCCCAGGCAGAAAAGCCCTCGAAGCATAAGAGTCTTGATGACGTAGTTAAGAATCTTGATAAGACATTTATGGAGCTTGTTTTTTCATTTGCAGATGAAAAGGGTTTTACTGATGTAGAACTTCAAAGAAGAGCGAACCTAGATAGAAAAGCCTTCTCAAAACTTAAATGCGGAACAACGAAGAATCCAAGTAAGTCTACAGCACTTGCTTTTGCGATAGCATTAAAACTTAATTTGGACGAAACAAGAGATCTACTTTCAAGAGCAGGCTTCGCACTTTCTCCATGCAGTAAACAGGATTTAATTGTTCAATATTTTATCGAGAGAGAAATCTATGATATACATGCGATTAATATTGCATTATTTGAACACGGAGAGCAATATTTGGGAAGTGTGTCGAGTGAGTATTAAAAAGTCGCCTGACAAGTGACAAGAAATAATATGATAATATATATAATAACCTTAGTAACAAGCAGTTAGCTATTTACGGAGGTTATTATTATTATGAAAGAAAATCTTACAGAACTTGTATTTATCCTTGACAGAAGCGGTTCAATGGGCGGCTTAGAGTCTGATACAATCGGCGGTTTCAATTCTTTAATTGCCAAGCAGCAGAAAGAAGAAGGAGAAGCTATTGTATCGACAGTGCTTTTCGACGATGAGTGCGAAGTAATCCATGACAGAGTTCCGATAGGTGATGTGAAGAAGCTTACCGAAGACGATTATTACGTAGGAGGTTGCACAGCGCTTCTTGATGCAGTAGGCGGTGCGATAAAGCATATCACAAATGTTCATAAGTATGCACGCGAAGAGGACAGGCCTGCGAAGACATTATTTGTTATTACAACGGACGGCCTTGAGAATTCAAGTAAGCATTATTCACTTAGAACCGTAAAGAAGATGATTAAGAATCAGCAGGAAAAGTTCAATTGGGAGTTCCTTTTCCTTGGTGCCAATATCGATGCTATTGATATTGCTGAAAGCATGGGCATAAGAGAGGACAGAGCTGCAAATTATGTATCAGATGCGGCAGGTACGGCGTTAAACTATGCGGTTCTTGAAAAAGCTGTTGCGAGGGTTCGAAATTGCAAGGTGGCTGATTTAAAGTATGCATTTGATGGCGGAGCATGGAAAGAAGAAATTGACAATGATTATGATGCGCGAAAATAATGGAAAGAGGGCGAGATAATGATTGGAGCTATTCTTGGCGATATAGTAGGAAGTCCGTATGAATTCGATAGAAGTAAGAAGGTTAAAGATTTTGGCCCGCTTTTTATAAAAGCGTCTGAGTTTACGGATGATTCTGTAATGACTGTTGCGGTTGCGGAAGCGCTTATGAATGTAAGCCGTGACGCGGATGATGCGACAATTAAGCATGAGGTTGCGGTATCTATGAAGAAATGGGGACGGAAGTACCCATATGCCGGATATGGCGGTAAGTTTATAAAGTGGCTTCAAATTAATGATGAAAGCCCTTATGGCAGCTGGGGTAATGGTTCTGCCATGCGAGTATCTGCTGCAGGATGGTTATATGATTCTATCGAGCGTACCCGTCACGTTGCAAGACTTACTGCGGAAGTAACGCATAATCATCCGGAAGGCATTAAAGGTGCTGAGGCTACAGCTTCTGCAATATATATGGCGCGTACGGGTAAGCCTAAGGAAGAGATTAAGGATTATATCGTTTCGGAATTTGAATATGATCTTTCGAGAACATTAGATGAGATTCGCCCGGGATATCATCACATGGAAAGTTGCCAGGCAACGGTTCCGGAGGCTATTACAGCGTTCTTAGAGGGTAATGATTTCGAGGATGTTGTAAGAAACGCAGTCTCTCTCGGCGGTGACTGCGATACGCTTACTTGCATAGCAGCAGCAATCGCGGAGGCTGCTTATGGCATACCAGAGGAGTATCGTAAGGAAGTTCTTGATAGGATTGAAGATGATATGCGAGACGTGTGCGAGAGGTTTTCACAGGAAGTTAAGATATTAATAAATTTTTAAATATGGAGGTTTTTATTATGGCTATTAATTTTAATCAGAACAGTGCGTTCAATCTTAAACCAATTAGTAATGATTCGGTAAGAGGTGAGGTTCAAGGTCTTCTTATTGGTGGAGAGGAAGTACTCTATGCATTCCAGACTGTAAGAGATCAGCTTATTTTTACGAATAAGCGTATTATTGCAATTGATGTGCAGGGTATTACGGGTAAGCGTAAGTCCTATGCAACTATGCCGTATTCTAAAATTCAATTCTTCTCAATTCAGACACCGGGATTAATTGAGCTTTTCCCTGATTCGGAACTTTACTTAATGTTCGCAAATGGATTCTCTGCAACATTTGAATTCAAAGGTCAGGTTGATATCGGAGCTATTGGTAGAATGATATCGGAGTTTGTATTATAGAGTTTTTTTTATAGTCCCTTAAGAATAGAGTAATTTTTAAGGCGCTTTTCCTAAAGTAAAAGGTTTTAATATTTCAATAAAGTGCTATAATATATTCCGGACCGCGTCCTACGGTCCGGATTTTCATTTGGGAGGAAAAGTAATGAAAAAAAGAGTATTAAGCCTATTATTGGTACTTGTTCTTGTGGTTGGCCTTATGGCAGGTTGCGGCAAGAAAGATAACACCGCAGATAATGGTACATCACAGGAAACCAACAATGAGAACAACGAAAACAACGACAACGAAGGCGAGAACGAATCCGAAGAAGAAACATCATCAATCATTCATCTATACAAGATCTTAACCAACGATTTTGAGACGGTTGAGTATAATGGTGGTTACGTTACCAAGGCTCGTATGCACTATGAGAGACTTGCGCTTATGAAGGAAGACGAAGACAAGTATCCGGAGCTTAAAAACGCACTTGAACAGTATGGCGAATACATTGAAGGTTTAGCCGAAGATGAGTATGACCTTTGCAAGGAAGCTGCAGACGCAGACATGGATAACCTTCCGGAAGAGGGCTTTTTTACAGAGAGAACCGTTAACATCCGTCGTGCGGACGATTGCGTTGTATCGCTTTCATCGACATATTCAACCTATACCGGCGGCGCACATCCTTACGGCGGCAACTGGCCTGTAAGCTTCGATGCCAAGACAGGTAAGGAGCTTAAGCTTAATGATGTTGTTAAGGATATTGACGCATTGTATGAGCTTGTTGAAACCGCTCTTAAGGAAAAGTACGCAGACTGGATTGAAGATTTCTTTATTTTCGATAACGAAGACCCGTTTGAAGGCTTTAAAACCGGTGAGTACACACAGGGATTTGCGGTTGACTATGATGGTTTAACGCTTATATTTAACCCGTATGACATCGCTTCATATGCCGCAGGTCAGCAGGTTGTTAAGATTCCGTTTAAGGGCCATGAAGACATCTTAGAAGCCAAGTACTTCGAAAAAGCTCCTGCAAGCTACATTATCGAAATCGACAGTTACAGTGAATACGATATTGATATAGATAACGACGGTGTGCTCGATTCATTTATGGCTTCACCTTATTACGATGATTATATGTTCATGGGTATTAACTTTAGTATCAACAATACTGATTTTGCTTATGAAAACGGCACATATGAAGATTATATCAGCGCTTTTTCCGGCAGGAACTTTTTATATAAGACCAAGGAAGGCAAGTTATTCTACTACTTCATGGGAAGCGGCGAGAACGGTTATACGACATTTAATGCATTTGAAATCTCGAAGGACGGCTTTGCCAAGCCTGTATCTTACGATATGGATATAGCCTATCCGCTTTCCGAAAGTGTTGTAATTGAGGACTTTTCGTGGGTTGATGGTTGCCTTACAGACCCTGACTACTGCAAGATGCAGAATAGGACAGACCTTTTCGGTACAGGCTCTGTTGCAAGAACTTATCATTTTAATGAAAAGGGCGAAATTGTTCCGGATGAAGAGCTTTTCTCATTCGTATCAACTGATGCGCATAAGGTATTAAAAGCTATTAAGGTAGAGATTGTCGATGAGAACGGTAATAAGACCGGTGAGCGCGATTTGGAGGTCGGCGAGGAAGTAAGACCTTATAAGACGAATAACGAGGATACGATATATATTCTCGATAAGGACAATAACATCCTTAAGATTCACGTAACGAACGAATGGCCGTATCAGATTGATGGAATCGATATCGATCAGATATTTGATAATATCTTATATGCAGGTTAATAGATTATTTAAAAGGTGACTCCGGTCACCTTTTTTTATTTTTATTTTTGTATAGTTATAGATGCGTTAATAATTACAACCACATTTATTCATAATTCGTTCAAAAAGCAGTTGCAATTAGGTCAAAAAATGCTATAATTAAGCTGTAGGAGATATTAAGGGGAAATGATTATATTGATACACCGGTGGTAATTTTACATCGGTGTATTAATTAATCGTTTTGATTGTTACTTTGGCGGAGGAATTATAGGATGAAGACAAATAAGCGACTGATGGCTTTGATATTGGCAGTAATATTGATGCTTTGTGCCTGCGGCAAGACAAATACTACCGCGCGTAACGATGAAAATGTAATTGCAAATGAAGATACTAATACGGATGAGATTAATCAAAATGAGGAAGAGGATTATGTAGAAGAAGATTCGGAAGATGATAGGGTAAAGCCTGATCCGGGTATTCTTATATGTGGAGAATACCATTCGGTTAAGCAGTTATGCGAAAGAGAATTGAATATCTGGGGTGAATTATATGCAAATGGTGTTAGACACTTATTTATGGAGCATTCTTATGCATTTGCACAATACCTGAATGAATGGATGCGCGCTGATAATGACGAAATCTTGAATATGTTGTTCGAAAAAACTGCGGGGACGGCGGGCTCTTCGCAAGTTACGTGGGATTTTTTTCATAAAATCAAAAGTGATTATCCGAAAACGATATTTCACGGAACGGATATAGAACATCAGTTTCAGACGATAGGAGCAATGTATCTTAAGAAACTTGAAGAAGAAGGTAAAAAGGATACAGAAGCATATCAAATCTGCAGAGAGAGGATAGAACAGGGTAAGCAAGCGTACAAATATGATGATAAGGCAAGTTTCTATGCATGCCGAGAAAAATATATGATTGAGAATTTTATAAAAGAATATGACAGTATTCCTGATGAATTTGTAATGGGAATATACGGGGCTGCACATACGGATCCTGCAGATAAAGCTCCTGGCGGATTATGCGATTCGATGGCTTTTTCGCTTAAAGAGAAATATGGAGACTTGCTGCAATTTGAATATATGTGGTATATAGATCCGATTAGGACGGATAAAATAACTGTTTGCGGAAAAGAATATGATGCTACATATTTTGGAAACGATCTTCCGGAATTATGGGGGAATAAATGTATTTCCTGGGAAGTATGGCGAATCGAAAATGCATATGATGATTTTAAGGATAAACCGGATGCGGATAATTGGTTGCAATATAATACTTTCAGAACGACAATTGAACTCGGACAGGTATTTATGTTCAGAGTAACATATTCTGACGGGACATTTGAAGAACACTATTACCGTTCTGACGAAGGCCAAGTATACGATGGCGTACGTTATATGGTGGAATTTTTACTTGATGAATAATGAATGGAGATATTTGAATTTCTAAGATTATCAAACGTATGACCATAACAATATTGATGGAGGTAATCATATGAAGAAGATTATGCGACTTACAGCGGCCTTATTGGCGACAATAATACTTATCGTTGGCTGTGATTATACGAATAATGTAACCAATAATAATAGTAAGCTTCCAGCCGGAATATACCTATGTGCGGAATTGCATTCCGAACAGAACTGCCTTGATAAGGAGTTGCAGCGTTGGGGCGAATTCTACGCTAAGGGTGCAAGACATCTTTTTATGGAGCAGACATATGCTTTTGTTGCCTATATTAACGAATGGATGCATACGGATTCGGATGATATTCTGAATGAAGTATTCGAAGACTTGAAAGGAACTCAGATGGCATCGCCTCTTATGAAGGACTTCTTTCAAAAGATTAAAAGTAATTACCCTGAAACAATATTTCACAGCACAGATCTGGGACATCAGTATGCAACTACCGGTGCAAGATATGTTAAAAAGCTCGAAGATGAAGGCAGAGAAGATGCGGAAGAATATAGAAGAGCGGTAGAGAATAACGAAAGCGGAAAGGAATTCTACGATCTCGGTGATTATAATACTGTTGAAGGCGGCAATTATCGCGAAAGAAAATTGGTTGAATATTTTATAAAAGAATATGAAGCACTTTCCGGAGAATTCATAATGGGTATATACGGTTGGGGGCATATGGAACTTGACAGTACTCATTGTTTTGAGGGAACCGAACAACAGCTTGCGATACAGTTAAAAGAAAAGTACGGCGATCTTGTGCAGGTGGAAGGAATGACCTGGAGAGATCCCATAAGAACCGAAAAGATGACGGTTAAAGGAAAAGAGTATGACGCAACATATTACGGAGAAACGGACATAAGTGACTGGGAGTGGAAATATGTTGAGTATCGTGTGTGGAGACTTGAAAATGCATATGAAGATTTAAAAGACTGTACCCCGGATTACAGCATCGGTTTCTGGGACGTGTATTATTATCCGTTGAAGGTAGAGAAGGATGAAATATATGTTATTGATTTTGTAGATAAGGACGGGAATATAGATCGTTATTACTATAAGTCCGATATATATCAAAACGAGGGCAGTCCGGCAACACTCGGTATATATGTGCAAGAATAATTCCCGAAGAAGTTGGCCGGAGAAATTAAAGGGCAGTCGATTCGATAGCGCGTTATGCGCGATTGGATTGACTGCTTTTCATTTGTCTGATATATTAGCAATTTGTTTATACTTTGGTTATAGAACGTAATAATGTTCAATATTTTTTAAGGCTTTGTTATTGGTATTCATACATAGGCATAAGCTATACTAATGACAGGCATAAGCAGTTTTTAATGCTCTGCGACATTGGATGGGATGACTAATACATATGGAGGTTTATATGAAGAAGGTTAGGTATTTAATATCATTACTTCTGGCAGTGACGTTACTTTTATGTGCGTGCGGGAATGGTAACAGCGTAGAAGATACGAATGAAGCGGTGGGGCCTGCGAGAATATATCTGTGCGGAGAATATCATTCGGATGAAACGTCATTAAAAAATGAGCTTGAGAGATGGGAAGAGTTTTATGCTAAAGGAGCAAGACATCTATTTATTGAAACTTCATATGCGAAGGCGGAATTCATGAATATATGGATGCATGAAAAATCAGATGATATTCTTGATAAATTGTGGGAAAACAGTGAAGGAACAGCGGGAGCTACACAAATTTGCTATGATTTTTTCAAAACGATTAAAGAAAAATTCCCGGAAACTATATTCCATGGTACGGATGTCGGTCATCAATATGATACAACGGGAGAAAGCTATTTAAGATATCTCGAAGACAAAGGGATGAAAGACAGTAAAGAATATAGAATCGCGGAAGAAAATATTGAGCAGGGAAAAGAGTTTTACAGCAAACGTAGAGAAAACGAGGCAGATGGATACAATTACAGAGAAAACTGCATGGTGGAAAACTTTATCCGAGAATGTAATAGTGTGCCGGGCGAATTCATTATGGGAATATACGGAGAAGCACATATTTTAGGAGATGTTGCGTATAATGGAACCGTACCTTCAATGCGAAAGCAATTGGAAGAGCTTTATAAAGATATACTGGAAACTGAGGAGGTATGGTATGCGGATGTGATTCGCACCGAGAGAGTTACAATAGGCGAAAAGGAATATGATGCTGATTATTATGGCCTGTTTGATATATCAAGTTGGTGCGAAGAATTTATTTCAAGAGAATTCTGGTTATTAAAAGATGCATATGATGATTTTAAAACATGCGAATTAACAGGTAATGTATTACCGATAGATAATTATCCGATGGAGGTTGAGTTACATCAAGTATATATGATTAGATATATAACCGCGACCGGGGAAAGCGTAATGGAGTATTATCGTTCGGACGGTGAAAAGTACAGGGGAATGCCGGCTACGAGCGAGTTAATTATAGGGGAATAGGTGTATTGATAAATCATTTTATTATTATTACGAGGGAATATTAGATGAAGAATGGATACAAGATGAAGAAAATCATACGGTTGCTGCCTTTGATATTGGCAGTAATAATGATGCTTTTGAACGGTTGCGGTCCTATAAAAGCAATAAAGAACAGTAAACTTTCTGCCGGTATATACTTATGTGCGGAATTACATTCGGAGAAAGAGTGCCTTGATAAGGAATTGCAGCGATGGGGAGAATTCTATGAAAAGGGGGCAAGGCACCTGTTTATAGAAGATTCATATTCGGGAGCACAATTACTTAACATATGGATGCATGAGGATAATGATGATATATTGGATCAGATATGGGAAGATACTAAGGGAACTCAGGGGTGTAGCCAGGTTTCATATGATTTTTATAAGACCATTAAAAGGGATTATCCGGAAACAATATTCCATGGTACGGATATAGGACATCAGTATGCGACTACGGGGGCAAGATATGTTAAAAAGCTTGAGGAAGAAGGAAAAGAAGATACTGAGGAGTATAGAATAACTGTAGAGAACAACGAAAGCGGTAAAAAGTTCTATGACCTTGGTAATTATGAAACTATCGAAAGCGCCAATTATCGCGAGCAAAAGATGGTTGAATATTTCATTAGGGAGTATGAAGCCCTTTCGGGAGAATTCATAATGGGTATATATGGTTGGGGACATCTTGAACTTGACAGTACTCATTGTTGTGAAGGAACCGACCAGCAGATGGTAATACAGTTAAAAGAGAAGTACGGGGATCTTATTCAGGTAGAAGGTATGACGTGGAGAGACCCAATAAGTACGGAAAAAATGATTGTTAACGGAAAAGAATATGATGCAACATATTTCGGCGAAACAGATATAAGTGATTGGGAGTGGACATATGTTAAGTATCGTGTATGGAGACTTGAAGATTCATATGAAGATTTGAAGGACTGTTATCCTGATTATAGTTGGGGCTATCAATATGTGTATGAGTATCCGATGAAAGTTGAAAAGAATGAAATATACATTATGGAATTTGAAGATATAGAAGGAAATACGGAGCGGGCATACTTTAAGTCCGATATAGTTCAATGTGAGGGCAGCCCTGCAACACTCGGCATATCTGTTGAGTAATAATTGTTTGAGCTCGGTTAATCCGATTGGAACAAATGAAATAGAAATGGTTATTAAGAAGTATTTTATGTAAACAGTGGATATATTGCATCGAAATATATAAAAATGCAGTTTTCGATGCTCTATGGTGAGCGAGGAGATGTTAATAGGCATCGGGATTGAGAAAAAATGGTAATCCGATGCCTTGAGTGGAAAAAGCAAGATGTATTAATAATCCATTATTTGACAATACTTAATAAGGAAAGGCAAAATATGAAGAAAAGGATAATAAGTTCGGTGGCTCTAAGCGTGGTATTGATTGCGACTATATGTATCGGTATAATTACAAATAAAAACGCTAAAACAGTAACAGATAATAATGAGGAGCATGAGTTTACAGAAGCCGACTGGAGCGAAGTATTGCTTTGCGGTGAAGCACATAATAGTGAAAAATGTTTGGAAGCGGAACTCGAATTATGGGGTGAATTATATGCACAAGGTGCAAGGCATCTCTTTATGGAGGACGGATACTCGGCAACAGCTTTTCTTAATGAATGGATGAAAGCAGACAATGATGAGATATTAGATGATCTATATGATGATTGGATAGGAACGCAGATGCATTCAATAAACTATTTGAATTTCTACCATAGAATCAAGGAAGAGTTCCCTGAAACGGTATTTCATGGTACGGATATTGACCATCTTTATTACAGAACAGGGCAAAGATATCTGGAAAAGATAATAAGTGAGGGGAAAAAAGGTTCTAGGGAATACAATGATGCGGTGCGCAATTATCAGCAGGGTGAAAAGTATTATCAAATGATGATAAGTGCATTGAATGCCGATGCTGCGGATAATTACAGAGAATTATGTATGGCACAGAATTTCATAAGAGAATATGAAAGGCTTAGGAATGAAAAGATAATGGGAATCTACGGAGCTGCACATACAGATCCCGGAGCAATTGCATGGGGAGGAACCGTTGACTGTATGGCTAAGCAATTATATAAAAAATATGGAGCAAAGATTACAACAATCGATGTATCCGAGGATTATATAATGAAATCCCATTAATATCGTCAATGATAAAGTTCATAAAAAAGGTCGTGGTAACACGGCCTTTTTTGATGAACTCTTGCGAGTTTATAAAAATTTAATTTGACGAGTTTTTGATTATCATCCATAATGGGATTATCCTTTTTAGCTTTTAATCTAACGGATAGTCCCGTTTATATCCCAATCACTTTGTTAGAATGGTATTGTAAAAAGAATGAATCTTTTTTACAAAATACTGTTGACTTTTAAGGTCAAGTTATTTAATATTAAATTATGCAACGAACACTAGTTCGGATAAGGAGAATTAATTATGGTTAATGAAGAGAAGTTGAAGGCACTTAACGTTGCGATTGCACAGATAGAGAAGGCATACGGCGCAGGCTCGGTTATGAAGCTTGGCGATCCTGCCGTTAATATGAATGTTGAGACTATTCCTACAGGCTCTATAAGCCTTGATATAGCACTTGGTCTTGGCGGTATTCCTAAGGGAAGAATCGTTGAGATTTACGGACCTGAGTCCAGTGGTAAGACTACAGTTGCGCTTCATATGGTTGCTGAAGTACAGAAGCGTGGTGGCATCGCAGGATTTATCGATGCAGAACATGCGCTTGATCCTGTATATGCTAAGAATATCGGCGTTGATATCGATAACTTATATATTTCTCAGCCGGATAACGGTGAGCAGGCATTGGAGATTACGGAGACTATGGTAAGATCCGGTGCGGTAGATATCGTAATCGTTGACTCTGTTGCAGCACTTGTTCCTAAGGCTGAGTTAGAGGGCGATATGGGTGATTCTCATGTAGGTCTTCAGGCAAGACTTATGTCACAGGCACTTCGTAAGCTTACAGGTGTTATAAGTAAGTCTAACTGCGTTGTAATCTTTATCAACCAGCTTCGTGAGAAGGTTGGTATTATGTTCGGTAACCCGGAGACTACAACAGGTGGTCGTGCTCTTAAATTCTACTCATCAGTTCGTATGGATGTAAGACGTGTAGAATCCTTAAAGCAGGGCGGAGAAGTTATCGGTAACAGAACCAGAATCAAGATCGTTAAGAATAAGATTGCTCCTCCTTTTAAGGAAGCGGAGTTTGATATTATGTTCGGTAAGGGTATTTCCAAGGAGGGCGATTTACTTGATCTTGCATCCGAGATTGATATCATTAATAAGTCCGGTGCATGGTATGCATATAACGGAGAGAAGATCGGACAGGGTAGAGAGAATGCCAAGCAGTATTTGATCGATAACAAGGCTATGTGCGCTGAAGTAGAGAAGAAGGTTAGAGAGCATTATAATCTTGCCGACGATCTTCTTATGAGTGCAGATACTAAGGAAGAGAAGGCTGCGAAAAAGTCTAAGGCGACAGAATAAGGATAACCTATGAAGAAGGAATATGAATCCCTCGACGAGATGATTAAGGATGCGAAGAAGCGTGCCCTTTCAATCTTACAGCGTCGGGACAAGACTACAAAAGAACTTACGGATAAGCTTACAGAGGACGGATTTCCGTCCTCTGTTGTTAATGCAGCAATAGAATATGTCATGTCTTATCATTATCTTGACGATTTACGTTATGCGGAGAATTATGTAAGATATCACAAGAATCAGAAGAGTAAGACAGCTGTGAAGCTATATCTTCGTGAGAAGGGCGTGGATGCGGAGACAATCGACACTGCCATAGCCAATGAATACGATAATGACGAGAAAGAGATGATTCGAGAGCTTTTAAAAAAGCGGCATTATAACCCGGAGGAAGCTGATTATAAGGAGAAGAACAAGATGATTGCTTACTGTATGAGACGCGGTTTTTCCTTGGAAGATATTAAGAGTCTGCTCTAAACAGATACTTAAGAAAATCATTGACACATTTTATCAAAAAGTATAAAATTTATATGTTGTATATTTGAGATTTTTTATAAACTCAAATCCATTTATTAGGGTACTTTGTCTTACAAGATAAAATATATAACAACATTTGCTTATTGAAAATTAAATAAAGGAGGTGCTCCTGTGCATTTTGACGTTGTATCGTTATTGATCGGTCTTGCAATTGCACTTGTTACCGCAATTCCTCTTACAGTCGCTATTTCCGGTTCGATTAGAAAGAAGAAATACGACGAGAAGATCGGTTCTGCGGAAGATAAGGCAAGACAGATTATCGATGAGGCTGTCAAGAGCGCTGAGGCCAAGAAGAGAGAATCCCTTCTTGAGATCAAGGAAGAGTCCATAAGAAGTAAGAATGAACTCGACAAGGAGATCAAGGAAAGAAGAAACGAGATTCAGAATCGTGAACGCAGGATTACTCAGAGAGAAGAGACTCTTGATAAGAAGATTTCTTCCGTTGAGAAGCGTGAGGCCGAATATGTTGCCAAAGAGCAGGAATTAGAAGTTCAGCGTGAGAAGATAGCTAAGTTAAACGAGGAACGCGTACAGGAACTTGAACGAATTTCAGGTTTAACCTCTGAACAGGCAAAGGATTATCTTTTAAAAACTGTTGAAGAAGATGTTAGAATTGACACAGCAAAACTTGTAAAGGATCTTACCAATCAGGCTAAGGAAGAAGCGGCGAAGAAGGCTAAGGAATATGTAGTACAGGCTATTCAGAAGTGTGCTGCAGACCATGTTTCCGAAGCTACAATTTCCGTTGTTCAGTTACCTACAGATGAGATGAAGGGCCGTATCATTGGTCGTGAAGGACGTAATATTCGTACTTTAGAGACTATGACAGGCGTTGATTTAATCGTAGATGATACACCGGATGCAGTAGTATTATCAAGCTTCGACCCGGTAAGACGTGAGATTGCAAGAATTGCGCTTGAAAAATTGATCGTTGACGGACGTATTCATCCGGCTAAGATTGAAGAATGCGTCGAGAAGGCGACCAAGGAAGTTGAGACCATGATGCGTGAAGAAGGCGAGAATGCTGCTTTCGAAGTAGGTGTTCATGGTATCCATCCGGAGCTTATTAAGCTTTTGGGACGTATGAAGTTCCGTACAAGTTACGGACAGAATGCTCTTAAGCATTCAGTTGAAGTTGCTCAGTTGTCAGGTTTACTTGCTGCTGAGATTGGAGTTGATATTAAGACCGCTAAGCGTGCAGGATTACTTCACGATATTGGTAAGGCAGTAGATCACGAGATGGAAGGTTCACATATCCAGCTCGGTGTTGATCTTTGCCGTAAGTATAAAGAAGGTCCTATCGTTATTAATTCGGTTGAATCACATCATGGTGATGTTGAACCGCAGTCGCTTATAGCATGTATCGTACAGGCTGCCGATGCAATTTCGGCCGCACGTCCGGGCGCAAGACGTGAGACATTAGAGACATATGCTAACAGATTAAAACAGTTGGAAGAGATAGCCGATAGTTTCAAAGGTGTTGACAAATCTTTTGCTATTCAGGCAGGTAGAGAAGTTCGTATTATGGTTGTTCCTGAGCAGGTATCAGATGCTGATATGGTTCTCCTCGGAAGAGATATTGCAAAGCGTATCGAAAGTGAGCTTGCATATCCGGGACAGATTAAGATCAGTGTGATACGTGAATCCAGAGTAACGGATTACGCGAAATAATCTTAAATACAAACCCTTGCGAGCTATCGCAAGGGTTTTATTTTTTGTAAAAAAAGGAGTAAGGTGATAAAATGGAAAACTTCGTACAGAAGATGAAAAGAGTTGAAGCTTTAGTACTTGCTTTGACACTTGTATTGACGTGGTTTGCTATGCCTTCCGGGGCTAATGCAAAGACACCTGAAGAACCGGAGCATTATTTCGGTTATATAAGCCCTTCGGAAAAATATCAGGGCTTATCGTTTGAAGAAAGAGCAGCAAGAATGGGGGCTGTTCCCTTTACTTATGATAAAGCGGCTAATTTCCCTTCTTCATTCGATCTTAGAACTATTAACGGTGGTGTAGGTGTTACACCTGTTAAGGATCAGAATCCTTACGGTTCATGCTGGACATTTGCAGCATGTGCATCACTTGAAAGTAATGCGGGACTTATAGGAATAAGGAATCTTGATTTATCAGAGTATCAGCTTGGCTGGACTGCAACTCATGTTCCGACAAGTCTTTCTTCTGACTTTGACCAGCATATTGTTGGTGAAGGTTATTCGGGAGATACTGTTGAGACAGATCCTGGCGTATATGAACGCTGGTATAATGCGGGTGGAAATGATGAGATGGCAATAGCCTCTCTTATTAAAGGATTTGCACCGGCATCGGAGGTGGATTATCCATACGATAATGAAGATCAGGACCTTGATAATTCGGCATATGGCGATCTTGCAGAGTATAATGGATGTAAGTTAAGAGCGGGTAAGATTTTTTCCGTTAACTGTACCGATGTTGATTCGGTTAAGTATCTTATTCAGAATTACGGTGCATTATCTATTGGCATGTGGGCTTCTTATCTTGAGTATTATAGTAGTAATGATTATTACAATCATATAACTCATGCGGCTTATATTCCGCTTAGTACTGCCGGATTTACTACCGGAGGAAGATCTAACCATGCGGTTACTGTTGTAGGATGGGACGATAATTACTCAAAGTCCAATTTCTCAACGGAACCTGAAGGCGACGGCGCGTGGATAGTTAAGAATAGCTGGGGAACTGATTTCGGTGAGAATGGTTATTTTTATCTGTCATATTATGATCAGGCTGTACAAGGATCCGGTCAGGACTGGTTTGCTTATACATTAAATGCTGGAAACGGTTTGGATACAACTGGGGATTCTTATTATAATTATGACTTTCAATATCAGTACGATGGCGGTTTGCAATATTATTCATATTCGGATGTACAGAGTGTAATAATTAAATTCACAGTTGTAAAAAATCAGAAAATTATAGGTGTGAAATACTGTCCACTTGCAAATCAGTTCGGTTTTGTTTCGATAAAACTATATAGAGGTGCGACGTCTGTTAATGAACTTACTGATGAAAAGATTTTTTATGAACAGGGTGCAGGGTGCGCTCAGCAATTTGCGGGGTATCAAAACCAATGGTTTGGAGATGGCGAAGACACTGTTATAAGTGAAGGCGAAACGATTTTCGTAAAAGTTACATTTGATACCCCTGTAAAATATGCCGTAGCAAAAGCATTGGATTGGGGTGACGGAAGCTCTATAATAGAGAATCCTCAGGCAAATGAGACATATTTAACTGTTAACGGAAGTACATTCGATACAAGTCTTTCTAATGCAACTGCATGTATCAAGGTCATGGCGGTAGATTATACTCCGCCGGCAGCTCCACCAACAGTTACATCCGCGGATGATGTTACAATCAATCTTGCCAACGGAGCAACGTTAGCGCAGATAGAGTCTGCATTAAATGCTTCACATACTGTTAAGGTTAAGTTCAGTGATAATGCAGAGCGTAACTACACAGTTTTGCCGGGATACGGTTCTAACTCAACATTATGTAGTTCACTTTACGCACAGTTTATAGATAAGTATCCAAGTTATGATCCTTCCAATAAGAGTGCACAGACTTATACGATTACAGGTCTTGCTGATCTTTCGGATTATAACTGCTCTTCGGAGTATCCGATTAATGTTACCGTTAATATTGCTGAAGGTTTAACGGTCAAAACTGTTAACGGTATAGGAATCAGCCTTCCTGTTGGAACTACTCTTGATGATTTTATAACTAAGATTAATGAATCCAAAACCACCATGGTTAAATTAAGTAATAACCATAGAGTAAATAAGACTGTTTTGCATGAAGGATATGCATCATTTTATGATTTATTCCTTGCTGCTTATCCGGGTGGATTTAACTCTGATTCTGAAGTAACTTATACGATTTACGGTACGGTAGATCTTTCTGATTACGGTATTACGGAAGAGACAAGAGTACCGATTACCATCTCCGTTAAGTCCGGCGGTGGTGGCGGTGGCGGCGGAGGACGTTCCGTTTCATCCGTTGAGCCTATTAAGCTTTCATTTGAAAACGGTGTACCGCTTGAAGTTATTAGAAATGCATTAATTAAGTCTTATTCTGTAGGTGTTAAGTTTAATGATGGTGTTAAGGCTACAGTTAATGTAATCCCGGGTTATGATAAGAGCGGTAAGGCATATGAGTCATTCTATGCCCAGTTTATTGATAAGTACGGCTCGGAAGCTTATGACAGATACGAAAGACATGAGCAGAAGTTCACTTTGACAGGTTATATTGACCTTTCAAGCTATGGATGCAGTAATAAGTATAGTGTATCCGTAACACTTATTGTTGAAGAAGGTAAGCTTGTTAAAACAGTAGGTGAGATTTCAATCGATATAGCTAACGGTGTTACATTACAGCAGTTTGAGGCGCTTTTAAATAAGCCTCAGATGGTAACCATTACCTATAAGGACAATTCAACCGAAGAAGTTGAAGTATTCCCGGGATTTATACCGGGAGAAAAAGCTCAGTACAGTTCATTCTTCGAGCAGTTTAAGGATGTATACGGCGAGAACGGATACGATCCTGATAACTACGATACGCAGAAGTTTGAAATCAAGGGCTTTGTAGACCTTAGCAAGTACGGCGGAAAAGAAAAGAATTACATTAAGATAACAATTAATGTTAAGAAGGCAGAGCTTTGCAAAGTTACATTTAACGGTAACGGCGGTGAGTACTTAGGTCAGGAGACTGTAGAGGCAAGAGTAGGTGCTCCTTACGGATTTAAGTACAATGCTTTCGAGTACAGAAAAGAAGACTATATCTTCGCAGGCTGGTTTACTAAGCCTGAAGGCGGCGACAGAGTATGGGCCGGTACAACATGTAACGGCGATATCACTCTCTATGCTCACTGGTTAAAAGTATTTACCGGTAAGAGCTGGGATGTAACATTAACCTCTACAGCAAAGGGCAACCTCGTATTTAAGTGGTCACAGATTAAGACAAAGGTTGCAGGATATGAGATTTCGGTATCAACAGATAAGAAGAGCTGGAAGTCATATTTCGGACCGATGTTAAGAGAGAAGACCTTTACTAAGCTTAAATCCGGCAAGACCTACTATGTTCGTGTCCGTGGTTACAGACTTGATTCAACAGGCAAGAAGATCTACGGTGCATGGAGCAAGGTAGCTTCCGCAAAGGTTAAATAAAAATACAATTATTATGTATAATTAGCGAAAGAGCTTCGGATTACCGAGGCTCTTTTTGTTATAAGTAAATTCATAATTACCCCATAAGGTTGAATAATCCGCATAATTAGTGTATTATAATAGATGTTGCACCTGTAGCTCAGGGGAGAGAGCAATGGATTCCGGTTCCATGAGCGGGGGTTCGATTCCCTCCAGGTGCGTTGGAAAAGAAGATTGATTAAAGGGTGATAGATTTGAGTAAAGATAATAAGAAGCAGTGGAATAACAGCGCTTCACAAGGATATATGAAGAAAGCATGTGAATTTATAGGAAAGAATAAGAGATATGTTATAGCGGCGGGTGCTTTAGTCTGCTTCGTGCTTATATTGTTCTTTGCCGTAGGTAAGGGTGGCTTATTTGGTAGAAACTCTTCTTCGGGAGACGCTGCAAGATTTGCCGAGAACAAGAATAAGGATGTCGAGAAACTTATCAGGAATTACTACGATGCATATGCAAAAGGTGATGTTAAGAAGCTTTCATCTTATGCGGTACCGATATCTCCTAACGAAGCCGAATATATTAAGCTTTTCGGCGGATACATCAAGGACTATACCATTAAGAAGATATATTCACAGCAGGGAATAGACGGGAACTCCTGTTGCGTAACGGTTGAGATAGAGATTGAATTTGAGGGCGTTACAACAAAGGCGCCGGGACTTGATTTCTTCTATATAACCGGCTTACAGACAGGTACGCTTTACATCAATAATCTCTATTCACAGTTTAACTTAAGAACCGGTGAATATGTGACGGAATCTCAGATTGATAAATGTATCAATAAGTTTGAGAACAGACCCGAAATGAAAGAACTTCAGGAAAAGATTCAGAAGAAGTACGAAGAAGCCATTCTTAAGGATGAGAAGCTTGATATCCTTATTAATGAGACAATCAATACTGCCGTTAACGAATGGATGGACAGTGTAGTATTACTTCAGAATGAGATGCCGCCTGCATTTGTTATCGGTGAAGTAACGGATGATAACGGTGAAGGCGAAGGAGAAGACGAACCTGATGAACCGGAAGAAGATCCTATCGTTATTGATCCTGAACTTGAGATAGTTGAATATGCAATAACAACAGCGGAAGTTAATGTCAGATACGGCGCAAGTACAGAAAAACGTGCTATCGGTAAGGTTGCCGAAGGCGCTAAGGTTACGGTGCTTGCTATCGATCCTTGGGGCGAGTGGTCATACGTACAGGTTAATGACGACCTTAAGGGCTTTATCAGAAACGATTTTCTTATTACGCAGGATAATGAAGAATCCATAACAGGTCTTCAGGGATATCCTGATAAGGATGATAAGATTGCGGTATCTGAAGATGTAGACCTTATGAACTCAATGAAGAGTTACGGCAAGGTTATTACCCGGCTTATGACGGGAACTCAGGTTACTGTAATTATGGTATATAGGAACGGCTTTGCCAAGGTATCCGTTAACGGCAAGATTGGATATCTTCCGATTACTTCACTTTCATATTAATAATTGATTAGTGGTTTTAAAGGCTTATTAATGATATAATAATTATCATAATAAGCCTTTTTCTTAAGATTTTTAAAGGACGAAATATGGAAGAAATAAGAATCAACAAGTACCTGTCCGATATCGGTTTTTGCTCGAGAAGACAGGCTGACAAGTTAATAGATGAAGGAAATGTCACGGTTAATGGTATCCCTTGCGTTATGGGACAGAAAGTTACGGGCGAAGAAGACATAAGAGTATCGGGCAAGCCTGTTAAAAGCACCAGGCAGGAAGGAACTTTTACTTTAATTGCTTTTAATAAGCCTGTCGGCATAGTCTGTACTTCGGAAAAACGCGAAAAGGACAATATTATTGATTTTATCAATTATCCGACCCGTATATATCCTATAGGGCGCTTGGATAAGAATTCGGAAGGACTTATATTACTTACGGATAACGGTGATATCGTAAATCGTATGATGCGCTCCGGCAATATGCACGAAAAGGAATATCTCGTATCCGTTAATCACGATATAACCGATGAGTTCCTTGAAAAGATGAGAAGCGGTGTAGCAATTCTTGATACGGTTACAAGACCTTGTATAGTTACGAAGTTATCGAAGCGTAAGTTTAAGATCATTCTTACCCAAGGGCTAAACCGCCAGATTCGCCGTATGTGTGAGGCACTTGATTATAGAGTTACATATCTTAAGAGGGTAAGAGTAATTAATATTGAACTCGGTGACCTTAAGAGCGGCGAATATAGAGATGTCGTTGGTAAAGAACGAGAGGAACTTCTTAGAATTATAAGTAACTCAAGCAATACGACGGTTATAAGAGATTAGAGGAATTGGAATGGATAAGGAAAAGCGCATACATGAGCTTATCGATGCCTTGAACAGTGCATCCGAGAGATATTATAACGGACTTGAAGAGAGTATCTCCAACTATGAGTGGGATGCTATGTTTGACGAGCTTACCGGGTTAGAAGAAGAGACGGGGCTTATATTCCCTGATTCTCCGACGCAGAAAGCAGGATATGAAGAGACAAGCGGTGAAAAGGAAGCACACGAATATCCGGCGCTTTCTCTGGCGAAGACTAAGAGTATCGAAGAACTTAAGGCTTTTGCGGGTGAGAGAGATATATATTTAAGTTATAAATTAGACGGACTTACTCTTGTTCTTACATATGACGGCGGTAAATTACAGAAGATATTGACGCGAGGTAACGGCCAGACAGGCAGCAATATTACATATCTTAAAGATGCGTTAATCGGAATCCCGGAAGAAATCGCTGAAAAAGGTCATATGGTAGTTCGCGGCGAGGCAATCATATCATATACTGATTTTGAAATAATTAATGATACAATAGATGACGAAGATGAAAGATATGCAAATCCCCGTAACTTAGCAAGCGGGACTCTTGCATTAGACGATAAAGAAAAGGTTAAGTCAAGGCACGTACATTTTATAGCATTTACGCTTGTTCACCTTGACAGACAGATGCGTTCATTCGGGGAAAGGATGGCATATCTTAAGTCATTAGGCTTTAATGTTGTTGAACATGAGCTTACCAATAGTGCAAAGATAGAAGAGACTGTAGAAAAGTTTACCAAGAAGGTTGAAGACGGTAAGATGGATTTCCCGGTTGACGGCCTTGTTATCACATATGACGATACGGATTATGCGAAGACAGGTTCTGTTACGGGACACCACGCAACCCGTGCGGGTCTTGCTTTTAAATGGCAGGATACCGTTGCGGAGTCGGAACTTTTATACGTGGAATGGTCTTGTGCTATTGCAACTATATCGCCTGTTGCCGTATTTAAGCCTGTAAATCTTGAAGGTACCAAGGTTGAGAGAGCGTCTCTTTGCAATATTTCCGAGATGGAGAGACTTGGAATAGGCGACAAGGGAAGTAAGATTGAAGTTATTAAGAGTAACAAGATTATTCCTAAGGTTATAGGCGTTAAGGAAAAGGTCGGAGAACTTATTATTCCTGATAAGTGTCCGGCATGCTTAGCACCTACCAAGCTTAAAATATCCGAAAAGAGCGGCACGAAGACTTTACACTGTACGAACCCTGAGTGTCCGGCCAAGGAAATCAAGCGCTTTACAAGATTTGTAAGTAAGCAGGGCCTTGATATAGACGGTATGTCGATTCAGACTATAGTTCGATTCGTTAACTTAGGATATATTAAGTCACTGCCTGACTTCTACAGACTGGATAGATATTATGATGAGATAGCGAAGCTTGACGGTTTCGGTGAGAAATCCGTTAATAACCTTATGAATTCGATTAATAGAAGTATCGATGCAGATCCTGTAAGATTTATATATTCCTTATGTATTCCTAAGATCGGTATAGATGCTGCGAAAAGAATCGTTGCGGCGCTTGGATTTAAGGGCTTTACGGAAAAGCTCTGCAATAGAGAAGTCCTTGAAAATATCGATAAGATAGGTCCGGAGCGAGCTACAAGCATTATAGAGTTTTTTAACGATGAGAAGAGAAAGACTGAATTTACAGAGCTTTTATCCATACTTAATATTAAGGATGAAGGTCCGAAGGATACATCCAATGGATCACTAAACGGTCTTACCTTCGTTATAACCGGCGATGTCAATGTCTATAAGAACAGAGACGAGTTTAAGGCGTATGTTGAATCGCAGGGTGGTTCTGTTACGGGTTCCGTATCGAAGAAGACGAACTTCCTGGTCAATAATGACGTGGAATCAACCTCTTCGAAGAACATGAAGGCTAAAGAGCTCGGTATTCCGATTATATCGGAGGCTGAGTTTATCGAGCAATTTGACAAGGGACGCAGTTTATAAATCTTTTATAAATTTTAGGTTTTATATTGCAATAAGATTTGATATAATCTATGTATTGATGAGTTATACATAGGAGGCATTTATATGGCTGACGATAGAAAAGCATTTGTTATAAAGAGCGGCGAGATGGGTGAGATTACAGTCGCCGAAGAAGTGGTTGCGATTATTGCAGGTATTGCCGCAACAGAAGTTGAAGGTGTAAGCGCGATGGCAGGCAATATCACTAATGAGATAGTTGCCAAGCTTGGAATGAAGAATCTTTCCAAGGGCGTTCATGTAGATATGAACGGTAACGAGGTAACGGTTATGGTTGCCGTAGTTATGGCATATGCGGCTAATGTGCCGGAAGTTTCCGCTAAGATTCAGGAGAGAATCAAGACGTCCATTGAAAACATGACAGGTCTTCACGTTGCAGAGGTTAATGTTAAGATAGCAGGTATCGATGTGGGTAGAGATAACTAGAGTTAAAAGGATGTCTTAAGGCATCCTTTTATTAATTTAAGAGGTAGATATGAGCAGAAGACAATTAAGAGAACGAGTATTTATGATGTTGTTCCGTGTGGAATTCTATGAGAATGAAGATATTCCGGAGCAGCTTAGCGCTTTTATGGAAGATTCCGAGCCTATAGAAGAAGAGGATGCGAAGTTCATCGAGGATAGATTCTTAAGTATTAAGGAACTTATCCCGACTATCGACGAAGCAATCAATGCATCCGTTACACGCTGGAAGACAACGAGAATGAGTAAGGTTGATCTTACAATTATCCGTCTGGCTTTCTATGAGATGAAGTATGATGACTCAATTCCTAATGCCGTTGCCATTAATGAGGCGGTAGAACTTGCCAAGAAGTTCGGTTCCGATGAGTCGCCTGCATTTATTAACGGAGTATTGGCTAAGTTTAATGATGAAAAGTAGTTATTCTGTAAGCGAGATTAATACATATATCAAGAATATGTTTGCTCAGGATGTCTTACTTAACAGAGTTACGGTTACAGGTGAGATATCCAATTGTAAAAGACACAGTTCGGGGCATATATATTTTACTTTAAAAGATGATGGAGGGGCATTATCCGCGATCATG
Organism: Lachnospiraceae bacterium; assembly: GCA_016283755.1. Classification (GTDB taxonomy): domain Bacteria; phylum Bacillota; class Clostridia; order Lachnospirales; family Lachnospiraceae; genus XBB1006. Next base: position 49,114 of record JAEENO010000020.1, on the reverse strand, counting down.
TTCGCGGGTTATGCCCGTACGCTTTCTTTTGAGCCAAGAGAAGGCATGAAAGTCAAAGCTACCGGTAATGTCGATGTGTACGATAAGACCGGCGCATATCAGTTATACGTTAAGTCCATGGAAGAAGAGGGCCAGGGAGATTTATACAAGAAGTTTCTTGAGTTAAAGCAGCGCTTAGAAGACATGGGCATGTTCGAGAAAGAGTATAAGCTGCCGATCCCTAAGTATATTAAGACTTTAGGTGTTGTAACTTCTCCTACGGGTGCGGCAATCCGTGATATTGAGAATATAACGAAGCGCCGTAATCCTTATGTGCAGATTATACTGTCACCTGCGCTTGTACAGGGTGAGGGTGCTGCGGTAAGCATAAGTCATGCGATAGAGAGGCTTATCCCTTATGAGCCCGATGTTATAATAGTCGGTCGAGGCGGCGGTTCTATCGAGGATTTATGGCCGTTTAACGAGGAAGAGGTTGCTAATGCTATATTTGCATCTAAGATTCCGATAATAAGTGCGGTAGGTCATGAGACGGATACGACGATTGCGGATTTCGTTGCGGATATGAGAGCACCGACGCCTTCAGCTGCTGCGGAACTTGCGGTTTATTCAATTGAAGACTTAAATGATGAGTTAGAAAGCCTTAATAATGAGATTAAGTCGGTATTCGAGAATCGCTTATCACGTGTTAAGATGCAGTGCGAGAATTATAAGCTTTCCTTACAAAAGCTCTCTCCGGATAATTTGCTTCTTAATAAGAGACACGCTCTTTCTGATTACGAAGAAGAATTAAGAGAAGTAATGGAAAGAAGAATCGAAGAAGTAAAAGAACTTCTTACGGACTCCAAGGAGAGTATTATCGAACTTCTTTCGGATAAGTTTAAAGATACGAAGAACAAGGCAATTCTTCTTGCAGCTACGTTAGATGAGCTTTCGCCGTTAAAGAAAATGGCGGAAGGATATACATACACGGAGAAAGCAGACGGCAAGCATATTCACAGCATTAAGGATATTAAGCCGGGAGATTCTTTAAAGGTGCATCTTAAAGACGGAGTTGCGGGAGTTACGGTTGATAATGTATCGGAGGTTATAAGATAATGGCAGAGAAGAAGATTTCCATAGAACAGGGTTTACAGGATATTGAAGAATTAATTGATAAGTTAAGAGAGCCTGATACACCGCTTGAAGAAGCTTTCAAGCTTTACGAAGAGGGTATCGGCAAGGTTAAGGCTGTTAATGCTGAGATAGATACTATTGAGAAGAAAATGAAAGTGCTTAATGAGGACGAGTAAGATGGATTTTAAGGCGGAATTTGATAAGGCAAGATCTGAAGCAGAAGATATAGTATTATCTTATCTTCCGAAAGAGGAAGGACTTCAGAAGACTGTTATGTCTTCAATGAATTACAGTGTGGATTCGGGCGGCAAGCGCCTTCGTCCGGTTCTTATGATGTCTGTATATAAGATGTTTGGCGGGAATACGGAGAATAAGACTATAAGAGCTTTTATGGCAGCACAGGAATATATTCATACGTATTCGCTTATTCATGATGATTTACCTGCTATGGATAACGATGAACTTCGTCGCGGAAGAAAGACAAACCATGTGGTGTTCGGTGAAGCTATGGCAATACTTGCCGGTGACAGTTTACTTAACTATGCGTATGAGACTGCAATTAAGTCTTATGCTTACGGTGAAGTTTCGGGCGATATTTTGATAAAGGCTATAGATATCCTGGCTACGAAGGCCGGTATCTACGGTATGGTTGGCGGTCAGGTAGTTGATGTTGAGACCGAAGGCAAGGATAATGATTATGAGACGCTAGACTTTATCTATCGCCTTAAGACAAGCGCTTTAATCGAATCATCGATGATGATAGGCGCAGTACTTGCAGGCGCAAGCAAAGATGAGATTAAGAACATAGAGCTTATTGCCAACAAAGTGGGAATAGCTTTTCAGATACAGGACGATATCCTTGATATCGAGGGAGATGAGGCTACTTTCGGTAAGCCTATAGGAAGTGATGCGAAGAACGGTAAGGTTACCATGGCGGGTAAGCTTGGCACTGACAAGGCTCACGAGGCCGTTGCATCTTTAACCGGTGAAGCTGTCGCAATCCTTGATTCATTAGGATATAACGATGAATTTGTAAAAGAGTTATTGCTTTCCTTGATCAATCGCAAGAAGTAGGAGTTACAAATGATACTCGACAGAATCAATAGAGAAAATGATATTAAGAAGATTCCCGAGTCCGAGTGGCAGCGTCTTGCGGAGGAGATAAGGGAATATATACTTACGCACGTGTCCGAAAAGGGCGGCCATCTTGCGCCTAACTTAGGTGTTGTGGAGCTTACGATGGCGCTTCACTTATTCATGGATTTTCCTAAGGATAAGCTTATATTTGATGTGGGACATCAGTGCTATACACATAAGATATTGACGGGAAGAAAGAATGATTTCGATACTCTTCGCCAGTATCACGGTTTAAGCGGTTTTCCGAAGCGCGATGAGTCACCTTGCGATTCATTCGATTCGGGTCATAGTTCCAATTCGATTTCGGCGGGACTTGGATTTGCTGCGGCCCGATGCCTTAATAAAACCGATGAAAAGATAGTATGTCTTATAGGAGACGGCGCCATGACAGGCGGTGTCGCTTATGAGGCTTTGAATAACGTATCGCTTGTTAACGGCAATTTTATTATTGTTCTTAACGATAACCAGATGTCGATATCCGAGAATGTCGGTGGTTTCTCATCTCAGTTATCAAGACTTCGTACGGGTAAGATATATACATCCTTAAAGGATTCCGTTACGGATTCTCTCGAGAAGATTCCGGGTGTCGGAGATCCTTTGGTACGTGCGATAAGAAGAACCAAGAATTCATTAAAGCAGTTAATGGTTCCGGGTATGTTCTTTGAAGAGATGGGTATTAAGTATCTTGGCCCTGTTGACGGACATAACATTAAGGAAGTATTAAAGCTTCTTAAGTATGCGTCAAGAATAGACGGCCCTGTGCTTGTACATGTAGTTACCAAGAAGGGTAAGGGATACGAATTTGCCGAGAAGCACCCTGATAAATATCACGGAACAGGACCTTTTGAGTTATCTACAGGTGAGACCAAGAAGGGTAACCCGAGTTATACCGATGTATTCAGTAAGGCGATGCTTCGCCTTGGCGAGAAAAACGAGAGTCTTGTTGCGATAACCGCTGCGATGGCAGACGGAACGGGACTTAAGAAGTATAAGGTTAACTACCCCGAGCGCTTTTTTGATGTGGGTATTGCTGAAGGTCATGCGGTATCCTTTGCTACAGGACTTGCTTTATCCGGCAAGATTCCGGTATTTGCGGTGTATTCTTCGTTCTTGCAGCGTGGATTTGACGAGATTGCGCAGGATGTGTGCATGCAAAAAGCACATGTAATCTTCGCGATTGACAGAGCAGGATTGGTAGGCAACGACGGACCTACGCATCACGGCGTTTTTGATATAGCTTATATGCAGGGACTTCCGAATATGGTGCTTATGGCGCCGAAGAACGGTCATGAGCTTACCGAAATGATGAAGTTTGCAGTGGAATATAACGGCCCTATAGCAATAAGATATCCTCGAGGTGAGGCATATCAGGGACTTAAGGAGTTGAAGAATCCGATAGAACTTGGGAAGTCTGAAGTTATTAAGGAAGGCAGGAAAGTCTGTCTTATCGCGTACGGAAGCATGGTAAAGAACGCTTTTGAAGCAAGCTTAATACTAGAGGAAGAAGGAATTGACGTAGGCGTAGTTAACTTAAGATTTGCGAAGCCTCTTGATTACGATATGTTAAGAGATGTTGCGGGTAAGTATGATACTGTTATTACGGTTGAAGATCACGCAGTTTATAGCGGCGCAGGTGTTATGATCTCGGACTTTTACGAGAGAGAAGGTATTGCGAACGTTAATATTATTCATCTCGGTATTCCGGATAAGTTTATCGAGCAGGGTTCGACAGCAGTTTTATATAAGGACTGCGGACTTGATATCGATTCGATTGTAAGTAAAGTGAAGGAAATATATTGATTCTATGAAAGAAAGACTTGATCAGCTGCTTGTATCTAAGGGCCTTGCCCCGAGCAGAGAAAAAGCTAAAACTATCATAATGGCCGGCGACATATTTGTTGACGGTGTTCGCGAAGACAAGGCGGGTACGCTTATTAAAGAAGATGCTGTTATAGAAGTTAAGGGCAATACGCTTCGTTATGTAAGCCGAGGAGGTCTTAAGCTTGAGAAGGCTATGGAAGACTTTAAGCTTGATCTTTCCGGTAAGGTCTGCATGGATATAGGAGCTTCGACCGGTGGTTTCACAGACTGCATGCTTCAAAACGGTGCGTCTAAGGTTTTCGCGGTTGATGTCGGTTACGGTCAGTTTGCCTGGAAGTTAAGACAGGACGAGCGTGTCGTATGTATGGAGAAGACCAATATTCGATACGTAACTGAAGATATGATAGGTGAGAAGCTCGATTTCGCATCGGTTGATGTGTCTTTCATATCTTTAACGCTTGTGTTAAAGCCTGCATATGATTTACTTAAAGACGGCGGCGAGATGGTGTGTCTTATTAAGCCGCAGTTTGAAGCGGGCAAGGAAAAAGTCGGCAAGAAGGGCGTAGTCAGAGAGAAAAGCACCCATGTTGAAGTTATCGAGAAGGTTAAGGAGTTTGCGCTTTCTAACGGTTTCTCGGTTCTTGGACTTTCACATTCACCGATTAAAGGCCCGGAAGGTAATATAGAATATCTTATATACTTAAGAAAAGACGATAAAGGTTTGGATGAAGGAGAAGTGACTCCGGAGAGCATAGTAGATATTGCTCACGGACTGCTTGATTAAGGATGAAAAAGTTTCTTATAGTTGCCAATCTTAATAAAGATACGAATGCAGGCGTTGCCAATAAGGTAAGAGACGCAATCGTAAAGAATAATGCTAAGGCTGAACTTATATCGTTTGATATATTCGATAATAAGGATGCCAAGCTTATATTAAAGTCTGCGGAAGGTATGGAGGCAATTATTGTTGTAGGCGGAGACGGAACACTTATCAGAACCGCCCGTGCAACCAATAAGCTTAACCTTCCTGTTATAGGCGTAAATACCGGCCATATAGGCTATCTTTGCGAGATTGACGAGGAAAGAATCGATGCGGCCGTATTAAGCCTTATAAATGACGATTTTTCAATCGAGGACAGAATGATGCTTAAGGGCGAGTTCGAAGATGGTATATCGAGACTTTCCTTAAACGATGTTGTTATCTATAGAAGCGGTGAGTTACGTACGATTTCAACGGATGTATTCGTTGACGACCAGCTTCTTACAACTATTAAAGGTGACGGTGTTGTTGTATCGACACCGACCGGCTCAACGGGTTACAGCATGAGCTGCGGAGGTCCGATTATCGATCCTTCTTCAAGGATGATCGTTCTTACGCCTTGCGCATCGCATTCGCTTCGTTCAAGAAGCATTGTACTTAAGCCTGAATCAAAGATTGAAATCATGGTTAAAGACCATGCGGGATTTACATATGACGGCGACATTCATGTAAGCTTCGACGGAGAAGAATCAATGAAGATTGCGGAAGGGACAAAGCTTAAGATTGTTGTGGCAACTGAGAAAGTACGCCTTATAAGGCTTAAAAAGACCGGATTTTTGGAGCTTTTATACACAAAGCTTGCAGACTAAAGTCGGAGGGGGAAGTAGATGCTTAAGAATCTTCATGTTAAGAATCTGGCGTTAATTGAAGAAGCGGAAGTTACGTTTAATGAGGGGTTAAATATTCTTTCGGGCGAGACCGGAGCCGGTAAATCAATTATTATCGACTCTATAAATCTTGCGCTCGGTGAAAAAGTGCCTTACGAGATGGTCCGTGACGAGGAGAAGGCTGCTCTTGTCGAACTTATATTTTCTGTTGAGAACGATTATCAAAGACATGCGCTTGAAGAATTAATGATTGAGCCTGAAGACGATTGCGTGATTCTTTCCAGAAAGATTCTTAATAAAAGAGCGGTTGCCCGCATTAATTCGGAGACGGTTACGGCTAAGGAATTAAAACAGGTGGCATCCGTATTTATAGATATATACGGTCAGCAGGAGCATCAGACTTTGCTTGATAAGCGTAAGCATCTTGTGCTTCTTGATTCGTTCTTGGGCGACGATATTGCGGTCGAGAAGGCGAAGATGAAGGACTTGTATGACGTGTATCATGTAATAGAGAAGGAGCTTAAGGAATCTGAGATTGACGAAGCCTCGAGAAATCGCGAGATGGACTTGCTTCGTTATGAGATTTCCGAGATTGAAGCTGCGGATATTAAGGATAATGAGGATAATGAAGTAGAAGAACGCTACAGAATCATGTCGGGTGCCGCTAAGGTTGCCAAGGCTGTATCCGTAAGCCGTGATGCATTCTTTGGTGAAGGAATGTCGGTATCGGAGTGCGTGGGTCGTGCGATAAGAGAATTTACGCCTGTATCGGACTTCGATGATGAGGCGGCTGAGATATATAAGCAGATGAATGATGCTGAGGATATTCTTAATGGATTATCACATTCGCTTAATTCGTATCTGGACAGTCTTGAATTCTCCGATGAAGAGTTTTACGAGGTTGAGTCGAGACTTAATGTAATCAATAATCTTAAGGGTAAATACGGTAATACCGTCGATGATATTAAAAAAGCGCTTGAGGATAGACAGGCTAAACTTCAGAAGTACGAGGACTTCGATGTCTATCGGGAGGAACTTTTACAAAAGTATGAATTTGCCAAGAAAGAAATGCTTGACCAGTGTGAAGTCGTATCGGGAATCAGAAAAAAGGGTGCATCTGCACTTACATTTAAGGTAACGCAGAGCTTAATCGACCTTAATTTCCTTGATGTTAAGTTTGACATGAGATTCGAAGAGGTAAGCCCTTCCGAAAACGGATTCGACAGTCCTGAGTTTATGATATCCGTTAACCCGGGCGAGCCGTTAAAACCACTTACTCAGGTTGCATCGGGCGGCGAATTATCAAGAATCATGCTTGCCTTAAAGTCGGTATTGGCAGAGAACGACAAGGTTGGTACACTTATATTCGATGAAATCGATACCGGTATAAGCGGAAGAACGGCGCAGATGGTATCAAGTAAGATGAATGAGATATCGGATTCAACGCAGATTATTGCTATTACGCACTTGCCGCAGATTGCATCTATGGCGGACAGTCATTACTTGATCGAGAAAAGTGTGGATAATAATGTTACTTTATCGAGTATCAGACTTCTTGATCATGAAGGAAGCATTGAAGAGCTTGCAAGAATGCTCGGCGGTGTAATGGTTACCGATGCAGTACTTGAGAATGCAAGAGAGATGAAACGTCTTGCGGAAAATGAAAAAAGAAAATAATTAAAAGGGTTCCCTGTTTAAAATAGGGAACCCTTATGTTTAACTTGCGTAAAGTGCACGGTTATCTCTGTCGTAGAAGTACGCGTGATCGGAGAGTATGTCTTCGCGGTCTAACGATTCAGAGTTGACTTCTTTTACCATCAGGTTAAATTCGTTTAAATGATTACGGTTGTTGGTAGGGAACAATATTACTTCATGGATGGAACTCGGAATAATAAAGAAGGAACTCAAGAAACGGTCGGAGAGGTCTGAGAGAAGATTCTCATACATAAGTACGGATGCTCCGTAGTATTTATCTTTATTGGTGAGGATATACATATTACATAATTCATCGGAGGTATCGGGAACGGATTCTTCAAATGGGATATCACGCTTGACATGAAGTTGCCGAAGAAATTCATCCATTCCTATTACTTTTGAAGGAAGAAGCTTAGGTGAATTCTTAACTGCGACTTCAAATAATTCTTCTGCGGTTATATTCCAGGCTTCCATATGAGAATTCTTGATAAGGACGGTGCCGCGTCCTATTGATTCATCTTCAATCATACAATAGAATACTATGGCAAAATCAAGATAAATAAGATGAGGGACAGTGGTTAAAAGTTCCTTATTCATCATAAGATTTATAAGCTTAAAAGCGATTAAGTCTTTGACTTCGGAATACTCGCGGAAAAATGAAAAGTCTACGGGGTCGCTTATGAAAGATTTCCTGTGAACGTCTGCGATTGCTTCTTTGATCTCGTCAAGACTGTATAAGCCCTTACTGTAAAGATCGTAATATCTGTTAAGATAGATCGTTTCACAGATATTGTTTCGATTCTCGTTAACGGAGATCCCGTCAAGGATAACTCCGTTATTCTTGGTTACCTTGCTAAGAGAAATCTCTGCATTTGGATATTGGTCTCTAAGGTAACCTTCAATGCTACTTATAAATGTATTATAGTCCATTTAAAATACTCCTTAAAATATATTTTAAGGGTGTGTAATACATTAAAAGCGGGAAATTTGGTCGTAAGACCATGGAAAAATATAGTGTGAGAGTAAAATGATGTTAACATCTTTTAAGGAGGATTACAAGGCATAAAATTAAAAAAGTTGTAATTTTGTTCAAAATGTGATAGAAATATATGTGGACTGTAAATCGGAGAAACTGATTTGCGATGATAAATGATTGGAGATTTTTAAGATGTCAAATTATGCTAAAAGAAAACAGGCAGAAGCGGTAGAGAGAAAGAAAGAGATTAAGAGAACCGCTATTATAACCGCAATAGTAATTGCAGTTATCGCGCTTTTTGTAGGTATCCTCATCTTCTTAAAGACACAGGCAAATAAGCCGGTAGAAAAGAACTACGGAGATCCTAACTATAATGTATTTGATTATGTAACCCTCGGACAGTATGAGGGAATTGAAGTTTATAAGGTTATTCCTGAAGTAACAGATGATCAGGTTAAGAGTAAGATTGACAGTATCGTTAATGAAGGTATTGAGAAGTCGGATTTAACAGAAGAGGATGTTGCACAGGAAGGCGATGAAGTAACGATTGACTTTGTCGGTGTTCTTGAAGGTGAGGAAGAACCGTTTGACGGTGGCTCAGCAGAAGACCATTCATACACTTTGGGTCAGGGTTCAATGATTCCGGGATTCGATGAAGGTATCTATGGAATGAAGATTGGCGAGACTAAGAATGTTAACGTTACATTCCCTGAAGATTATAAAAATGCAGATTATGCAGGCAAGAATGCAACATTCGCAATTACCCTTAAGTCAGGCAAGCGTGTTACATTCACTCCGGAGTGGAATGATGAGTATGTAACAAAGTATACCGAAGGTGCATACACCAATGTAGCTGATTACGAAGTTAAGATTCGTGAGGATCTTCTTCAGTCAGCAACAGACAGCAGTGAGCAGCAGATGCAGCAGGATTTATGGGCACAGGTTGTCGAGAATGCGACAGTTGACGGATATCCTGATTATGTATTCAATAAGACTTATGATGAGTTATATTCTCAGGTTCAGCAGTATGCTTCAATGTTCAATATGACAATTGATGATTATATGTCATACTTTGGAGGTGGAATTGACTTCCCTACATACGTAATGCAGCAGGTTAACTCACAGCTTGTAAGAGAAGCTCTTATCAAGACTATTCCGGGTATAGAGATGACTGAGGATGAGCTTAAGGAAGCTGTTAAGGCTGATCTTGAAAAGTTCGACGCAGCTACTTACGAAGAAGTAATGTCAAAGTATAAGGAAGAGGACTTAAGAACATATTATCAGTCAGACAGATTACAGAAGTATCTTACAGAGAAGGCTGTAATTACTGAAGTAACAAGTGAGCAGTATCAGGAGATTCAGCAGCAGAAGCAGGCAGAGCAGAATCCTGACAACGGTGACGCCAACAGTGAGAATAACGGTGAAGGCGATAACACCGGAGAAGGCGAAGGCGACGGAACCGGAGAAGGCGACAATACAGACGATAATACAGACGATAATACAGATGATAATACAGATGATAATTCAGACGATAATTCGGATAATAGTTCGGACGGACAGTAATTTTTAATGATTATAGTATCCCGGGTTATATAGCCCGGGATATTTTATATGATATGTCATAAGGGGGAGTAGTTATGATATTCAGCAGTTTATTTTTCTTAATGATATTTCTTCCGGTATTGCTTTTAATCTATTGCATAGTACCGGAGAAAGCAAGAAATGTAATTCTTCTTATCGCAAGCTTGTTTTTCTATGCTTTCGGTGAGCCGAAGTACGTTCTTGTCATGCTTGGTTCCATTATTTTTAACTATGTGATGGGACTTTTGATTCACGGCAGCAAATACCCGAAGCTTTTCTTAATATTAACGGTTGTAGGCAATATATTTGTATTGTCTCTCTTTAAGTATACCGATTTCCTTGCGGTTAACCTTAATAAAATTCCGGGTATCAGAGTTCCGATGCTTGGTCTTGCCCTTCCTATCGGAATCTCATTCTATACATTCCAGACAATGTCATACTGTATAGATGTATACAGGGGCAAGGTAAAGTGTCAGAATAATATTATCAAGTTTGCGCTTTACGTTACAATGTTCCCACAGCTTATCGCCGGTCCTATTGTTAGATATGCGGATATTGAGCAGGAACTTGATAATAGAAAATTAGACCTTAATTCATTGCACTTTGGTGCGGAGCGCTTTTTAATCGGTCTTGGTAAAAAAGTTCTTCTCGCCAATGAATTCGGTAAATTATATGACACTATGATCGCGGAAGGTCCGTTAAATCTTCTTACCGCATTTATTGCAGCGGTAGCATTTACGTTACAGATATATTTTGACTTCTCGGGTTACAGCGATATGGCTATAGGACTCGGAAGAATCTTTGGATTCCATTTCATGGAAAACTTCAGATATCCGTATGAAGCTAAGAGCATTACGGAATTCTGGAACAGATGGCACATCTCTTTAAGCACCTGGTTTAAGGAGTATGTATATATTCCTCTCGGTGGTAACAGAAAAGGTGTACGCCGTCAGGTAATTAACTTATTTATCGTATGGGCATTAACCGGTATCTGGCATGGCGCAGGCTTTAACTTCTTACTTTGGGGATTATACTATTTCCTCATTCTTATAATCGAGAAGTTTGTGCTTTTAAAATACATGGAAAAGTGGCCCGGTTTTGTAAGACATATCTACAGCTTAATAATTATTCTTTTCGGTTGGGTTATATTTGCAAGTGATGAGTGGCCGACATTTGTATCGTTTGTACGAGGCTTCTTCGTACCGTCTACGGGATTCTGGTCCTCGATGGGTATATATGAGCTTACAACACATTTAATAATTCTTGCAATCGGTATTATCGGTTCAACAAGATTACCTATGATTGCATATGAGAAGTTATTCAAGATTAAGGATAACGATATAGAGAACGGCAGAAGTGCAGTGGCAGTTGTATCGGCTGATATTTACTTACTAATTGTGCTTTTACTCTGTATTGCGACGCTTGTAGGTGATTCCTACAATCCGTTCCTTTACTTCAGGTTCTGATTTGGGGGAGATATGTTATGAAAAAATGTAAATTGATATTTATTATCCTGTTATTTGCGATAATGCTTATTCCGGGAACAGTTCTTGTTATTAAGAAGGACAGAACCTTCTCGGATCTTGAGAACAGGAATTTAAGTGTAAGACCCGGCTTTAATATAAGTGAGATTCTGTCAGGTAAGACGGAGAGCGATTTGACTGACTTTGTAACCGACCAGTTTCCTTTAAGAGACTTTCTTATGAGATTATCAACCGAGTACAAGAAAGGACTTCTTATGAAGGATGTAGGCGGAGTGTACTTCGGCAAGAACGGATTCGTCTTGGATAAGCTTTACGACGGCAAGGTTGATACCGAGAATTACAAGAAGAATTTATATAAGCTTGCAGAATTCATCAGTGATTACAGAGAGCTTAATCCGACTTTTGTTCTTGTACCTTCCCCGTCCTCCGTGTTAAGTGATTATTTGCCTGCGTTTGCTGAAAACTATGATGATACTGCAATGTATGACATGGCAGCAAGCATCATAGGTGATAACTTCCTTAATATGAGAGAGCGTTACGTATCGCTTCATGAAAATGAAGTTTCCGAAAATGTTATAGACACGCTGTATTTTAAGACAGATCATCATTACACAAGCTATGGTGCTTATATTGCGTACAGTGAGTATTGCAAGGAACGCGGTATCGTTCCTAAGGACATTTCGTATTTTAATATAAAAGTGCTCTCAAATGAGTTCTACGGAACAATGTATTCGAAAGCCGCCGATTTTGCGACGGAGCCGGATATTATATCAATTCCTTCGATTGATGAAGATAATATCTATGTAAGCGGTGGCACGGATAAGATATATGATTACGACGCAATTGATAGAAAAGATAAGTATACCGTATACTTCGGCGGTAACTACGGAGTGGTAGAGATTAAGACTTCTGTTAATAACGGTAAGAGACTTCTTATAATCAAGGATTCTTATGCGAATAGTCTTATTCCGTATCTTACAGCCGAATATGAATACATAGTCATGGTGGATCCGCGCTTTTACACGGGCTCTATTGGACAGGTTATTGATAACGGACAGGTTAATGAGATACTTGTTTTTTACGAAATGAGTAATTTTATTAATGATTCCGAAATGAGAAGAATGATGATTTTTAAATAATTTTAATAAATTCGTAATGACTATAAACAGGAATTATATAGGGTTATAGTAATGTTTTTTATATGTAACATAAAAAGTATGTTTACAATACTATTGTTATGTTATAATATTAACTATATTTTGATATGGTTTGCCATATTGAAATAAATACAATTTATTTATACAAGAGGGAGACGAGTATGAAAAAAACAAAGTGTACGGTTGCGGTTCTCGCAATCGTAGTAATTATGCTGATAGCAGGTATCGGCACATCTATTTATTTTGCGCTTATGTCATATAAGCAGATGCAGGAAGTTTCACAGTACATAACCGAATTACAGGCTGAGCCTAAGGAAGAAGAGACACGTGAGAATGATGTAAAGATTGCAGGTTCTTATGAGATTAAGTCTACTGAGGCTATTTCTGATGCGTATAAGAGCAAAGATACATCAAAGCTTTCCGACAAGGAAAGAGAGACTCTTGATATGGCTTCAGATATCTTAAAAGAGATTATTACAGACGGCATGACCGATATCGAGAAGGAGACAGCAGTATATGACTGGATGTGTGCTAATCTCGGTCATGATTCCAATCTTCTTTTGGTTATCCCTAACGGAGATGGTGATGCAGATAACCCTTACGGAGTATTAAAGTATCATAATGCTGTATGTGTAGGATATGCGACAACATTTCGTATGTTCATGCAGATGATGGATATCGAGTGTATGGTAGTTCATAATACAGAGTGTTATCACAGCTGGGATCTTGTTAATCTTGACGGCAACTGGTATCATACAGATATCTATGCTGATGCCGGACATGGTAATTATGCTAACTTCAATGTTCCGGATGTTATGAGAATGCGTGAGCAGAGCTGGGATATGGATTTCTTCCCACATGCAACATCATTTAAGTATTATAAAGCTATGGAGAATCTTGAGACAGCTGATTCAATCAGTGATATTCCGGCTTTAATCGCTAAGTACATGGGAGAAACCTATTCAAACTTTTTCATTAAGTTTAACGGAACCGTTGATGAGGAATTTGCAAGAAGAGCTGTAGCTGTTGTTAATATGTACAGTTCGGCAATCGAAGACCTTCAGCTTGGCGATACAAGATACTATGGCGCATATGGTTTATGGGTATCCGATCCTGATAACGGAGGATTTATATTCCTTGTATCTATAACCGGTGAAACTGACGGTACTTCATATCAGGAAGACTTAACAGATGATGAGAGAGCAGCCTTCCAGCAGAAGATAGATGAATTAATGAACAGTCTTGCAGAGAAGTTTGGCGGTTCATACAGCGGCGGAAGTTATTACTACGAGGATAACGCTGAAACTTATTATTACGATGGTATCGAAGGCGATATTTAATTACGGAGGAATGCAATGAAAAAGATTATAGCAGCGTTTATTCTTGTACTTACAATGGCAGCCCTTACGGGATGCGGTGAGAAGACCGAAGAAGTTAAAGATGTTAATTTCTATGATTTAAGAACAGCTATGCTTAATGCGACAACCAAGCTTCCGGAAATGCAGACAGCAAGCAGTGCTGATGATAATGCATCAGAATTACTTGCTTATGTATCCGATATCGATTATGAAAAAGTAAGTAATTTCTTTGTTTCATATTCGAAGGAAGGTCTTGCGGATGAGATTGTAGTTATCTCCGTTAAGGACGAGGCTGATGCTAAGGAAGCAAAGGAATCATTACAGAAGCATCTTGATCACAGAAAGAATCTGTTCGCAAACTATGCGGTTGAAGAAGCAGCAAGATTAGAAAATGCGGTTATTAAAGTCAGCGGACGTTATGTGGTCCTTATAATAGCCGATGAGTATACACAGATCGAAAGAGCTTTTGACGATATGATCAAAGAAAATTAGGGGAGGACACTATGAAAAAAACAGGTATTGTATGTCTTATTCTTGCCATTGTTATAATGATCGGCGGAGTAGCAACTTCAATTAAATTTGCATATTCTTCATTTAACGAGATGAAGAACATTACTGCCTATATAGAGGAGCAGAAGAAGCTTAAGGCAGAAGAAGGTATTACAAAAGAGAACGACGTAAAGATTGCAGGTTCTTATGAAATCAAGTCCACAGAAGATATTTCCGATGCTTATAAGAGCGGAGATACTTCTAAGCTTAACGATAAGCAGAAAGAGACACTTGATATGGCATCCGATATCTTGAAAGAGATTATCACGGATGGCATGTCAGAGTATGAGAAGGAAACAGCTGTATATGACTGGATGTGCAAGAATCTTGCACATGATTCCAATCTTTTGGTTGTAATTCCTGCTTCATCTTCACAGGAATCCGATAACCCTTACGGTGTATTAAAGTATCATAATGCTGTATGTGTAGGTTATGCCACAACATTCCGTCTGTTCATGCAGATGATGGATATCGAGTGTATGGTTGTACATAACACAGAGTGCTATCACAGCTGGGATCTTATCAATCTTGACGGTGACTGGTATCATACAGATATCTACTCTGATGTAGGAAGAGGAGATTATTCTCACTTTAACCTCTGCGATGCGATAAGAGGTCAGCAGGAGTCTTGGGATACAGAGTTTTTCCCACATGCTAATTCTCTTAAGTACAATAAGGCTATGGATAACATGTGTGAGGCATCTTCACTTGAAGAGCTTCCGGGATTATACACTCAGAACCTTATGGATAAGAAATATTCCTTCTTCGTAAAGTTTACTTGCCCGGTTGATGAAGAGTTTGCAAGACGTGTACAGGCAGTTACAGGCATGTATAACAGTGCAATTGATTCAATGTATATTCCGGATCAGGGATTCTGGCTTCAGAACCAGATCTGGCTTCCTTATGAAAACGGTTATGTTTTCTGGATTTCATTCTATCACTATGGTGAAGAATCTGAAGCAGAATACTTAACTGATGAAGAGAAAGAGCAGTTAAACGAGACAATCCAGGAAGTAATCAATCAGTTATATGATAGTTTCTACAATGATCCTGGTGATGATGACGGTTATGTGGAAGATGATTCAACAGAAGACGATTCAACGGAAGACGATTCAACGGAAGATGATTCAGATGATGAAGAGTAAATAGAATATAAGATAAATGAAAAGCGCGGAATTCCCGCGCTTTTCAAGTAAAGAAAGAAAATAAAAAAGATAAATACTTAAAGTTCAAAGCTATGCCGCATTCCCGGCTGTAAGCTCTTTGAACCCGTATTTGTTAAGTACGTGTAATGTGTAAAGTGCGCAAAAATAAACGACTAAACAGATTACTGTTACAAGAGTTGCCGATGCGATAATACCGAAGGCAAGTTCAATAACACCGGCAATAAAAAGGCACGCATAATTAAGTTTTGAAAGACAAATCGCAATTACAACCTGAAGCATAAGAAGTACTACAGAGAAGAACAGATTGGTCTTTCCGAAATATGAAATCATAAGAGCGCCGGCTACAAATATTATACTGAAAAGTATAAGCGCTAAATATGTCGGCTTAAAACCCTTGTTTCCCTTATCGGAAGTTTGATTATTTTCCATATGTTCCCCCTCATTAAAATGAACAATTTGATTATATCAAGTAGTCGAAAAAAGAACAATAATTTTTCAAAAAAAATCTTTGCGTTTATTTCCTTCCGTGATATAATAACGAATGTGTTCGTGCTTCGATAGCGCAGTTGGTAGCGCAACTGATTCGTAATCAGTAGGTCGTCGGTTCGAGTCCGATTCGAAGCTTATAGGGAGTTTTGTAGGGAGAGACAGTTCTTTATACAAAACTCTGTTTTTGTTTTTAGAGGAGTTTATTATGGCTTTAAAGCTTTTACTTCACAGTTGTTGTGCACCTTGCAGCAGCGTATGCCTCGAGCGTCTTACACCTGAATATGAGATATTTGATTATTACTATAATCCGAATATTACGGAAATGTCGGAATATGAGTACCGAGAGAATGAATTAAAGCGACTTATAGATGAGATTCCTAAAGTCAATCCGATTCACTTTGTGGGAGGAGACTTTGATCCGGAACTTTTCTTCAATTCTGTTAAAGGATTTGAGGATTGCCCGGAACGGGGTGACAGGTGTACAATATGTTTTAAGTTAAGACTTATGGCGTCCGCTTTTAAATGTAAGGAGTTAGGCTGCGACATGTTTGCAACCACACTAACCTTAAGCCCGTTAAAAGACGCAGATCTTCTTAATTCAATCGGAGAAGAGGTTGCGAAGGAAGTAGGCGTAACATATCTTCCTTCGAATTTTAAGAAAAAGAACGGATATCTTCGCTCCATAGAGCTTTCAAGAGAGTATAATCTATATAGACAATCCTATTGCGGATGTGTCTTTTCAAAAAGGAGGTAACTTATGAGTAAAGTCAGAGTTGGTATATTGGGTGCAACAGGTATGGTTGGTCAGAGATTTGTGACACTTCTTAACAATCATCCTTTTTTTGAAGTAACTGTTCTTGCGGCAAGTAACAGAAATGCCGGTAAGACATACGAAGACGCTGTTAGCGAAAAGTGGTCAATGGATGAGGAGATTCCTTCATATGCGAAGAAAATGATTATGATGAATGTCCTTGATATAGATAATGTATCGAAGCAAGTAGATCTTGTATTCTCTGCGGTTAAGATGGAGAAGGACGAGATCAGAGCTTTTGAGGAAGGATATGCTAAGCATGAGGTTATCGTTGTATCCAATAACAGTGCATGTAGAAATATCGAAGATGTTCCGATGTTACTTCCTGAGTGCAATATAGATCATCTAGATGCATTAAAGCATCAGAAAGAGAGATTGGGCACAAAGCACGGTTTTATCGTTGTTAAGCCTAACTGTTCGATTCAAAGCTATGTTCCGATTTTCTATGCTTTAAAAGAGTTCGAGCCTGAAGTTGCTGTAGTTTCCACATACCAGGCGATATCCGGTGCGGGAAGAACTTTTAAGACATGGCCGGAAATGGTTGAGAATATTATTCCCTATATCGGAGGAGAAGAAGAAAAGAGCGAGAAAGAGCCGCTTAAGGTTATGGGACATGTTGAGAACGGCGTAATTGTACCTGCAACTGACCTTAAGATTTCTTGTACTTGTATTAGAGTGCCGGTTGTTGACGGACATACGGCATCTGTTCGCGTATCTTTTAAGAAAAAGCCTACTAAGGAAGAGTTTATTAAGGCAATTACAGAGTTTTCCGGAGTCCCTCAGAGGGAGAAGCTTCCTCATGCACCGAAGCAGTTTATGTATTATTTTGAAGAGAATGACAGACCTCAGGTTAAATTGGATGTTAATCTTGAAGGTGGTATGGCTGTTACGGTCGGAAGACTTGAAGAAGATAATATATTCCAGTATAAGTTTGTTGCATTATCGCATAATACCTTAAGAGGAGCAGCCGGCGGCGGACTTCTTACGGCAGAAACCCTTTATGCATTACATTATTTTGACCGATAGGATTTTTTGTGGTAAAATGGTAAATGCTAATTTAATTTTTGGAGGGGATTTATGGCTTCTTATAACGCTAAGATTGAGGAATTACAGAAAATATACGATTCTAATACCAATAATCTTGTCTTTCTTTACGGAAGAAGAGGATTATCGAAGCATGAACTAATGAAGGGGTTTTTATCCGATAAGCCTTCTATAGTTTATCTTGCAAGAGATTGTTCCAATGAAGTTCAAAGAGAGTTTTTTGCCGATACGATTGAGAAATCCTGTGATATTAATGCAGTTTCGAGAAATTATGCCGATCTTTTCAATCATTTAAGAACTACTGAGGCTAAGAAGCTTGTATTATATATAGATCATGCTGATTACATAATGAAGAAGGACCCGGAATTTTTTGAACATATCCTTAAGCTTAAGAATAAAGATTACTACAAGGGACCTGTCATGATTATCTTTATGACTGAGTCAATCTGCTTTGCAGAGCATGAACTTGTAGAAGATTTTAGCAAAGGATATAAGAAGTTTGAAGAGATTATTAAGTTTACAGAGCTTAATTTTCTTGAGGTTGTAAGAATGTATTCGGGATTATCCGAGCAGCAGGCCGTAGAAGCATACGGAATCTTCGGCGGTGTTACGGAGTATCTTGATTATTGGAATAAAGATTTAACTTTAAAAGATAATATCTGTCGCCTTATCCTTGATAAGAATGCGCCTTTCCATAATGCTGCAAGAGAGTATCTTGAGATTGAATTAAGAGAACTCGGTGTATACCAGACTATTCTCTATGCGCTTGCATCGGGCAGAGAGAAACTTAACGATTTATTTGAGTATACCGGTTATTCAAGACCGAAGATCAGTGTATACATGAAGAATCTTGCCAAATTTGATGCGGTGAAAAAGGTTGTATCCTTTGAAACGGGCGGATACGAGAATGCCAAGAAGGGTGTGTATCGTGTTAACGATACTTTCCTTAATTTCTATTACAAGATGGTATTCCCTAATTTAAGCTTCTTAGAGGTTATGGGTTCTGAAGATTTCTATGACTATTTCATAGAGCCTTACATTCCTGAATTCTTAGACAGAACCTTTGTAAAGATATGTATGGAATCGTTAGAGCTTTTATCATCGGTTAAGAGACTTCCGATTATGATATCCAAGATAGGTACATGGATCGGTAAGAAATCCAATATCGATATTATCGCGCAGGACGAAGACAGAAATACGATTACGGCAAAGTGCAGTTATTCGAGAGAAGTATTCGATTATGCTATGTATGAGGAACTTCTTGCAGCCAATAAGGAAGCCAAGGTTAATGCGGATTATATCTATTTATTCTCCGTTAAGGGCTTCGATGCAAAGCTTAAGCATTTGTCGATAGCGGATAAGTCTGTTGTCCTTGTTGACATGAATGAGATGTAGTAAAAGGGGTTATATATTTGTCAAAAGCGCTTATTATTACAGAGAAACCTTCGGTAGCCAAGGAATTTGCGAGGGTTCTTAATGTAAATGGCAATAAAAAAGGATACATAGAGAATAATGAATATGTAATATCCTGGTGCGTCGGACATCTTGTCGGAATGGTATATCCGGAAGCGTACGATGCAAAGTATAAGAAGTGGAAGGCAGAGGATCTGCCTTTCTTACCGGAAGTATATAAGTATGACGTTCTCCCTAACGTAAAAGATCAGTATGACGTGGTTCATTCGCTTTTACAAAGAGAGGATATCGATACTGTATACTGGGCTGGAGATGCCGGAAAAGAAGGACAGACAATTGAAGAGAATATCCGTAACTTCGGTGGCGTAAGAGCCGGTATGGTCGAGAAGCGTGTATGGATCGACTCTCAGACCGATGAAGAGATGCTTCGCGGAATCAGAGAAGCTAAGGATATGTCCGCATATAAGAATCTCGGACTTTCCGGAATAATGAGAACAATCGAAGATTATGCGATGGGAATTAATTTCTCACGTGTAATGTCAATAAATTACGGCAGATTATTAAACAATGCCGGTAACCTTCAGGAATACAGACCGATTTCCGTGGGACGCGTTATGACTTGCGTTCTTGGAATGGTCGTTTTAAGAGAGCGCGAGATTCGCTCTTTCGTTGAAACTCCGTTTTATAAGGTTATAGGTTCATTCGCCGAAGGCAGTATCAAGGGCGAATGGAAAGCTTCCAAGGGATCTTGTTATGAAGATTCCTATTTGTTGTACAAAGAAAACGGTTTTAAAGAGAAGAAAAGCGCAGAAGAGCTTATAGATAAGCTTGCCGGTAAAAGCGCTGTGGTTGAAGAACTTGAGAAGGCAAGAAGTAAAAAGAAAGCGCCGCTTCTTTTTAACCTGGCGGAATTACAGGCAGAGTGCTCAAAAAGATTTAAGATAAGTCCTGATGAGACATTGGCGGTTGCGCAGACTTTATACGAAAGAAAGATGACTACGTATCCCCGTACCGATGCGAGGGTTTTATCTACAGCAATAGCTAAGGAAATTAATAAAAACTTGAATGGTCTTAAGAATTATGAAGTTACGAACAGGTTCGTGGAGAATATACTTGAAAATAAGCTGTACGAAGGCATAGAGAAGACGGGATATACGGATGATTCCAAGATTACCGATCACTATGCGATCATACCGACAGGCCAGGTTGATGCCTTAAAGGGGTTATCGGATCTCGAGAAATCAATATATGAACTTATCGTAAGGCGCTTTTTATCAATATTCTATCCACCTGCGGAGTACGATACCGTTAAGCTTACGATTAATGTGGATAATGAGAGATTCTTCTCCAATGCAAAAGTTCTTACGGCACCGGGATATCTTGAAATTGCTGGTAAGAAGACCATAGAGAAAGAGGACGGAGAAGATAGCGAAGAGGCTAACGATACTTTAATAAGCCTTGCAGCGACGTTAAAGAAGGGCGATGCGATAGGTGTTACTTCTTATGATGTCGGTGAAGGCAAGACAACACCGCCTAAGCGCTATACTTCGGGTTCAATGATTCTTGCAATGGAGAATGCGGGACAGTTAATTGAAGATGAAGAATTAAGAGCGCAGATTAAGGGTTCAGGTATCGGAACATCCGCAACAAGAGCGGAGATTATAGATAAGCTTGTGCGTATAGGTTATCTTAATCTTAACAAGAAGACTCAGGTCTTAACACCTGAAAAGTTCGGAGAGATGGTTTACGAGGTAGTTGACCTTAATGTGCCGCAGCTTCTTAATCCTAAGATGACTGCATCCTGGGAGAAGGGCTTGGACGGTATAACCAACGGAACCGTTGATTTTACCGAGTACAGAAGCAAGCTTGAAGATTTCATCAGGAACGAAACCGTATCGATGATTAATACGAACGTTACGGATAAGCTTATGGACAGAATCAAGGATTTTGTCGATCTTGCGTCGGGTAACGTTAAGGGTAAGTTTAAGATTGGAGCGACTTGCCCTTTATGTGGCGGCGAGCTTGTAACTACGCCGTTTGGATTCGGATGTGAGAAATATAATAAAGACGGAAGCGGCTGTAATTTTTCTATAGGTCAGATTGCAGGTAAGTCAATCGATGTGAATGATGTTAAAAAGCTTATTAAGGAAGGTAAGACAGGACTTATCAAGGGATTTACTTCAAAGGCAGGGAAAAAATTCGATGCGGTACTTAAGCTTGATAAGAATGAAGACGGCAAGGTTACAATCGGCTTTGATTTTGAAGATAAGGAAGCCTACCTTCTTAAGGATATGATGTGCCCTGTGTGCTCGGCACCGTTAAAGAAAACCGGATTCGGATATATATGCAGCAATAAGGATACCGAGAATCCTACCTGCAAGTTCTCTGTAGGAAGTATCTGCGGTAAGACAATTACCGAAACTCAGGTTAAAAAGCTTCTCAAAGACGGTAAGACCGATCTTATAAAGGGATTTAAGAGTAAGGCAGGTAAGAAGTTCGATGCAATTCTTAAACTTGAAGACGGTGATATCAGGTTTGAATTCCCTGATGCAGTGCCTTCGGCTGAGTCGCAGATTAAATGTCCTAAGTGCGGTAACAATTTGGTAAGAACAAAGTATTATTATGAATGTACATGCGGCTTTAAGATAAGCCACATGGTTGCACAGAATGACTTAAGCGAAGAAGTTATTACCGAACTAATTATGACGGGACATACAAAAGCGAAGATTACAGGATTCCACTCAAAGAGCGGCTCACTTTTCGACGCAAGATTAAAGTATGAAGAAGTAAGCGGTATTTCGTTTGATTTTGAAGATAAATAAGAAAGGGTGACAATAATGGATAAGGCAAAAATCAGCAATCTTTACACATTGGAAGAGACTATAGCGGCACCGCTGTTTACGGGTAAGACATATCCATGGGAAGTATTGCCGGTTATTAAGGAGAAGATTTTTGATATTATAAAAGCTCTTGATATGGGTGTATACGAAGACAGGGGCGACAATGTATATGTTGCTAAGTCTGCGAAGGTTTATCCTAATGCTACAATTATAGGTCCCGCAATTATAGGCGAGAGAACAGAGGTCCGTCCGGGCGCTTTTATACGAGGAAATGCAATAGTAGGTAATGATTGCGTAGTGGGTAATTCGACGGAATTAAAGAATGTCATTTTATTTAATCACGTACAGGTTCCGCATTATAACTATGTAGGCGATTCTATTCTTGGATTCTATTCTCATATGGGTGCAGGCTCAATTACATCGAATGTTAAGTCCGATAAGACTTTGGTTGTAGTTAAGTGTGACGGTGAAGCGATTGAGACAGGTCTTAAGAAGTTCGGCGCTATGCTTGGTGATCATGTCGAAGTTGGTTGTAACTCGGTTCTTAATCCGGGTACGGTAATAGGTCGCAATACCAATATTTATCCGTTGTCACCTGTTCGAGGCGTTATCCCGGCAGACTCAATCTATAAGGACAAAGAACATATAGTCAACAAAAAATAATGATAATATCTTTACGAAAACGTTTAAATGCGTTAGAATTGTAACGATATACAATTTTTGAAAAATGAAAGGAGAACAACATGATTTATACTAAAGAAGTAGAAAACATGTGTCCTGTGGCTAAGGGTGCCAAGCATGACTGTGCGCCTATTCCTCAGGAAGGTAAATGGACCAATGTACATGAAATAAGCGATGTCTCCGGTTTTACACACGGTATCGGCTGGTGCGCTCCTCAGCAGGGTGCATGTAAGCTGTCACTTAATATTAAGAACGGAATTATTGAAGAGGCTCTTGTAGAGACAATCGGTTGCTCCGGTATGACTCATTCGGCTGCTATGGCTGCTGAGATATTACAGGGCAAGACTATACTTGAGGCTTTAAATACAGACCTTGTTTGCGATGCAATTAATACTGCAATGCGCGAACTTTTCTTACAGATCGTTTACGGCAGAAGTCAGAGTGCTTTCTCTGATGACGGTCTTCCTGTAGGTGCAGGTCTTGAGGACCTTGGTAAGGGATTAAGATCTCAGGTTGGTACTATGTATGCAACTAAGGAAAAGGGCGTACGTTACCTTGAAATGGCTGAAGGCTATGTAACAGGTATCGCTCTTGATAAGGATAATGAAGTTATCGGTTATCAGTTCATTTCTCTTGGCAAGATGATGGATTTCATCAAGAAGGGTGACGATCCTGCAACTGCAATGGAAAAGGCTAAGGGTCAGTACGGTCGTGTAGACGACGCCGTTAAGATTATTGACCCTCGTCAGGAATAGGGAAAGGAGATAATTATGGCTTTATTTGAATCATATGAAAGAAGAATAGATCAGATTAATGCTTTGCTTAATAAGTATGGCATAGCTTCAATTGAAGAAGCAGAGAAGATCACCAAAGATGCCGGACTTGAGATATATGATCAGGTTAAGAAGATTCAGCCTATCTGTTTCGAGAATGCTTGCTGGGCTTACATTGTGGGCGCAGCTGTAGCTATCAAGAAGGGTGACAGAAGAGCAGCCGATGCTGCAGCATCAATAGGTGAAGGATTACAGGCTTTCTGTATTCCCGGTTCTGTTGCTGATCACAGAAAGGTCGGCTTAGGACATGGTAACTTAGGCAAGATGTTACTTGAAGAAGAGACAGAGTGCTTCGCATTTCTTGCAGGTCACGAGTCATTTGCTGCTGCAGAGGGTGCTATCGGTATTGCTGAGAAGGCTAACAAGGTTAGAACGAAGCCGCTTCGTGTAATCCTTAATGGTCTTGGTAAGGATGCAGCTCAGATTATTTCAAGAATCAACGGTTTCACATATGTTGAGACTAAGTATGATTATAAGAATGCTAAGCTTAACGTTGTATTTGAGAAGCCTTATTCAACAGGCGTTCGTGCCACAATCAAGTGCTACGGTGCAGATGATGTTCAGGAAGGTGTAGCAATCATGCATCACGAGAATGTAGGAGTATCCATTACAGGTAACTCAACCAATCCTACAAGATTCCAGCATCCTGTTGCAGGTACATACAAGAAGGAATGCATCGAGCAGGGTAAGAAGTACTTCTCGGTTGCATCCGGCGGCGGTACAGGTCGTACACTTCATCCTGATAACATGGCTGCAGGTCCTGCTTCATACGGTATGACAGATACTCTCGGTCGTATGCATTCAGATGCTCAGTTTGCAGGTTCATCTTCAGTTCCTGCGCACGTAGAGATGATGGGATTCCTCGGAATGGGTAATAACCCTATGGTAGGAGCAACTGTTGCTGTTGCAGTACTTGTAGAGGAAGCAGCGAAGGCCGGTAAATTCTAATTCTTTAGAGTAATAAGATTTCTAAAAGCACCATTTGCGTAAGCTATGGTGCTTTTTTTTGATGAATTCCTTATAAGAAAAAACTTATTGTTTATTTAGTTTTTATTTTAGAAAAAAAGCGGATATTTTGTACGAAATGTAGTTTTATTATGAATAGTATGTTATAATCTATAGTAAAATAAGGTGCGTAATTATAATTTTTCTTAATGGATAGGAGAGTTATTATGTCAAAGAGAAAATTAGGCAAGAAAACGGATTCGGGCGCAAGTACAGGTGTGGTTCATTCTTCCAAGGCCAAGGTATTCTGGGAGTTTTTGTTTATTTCATTATTCCCGATGGCAGTCCTGGGACTTGTAATCACAGTTTATTCTGCTATTTCACTTAACAAAGGTTTACAGCAGAGATCACTCGACAGCTTGAAGGCTGTTGGAGAGACAACTCTTGCAAGTATTAACTTTGTGTATGACGGCGGATGGGCGGTTGCTCCGGATGGAACTGTTTCCAAGGGCGGCGCTGTGATGACCGACAATAACCAGATTTTTATTAATGTAAAGAAGAAGTCTGATATGGACGTAGTTCTTTATTATAAAGGATCTCTGGTAGCTTCTTCACTTGCATTGAAAGATGAATTCTCGGATGAAGAGAAGGAGCTGCAGAGTCAGGGTATTCATGTTAACAGCCATTATGTAGGTCTTGAACCTGATGAACGTCTTACAAGAGACGTTATGGAAACAGGCAAGGATGTTACATATACCGATTTCGAATTTGAAGGCACTTCTTGCTACGCATATTGCATGCCGATTCTTAACTCGGGCGGTGTTACACAGGGTATGCTTCTTGTAACAATGGAGAAGACAGCTATTGCTTCATATATCTTCAAGAGCGTTATTACGATCATTATCCTTGCTGCGATATTATTCTTTGTTATGGCATTAGTATCAACCAAGATGACCAAGTCAATGGTTAGATCCATTCTTATTAACAAGAACCTTGTTGATAGAATGGAGACAGGTGATTTCGATATAATTGCAGATGAGACTACATTAAAGCTTATGAAGCGTAATGATGAGATTGGTCAGATGATGAGCTCAATGGGCAAGCTTCATAATCAGCTCTGCAAAGTTATTACCGAGATGAAGGGTATATCCGGTAAGCTTCTTGATCATGGTGCTTCCCTGGAAGAAGTTACAAGGCAGGCAGATCAGACTACCGGAGATATCGGAATTGCTGTAAGTGAAGTTGCCAAGGGCGCTTCACATCAGGCAGGTGAAGTTGCCGATGCAACAGGTAACATATCACAGATGGGCGGACTTATTAAGGATATTGTATCTGCAGCTGAAGTACTTACGAAGAGTGCGGACGATATGCTTAAGGCTCAGGAGATTTCACAGTCTCAGTTTAATAAGCTTTCACAGACCAATAAGAATACAATGGCTGCAATTACAGCCATGAACGAGCAGATTGGCAAGACCAATACTTCAATTAAGTACATTAATGAAGCAGTTGATATGATCAGCGCAATTGCCGATCAGACAACACTCCTTTCACTTAATGCTTCAATTGAAGCAGCACGTGCAGGAGAGGCAGGAAGAGGATTCTCGGTAGTTGCAAGTGAGATTCAGAAGCTTGCTAACGAATCCAACGATTCTGCTACAAGAATTAAGGCTAATATCGCTGAAGTTATTCAGAACTCAACCAATACAATGGCTGAGATGCAGAATATGAAGACTACTATTGATGAGCAGATTCAGTGTCTTGATGAGACAATTCAGCAGTTCGACCAGTTGGCACAGGGTGTTAAGGCTACATCAAGCGAAGCTAAGAATATCGAGAAGTATGCAGACAGATGCGACGAGGCAAGAAAGCATACAGAAGAGATTATGAATACACTTGCATCTATTTCCGAAGAGAATGCATCAGGTGCAGAAGAGACTACAGCTTCAATGGATACTCTTGCGACTACAATGACCCAGGTTAGTGTTGCATCTACTGATATTGAGAAGCTTGCTAAGGATATGGATGATTCACTTAAGTTCTTCAGAATGTCTACAGAAGTTGTAGATAATGCATTTTCTGATGATACACTTACAACATTGGAAGATGTTGCTGAAGAGATTGAAGAGTCATATGAACCAACTTACGAAGAGACATATGAGGAGCTTGGAGATAAGGTTGAATCAATAATGGAAGATACAGAAGATAATCTTTATTCAGATGACAACACAGTTGATTCCGACGAAGAATAAGAGTATTATTAACCTAAGAAGTTTTATGGAATAAGTGCCGTCATGGCACTTATTCTCTTTAAGGAGTGAATATATGATTAATAAGAGAATACGTAATGATGAAAGACCGGTATTTCCTAAAAAAGCAATTATAACCGGTGGTATGCCATACGGTAATAAGGAATTGCACTTCGGTCATGTGGGCGGAATGTTCGTTCATGCAGATGCTTTTGCCAGATTCTTAAGAGACAGAATCGGTTATGACAATGTTATATTCGTATCCGGTACTGACTGTTACGGTTCCCCTATAGTTGAAGCATATCGTAAAAAGTGCGAAAACGAAGGATACACAGGAACAATAAGAGAATACGTTGAAGGCAATAACAAGAAGCAGAAAGAAGTTCTCGATAAGTATGAGATAAGCCCGAATCTCTACGGTGCATCAGCACTTGGCAAGACAGGTGAAGTTCATAACGATATATCCGCATACGTATTCAATACTTTATATAAGAACGGACATTTAACGAAGCTTTCCACACCTCAGTTTTACGATACCGAGCGTAAGTGCTTTATTAACGGTCGTCAGGTTGTAGGTAAATGTCCTATCGAAGGATGTCAGTCCGAAAAAGCTTATGCAGATGAGTGCGACTTAGGTCACCAGTATTCACCGGATGAGCTTATCGATCCAATAAGTACTTTGTCCGGTAAGAAGCCTGAATTAAGACCTGTTATTAACTGGTATTTTACTTTGGAAGATTATCTTCCTACATTGCAGGAGAGAACAGAGTTTCTTGCAAAGAATACCAATACCCGTAAGTTCGAAATTAAGGCTTTGGAAGAGTTTTTAAAAGATCCTTGCATATATGTTCAAAGAAAGCAGATTGCTGACCTTGATGCGCTTATTAATGAATTACCTGAGCATGAGATAGTAAATGAAGAGAAGAAGCCTTCGATTACATTTATCTTTAAGACTCTTAAGTTAAGAGATGAAGCTAAGGCAGTTCTTGACAGTCACGATATTCATTATCGTACAGGTAAGACACTTGTACCGTTCAGATTATCAGGTAATATCGAGTGGGGTGTACCTGTACCGGAAGTTGAAGGAGAAAAGGACCTTACTTTCTGGGTATGGCCTGAATCTCTCTGGGCGCCGATATCATTTACCAAGACTTATCTTATGAATAAGGGATTACCTGAAGATGAGTGGAAGAAATGGTGGGAAGATGACGATACGATAGTATATCAGTTTATCGGTCAGGATAATATATACTTCTACGGTCTTGCCGAGATGGGTATATTTATGGGACTTAAGCATAAGAAGGGCGAGAAGATTGATGTTGAGAAGGAAATCCTTCCTCATATTGTTGCTAATAACCATATTTTGTTTATGGATAAGAAAGCAAGTTCTTCATCTGCAGTTAAGCCGCCTATGGCAGGAGATTTACTTGAGTTCTATTCACCTGAACAGTTACGTATGCATTTCTTAAGTTTAGGTCTCGGTAATGCATCTGTGGGATTTAATCCGCAGGTATATCTTCCTGAAGAAGAGAAGAAAAATGCCGGCCCTGATCCTGTTCTTAAGGACGGTAACCTTCTTACCAATGTATATAACAGACTCTTGCGTTCGTGCTTTTATACAACACAGGAGTATTACGACGCTGTGCTTCCTGTAGGTGAGGTTGATCCTAAGATTAAAGAGATCTGTGATAAGTCAATTCTTGAATATGAGAGATTCATGTATAATCATGAATTCCACAGAGTAACTTATGTCCTTGATTCGATTATAAGAGAGATTAATAAGCATTATGTTAACAATATCAAGATTGCAGAGAAGAATAACGACGATGCACTAAGAAAGCAGATTCTTGTTGATTGCTTCCATGGAATAAGAGTTATTAATGCACTTTTACATCCGATTGCACCTTCGGGAACCGAACTCGTTCAGGAGTATTTAAGAGTAGACGATAAAATGTTCAACTGGGAGTATATTTTTGATGATATATATGGCCTTGTTGCAAATAAGGACAATCACAGACTTAAATTTCTTGAGCCAAGATTCGACTTCTTTAAGAAGCCTGAATGTCAGTTCAAGAAAGATGAAGAATAAAGATAAAACCGGGTATTACCTACCCGGTTTTTTATTATCATCAAGATATCTTAAGAATTTGTTCGGAAGATTGATTGTATAATACATTGTTGCATATTCGCGTGGCGTAAGTCCGTCTAAGAAATTGATGTTATACT
Source organism: Lachnospiraceae bacterium (assembly GCA_016283755.1). Lineage (GTDB taxonomy): Bacteria > Bacillota > Clostridia > Lachnospirales > Lachnospiraceae > XBB1006. The sequence continues at coordinate 19,902 of JAEENO010000020.1, read as the reverse complement.
CTTTGTTAAGACCGGATTTCTTGACTTCGTCAACTGCCTTATTATAGCAGACGGCGGCTCGTACTGCAGAATCAAAGTAGCCTAGAGTGTGGTTTCCGACTATGTGTATCTCGGCCTTATAGTAGTTTTTTCCCTTATGAGTAGCCTTTGTTACTCCGTAGAACGAGTTAAGAAGTATTATATTGGCTGAACGAAGATCGAATGGATCGTCGTTTTTAAACTCATAATCTTTGCCGCGTACACCGTAGGACTTAATGCCGTATCTTGAATACAGTGTGTACTGTGTTCCGTAATCGGCTACAAAGTAATGTCCTTTACGGGCCTGTATTGTTCTGGTCGAATAGAAGAAAAGTTCATCCGAGTCAAATTTGAAGTCTATGGTAGGGGAGAAGAAGTATTGGAAATAATCTTTCCTCACATAGATAGGTGTTTTGAAATAAATACTGTTATCTCGAAAATTAATAAGGGATATACATTTATCAAACGGAAGGTCAAGCTTATCGAGAAATGAATCAATTGTAATCGATTCATCGTTGAGTATCTTGGTAGCTGTAAGATACGCATTAAAAGCAGCCTCTTCGGTATTGTAACTTCCGAGGCTTATATGCTTATTCTTATGTGTAATACTGGAACGGTAGTAAAGAGTGCCGTCCTTTTTCTTTGCTTTAAATACTCCGGGTAACATATTCTATCCCTTATATTAAATAAAGGACGAGCAAATTGCCCGTCCTTAAATTATTATTTTAAAGTTACAAGTATGTTGACGGTTCCGAATGTGTATGAAAGCGGAAGAAGATAAGTGGAACCTTCAGGTGCATAAATCTCATTACCAAGCTGTTCAGGCGGGTCAAGCTTAAGCTCTAAGTCCTTGGTATTGGATATGTTAACTATGAATAATCCGTTGTGAAGATTAAGGAAATCTTCGAGGGAAGCACTAACATATTCATCAAACTGAGTGAAGCTTTCGCCGGCATAACGGCTTGCAAACTCAACAGCAACTTCTTCGGACATATCAATTGCAGTACCTAAGTTATAAGAACCATTGATTACCTGAGTTGCACAAACCATAGGATTGTAATGGTTAAACTGTATCAGATTAAGCGGTGTAAAATCTCCTCCGATGAAGCGGATAAGGTTGTTGAATAAAAGCTGTAAATAATCAACAACGAGATCATCGCTCGAGATACCCGACTGACTGCAGAAGTTAAGTACAAGTTTCTTTAACTGGTCCCTCTGCTCATCAAGCATATCAAGATCGTACAATTCAGTCTCGTTCTGGTAATCAACGAGAAGAACTTCGAGTTCATCGTGTGTAAGAATTCCTTTCTCGATTAATTCCTGAGCAAGAATAAGATAGTGCGGTCCCTGATGTTCCATAACATCTTCGAGCTGAGCAGGAGTAAGATAACCTTCCTCGATTGCAATCTCTCCGAAACGGGCGTCTCTGTGAGTCTGAAGAACATATATCTTCTCAACTTCGTTAGCAGACATAAGACCCGCATGGATACATAAGGTACCTAACTTAACATGCGATTCCGCACTGTCCTGAATTGCATTCACAAGTTGTTCGGGTGTAACAACACCTTTACGCAATAAAAAGTTACCGAATAATTGTGTGAACATATGTTAATTTCCCTTCACAATATTGTCTAATACAGTCAAAATCTGGTTGGATACGAAAGGCTTCTGGATGAAGTCCTTAGCACCTGCTTCGATTGCTGCCTTAATCTGTCCCTGAGTACCGACTGAAGAAACCATAACTATGTTAGCATTCTCATCAACAGCTTTAATCTGCTTGATAGCTTCAATACCATCAATCTGAGGCATAACGATATCAAGAAAGACTATATCGATGTCACCTTTCTTATAAAGGCTTACTGCTTCCTTGCCGTCTTTTGCTTCAACAAAATTGTCGTAACCGGCAGAAGTAAGTACATCCTTAAGCTGCTTGCGGGCCAATATGGAGTCATCACTGATAAGTATTTTTAAATCCTGGGAGTTCATGCACATACCTCACTAAAATTACATAATAAGTTTACTTATACATAATAAGTTAACTTAATACTACAACATTTTAAGTGTAGTTTCAATGAAATTTTTGCAAAATGTAGCAATAGTACTACTACTTTTATCTGTATTTGTGTTATATTAACTATAATCGATGTTTATGAAGAATTTATGTATTAGGACGAGAAATGAGCAAAATTTTAATAGTTGATGACAATGCAAAGGACCGAGCACTTGTTAAGAAGTACGCAGCGTTCGAAGGATACGATACGGAAGAGTCGGGAAACGGCATGGATGCTGTTAAAAAGTGCGAGATCAATAATTACGATATAATTTTAATGGATGTTATGATGCCTGAGCTTGACGGATTCTCCGCAGCAAAGGCTATACTTGAAAAGAAAGATATTCCGGTTATATTTGTTACAGCAAGAGCGGATGAGTATGACAGGATACACGGATTTGAAGTCGGGGCGGATGATTATGTGATTAAGCCGTATTCACCTAAGGAACTTATGATGAGAGTTGCTGTCGCTCTTAAGCGGAAGGCTTCTGTTAATGAATATAAGAGAAACGAAGACAACCATGATATGTTTAAGACAGAAACTTTGGAAGTCGACTTTACATCAAGAACACTTCGTGTGGACGGCAATGAAGTCATGATGGCACCTAAAGAGTATGCGCTTTTATTCTATCTTGTTAAGAACAGAAATATTGCGATACCTCGCGACAAGATATTGACGGATGTATGGGGATTTGATTATTATGGAGATGAGAGAACACTTGATACACATATCAAGCAGGTAAGAAAAGCTCTCGGCCGTTATAGGGACAGGCTTGTGACGGTTAAAGGAATCGGATATAAGTTTAATTCCGGTAATTAGTTATTGAAGGCATATTTAGTCTTTGATTATATATAAGCTTTAATGTAAGGAGGATTCAATAATGGCAACAAGAGCAAATTTTAAACGTACAGAAATCGGACCGGGTAAGGTCGGATTTTCAAAGACAAGATCCATAATCGAGGCAGCTTTCTACGGCAACAATGTTGTTAAGGTTAATACTTTAAAGGAAGCTTATGAACTCGCAAAGAATTCACCGGGAACAATCGTAACCGACATGCCTGTATATAGAGGCGAAGAGTTCGGTTTGGAGCCGGATGCTAAGGTTTTACTTTTCAATGACGGATCTATAACGGGTAGATATGCTCCTGCAAGACGAATTACCGGTCAGCCGGGCGTTAATACAGAGAAGCTTGATAAGCTCCTTATGGATGCAATTTATGATACAAGATGGAATACAATGTACCATGCAGAAGTATTCATCGGACTCGACCCTGAATTCATGGTAAAAGCTCATCTTCTTATTCCTGAAGGAGAAGAGAACCTTCTCTATAACTGGATGCTTAACTTCCAGTACATGTCGGATGAGTATGTTAAGATGTATAAGAATAGTAAGCTCTATGAGAATGAGCCTGATATCTATATCTTCAGTAATCCTCAGTGGGAGGGTACAGATCAGACCGATATTTCCGATCCTAACTGCTTATGCTACTTTAATACAGAACAGAACTGCGCAGCAATCTTAGGTATGAAATACTTCGGAGAGCACAAGAAGGGTACACTTACACTTGCATGGGCAATGGCTAACAGAAACGGTTATGCTTCATGCCATGGTGGACAGAAGGAGTACACATTAAAGGGCGGAAAGAAGTTCGTTGCAGCTGTATTCGGTTTATCGGGATCAGGAAAGTCAACTCTTACACATGCTAAGCACGGTGGTAAGTATCCTGCAATCAAGGTTTTACATGATGATGCATTTATCATTAACTCCGATACATGTTCATCAATCGCATTGGAGCCTACATACTTTGATAAGACAGCTGATTATCCTACAGCTTGCGAAGATAACAAGTTCCTTCTTACAGCTCAGAACTGTTCAGCAACAGTTGATGAGGACGGCAAAGTTGTTCTTGTTACAGAAGATATCAGAAACGGTAACGGACGTGCAATCAAGTCAAAGCTCTGGTCACCGAACAGAGTTGACAAGATTGAATCACCTGTTAACGCTATATTCTGGATTATGAAGGATCCTACAATTCCGCCTGTAGTTAAGCTTAAGGGTGCAAGCCTTGCATCTGTTATGGGTGCTACACTTGCAACCAAGCGTTCAACAGCAGAGAGACTTAAGGAGGGTGTTGACCCGAATAAGCTTGTAGTTGAGCCTTATGCCAACCCGTTCAGAACATATCCGCTTGTTAACGACTACAATAAGTTTAAGAAGCTTGTTAAGGATAAGAACGTAGATTGCTATATCATTAATACCGGTGATTTCATGGGCAAGAAAGTTACCAAGGAAGTAACATTGGGTGTACTTGAGTCTATCGTTGAAGGTAAGGCTAAATTTACTCAGTGGGGACCTTTCTCCGATATCGAAATCTGCGAAGTTAAGGGTTATGTTCCGAATCTTAAGGATAAGAAGTACGTTGATACAATGAAGCAGCGTATGCAGGACAGACTTGATTATGTTAAGTCTCTTGATACTGAAATGGACGGCTACAACAAGCTTCCTAAGGATGCGGCAGATGCAATCAAGAACGTGGTAAAGCAGGCCAATACCTTATAATTGTAGCGACAATTAACACAATAACGCGAAATAGTTGCTAAATTGTCACTTCGAGTTCACAAAAGCCTATTGCATTTGAGCTTTTCTTTGGTATAATAATAATAACACCTGGGATGTACGACAACCTGTAGTTTTTGAACCTACATCTCTTTAAAAGGGAATCCTACATTGCCTGTCGGATGTCAAGCCTTGATACGTTGGAAGGCAGAAGACAGTGTTGCGGACACCCACCTAGCAATTGGCTAGGAGTCAAAAATGCAGGAACGGCATCTTGGGATTAAATCAAAAGATTTCGGAAGCTGTAGGGATACAGCTTCCGATTTTTCTGCTATTAAGGTGGTTATAATTGATGTCGAGATTATTATCGCATTTTAACAGAATACTGCGTGAACTGCAAAACGACAGAGTGGGAGCATATGCGGCACAGACTGCATTCTTCTTATTCCTGTCGGTTATTCCGTTTTTCATCTTCTTGGTTACGCTCATTAAATTTACCCCATTAACCGGCGATCTTGTTATAAAGTATGTCGAAGACTATCTTCCTGAATATATCGCACCCGTCCTCGTGCCGATTATAGAAGAGATTTTCGACAGCGCCTTGTCGGTAATGACGGTATCTATTATCGGTGCAATCTGGGCTTCTGCAAAGGGAATCCATAGTATGTCTAACGGACTTAATGCTATATACGGTCTTCCTGAGAAGAGAAACTTCTTTGTTTTACGATTCAGAGCTATTCTTAATACATTGATTTTTACCGTTCTTATTATTGCAGGAATTGTATCCGCAATGTATGGAAGGCGCGTAAAAAAGCTTATACTTGAAAATGTAACCATTAAATTTAAGGTGTTTAAGACGGTAATTGATTTCAGATATATAATCTTTGCGGCTGTTTTATTCATATTGTTCGTTATCATACTTATGTTTCTTCCGAACAGAACACGTAAGTTTAAATATGTTCTTATTCCGGCATTTCTGGCATCAATCTGCTGGACACTTTTGTCATGGGCAATTTCTGTTTATGTCAACTATTTTGACGGATTCTCGATGTACGGAAGCATGATGGCTATTATGCTTGCAATTATGTGGATTTACTTCGGTATGTATATTTTGTTTATTGCAGCGGAACTCGATTCAATGTATTCCGAGGCGCTTTTCCTTGAACTTAAAAAACGAAAGATTGAGAAAATTAGAAAGAAGAGAAGATAATCTTGTATTTTTCTTGAATATATGATAGTATCACTTTTGATAAAAGCGTTTGAGCGGTGCACAGTAGCACTTGAAAATGGTCGACAGAGAACGGAAGTCATTGGCTGGAAGCTTCCGACGATACATCAAGTTAAGTGAATTTCACATCGCAAGCTGCATTTCTGATATGTAGGTTATGCCGGATGATTTCCGTTACAGAATCGTACGAGAGCCGGGCGACCGGAACTTGGGTGGTAACGCGGAGTATGCTTCGTCCCATATAGGGGCGGAGCTTTTTTAATTGTATATTATTAAAAAGGGAGACCGATATGAACGATAAGCTTAGAGAAATTAAAGAAAAAGCAATTAAGCAGATTGCTGAATCGGAAGATCTTGGAAGACTTAACGATGCGAGAGTTGAGTTCCTCGGCAAGAAGGGCGAGCTTTCACAGATGCTTAAGTCTATGAAGGATTTGACGGAAGAGGAGCGTCCGAAGTTCGGACAGCTCGTTAATGAGACAAGACAGGCAATAGAGGATTTTCTTGAGGAGACCAAGAAAAAGCTCGAGAATAAAGAGCTTTCTTTAAAGCTTGAGAAGGAAGTAATCGATGTTACTCTTCCGGCAAAGAAGATTAATGTGGGTGCGAAACATCCTTGTACGCTTGCGCTTGAAGAAGTGGAAAGAATCTTCTCCGGTATGGGCTACGAAATTGTTGAAGGACCTGAAATTGAGAAGGATTATTATAACTTTGAAGCACTTAATATTCCTGCAAATCATCCTGCAAAAGATGAACAGGATACATTCTATATCAATTCGGATATAGTGCTTAGAACTCAGACAAGTCCTGTACAGGTTCGTACAATGGAGAAAGGTAAGTTACCGCTTCGAATGATTTCACCGGGACGTGTTTTCCGTTCCGATGAGATTGATGCGACTCATTCTCCTTCATTCCATCAGATTGAGGGACTTATTGTAGATAAGAATGTTACATTAGCAGACCTTAAGGGTACGCTTGAAATGTTTGCAAAGGAAATGTTCGGTGAGAATACCAGGGTTAAATTCCGTCCGCATCATTTCCCGTTTACAGAGCCTTCCGCAGAGATGGATGTGTCCTGCTTTAAGTGTGGAGGTAAGGGCTGCAGATTCTGTAAGGGTTCAGGCTGGATTGAGATATTGGGCTGCGGTATGGTTCATCCTAACGTACTTAATATGTGTAACATAGATCCTGATGAATACAGCGCTTTTGCATTCGGCGTTGGTCTTGAGCGTATTGCGCTTTTAAAGTATGAAATTGACGACCTTCGTCTTCTTTACGAAAACGATGACAGATTCTTAAAGCAGTTCAAATAGGGAGAGGAAATTACGTATGAATACATCATTAAATTGGATTAAAGAATATGTGCCCGGTTTAAATTGCAGTGCACAGGAATATACTGACAAAATGACTCTTTCCGGTACAAAGGTTGAAGGATTTGAGTGTGCCGCAGATAATCTTGATAAGATTGTTGTAGGTAAGATATTAAGCATAGATAAGCATCCTGATGCGGATAAGCTTGTTATCTGCAAGGTTGATATAGGCAAAGGTGAGCCTATACAGATTGTTACCGGTGCTCCGAATGTAGTGGTTAATGCACTCGTACCTGTAGTACTTGACGGCGGACGTGTAGCGGGAGATCATGACGGACATAAGACTCCGGGTGGTATTGAGATTAAAGCAGGTGAACTTCGCGGTGTTATGAGTAACGGAATGATGTGCTCGATAGAAGAACTCGGTTCATCCAAGGATTATTATCCTGAAGCACCTGATAACGGAATCTATATTTTCGATGAAGATGTAGAGGTTGGTTCTGATGCTATAAAAGCATTAGGCCTTGATGATGTGACTCATGAATATGAGATTACATCCAACAGAGTTGATTGCTATGCGACAATCGGTATTGCTATTGAAGCTGCTGCCACGTTTGACAAGGAATTCAAGATGCCTGAGATTAAGGAAACCGGTAATTCCGAGAATGCTTCCGATTATATCAGCGTAGAAGTTAAGGATAATAAGCTTTGCAGTAGATACATCGCAAGAGTAGTCAAGAATGTGAAGATCGGTCCGAGCCCTAAGTGGATGCAGAGAAGACTTAAAGGCGTTGGTATAAGACCTATTAATAATATCGTTGATATTACCAACTACGTAATGGAAGAGTTCGGACAGCCTATGCATGCTTACGACCTTTCAACTGTTGAAGATAATAAGATTGTAGTAAGAACAGCCGATAACGGTGAGAAATTTACAACTCTTGACGGACAGGAGCACGAGCTTACAAATGATATTCTTATGATATGCGACGGTAAGAAGCCTATCGGTATCGCAGGAATCATGGGCGGTGAGAACTCAATGATTACGGATTCCGTTAAGACGGTACTTTTCGAAGCAGCTTGCTTTGACGGAACCAATATCCGTCTTTCAAGTAAAAAGCTCGGTATGAGAACAGATGCTTCCGGTAAGTTTGAAAAAGGACTTGATCCCAATACAGCTTTACTTGCAATCAACAGAGCCTGCCAGCTTATGGAAGAACTTGATGCAGGTGAAGTAGTTGGCGGTATGGTTGACGTATATCCTAATGTACGTACAGGCAATGAAGTTAAGTTTGAGCCTGAAAAGATTAATAAGCTTCTCGGTACTGACGTATCAAAAGAAGATATGATTAAATATTTTGAGAAGGTATTCCTTACATATGATGCCGCAACGGGTATGATTAAGGTTCCTTCCTGGAGACAGGATATTCACTGCATGGCAGACCTTGCTGAAGAAGTAGCAAGATTCTACGGATATGACAAGATTCCTATGACATTGCCGGGCGGCGAATCCACTATGGGTGGAAAGAACAAGAGCCAGATTGTACGCGACAAGGCTAAGAATGCGGCTAGATTTAACGGATTCTCCGAGGCTATGTGCTTTTCATTCGAAAGCCCGAAGGTTTTCGATAAATTATGTATAGATGCAGCAGATCCGATAAGAAATGCAATTACTATACTTAATCCTCTCGGTGAAGATTACAGTATTATGCGTACGCTTTCTCTTGAAGGAATACTTACATCTCTTTCATTAAACTATGCACACAGAAATAAGGCTGTTGCATTATATGAAATGGCTAAGGTATATCTTCCTAAGGAGTTACCGCTTAAGGAACTTCCTGAAGAAAGAATGAAGCTTACTCTCGGTATGTACGGAATGGGCGATTTCTTCGAGATGAAGGGCGCTGTTGAAGATATTCTTAATGAATGCGGCGTAAGAGCAAACCTTAAGTATGAGGCAGTTAAAGATATTCCTTATCTTCATCCGGGAAGAGCAGCCAAAATTTTTGCAGGAAATGTTGAGTTAGGTCTTATCGGTGAACTTCATCCACAGGTAGCAGGTAATTACGATATCAAGGAAAAGGTATACATTGCTGTTCTTGATATGGACGATATAGTAAAGCTTTCCGATTATGATATCAAGTATCAGGGACTTGCAAAATTCCCTGCTATTACAAGAGATTTAAGCCTTCTTACAGAGAAGTCCGTTCTTGCGGGAGATATTGAAGCCTGCATAAGAAGAAACGGCGGTGAATACTTGGAGAAGGTAGAGCTTTTTGACGTATATGAAGGAGACAGAATTGCAGAAGGATTTAAATCCCTTGCATATTCCGTTTCGTTTAGAGCTTTAGATAAGACTTTGGAAGATTCAATCGTCAATAAGCAGATGGATATAATCATCAATGAGCTTAAGGCTCTTGGTGCACAGTTGAGGCAATAATATGAGTGATATTAAGTTAAGTGTTAAGGATTACTGGTTTGATCTGCCGAAAGAACAGATCGCCCAGGATCCTTTGCCTGACAGGTCTTCTTCGAAACTTATGGTGCTTTCAAAGGATACCGGCGAGGTTGAACATAAAGTATTTAAGGACATTATCGATTATTTAAATCCGGGTGACTGCCTTGTCCTTAACAATACAAAAGTTATTCCTGCAAGACTCTACGGAATCAAGGAAGGCATGGAAAAGCCAGTAGAGATTCTTCTTCTTAAGAGAAAAGAGAACGATTGTTGGGAATGTCTTGTTAAACCGGGTAAAAAGTTAAGAACCGGAGCTGAAGTTATCTTCGGAGAAGGACTTTTAAAAGGTGTTATTACTGAGGTTCTTGATGACGGTAATAGAATCATTAAGTTTACATATGACGGTATATTTGAGGAAATTCTTGATAAGCTTGGCCTTATGCCGCTTCCTCCTTATATTACGCATGAACTTAAGGACAAGAATCGTTATCAGACTGTATATGCAAAGTATGAAGGTTCTGCTGCGGCACCTACCGCAGGCTTGCATATGACGGAAGAGCTTTTACAGGCTATTAAGGAAAAAGGTGTGGATGTTGCTGAAGTAACGCTTCATGTAGGACTCGGAACGTTCAGGCCTGTTAAGGAAGATAATCTTCTCGATCATAAGATGCATTCGGAGCATTATGAAGTAACAAAAGAAGCGGCCGATAAGATCAACAATGCCAAGAAAAACGGTAAAAGAGTTATATGCGTAGGTACAACAAGCTGCAGAACTGTAGAATCTGCGGCAAATCCTGACGGTACGATAAAAGCAACAAGGGGAGACACCGAAATTTTCATTTATCCGGGATATAAGTTTAAGATATTGGATGCGCTTATCACCAATTTCCATTTACCGGAATCAACTCTTATTATGCTAGTATCTGCACTTGCGGGAAGAGAGAATGTACTTGCAGCATATGAAGAGGCTGTTAAGAATAAGTACAGATTCTTCAGTTTCGGAGATGCTATGTTTATTCACTAAATATTCTCTTGATTTATGAGTTGTACTTGTAATAGAATAGACATATGGTATGCGGTAATATTTTTTAGATATTAAGGAGGCATCATGGCAGAGAATAAGCTTCGTAAAGCACAGGAAATCTTAAATATGAGACGTAACGGCGGAGGTATGGAGAAGAGAAGAAGTAAGAGACTTGATCTTAATGTTTCCGTGCAGTTGGAGAGACTTGACAGCGACGGTATTACGACGCTTAAGTTTATTAAGGTTAAGGTTACGGATCTTTCTAAGCTTGGAATCGGTTTCGATTGCGGTATTAAGCTTGAAACCGGTACATTTTACAACATGAAGCTTCAGATCTGGACCAAGGAAGTTATTGATGCCGTTATTGAAATTGTAAGATACACGGGTGACAGTGATGATTATCATTACGGTGCTTCATTTATAGGCATGACAGAATCCGATGCTCTTAAGATTGAAATCTACCAGATATTCAATGAACTTGAGCAGGAGAGAGAAGAAACATTGGATGTTCTCGAAGAGCTTACCGCATCAGCTCCTACAGAGATTCTTGATAAGATCAAGGAGATTGAAGGTTAATTAATATTATAAGATTTATACAGCCGGGATTTCCCGGCTGTTTTTATTTACAAATAAGAATTTTGAATTGTGCGAAATAAATATTATATTCGCACAAATAAAACAATAAACGCATAAAATTTTTGCAAATTTACAAACAATATATTGAAAACATTGTGAACTTTTAGTAAAATATAACTATCTTTAAAAAGAAATCCTATAAGGAGGAAATGCTAATGAAAGTATTTACAACTGACAAGATTAGAAACGTGGCAATTTTAGGACATGGCGGGGCCGGCAAAACCTCCCTTACAGAGGCTATGGCTTATCTTACGGGCGATATTACTCGTATGGGAACAATTCAGGACGGTAACACGATAAGTGATTATGATAAGGAAGAGAACAAGCGTCTGTTTTCGATTCAGACGTCTGTAGTACCGATTATTTTTAATGATGTTAAGATTAATGTATTGGATACACCGGGTTATTTCGACTTCGTAGGAGAAGTTGAAGAAGCTGTTGCTGCAGCTGACTCGGCTATTATTGTTGTATCCGGCAAGAACGGTATTGAAGTCGGAACCAAGAAGGCATGGGATATCTGTGAGAAGTATCACCTGCCGAGAATTATCTTCGTCACCAATATGGATGATGATAATGCATCATATCGTCAGGTAGTTGAAGATCTTCAGGCATTATACGGAAAGAAAATTGCTCCTTTCCATCTTCCTGTTAGAGAGAACGGTGAATTTGTAGGATATGTTAACGTTATCCAGCAGTCAGCCAAGAGATGGAACGATAAGGGCACTGTAGATAGATTTGATATTCCTGATTACTCCAAGGAGAATCTCGGAATTTGTCGTGACGCATTACTTGAAGCTGTTGCAGAGACAAGCGATGAATTTATGGACAGATACTTTGCGGGAGAGGAATTCTCAGAGGATGAGATTCGTTCCGCAATGCGTATGGGCGTAAGTGATTGTTCGGTTGTACCTGTACTTATGGGTTCCAACACCATGGCAAGAGGTATGTATACTCTTATGGCAGATATTGTTAAGTATCTCCCAAGTCCGGAAGGAAGACAGCTTGCAGGTGTCAATATGAAGACCAACGAAGTATATGAAGCTAATTATGACTTCTCCAAGGCTAAATCTGCTTATATCTTTAAGACAATTGTCGATCCTTTCATCGGTAAGTATTCACTTATCAAGGTTTGCTCTGGTGTTCTTAAGACAGACGACCTCCTTTTTGATTATGATAAGGATACAGAAGAGAAAATCGGTAAGCTTTATGTATTAAAGGGCAATAAACCAACCGAAGTTCCGGAACTTCATGCAGGAGATATCGGAGCATTGGCTAAGCTTTCTAAAGCGGCAACAGCAGATACATTGTCAGTTAAAGCATCTCCTATCGTATATGGTAAGACAGCATTCTCAACACCTTATACCTGTATGGCATACAAAGCAGTTAATAAAGGTGATGATGATAAGATTGCACAGGCACTTGCCAAGATCGTCAGCGAAGATCCTACAATTAAGGTTGAAAACGATGCGGCTAACCGTCAGACTTTGATTTACGGTATCGGCGATCAGCAGATTGATGTTGTATTAAGCAAGTTAAAAGAACGCTACAAGGTTGAAGTTGAACTCGATAAGCCGAAGGTAGCATTCAAAGAGACAATAAGAAAGAAATCAGACGTTGAATATAAGTACAAGAAGCAGTCCGGCGGACATGGTCAGTACGGTCACGTTAAGATGACATTTGAGCCGTCAGGTGAGATGGATAAGCCTTATATTTTCGATCAGATAGTTGTCGGTGGTGCGGTTCCGAAGAACTTCTTCCCGGCAGTTGAAAAGGGCGTTGCAGAGTGTACAGAAGCAGGACCTCTTGCAGGATATCCTGTAGTCGGTGTTAAGGCAGTTTTATACGATGGTTCTTATCATCCTGTAGATTCATCTGAAATGGCATTCAAGACAGCTGCTTCACAGGCATTTAAGAAGGGCTTCATGGAAGCTACACCTATCTTACTTGAGCCTATCGTTTCATTGAAGGTTGTTGCTCCTGATAAGTTTACCGGAGATATCATGGGTGATCTTAACAAGAAACGCGGTCGTGTTCTTGGTATGAATCCTATAGCAGGCGGTAAGCAGGAGATTAATGCGGATATCCCACAGGTAGAACTTTACGGATATTCAACAGCATTAAGATCTATAACAGGTGGTGCAGGAGAATACTCATATGAATTCGCCCGTTATGAGCAGGCTCCTTCGGAAGTTCAGGAGAGAGAAGTTGAACTTAGAAAGAAGGACGTTGAGGAAGAGAACTAATCATATATTCTTCTAATAATATTTTTATAATAATCAAGACCTTTCGGGAAATCTCCGAGTATATTTTATACTCGGAGTTTTTCCTTTTTTTATTTCTTTTACATTATTAGTTTGGTATAATTAATTTGGTAACTTTTTGACGTAGTGAGTAAGGAGGCGCAATATGACGATCCTTTTGCTTGAACCGGACAAGGCGCACGCCGAAAAATGTCAGGGAATTCTATCGGAATTGCCTGAAGATGTTGAGGTTATAATCACTTCTTATCCGGAAGATGCTATGCAGCTTATCGAGGATAAGGAAATTTCTGTGCTTATATCAGAGTTTGATATAGGAGTTATGTCTGCGGAAGAGCTTTTTTCTATGATGAGTTTATCGTCTCCGAAGACCGTACTTATGCTTATGACAGAAGTTACCGATACAGAGCATGTGCTTAATATGTATAATCATGCGATGTTTTTTGAGCTTATACTTAAGCCGCTTAATTTCCCGGAAGAGCTTTTAGACCCTCTTTACAGAGCTATGAGCGAATACGAGAAGAGATGTGAAGCAACGTATGATGTTAAGGATCATGAGATATCCGCCAAGAGATATATTACGGATTATGATACCTTAAAGAAAGAGCTTCAGAAGCGTATTAAGGACTATTCCTTTATATATCAGATTTTCTCGGGAATGATAGAAGGCAATATTGCGGAATATGGCAAACTTCATTCACTCAAAGATATAGATACGCTTCATATCAAAGCCTTTGCTCAGGGACTAATCGCTGAGTATATAAGAGTGTTTATATTCGGTGATAAGAATTACGAAGGATACATGGCCAGAATTTCAGAGCTTTTTGACAATAAGACCACAGGCAGCAAGGTTACGATTGAAAACCATGCAACATCCGAACTTAGCGATTCACAGGTTAAGTCATTTTACTTTTTTGTATATCTTTGTGCGTATCTGTCAAAGAATATGTTCTCGATATACAAGATTAATGCAACTATAGATGAAAAAGAAGATACGTATGTATATAGGGCTGCGAACGATCTTGAGATTTCCAAGATTAACGGAGAGCTCATATACATTGAAGATAATAAGCATGTAAGAGATATGTATCATACAATTACGGATACTCTTCTTAAGACGGTATTTCTTAAGACAATGAAGGGATATGAAGAGAATCCTTATTTCATGCTTGTTATGCTTGGAAAGGACAGTTAGGGTATTAAAAATGATATTATCGTGTTCTCATATAGCAAAAGCATATGGGGTAGATACAGTATTGGAGGATGTTACCTTCAATCTTGAGGACAACGAGAAGGCAGCAATTGTAGGCGTTAACGGTGCGGGTAAGTCTACAGTGCTTAAGATAATAGTTAATGAATTAAGTCACGACTCGGGCGAGATTTCTTTTAAGAAGAATGCTACGGTCGGATATCTTTCGCAGATTAATGAATTTGATTCAGACAGAACAATCTTAGACGAGGTTATGGAATCAAAGAGATACTTAATCGACATGGAAGCTGAACTTAAGCGAATGGAAGACGGAATGTCGTCTGTATCATCCGCTGATATGGCAAATTATATGGATAAGTATCATTCCTTATCGGAAAAGTTCACGAATGAAGGCGGGTACTCATTCAGAGGTGAAGTAATAAGCGTAATCAGAGGCCTTGGCTTTACGGATGACGAATTCGGTAAGAAGCTTAATAATCTGTCCGGAGGACAAAAGACAAGAGTATGCCTTGCAAGACTATTACTTGATAAGCCGGACCTTCTCTTACTTGACGAGCCTACAAACCACCTTGATATTAATGCGATAGAGTGGCTCGAAGGTTTCTTAAAAGCTTATGATAAAGCTGTTTTGATTGTATCTCACGACAGATACTTCCTTGATAAGATAGTTACCAAGGTTATTGAGATAGAGTTTAAGAAAAGCAAGGTATATAGAGGAACTTTTTCGGAATTTTCCAAGAAGAAAGAAGAAGAAAGAGCCATATATCTTAAGCATTATCTTGAACAGCAGCAGATGATTAAGCGTGAGGAAGAGATAATAAGAAATTATCGAAGCCACGCGACAGAATCCGAGATAGTTAAAGCCAAGAGCAGGGAAAAGCGCTTAGCCCATGTGGAACGTATGGAGAAGCCTATGGAAGTAAGGGCTGATATGCGTTTCTCGATTGAGCCTTCGATTGAAAGCGGTAAGGATGTATTGCAAGTTAAAGGATTTTCCAAGGCTTTTCCGAATAATCCTTTGTTCAACGATATTGATATTGATATCAAAAAGGGTGAGCGTGTAGCTTTAATCGGTGGTAACGGTACGGGTAAGACGACCTTGCTTAAGATTCTTACGGGATTATATGAGCCTGATTCGGGTGAGATGAAGCTTGGAACCAATGTAAGTATAGGCTACTACGACCAGGAACAACAGCTTTTTAACGAAGAGAAGACAATATTTGATGAGATCGGTGATGATTATCCGGATCTTACCAATACCAAGATTAGAAGTATACTCGGTGCGTTTCTTTTTACCAATGACGATGTATTTAAGAAGATGAAGTCGTTATCCGGCGGTGAGCGAGGAAGAGTGGCACTTGCAAAGCTTATGCTTTCATCTGCGAATTTTCTTATATTAGATGAGCCTACGAACCACTTGGATATTAATTCCAAGGAAATATTAGAGACTGCGCTTAATAATTATACGGGAACAGTATTCTTCGTATCTCATGACAGATACTTCATTAACAGGGTTGCTACCCGTGTTATAGAGCTTAAGGATAAGAAACTTACCAATTATCTCGGTAATTACGATTATTATATCGAAAAAACCAGAGAATCTACGATAGCTATCGATAATTCGTCTAAAAGCGAGACACAGGTTAAGTCTCAGGGACAGCTTGATTACAAGGCACAGAAGGAAGAAGCTGCGGCAAGACGTAAGGCTGAAAATGCCGTTAAGAACGTGGAAGAGAAAATTGCCAAGCTTGAAGACGAATTGAAGAAGATAGATGAGAATCTTAATGATGAATCGATTGCTTTTAATTCTGCCAAATTAAACGAATGGCTTGAGAAGAAAAATGCAGTTGAATCAGAACTTATGCCGCTTTACGATGAATGGGAGAATTTGACAAATAACCTTTAATTTCTTATAATATTCTGATGCGAAGAAGGGAGATTAAGAAGTGAAAAAAGACATTTCACAGGTAGTTATCAAAAGAATGCCGAGATATTATCGTTACTTAAGATACCTGATGGACGAAGGTAAAGAGCGTATATCTTCAGCGGAATTAAGTGATTTAATGAATGTAACCGCATCACAGATCAGACAGGATCTTAATAACTTCGGCGGTTTCGGTCAGCAGGGATATGGTTATAACGTTAAGCATCTTCATGATGAAATCGGTAAGATATTAGGTCTCGATAAGACACATAATCTTATTATTATCGGTGGCGGTAATTTAGGTCGTGCACTTGCAACTACGGATGCTTTCTCCAAGCATAATTTCTATATGACCGCAATTTTTGATTGCAATGAAAAGCTTAAAGGCACTAAGGTTGGCGATATTGTAATCAGAACAATGGATGAACTTGATTCTTATTATGCTAAGAATCGTGTTGATATGGCAGTTCTTACAATTCCTGCAGAGCATGCTCAGGAAGTTGCCGACAGACTTGTTAAGCTTGGTGTTAAGGCAATATGGAACTTCGCACAGCTTGACCTTGAGGTTCCGGATGATGTTGTTGTTCAGAACGTACACTTATCCGACAGCCTTATGCGTCTTTCGTTAAACATGTTACAAAAAGAAAACAAGGTGAATACCGGAAATGGCAAACGAAACAGAGAATAAATCGGGTTCGGGTAAACTTGAAAGCGGTGAATTCATGGAGGCACTCTCGAGTGTTAAAGTGCCTTTGCTTCCGCTTGACCAAAAGTGGCATCATCTTTTCATGGGTATAGAGAAGACCAAAGAGATTAAGGAAGCTGAAGCGAAAGTTGACGAGCTTCTTAAGCTTCAGGGAAAGCTTAACGATGACCTTAAGAATCTTAAGAAAGTCAAGTCAAATCTTATGGCAGGAATCGTTGATAATATGGATGATTCCAATGATGCGGGCAAAGAACAGCGTGATAAGACAATGAATGAGAACAGGAAGCTTATCGATGACTGTAATGCCAAGATGGAAGAGATTGAGGATCGGCTTTTGGATCTTCCGAGAGATCTTGATGCAGCCAATAAAGTGCTTATGGTATTAAGCATGGATATCTGTTACAAGAAGCTTCGTGACAATGCCAGACAGATTGAGGAAATCGGCAGCTGGATCAGGAAGATGAGAATAGAACTTAAGAAGAATATTATTATCAAACAGGCAAGTGAGCATAAGAATGAAGAAATCTATGCTTACATGCATGATATTTTGGGACCGAGAACAATCGACTTATTCGATTTAAAATACGATGAAGACGGTCAGGTTCTTGATAAATAGGTTATTACGTTGTATTTACAGCGACTAATATAAAAATAAGGATAAAAGAGGGGTACTAAAGTATGTCAGGACATTCCAAATTTGCCAACATCAAGCATAAGAAAGAGAAAAATGATGCTGCAAAAGGAAAGATTTTTACCGTTATAGGAAGAGAAATTGCTATCGCAGTTAAAGAGGGCGGTCCGGACCCTAACAATAACAGCAAGTTACGTGATGTAATCGCTAAGGCAAAGGCTAACAACATGCCTAACGATACAATCGATCGTGGTATTAAGAAAGCTGCCGGTGATGCCAACTCCGTTAACTACGAAGCAGTTACTTACGAAGGATATGGTCCGAGCGGAACAGCTATAATTGTTAACGCTTTAACCGATAATAAGAACAGAACAGCAGCCAATGTGCGTTCTGCATTTACCAAAGGTCATGGAAACATGGGTACATCGGGATGTGTATCGTTCATGTTTGATAAGAAGGGTCAGATTATCGTTGATAAAGAAGAATGCGATATGAATGCCGATGACCTTATGATGATCGCACTTGATGCGGGTGCTGAAGATTTCTCCGAAGAGGATGACTGCTTCGAGATTCTTACTGCACCGGATGATTTCTCACAGGTAAGAGAAGCACTTGAGAATGAGAAGATTCCTATGCTTGAGGCTGATGTAACAATGATTCCTCAGACATATGTAACACTTACATCCGATGAAGATATTAAGTGTATCAATCGTATCTTAGATCTTCTTGATGAAGATGAAGACGTACAGATGGTTTATCATAACTGGGACGAATAAGGTGAGCCATGCCTCACATACCGCATAGTATGTGGGGCATTCTTATAATAAGCAAAGGGGATATGAAATGACAGTATTAAAAGCAATATTTATGGGTCTTATTCAGGGACTTACCGAGTTTTTGCCGGTCAGCTCTTCGGGACATCTTGCAATATTTAAAAATCTTTTTTCAGTTGAGACCGATACGGGATTATTATTTGATGTATTGCTTCATGTTGCTACGCTTATCGCAGTATGTATCGTATATTACAAGGATGTATTGGGCATGATTGTCGAGTTTTTTAAAATGCTCGGCGATATTATTCATAATTTCCTTGAGCTTTTCAAATCGGAAAAGCAGTATAAGAAGATTATATCCAATACTCACAGAAAACTGGTGCTTATGATTCTTATATCATCGGTACCTACGGCAATTATAGGATTTGCTGCAAAAGACATGGTAGAAGCTTTTGAAAAAGCGCTTCTTGTTCCGGGTATCTGTCTTATTATTACTTCGATTCTTTTGTTCTTTGCGGATAGACTAAGAGAAGGCAATAAGACAATCAACGAAGCTACTTATACGGATTCCTTTATTGTAGGTATTACTCAGGGTATCGCTACACTTCCGGGATTATCAAGATCCGGAACCACGATATTTACATGTCTTCTTTGCAAATTTGACAGAAACTTGGCTGTTAAATACTCATTCTTAATGTCGCTTCCGGCAATCGGCGGAGCTACATTGCTTGAGATTTTTGATGTTGATGCGTCACTTATAAGCGGCAGTGATATCATGTGCTATATTATCGGTATGATTGTTGCCGGTGTTGTAGGATTTATCTGCATTAAAGTGATGCTTCTTATAGTGAGAAAGAAGAAGTTTACGTACTTCTCGATATACTGCCTTGCAATCGGTATTATATCGATAATCGGATACTTTATGTTATAGGGGAATAGGTTATGGCAAATAAAGCCACGGGCAAGAGTAAGAAGAAAAGCTCTAAAGTCGTAAGTACCAAGGCTTCCAAAGCTAAGACTTCGGCTAAGAGTAAGACCGTTAAGAACGAAATGAATTACGAATACAACATGACGCCTATTAAGGAGGCGTTACTTGTTGTATTTATTGCCATATCGTT
>JAEENO010000019.1 GCA_016283755.1 Lachnospiraceae bacterium | reverse complement strand
AAAGCTTTATAAAAATGTGTTTTTATCCGAACAAAATACGATAATTGACCACTTATTTTTCTCCTGCAAGATTATTCAACCAGCTCATCCACGACCTGCTTAATTCGTGGTCTTTCATACCAAAAATCTTCCATTGGATTTCGAAGTGTATGCTGTGCTGCGTCGGCATCTTTTATAAGTTCATCGAAATAGTGACCCTTTACGTGCTTATCGCTATGATTATATATACCGTTATACATCATCTGCTTTTCTTCATCATTAAAAAGTGTAAGCTTATCAAGAACATGTTCTTTCGCATATTCTGCGCAGCCATGTGCATGATCGTCGCCATCCGCACTGCGGTCAACATATGTAAGAAGGTCATGAAGCATTCCTGAAACTTCAGCCATCTCAGCTATCTCACGTGAATACCCTCTCTTTAATGCGAGAAGTGATGCCATAAGACCGACACCGTATAAATGTACATAAGCGCCACGCTTATCCTCTTCATCAGGAATCGCCTTTATAATGTCATCAATATACTTTCTTGCCTCATCAAGTCTTGTCTTCTTCCACTCCATAATAAACCTCCCTCATCATTTCCGCCTAAACACTTACTGCTTCTTCTTGAGTTTCTCCTTCGTACCGTCCGGACGTTCAATTACAATATTGTCAAGGTTCGCTTTAAGATTGCCCTTTATCGCATCTACGTATGCCTTACGCAATCTTTGCTGCTCTTCCTTTTCTTCATCGGTAAGCCCTTCAGCCTTGGACTTATGGTATAACTCATTAATTCTTTTTATATCCTCGTCTGTAACCATTTTATCCCCTTTCACAGAAAAACTCAACTTCTTCATGAAGCGGCCCATAGCAAAAAGCCACTCTTATCGGTAATTCAGGTGTAGAGCGAATTACCTTATCCACAGGTTCCATGAAGACTTCATATCCTGCTGCCTTTACCTTATCAATTATCTCATCCACATTGTCTGTAGCAAATGCTACATGACGGATTACTCCAAGTTCTCCGGTATTCTCACCATTAGTAAATACTTCTATAAGGCCGTTACCTGTATCAAACATGAATCCTTCCGCCCACTCACGTATTATCGGCATCCCGAGTACCTTAACATAGAACTCTTTTACCTTCTCTATCTCTTCTTTCTTATTGCACTTATATGAAATATGATGTATTCCCTTTATCATAGCTCTTTCTCCTTTCCTGTACTAAACAAGTGTCTTAAGATAAAAGTGCGTCATTTTACCATGCTGAACATTTTCAGGTCTTGCAATTCGTTCATATCCGCACTTTTCATATAAATGAATCGCTATCTGTAAATTTTCATGTGTCTCAAGATATGCCTTTTTATACCCGGCCTTCTTTACTTCTTCCTCAATAAAAGACACAAGTTCATAGCTTACTCCTTTTCCCTTAATTGAGTCATCCAGGTAAAGTTTCTGCAACTCTGCCGTATCTTCCATCTGTGGGAATCTTGCAAAACCTATTCCTCCAAGCGCCTTATCATTTTCATCCGTATAGACAAAGTATTTACTTTCCGGTCCCACATATACCTTGCTTAAATAATCAATCTCCTTATCGAAATATACAGTCCCCGGAACATTAAGATTGGCAGCTTCAAGGTTCTTTCTTATTAGTCCTGCTATAATACTGTCGTCTTTCTCCTTTATCTGTCTTATCATCATTAACCCCTCTTTACTTCTTTACGCGCTCGGTTTCTTTGCCGCACCAGGCAGTTATGCCGACGTTATCAAGGTACGCCATCAGAGGCTTCGCGGAACGTCTCGACGTGCCGAGAAGATCTCGTAGCAAAGCAAACGATATCACTTCGTTATCTTCAAAAAATTCCAGTACCTTATCCTCTATCATCCCGGCTATATCAGGTGTTGTATAGAAGTCATCGTTAATCATGACTATCTCTTTATTATCAACATAAGCGGATATTAAATCATTCCTATCGTCATCAGATACATCCAATTTAATACTATTCACATCCGCGAAGTCCGTACCGGCTTTCTTAAACTCGGTCTTAAGCTTCTCTAATACTTCCGTATACACTTCATCCTTCGGACATTCGCGACCAAATAACCTTACATTTACTCCGTCTATACTTAATACCGAATCTTCACAAAGTCTCTCAAGATATCCGTCAATGATTAACGGCTCAATGCCTTTAAAAAACTTAGCCTTAATCGAATTGATACTTTCACATACCGCATAATGCCTCTTGTCATAGAGTTCTTTAAAGTACTCAATTATCGATTGCCGGAGCGCATCTTCCGCCTTAAATGTAAAGAAACACTCTTCCTTCTTCGTACTGAATATAAACAACTCGTTTAAAGCCTTAATTTCGCCGATTTCCTTATCGAATGTATCCTTACTAAGCTCAGATAGGGCCAAAAGCTTAGATGTCTTAATCGGCATTTTATCGCTTTCACGGACTATATTTAATATGTGTTCCTTACTCTTATCTTCATGAATTGCCTTGAGCTTACCTAAAACTGCCTCATCATTTCTCTTAAGCTTATCTGAATTGGCAATTAAAACAATGCCTCCACCTATAGTATCAAGCGGTGACAAGAATCTTATAACAAATCTATCACGGCGCTTAACTACAATTTCCCGTTCTAAGACAATTTCCGCAAAACCGCTCTCACCTTCGGATAACACATCCGCATTAAGTAGCTTCACACGACCTATAACTTCATCGGTTCCTACATGCACATGGACTTTCTGCTGATTCTTCAAGACCTTCCCGGTCTTTTTAACCATAGTTATATATGCAGCAATTCTTGTTGTCGGAATAATCGAATCAGGCTTAGCTATTACCATACCACGTCGAATATCTTCCGCGTTTACATTATTAAGTAAAAGCGCCGTACGCATACCTGCAGTAGCGCTTTCACCCTTAATACCATGAGATTCTATCGACTTAACGCGTGTACAAAGTCCTAACGGATATATTTCCACTTCTTCATCCATATGGACATTACCTTCAAGTAACGTACCCGCAAGAACAGTTCCTTGACCCTTAAGCTTTATTATACGGTCTATCGGAAGTCGTAACGATCCTTCTATATCATGAGAACGTACGATATGATTCTTAACCTTAACGATTAAGTCCTTTAATTCTTCTATATTCGTACCGACTTTCGCACTGACACGAATACTAGGCCAAGCCTCACATACCGTACCCTTAAGACCTTCTATAACCTCTTCTTCCATAAGGTCCGCAAAGTCCGGTTCTACCATGTCCATCTTGGTTAATACAACAATTCCCGTATGGATATTAAGTTGCTCAATTATATCGATATGCTCTTTGGTCTGCGGCATTATGCCTTCATCAAGTGCAATGACAAGCAATACCATATCCATACCGCATACACCCGATACCATATTAGGTAAGAATTTCTCGTGCCCCGGCACGTCAATAATACCTGCTTTTGTGCCGTCTTTAAGGTCAAAGTAGGTATAGCCTAAGTTTATCGTTATTCCACGTTCTTTTTCTTCCTTCGCGGTATCAAGGTCACGATCCGTAAGAGCTTTTATCAAAGCTGTCTTACCGTGATCTATATGCCCCGAAGTTCCGATTATAAAATGCTCTATCATTTTACTCAAAAAGTTCTTAATTATGCAAATTCTTTGTTGATAATATCAGCAACAGTCTTAAGTTCTTCATCATCTATAGTTCTA
>JAEENO010000018.1 GCA_016283755.1 Lachnospiraceae bacterium | reverse complement strand
TTCATATGTTGCAATACCGCCCATTCCCACAACAGGAATGGAAACCGCATGACTTGCTTCATATACCATTCGAACTGCAATAGGATGAATTGCAGGGCCGGATAAACCGCCGGTCTTATTCTTAATAGCGAAAGTGCGCTTTCTTATATCAATCTTCATACCGGTTAAGGTATTGATAAGAGATATCGCATCAGCACCTCCTGCTTCCGCTGCTCGCGCCATTTCCTTAATATCTGTAACATTAGGACTAAGCTTCATTATAATAGGCTTAGTTGTATGCGCCTTGATTGCACGTGTTATATGTTCAACTGCTCTTGAATCCTGTCCGAATGCAATTCCGCCTTCCTTTACATTAGGGCAGGATATATTGATTTCAAGAAGATCCGCCTTGGTATCGGATAGTTTCTCAACGACACCGCAATATTCTTCTTCGCTCTTTCCAACTACATTGACAACTATAGCTGTATTATAATCATAAAGGAACGGAAGATCGCGTTTCATGAATGTATCAATTCCCGGATTCTGCAAGCCGATCGCATTCATCATTCCGCTCGGTGTCTCGGCAATTCTCGGTGTAGGATTACCCGGCCAGGGAGTTAATGCAACGCCCTTGGTTACAACCGCGCCAAGTCTGTTCAGATCAACAAACTCAGAAAATTCTATTCCCGAACCAAAAGTTCCGGATGCAACCATTACAGGATTCTTAAGCTTTACACCGGCTAAAGTAACTGAAGTATTCATTATATCTCCACCTCCCCGGCAGGAAATACAGGTCCCTCTTTACAGATTCTTGTATTATTAACATTGGAATGCGAATCTATATCTTTTGTCTTGCATACGCAAGCAAGGCATGCTCCGATTCCGCATCCCATTCTCTCTTCAAGTGATATATAACATTTAATATCATGACTTGCAGCATATTCTTTAATAGCTCGAAGCATAGGAGTCGGTCCGCAAGCGAATATATAATCGGTATCTATCTTGTACTCATCCATTGCATTAAGTACATTGCCCTTGACCCCATCGCTTCCGTCTTCCGTCGCAATATAAACCTTCGAGTAATTAATAAAATCTTCTTTTAAAAATTCGTTATTATCTCTGTACCCAAGCACTGCATTAACTTCGCACCCCTTAAGGCTCTTAGCCGCTTCAAGCATAGGCGGTATGCCTATACCTCCGCCGATTACGGTAACCTTTCCTTTGACTTCAGGAAAACCGTTGCCCAAAGGTCCCATTATATCGAAGTAATCTCCTGCCTTAGCCTTGGAAAACTCCTCAGTTCCCGCGCCTGCAATTCTGAATACTATACGGACAATCTCATTATCCCTATCTATCTCGCATAATGAGATCGGTCTCGGAAGCATTCTGCTCTTATCATTGGAATATACCGCAATAAACTGACCCGCCTTGGCAAGACGTGCTATCTTGGTCTTAAAACGAATGCTGTAAATTCCCGGTGCAAGACAATCAATACTTTCTATTAATGCTCTCTCTTTAATCTTATCTGCCATAATACCCTCTAAAATATATCTATTCCGTTCATCAGTCAATTAGTTAATTGCTGATTTTATATCTTCTCTCATATCGATAACTGCCTGTCTTGAAGCTTCTTCGAAGTGTTCTTCTCCATACTTCGCATATTCTTCTTTCTTATATGCGGCAATTATACCTCTTGATGAATTAACAATTGCTCCAAGTCCGTCAGGATTGAAGAATGCCTTTAAGTCTTTTCCTGTGCCGCCCTGTGCTCCGTATCCCGGAACAAGAATCAATGTCTTAGGCATAACCTTACGAAGTGCTGCACCCATCTCAGGATAGGTTGCACCTACAACGGCTCCGACATAACTATAGGCATCACCCATAACATCCTCGCCCCATTCTCTTACCTTATCCGCAACATGCTCATAGAGAGGCTTACCGTCTATAATTCTATCCTGGAATTCACCGCTGCTCGGATTGGATGTCTTAACGAGAATAAATATACCCTTCTTCTCTTCCTTACATACATCAACGAAAGGCTTAATTCCATCCGTGCCAAGATATGGGTTAACCGTTGCGAAGTCTGCATCAAATCCTGCAAATGTCTTACTTCCCACCTTAACATGACCCAAATGTCCGACTGCGTATGCTTCGGATGTAGAGCCAATATCACCGCGCTTTACATCGGCTATAACAACAAGGTCTTTCTCATGCGCATAATCAACCGTCTTCTTATATGCAATAACACCTTCTACGCCGAACTGCTCGTACATGGCAATCTGCGGCTTAACTGCCGGAATCAAATCATATGTCGCGTCTATAATTCTCTTGTTAAATTCAAATATCGCTTCTGCTGCACCCTTTAATGTCTCGCCGTACTCCGCATATGCCTTCTTCAAAATATGCTCCGGCACATATTTAAGCATCGGATCGAGTCCTACAACTATCGGTGCATTTGTCTTTACAATTTTCGCATTTAACTTATTAATCATTTCTTTTCTCCCTCTATATTGTTAATTCTTATGTCTAACCCTTAAGAATACGACCTGCTGCAATTGTATATACTACTTCGCCGTATACACTTCTTCCCGCAAACGGAGTATTGGTTCCTTTTGATTTAAAAGTGCTTACATCAATATTGTATCTCTTATTCGGATCAATTATCGTTATGTCGGCAATTGCACCACAACTTAAATGACCTCTGTCGATTTTTGCAACAAGTGCAGGATTGTAACTCATCTTAGATGCCATCTGCAAGGGAGACATCACTCCGGTTCTTACAAGCTCTGTTATTGTTAAAGCAACCGCAGTCTCAAGTCCCACGATCCCAAAAGGAGCATCCTTAATGGATTTCATTTTTTCCTCACGCGTATGCGGCGCATGGTCAGTAGATATTACATCCATAATATCGCTATGAAGACCATTTTTCAAGGCTTCTACGTCTTTTTTTGTACGAAGAGGCGGATTCATCTTATAATTTGCATCATCTTTTACTATTTCATCCGAAGAAAGCGTAAAATGATGTGGGCAAACTTCAGCTGTTACCTTAATTCCTTCACGCTTTGCAGCATCTACCATCTTAACGCTGTCTTCCGTGGAGCAATGACATAAGTGAAGAGTTGCACCGGTTTCTTTTGCCAGAAGTATATCTCTTGCAACTATTACATCTTCAACCGCATTACTTATTCCTTTCATGTTAAGACGTGCGGCATTTTCATCCATATTCATAACTCCACCGTTAACAAGATTGATATCTTCGCAATGAGCCAGAATCGGATGATCGTATTTTGCAGCGAGGCGCATAGCATCTCTATATATATTGGAATTCATAACAGACTTTCCATCTTCGCTTAACGCAATACAGCCGTTATTGAACATTCCTTCTATATCCGATAATTCTTCGCCTTTCTGACCTTTTGTAATAGCTCCGACCTGATATACCGTAATGCCTGTCTTTGCGCCACGCTCCTGAACATCCTTTATTACTTCAGGATTATCTGCTACAGGCTTAGTATTCGGCATCGCAAATATGGTTGTAAAACCACCGTTAATTGCTGCAGCGCATCCTGTTTCAACCGTTTCTTTCTCAGTAAGGCCGGGGTCTCTTAAATGAACATGAAGATCTATAAGTCCCGGCATAACATACATACCCTTTGCATCTATTACACGGTCCGCATTTCTTTCAATATTCTCCGATACTTCAGCCACTCTATCCCCTTCAACGAGAATATCGCCAACCATATCTATATTATTTTTAGGATCTAATATTCTACCGCCTTTAATCACAACTATATCTTTCACTTTATATCCTCCGGAAAAGATTATTCAAAAATAGGGCTGCGCTTTGCGCAGCCCTATCAAACTTAAATTACTGTCTTACCAGCTGCTCCTCTGCATATCTTGCGATATTGGAAGCATTAACATATTTGGTTGCCTGCTGACCCTCGATAACAACAAGTGTCGGTGCCTGCATAACTCCATACTTACGTGCCAATTCAACATTCTCTTCAGCATCGATAAGTACGTACTTCTCGTCCTTTAAGTACTCCTTGGCAAGTGCGCAATTAGGGCATGTCTTGGTTGTAAAGAGATATTTAACAACATCTTCATCCTTAATCTCAACATCATTGCCTGTAATTGTAACTAACTTAGGAGCTGTAGCCTTTGTCTTGGTTCCCTTGTACTCAAGGCAGGTATAAATCTTTCTGTTCTTGTATTCCTGAGCCTTACCATCGTTCCAGTTCTGAACAGGTCTATAATATCCTGTGATACGGCTGTATACTTCAGCAGGTGCTCCGCAATGAGGGCATGTGAAGTGCTCGCCTGCAAGATAACCATGTTCCTTACAGATAGAGTAAATCGGTGATAATGTATAATACGGTAACTTGTAATTCTCTGCAATCTTACGAACAAGGTTCGCAGCAGCCTTCCAATCCGGGAGCTTTTCTCCGAGGAATGCATGGAATACCGTACCGGATGTATATAATGTCTGAAGATCATCCTGAATATCAAGAGCTTCAAAGATATCATTGGTATATTCAACCGGTAAATGTGAGCTGTTGGTATAGAACGGTGTATCGCCTTCTTTACCTGCAGTCTTAATATCAGGGAAGCGCTTCTTATCGTGCTTAGCAAGACGATAAGCTGTACTCTCTGCAGGAGTTGCCTCTAAGTTGTAGAGATCTCCGTATAATTCCTGATAATCTGAAAGTCTCTCTCTCATGTGATTAAGCACATCCTGAGCAAACTTCTGTGTCTCTTCGTGTGAAAGGTCCTTCTGTAACCACTTTGCGTTAAGGCCAACCTCGTTCATACCTACAAGGCCGATTGTCGAGAAGTGATTATCAAATGATCCCAAATATCTTCTTGTGTATGGATATAATCCCTCATCAAGAAGTTTGCTTACAACGCCTCTCTTAATCTTAAGTGAACGCGCCGAAAGATCCATCATATAGTCAAGTCTCTTATAGAAGTCATTCTCATCCGTAGCAAGATATGCGATTCTCGGTAAGTTGATTGTTACAACACCGATAGAACCTGTTGATTCGCCTGCGCCGAAGAATCCGCCGGACTTCTTACGAAGTTCACGAAGGTCAAGACGTAATCTGCAGCACATTGAACGTACATCTGAAGGCTGCATATCTGAATTGATATAATTGCTGAAGTACGGTGTACCGTACTTGGATGTCATCTCGAATAAGAGACGGTTGTTCTCTGTATCTGACCAGTCAAAGTCGCTGGTGATTGAATATGTAGGAATAGGATACTGGAATCCACGTCCGTTAGCATCGCCTTCGATCATTGTCTCGAGGAATGCACGGTTAATCATATCCATTTCCTTCTTGCAATCCTTATATTTGAAGTCTAATTCCTTACCGCCTACGATTGCAGGCAATTCCGCAAGATCGTTAGGAACGGTCCAGTCAAGTGTGATGTTAGAGAACGGTGCCTGAGTGCCCCATCTGCTTGGTGTGTTAACACCGTATACAAATGACTCGATGCACTTCTTAACATCATAATAAGATAAGTTGTCTACCTTAACAAACGGAGCAAGATATGTGTCAAATGACGAGAATGCCTGAGCTCCTGCCCACTCGTTCTGCATAATTCCAAGGAAGTTAACCATCTGGTTGCAAAGTACCGAAAGGTGTCTTGCCGGTGATGATGTAATCTTGCCCGGGATACCGCCGAGTCCTTCCTGAATTAACTGCTTTAAAGACCATCCTGCACAATAGCCTGTAAGCATCGAAAGATCATGAAGATGAATGTCCGCATTTCTGTGAGCATCCGCAATCTCCTGGTCGTAAATCTCCGATAACCAGTAATTAGCTGTTACAGCACCGGAGTTAGAAAGAATAAGTCCTCCTACGGAATAAGTAACTGTAGAATTCTCCTTAACTCTCCAGTCCTCAACCTTAACATAGGAATTGACGATTTCCTTATAGTCAAGAATGGTGGACTTCATGTTGCGCATCTTCTCTCTCTGCTTACGATAGAGAATATATGCCTTGGCAACATCGGTATAACCCGACTGCTCAAGAACAGTCTCTACGCTGTCCTGAATCTCCTCCACATGAATCTGTCCGTTCTCGATCTTTGCCTGGAAGTTTGCAGTAACTCTTAAGCAAAGCATATCGATGATATCATCATTATACTCTTTACCTGTTGCAGTAAAGGCCTTGGCGATTGCATCCTTTATCTTGACTATAGTAAAATCAACAACCTGACCGTCTCTCTTTACGACTTCAAACATAAACTTTCTTTCCTTTCATATCGGACCACTGCAATTTCTATTAAGAAGTAAAAAACACCTCTAAGGTCCTCTGCCGTTATAAACATATTTTAGCAAAGTGACCCCGAGGTGTCAATAGTAAAAACACAATATCTAGTGCAAAGATTAGTTCACATTCTCTATATGTTGCGCATTTCACTTGGTACGTAGGCCTTGACATAAATGCCGTCTTCTCGGTATTCTTCAATCAATAATTCCCCATACTTACGAATTAATTGAATCTTACCTGCATCTTCGTAGTGAAATACTTTCTCGATTAAAACCTTCTCTTCACGAAGAAACTCAGCCAGAACCTCCTTCACCTTGTCGAGCCCTATATCGTGCTTAGCCTCTATTCTCAAGGTTTTATCAGCCTTGATATCTTTAAGGATTTCGTCCTCAACCACAAGATCTTGTTTGTTAAAAAGTGTGAGAATCTTTTTGTCCTTAACTTCGAGACTGTCTAACGTATCATAGACTATCTTCATCTGCTTACCCATCTGTGGATTCGATGCATCCACAACATGTATGATGTAGTCGGCGTACTTTGCTTCTTCCAAAGTACTCTTAAATGCCTCCACAAGATGATGTGGTAACTTTCTTATGAATCCTACCGTATCGGTAAGCATTATCTCCTGACCGTCTCCAAGCGTTAACGCTCTTGTAGTAGGATCGAGTGTCGCAAAAAGCATATCCTCTTCAAGTACTTCCGCCATGGTCATATGGTTAAGCAATGTTGACTTACCCGCATTGGTATATCCGACAATTGCCGCAACCTTGGTATGCGAACATTCTCTCTGCTTTCTCGTTATCTCTCTATGTCTTGTAATATCTGCAAGTTCCGACTTAAGCTGCGAGATTCTCGTCTTAATCGTACGTCTGTCAACCTCGAGCTTTTTCTCGCCCGGACCTCTTGTACCAATTCCGCCGCCTTGTCTTGAAAGTGTCTTACCTAAGCCCACAAGTCTTGTGGCTCTGTAACGAAGCTGTGCCAGCTCTACCTGTATCTTACCTTCGCTTGTCGTTGCCCTCTTAGCGAAGATATCAAGGATTACAAGCGTTCTGTCTAAGATGGCCACGTGTAACTCATTTTCAAGGTTTTTAATCTGCGCAGGACTTAATTCGTCGTCACAGACTATACCGGTTGCGTCATATATCGCAATAAGCTGTCTTATCTCGTCTAGCTTACCCGTTCCGACATAATATCCCGGGTGCGGCTGCTCTCTGTTCTGAATAACCCGACCCACAACAGTTGCGCCGGCGGTCTTACAAAGATCCGCAAGCTCGTCAACTGAATCCATTGTATCGTCTCCTTCTTCCAGGCAGACGGCCACAAGAATTACTCTCTCCTCTTTAACTGAATTTTCATATAATGTACCCAAATCACTACACCTCCGACTATAAAAACTACGGTGTCTCAATACGTGAATTAAGGAACGTAAGCTCTCTTATCATCACCTGATCATCCGGAAAAGTCTTAAGATAGGTTCTAACCGCATTAATCGCTTCCTTGTATTGATTGAGCTTTTCGAGACAGAAGATCTTATTCTCCATAAGTTTCTTCTTGTCGCTGTCATTGGTTGCCGCAGACAGTGCAGCATCCGCATAACTTAATGCCTTCTCGTACTCACCCGTCTCCGTTAAAATCTCCACTATCTGGTATAATGCTTCCGCATCGTTCTCATGGCTTTTAACGTAGTTCTCATATATTCCGTAGGCCTGTTCTCCCTGTCCCATCTCTCTCATTGCAGATGCCATATAAAGCTTTGCTTCTTCCGAGCCTTCATTCATGGCATTGCTTAAGACAAGCTTCGCAGCCTCATATTCTTTGAGTAAAAGATAGAAACGTCCCTGATAGCAATACTCTTCCGCGGTGCCGGCTTTAATCTCAAGTCCTCTTCTTAAATAGTCCTCAGCCTCTGTAACATCTCCCGAATATACAAGATTCTGATATATCGCAAGATAATACTCATAGCTTCTGGGCCTAAGCGATACAGCCTTATCATAATCGCGTAACGCTGCATCCTTATTATCGAGTGCCGCATTCAAATGTCCCCGAAGAAGATATGCTTCGGAATTGTTTTTATCATAATCAATTATCGCATTATATACAGAAAGCGCTTCTTCATTTTTTCCGACCCTGATTAAGCAGTAGGCCTTGTAATAGCATATGTCAAGTTCCGTGTCGGATATACGGCCGTTACTGTTATCAAGAGCTTTCTGAAAAGCGCTTAAAGCTGCATTATAGTCGCCCTTATTCATTTGCTTTATTCCGGCTGTTCTATACGACAATTCATCCTTCTCTCTGGGGTTAGGTAGCGTACACCCCGTAAGAAGAACCGATATTATAATCACACATGACATAGCTTTTACAAGCTTTTTGCCTAATCTGTCAATAATCATTTCGTATAAAACCTGCCTTATAAAACTTTCCTTTTAATTATAATTTAGGCTATGTTTCTTGTCAATTAAAGCCTCCCCGAGTACCGGGAAGGCCTTAAAAATATCATATACATTATCTTGCAAGGAAATCAACAATCTCGCCGACATACATCGTATGAGTATTGCCCTTATTCTCGCCGCTGTAAAGCGCAGCAATTACATCCGAATCGATGATGTCTTCTTCTTTGATCTTGGTTCTGCACACAAGGCGACATACAATCGCAAAGGAAGATTCATCAACAAAAGGAATTCCCTTATGCTCATTAACCGTAAGACCCGAAGTCAGGAACTTATTCTCTCTTCTTCCGGATACCTTGTCGAAATACTTTAATGCGCTTTTCTGCTTACCTTCGAAGAAGCTTATTGAGAATACGCCGGACCAGTCCATAAGTTCTTTCGTGTATCTCGAATCCTCTACGAATACGGTTACAACATTCATATTAAAAAGTACGCCCATGGTGCCCCATTTAATCGTCATTGCATTGACTCTTTCTCCTACACCCGATGTAAGAAGTGCTCCGTCAATACCAAAATCAGTAAATGGATCTCTTTCTATTAAGTCTGCCGGCATATCCTGAAATGTATGCATATGTTTCCTCCTATTTTGAGAACATAACTTTTTCGCTGTTAAAGAGTCTGGTTAAAATGTATACACATATAAGCGCTATCGCAATATTCGTTCCGCATGTGATTCCGACCTGTAAAGGATCGTAACCCGAACCAAACATCTCAGTAAGTATCATAGCAGAATTGTATATTGGAATTGTGAACATATAAAGGTTTTTGCGTGCCCCCATATATCCCGCATACATAGCAACAAGCATTGAAATGATATATATAGGTGTCGAATATCCTCCCGCTTCCTTAATCGTCTTGGCAATTGCGGAAATAACGGAAAAGATTGAAACTATCATAAGCTGTGTCGTTACAACAACCGCAAGCAATACAAGATAGTCGGTAACTCCGAGCATATCGACCATATTAATGTCACCGAGTCCGGCAACAAGCTTAGGAAGCGATGCCATAAGAGCGGTACATGTAACCGATGCACTTAAAAGTGCCATAACGGAGACACTTAATATCTTGCCGATCGCAATGGATGTTCTGGCAACAGGTGTTGCAAGAAGTGTAGCTATGGTACCGCGCTCTTTCTCACCTGCAATTGCATCACCCGTAAGGCTCATACATGAGGATGTCATCATCATTATAAGAAGCATGGGGATCATACCGCCGAGTACCGATGCGAACATATCCTCATCGGTTGCCAGGTCATACTGTTTCGTAATATCACTGTTAATGTCGAACTTGTTCGTCATTGTTGCTTCATATCCCGCGTATATCTCTGATATCATATTGTAGTATGTCGAGGATTCCGTACTTGATGAATTATAGTAAACCTCGATCTGCGGGGCTTTCGCACCGGAAGCGGCATCATATGCGGCAACTTCGGAATCAAAATCAGACGAATATACGATAAGTAAATCCAAGGCCTTGTCGCTTATCATGGTTACATATGGCTCAATATCGGTATCCGCATCCATATAAGTTACAGTGCAATCCATATTATCAAATATTGATCTCGCGGATTCAGGTGCGTCAACGCAATAGAATACAGGTACATACGCCTCATCCGATGTAAACGCGGAAGTAAAGAACTGACCCATAAAAGTGTACATAAGGTACATAATAAGTCCCGGAAGAATTACTACCGAGAAGAATAATCTCTTATCTCCGAAGAAATGATGGAATTCCTTCTTTGCTATAGTCCATGCTGATTTTAACATTAGAATTCGCCTCCCATCTCTTCATATATATCGAAAAAGCTCTCTTCCAAGGTCTTGCCGTTCTTGATCTCTTCAAGAGTTCCGACCTTGACCATCCTGCCGTTAACTATCATTCCGATTCTGTCGCAGAGTCTCTCCGCAAGCTCGAAGATATGTGTCGAAAGAATGATGCTCTTTCCTTCCTTCTTAAGCTCTACAAGGAAATCGGTAACAACCTTGGCGGTAATTACGTCGAGTCCGTTCGTAGGCTCATCGAAGATAACGAATTCCGGATTGTGAGCGATTGATATTACAAGTGATACCTTCTGCTTCATGCCTGTGGAAAGATCCGCAACCTTAACTTCCGCAAACTTATCAATACCGAACTTTGTAAAAAGCTCCTTCTTTCTCGCTTCCGTAGTCGACTTGTCCATTCCTCTAAGCTCACAGAAATAATCGAAAAGATAATTCGGTGTAAACCAGTCCTCAAGCTTAAGCTCACTTGTCATAAAGCCTATTCTCTCGCGAACTGCAGTAGGGTTATCCTTAACCGAATAACCGCTTACACTGATCTCTCCTTCATCAGGCTTAATAAGTGTTGCGATCATTCGTAAGGTTGTTGTCTTACCTGCTCCGTTAGGACCCAAGAGTCCGAATATCTCTCCTTGATTAGAGGAAAATGATACTCCGTCTACAGCTGTCTTGGTCTTTGACTTGGTCTTGTCAATCTTCTGCTGCTTGGAAGACAGCTTGAATGTCTTCCGAACGTTATCGACTCTTAAAATTTCTTCCATAACTTCTCTCCTTTATTTAAAATATTCTATTATGGTATTTTCTTCTCCCTCAATTGTTCCCTGAACCTGCGGATTGCGTCCGCCGCCCTTTATCGTAAGACTTTCCTTTGCTTTCGATAAAAGCGCTGCAACATCAACTGTATTGCCGCCGAGTATGAAGCGGTATGTCCCGTCCGTTCCGGTCTTAACCAGGATAAACACATGGCTTTCCGTCTTATCCATAAGTGCATTGCAGTAATTTCTAAGAAGCGACGCATCCATATCGTCTTCAATTAAAACTATTGGCTTATCCGTATGCTCGATCGCAGATACTTTTTCGAGCAGAGCTTTTTCCTTAACAGAATTAAGTTCTGCCTTAAGACTGCAGGTTTCTTCCTTAAGCTTCATTACGTTGGAATAAAGGTCTTCCTTTGCACTGCTTAATGCGCGTCCCGTATCCTGCAATATCTGTCTATAGGTCTGATATTCCTTAACGGCACGAAGTCCGCATTTAACGGTAAGTCTGACGCCGCCCTTATAGTTCTCATACTTGACTATATGAAAAGAGCCTACCTCGCCGGTGCTTTTAACATGAGGTGCGCAGCAGGCGCATATATCGTATCCCTTAACTTCTACGATACGAAGCGGTCCCTTGACCTCTTTCTTACTTCTGTAATTAAGCTTTTCTATCTCTTCTTTTGAAGGATAACCCGTGATTATCGGGACATTCTCGGATATCGCCTTATTGGTTAAGTATTCGAGTTCGAGAATCTCTTCTTCCTTTAACGGCCCGCCCACATCAATCGTACAGATATCTTCCGTAAGATGAAATCCGACATTATTGTATCCGTACTTTCCGTATGTAATTCCGGAGAAAATATGCTCTCCCGAATGATGCTGCATAAGGTCAAAGCGATGCATAAAATCAATCTTGCCTTCTACGCTGTCACCGGCCTTAAGATTAACAGTTCCCTCAATAAAATGAGTAATCACGTCATCTTTAATCTTAACATCAATTACTCTGTATTCGTTACCTGCGGTATCTTTTAACACTCCGGTATCGGGGTTCTGTCCGCCCTCAAGCGGAAAGAACAATGTCTTATCCAGTTCTACCGCTGTATTACCTTTATCATCCGTCTCTATTCTTACGACGCTTGCGGAAAACTCACCGGCATACGCATCCCTATCATATAATTTCTCAGTCATACATCCTCCGAAATCGTTTTGCTTCTATTATTCTACCAAAGTGACAAACGCTTTTCCATACAGCGTTTCAAAAACAATTATAAAGTTTTTATAAAATAAGGGCCCGACCCATAGGTCGAACCCTTTAGCTCTCATATATTACTTTCTTACGGGTGCTGAATGAATTGACTTTCCTTCAACTGCCTCAAGTGCTTCGGAGATACCCTCGCAATATGTCGGATGCGGACGCATTCCCTTAAGAAGTTCTGCGCGTGTCATTCCGTTAGCTATTGCCATTGTGTATTCTGAGATAAGATCGGTTGCACGTCCGCACATCATCTGCATTCCGAGAAGCTTATCTGTTGCTTCGTCCACAACAACCTTAATAAATCCTCTCTCCTGAAGATCTATAATGGACTTGCCGTTGCCGCTCATAAGATACTTGCCTGTCTTGACAGCGATGCCTTTTTCCTTGGCTTCATCAGCCGTCATACCAACCGATGCAATTTCAGGCTCTGTATAGATGCAGCTAGGCACGAAATGCGGATCAACCTCAGGCTTATTGCCGCAGATCATCTCAACTACTGCTTGACCTTCAGCTTCTGCCTTATGTGCAAGCTGAATTCCGCCGATTGCATCACCGATCGCATAGATTCCCTTGATGTTGGTCTCATACTTTTCGTCAACAACGATAAATCCTCTGTTAATCTCAGGTGTACAACCTTCAGCAAAAAGCTCTGCGGTATTAGGCTTTCTTCCGATTGCTACAAGTACACCTTCTGCGCTGACCGTAACTTCTTCTTCTTTCTTATTGGTATATGTAACCTTTAAGTTTTCGCCGTCTTTCTCAACCTTTGAAACCTTGCAGGATGTGCATACGTTAACGTTTCTCTTCTTAAGAAGCATTGATAAGCTCTGTCCGAATTCTTTGTCAAGGTTTGCAAGTAATCTGTCGAGTGCCTCGATAACTGTAACTTCACATCCGAGTGCTGCATAGAAACTTGCAAGCTCTACACCGATAACTCCGCCGCCGATAATGATAATCGACTTATAATCCTTAGGCTCTCCTTCGAGTACTTCATCACTTGTTACAACTCCCGGAAGGTCGAGTCCCGGAATCGGAGGACGTGCAGGGAATGAACCTGCTGCGATAAGTATCTTATCAGTTGTGATTGTCTTCTCGCCGTCTGCACATGTAACCTTAACTGTATTGGCATCCGTAACGAATCCCTTACCCGTAATAAGTTCGATCTTATTGGCCTTTACAAGTCCTTCAACTCCCTTAACGAGTGTCTCAACAACTTCTTTCTTTCTGTCATGAATCTTATTCATATCATAGGTCATACCGGTTACCGATAATCCCAATGTCTCAAAGCTTGCTGCTGCCGCATAAGTATTAGCGGAATGTAAAAGCGCCTTGGTCGGGATGCATCCTCTGTTAAGGCATGTTCCTCCGACTCTGTCTTTTTCCACAAGTGCAACCTTCATGCCAAGCTGTGCCGCACGAATTGCTGCAACGTAGCCGCCCGGGCCCGCACCGATTACAACTAATTCAAAATCACTCATAGTATCCTCCTAAAACGTAAACCTTATTATATAATTCTATTTCGTAAGTCTCTCAAGATGGCTCTTGGCATTAGCTGCCTTAGCGGAATCAGGGCACTCGTTGATAAGGCGCTGATAGTATGTAATTGCCTTCTGATTATCTCCCGTAAGTCTGTAGGACTGTGCGAGGAAATAAAGCGCATTACCGTCACCGTACGTAGGATTAAGCTGTATTATCTTCTCAAATACTACAATCGCATCCTCGTAATTACCCTGGTTATAATTGCCACCTGCCTCTGCATATAACATCTGGCAGTATTTATCGTTAACCTGATTTTTGAGCTTCTCATATATGTCCTTATAATCAGGCTCAATGCTGTCTTCGTTAATCTTACTCAATGCTTCGCCGGCTTCTCTGTACTCGCCGTTATTAAACGATACATACATTGCAAGCAGATTCTTATAGAATGACATATTGGTATTCGTCGATTCTTCCGAATCCGACAACGCATTAAGTTTCTTGGTAAGATCGTTAATCTTATCCTGATAATCCTTAATTGCAGCATTCTTTGTCGCTATATTGTTATTGGCATCAACGAGCTTCTGGGCACTTTCCCTTGAAGCCTCTCTTTTAACGCCCGGAACGATCAAAAATACTCCGATAAGGATTCCTACCACAAGTCCGAAGATTATATTAACCATCGTGTTTAATGTGGCATTATCTCTAAAGTGAGACGGCTTAATGATTGTATCATTCTCCGATATATATGCTACCGTACCGTCATCCGTAATGGTCTTCTTACCCTTGCTCTTCTTCTCATCCTTCTTTGCAAGTTCTTCTCTTGCCTCCTTTAAATAACGGATAAGAGTGGTATTATTCGCATCAACCTTAGCTATTGCCTCCAGAACGTTAACCGCTTCCTTATACTGCTCATTATGTATATATAGAAGTCCCAGAAGAAGCGCAGCTTTCACAAACTTCGGATTAATTCCTATAACTCGCTTAAGCTGAACGATCGCAAGATCTTCATTGCCTTCATTTGCGTATAAAAGCGCCTGATTGTACTTCTTGATACACTGGCTGAACTTTCCGGTTCTTGTAATATCAGGCTGTATATCATCAATATACTCTGCCGCAAGGTTATCTTCGCTTTTGATATTGATACTGATAACCCATTCACGAAGCGCAAATACGCACTCACCGATCTCGTAATAGCATAGACCCAGAAGATTTCTTGCATCTATATTATTCTTATTGTATCGCAGACTCTTGCTTAAATTATCGATTGCGCCTGACATATCATGAACTTCGGCGCAGATAAGTCCCTTATTATAATAAAAGTTCGAGAACTGCAAAATCTTACTATATGAACTCATATGTAGAAACCTTTCTATCTCTGAACTCTTCTTGCTTCCTTAAGCATCTCCTGCAATACGTCTGTCATATCATCAAGATTCTTGTTATAGATAGCTTCTTCTGCTTCTTCTACTTCAAGGCTTGGCTTAAATTTCTTCAATTCCTCTTCAAAGTTGATCATATCAATTCCTCTTTTCCTCAATTGCCAGCACATTGCCGACAAGGTACAAAGAACCCGTGCAGATAAGCGTACCGCCATCTGCCTCTTTCAGTGCTTTGTCATAAGCTTTTTCAAAATCGTGCTCAATAATGATACGGTCTTTAACTTCTTCAAAACACTCTGCGATTGACTCCGCTTCAAGCTTACGATATCCGTCTATCTCAGTGATTATTATTTTACTAAAATTAATTCCGCTTAGCAATAATGAAATGGAATGTGCGTAATCCTTCTCTTTAACCATTGAGAAGAACAGCGTCACATCTTTACATTTAAGCGCTTTTACACTATCTACCAGTACTCTTATTCCGTCAGGATTATGTGCGCCGTCGATATATACGTTCTCACGAACCTTCTGCATTCTGCCCGGCCACCTTGTCTTCTTGAATCCTTCATATATATCTTCAACGGATAAGTATCCTGCTTCTGCCAAAAGCTCTGCCGCCTGCATTGCAATTGCACCATTCTCTGCCTGATATTCGCCGTAGAACGGAAGTTCAACAGGCTCGCTGTGATTATTCAGGTCAAATTTGAATGTAACATGTCCGTTTCTTCGAGGCAGCACTTCTATATCTCCCGGATATACCGGATAATTCGGCGCTTTTTTCTCTAATGCCTTAGCGAAGATTACATCTGATACTTCCTTATTCTTTGCATCAAATACTATCGGAACGCCTTCCTTAATGATTCCTGCCTTTTCTCCGGCAATTTTCGCAAGTGTATCTCCGAGGTACTCCGTATGTTCAAGGCTTATCGAAGTAATCACGGTGACAATCGGCTTCTTAACGATATTGGTTGCATCAAGGCGTCCGCCGAGTCCCGTTTCGAGGACCGCAATATCTACCTTTTCCTTAGCGAACACAACCATGCCCATCGCGAACAATATCTCGAAGAATGTAGGATGCGGCAAGCCTTCCGATACCATACCATCTATAACTTTTTTAACTTCTCCGAATGCTTCGGTAAAAATCTCCTCCGAACAGTTCTCACCGTTAATCTCGATTCTCTCCAATATGCTCACAAGGTGCGGTGATATAAAAAGTCCCGTCTTCTTTCCCGCATGGGTAAGTGCTGATGACAGCATTGCGCATACGGATCCCTTACCGTTAGAGCCCGCAACATGCACAACAGGGAACTTCTCCTGTGGATCTCCTAAGCGCTTCAGAAACTCTCTTGTATGCTCAGGGGTATTCTTCGTGGAGAACCTCTGCACGTCTCTTATATAGTTTTCTACGTCATTTACTGTCATATCCGTACACCTCGGTCATTTTAGCGTATCCTTAATAATTATAATATCCTCGGGGGATTTTGCAAGTGTTATTATAACCTGCATAGAAGTGAACGCCCCACATATCCGATATATGAAATGCGGCAGAACCTGTAACTATGCACTCCTGAACGGCTATTGCTTACTAAGCTCATTCTCGTGAGGTTAATCAGGCGTTCGTCGCGCTAAACTCGCTAAGCTCGCATCATCAGTGCGAGCTTGCTCAAACAGTTACCGCTCCTCGCCAACCTCACTCGAATTTGCTAAGTGCGCAATGCTAATGTTCTGTCGTACATAGTACAGGCCCCGCCGCATATCGCTACGCTACGAATATGCTAATCCAATCCCCAAAGCATATCTAGTTTATTATCGTAACGTATATAGAAGTGAGCATTCCATATATCCGCGTAAGAACATTTGCATTGCGCACTTAGTGAACGCAAGCAGGGATAGCAACGAGCTCAAACTGTTTGAGCCGTCTCGCCAAATAAGGCGAGGCGAGCGAGTTTTGAGCGAGGCACGCGTGGTCATCCCTGCGCAGCGCGAACTTAGTAAGCAATAGCCGTTCCAAGCGGATATATGGGATGTTCACTTCGATGTAAGCATACTAATCAATAGCCGTTGTGGAGTGCACAGTCGTGCCTCATGCCGTATTCCATATACCTATAAAAAAAAGCGCACCCAATGGATGCGCTATAAAAGCAAATTACATTATATCTTCATTTTTGACCATGTGCACGTGGTCACCCTCTTTGACGAACTTGATACCCTGCTGTGCGTCTTTAACATTAACCACAATATCATCGATTCGCACCGTAGTACCGGGATATACATTACCGAAGACCACAATCTGTGCGCCTTCCGCTCTTGAGACGATATCGTTTAATTCCGCCATCTCTTCCTTATCCTGCGAAAGAGTCGTAGCTTCCTTAACCTTCATACGAAGAAGCGCTACCTTACGAGGGTCACTCTTCGGTCTGTCAACAACCGACATATTAGCCTTCTCTTTTTTCTCAATCTCAGCAATCTGATTATTGATACTCTCAATAGCCTGATCCGCCGACTTAACCTTATGCTCTAAGACCTTCATTCTTCTGTAGACTTCAACTTCTGCGCCGACCGCAACCATCGTCTTAGTCTCCATATCATTACCGATCTGATTGGCCTCAACACCGCTTATTGCTCTTATGGATCCACCCACAACAGAACCTCTCGCACCCGTTATGATAAGCTTCTCACCGCATACAACATCACAGTTGAGTAAAACCTCAGCATTAATTGTTCCTCTTATATCAAGAGTCGCATATTCGATAAACTTTGCAAAAAGATTACCCTTAGTCTTAAGCGTTGCCTGCGAGTTACCCATAAGTCCGCTCTTTAAAATAATATCCTTACCGGCATTAATGCTGGCGTTCTCCACAATACCATCTATAGTTACGGAGCCTGTTGCCTTAATAGACATACCGGTCTTAACCATACCGTGAATTACAACGTCGCCGTTAAAATCGATATTACCGGTCTGAACACCAATATCCGACTGAATCTCATAAATAGGGCTAATCATAACCCTCTCCTGAACGAGCTCGATCTTACCCGCTATATCGGCAGTATAATGGTCACCATCCTCACTTCTGGTAAATCCCTTGCCGAGAAGCGGAGGCAAGTCTCTTACACGCTTTGCCGCCTGAGGAGCACCCTTTACATTAAAGCCGTCTTTACCGACGGTGCAATGATGATAAATCGCAATCTCATCACCTTCAGCGACCGTTGAAATCGTATTCATTGAATAATAGTCTGCACTGCCGTCAGGAAGAATCTTAGGCGCACGAGAAAAATCACGGTTAAACAGGAACTCGAAATAACCGTCACTACCTTCTACGCAGTCTTGACCTACCGCAATTCTTCTCTCCTGCATATAGATCTTGTCTTCAACCATGTGCTTTATGAGTTCTTCATCAATGCCTGCCTTAACACCCTTAATATCGATGGCTCGTTTAACTTCTTCCAAGTCATAATTTTCGCCATCCGCAGGAATCGGCAACGACATAAAGGCTTCCATGGAATCGAACGATATTCTTATCTGTGGACCATTCTCCTTCTGAACGCTCATAATATCTCCCTTGCAGTGTCTAATCTGCAAACTGCATAATTAACTATTATTAGTTTACCATTATAATCAGACAACTGCAAGAAAAGTCTATCATTTCACCATTATTTCAAACATTTCAGACGTTCTTCAACCTGTGCAAGTGTCTGTTCGTATTTAAGCTTCTTATCCTGCTCTTCTTTAAGCTTGGCTGCAGGAGCTTTGCTTACGAAGTTTTCATTTGAAAGCATCTTCTCGGATCTCTCGAGTTCCTTAAGAAGTCTCTCCTTCTCTTTGTTAAGACGCTCTTTTTCCTTCTCAAAGTCTACAAGCTCTGCCATCGGGATAAAGCATACGGCATCTGCGATAACTACAGATACAGCGTCATCTGCTACGCCTTCCTTATCGGCCTGAACTTTTATATCAGAAGCGGATGCAAGATTCATCATGGAATCCTTGAATGTATTAAATGCTCTTCTTACATCTTCCTTCTCGGAAACTATGATAAGAGATGCCTTTCTTGAAGGTGGAACATCCATTGAAGTTCTGGTATTTCTGATACCGCGAACAAGCTCTTTTACTGCTTCGAATTCTTTCTCGAATTCCTTGTACTTATCACCGTCTTCGCATGAAGGCCACTTATCGAGCATAATGCTTTCCTTGTCTTCATTTAATGTACAGTAGATTTCTTCGGTTACAAAAGGCATAAACGGATGCAATAATATAAGGCTTTCGTTTAATACCTTCTTCAAAGTATAAAGTGTAGCATTGGCCTTCTCCGGATTCTCATCTTTCTTCCAGAGTACAGGCTTGCTCATCTCAATATACCAGTCGCAGAACTC
This sequence comes from Lachnospiraceae bacterium, assembly GCA_016283755.1. Classification (GTDB taxonomy): domain Bacteria; phylum Bacillota; class Clostridia; order Lachnospirales; family Lachnospiraceae; genus XBB1006. Next base: position 120,764 of record JAEENO010000018.1, on the reverse strand, counting down.
ATCCCATACAAAATCATAAAGCTTGGATAATGCTACACCGAGCTCATACTTATCCATATTCTCGGTAACTTCTGCGATTAATGCCTTAAGCTTGCTTAACATTGCCTTATCAGCCGGTGCAAGATCCTCATCCTTAGGCGCTTTTACCTCAACGCCCTCAAGATTCATCATAAGGAATCTCGAAGCATTCCATACCTTATTGGCGAAGTTACGGGCAGCTTCTACCTTCTCGTCGTAGAATCTCATATCGTTACCCGGTGCGTTACCTGTCATAAGTGCCATTCTTAAAGCATCCGCACCGTATTTATCGATTATCTCAAGAGGATCGATACCGTTACCTAATGACTTACTCATCTTACGTCCCTGAGAGTCTCTTACAAGACCGTGAATAAGTACCGTATGGAAAGGACACTTTCCCGTATGTTCGTATCCGGAGAATACCATTCTTATTACCCAGAAAAGAATGATATCATATCCTGTTACAAGGACATCTGTCGGATAATAATAATCGAGATCTTCTGTCTTTTCAGGCCATCCGAGTGTAGAGAAAGGCCAGAGTGCCGACGAGAACCATGTATCCAAAGTATCCTCATCCTGCTTAAAGTTACTCTTTCCGCACTTAGGACACTTATCCGGTGCACCGTATCCTACTACAACTTCACCGCAATCCTGACAATAATATGCCGGGATTCTATGGCCCCACCAGAGCTGACGGCTTATACACCAGTCGCGCATACCCTCAAGCCAGTGGAAATAAGTCTTATTGAAATGCTCCGGTACAAACTTAAGGTCACCCTTGTCGATTGCTTCCATTGCAGGCTTAATAAGCTCATCCATCTTAACGAACCACTGCTTCTTAACCATAGGCTCGATTGTAGTATGACATCTGTAGCATGTACCTACGTTATGGCTGTGATCCTCTATTCTTACGAGAAGACCCATTTCGTCAAGTTCCTTAACAATTGCCTTTCTCGCTTCATATCTGTCCATTCCGGCGAATTTTCCGCCATTCTCATTGATGGTTGCGTCATCGTTAAGAATATTAATTTCAGGAAGATTATGACGCTTACCAACCTCGAAATCGTTAGGATCGTGTGCTGGTGTTATCTTAACAACACCGGTACCAAATTCCATGTCTACGTAAGAATCTTCAACTATCGGAAGTACTCTCTCCATGAACGGTAAGAATACTTTACGTCCCTTAAGATGAGTATATCTCTTATCCTCAGGATTAATTGCAACAGCTGAATCTCCGAGCATTGTCTCGGGACGTGTTGTAGCAAACTCAAGGAATTCAGTAGCTGACGGCTTACCGTTCTCATCAATCAACGGATACTTGATATGCCAGAAATGTCCTGCCTGCTCCTCGTGCTCAACTTCCGCATCGGAAATTGATGTCTTACATACAGGGCACCAGTTGATAATTCTGTTACCTTTATAGATAAGTCCCTTCTTATGAAGGTTAATGAATACCTCATTAACTGCCTTAGAGCAGCCCTCATCCATTGTAAAGCGCTCTCTCTCCCAGTCTGCCGCAGAACCTATCTTATGAAGCTGATTAACGATTCTTCCGCCGTACTCTTTCTTCCATTCCCATGCTTTTTCAAGGAAACCTTCACGACCCAAGTCCTTCTTGTCGATTCCCTGCTCTCTTAACTTCTCGATAATCTTAACTTCTGTAGCGATTGCCGCATGGTCTGTGCCCGGCTGCCACAAAGTGTTATAGCCCTGAAGCTTCTTGTATCTTATAAGAATATCCTGCATCGTATTATCAAGCGCATGACCCATGTGAAGCTGTCCGGTAATGTTTGGAGGCGGCATCACAATGGTAAAAGGTTTACGGGATCTGTCTACTTCCGAATGAAAATATCCGTTCTTAAGCCACTTATCATACAATCTGTCTTCAATCTCTTGCGGATTGTAAGTTTTTGCGAGTTCTTTACTCATATATCTTCCTCCTTTAATTCTCCCGTATAGGACTTTAAGGATTAAAAAAGCCCCTACAGGAATCTTCCTGTAAGGGCGTGTTATCGCGGTACCACCTTACTTATGCCTTGGCACATCTCATTCGTTCTGTAACGGGAACACCCGGAGTACCCTACTGAAAAATTTCAGGCATCGGTTCCAAAGCTACCTTCCTTATACTTTCCTTCGACACCTCTCAGCCGGTGGGTTGTCTTCTCTTAAAGGCATTCGGTATAAGTACTCCTCTTTGTCATCACCTTTATCATTTGCTTACTAATATATATCAACGTTTCTTAAAATGCAAGAACTTTTTAATTATGAAGCTTACACGAGTGCTCTGCAAGATTATCGCCCTCATATTTCAGCATCATTGTAAAAAAGCCCCTGTCACGACGCAGTTCTTCAAAGAAAAGCTTATCACCTTCCCAGATAGGAAGTGCGCACACTTTATCGATATCGACCCATTCAAGGTTTCCTTCGTCGCATTCAATCATTTCACCCGTATAGCCGGTCGCAGTGTATAGATACATATACTCCCCTTCCCATTTGTCGGAAAGAAAAGTTATAACGCCTCTAAGCCTGTAAGACGTAAGAGTAAGTCCCGTCTCTTCCTTAACTTCGCGAAGAAGGCATTCATCCGGTGTCTCGTTTTCAAGAAACTTACCGCCGATTCCGACCCACTTATCATGGTTTAAATCGTTGACTTTTTTGACGCGATGAAGCATAAGATACTTATTGTCCTTCTCTATATAGCAAAGTGTCGTATTAAGCATATTATTCTCCTATACTGCGTTTCCTACACTGATTGATATAATTGATGCTCTTTCACGAAGATATGCTGTAAAGTCATCGACATCTATTTCCTTAGGCGCCATTACTATAAGACTCACCATGGTTTTATCTTCTTCAAGCTCAACTTTATGCTCGACAATCTTAATTCCGTGCACCTCAAAGTAACTGTCGATAATCTTTTTCAATTCCGAAGGAGCTGCTGCCACAACGCGTATCTTCTGCGTTATCATCGCATCCGGTCCGAAAAGGAAATGATGCATAACTATCTGTAAAAGCGTGATAAGCACAGTTACTACAATACCGAGGACATACATTCCCGCACCAATTGCAAGTCCTATACCTGCTGTAGCAAATATTCCCGCTGCGGTCGTAAGTCCTTTAATCGTATTACCGTTTTTAAAGATTACGCCCGCGCAGAGGAACGAAACACCGCTTACTACCTGTGCGGCAAGTCTGGCGCTGTCCGTACTTACCGGTATTCCGTATAATGCGGCGTTTCCCGGAACAAATGCGAATAATGACACTATCATAATAAGGGCCGATGCCATACATACTATAATATGCGTCCTTATTCCCGCTTCCTTGTATCTTTTGCTTCTCTCATATCCGATTGCTGCTCCGCAAAGTCCCGCAACCACAACCCTAAGTATAAGCTCAAAATACTGCGGTAACGTAAACCCGAAAAGTAAAAAGCTTCCCACACTCATGTCTTTTCTCCTTTAAGTTCAAAATTGTAAGTCTATCTATTATCTATTTGTATTTTTTATTAAAAAGATCGTAAAGACAAGGTACTACGAACAATGTAAGCAACGTACCGTATGTAAGTCCTCCGATTGTAACAACAGCCATAGGCTGGCTCATCTCGGCACCCATACCTACGCCGATTGCCATAGTTGACATTGCGAAGATTGTGGTAAGTGCCGTCATAAGAATCGGACGAAGTCTTGTGCGACCCGCTTCAACTATTGCGTCCCTTCTCTTCATACCGCCTTCGATAAGCTTATTCGTATAATCAACAAGCACGATACCGTTATTGGCAATAACACCCGCAAGAATTATGAAGCCTAAGATTGATATAACGCTTACTTCCATTCTTGCTATCGTAAGTCCCAAGAATCCGCCGGTTATTGCAAGCGGAATCGTAAACATAATGATAAACGGCGACTTTAACGACTGGAACTGTGCAACCATTATAAGGTAAATGAATGCTACAGCTATTGCCATCATAAGAAGAAGCTGCTTGATCGCATCCATAATTGCATAGTCCTCACCGACCATCTCTATTTCGTAGCCTTCAGGCACATCTATACTTTTAAGCTTATCATTAATCTTATTGGATACAAGACCTATATTGTGGTCTTCGTCTATTCCCGCAGATACTCCAATGTAGCGCTTTTGTCCTTCTCGGCTGATCTTGGCAAGGTTATCGGTCTCAATGATCTCAGCGATATCACTTATCTTGCATTCGTATTCTGCAGCATCGTCAGAACCCGTCGGAACGGTAAAAGTTATATCTCCAAGTTCTTTTGCAAGAGGGCGTGTCTTGTCCGCGGCCTTAACATATACCTCAAATGAACTTGTATCTGTATATACAGTAGTCGAAGAAGAAGCATCCGTCATATTCGAAAGGATAATAGCATATACCTGTCCTACCGTCATATTATATCCGATTGCTTTTTCCTTATCGACTCTTATAAGGATTCCCGGTGTCATCTCGTCTATATCAGACTTAACGTCAACCGTACCTTCGATATCTTCCACTATATCGCGAACTTTTGCGGCAAGACTTGTTAATGTATCGATATCACGACCCTTAACGTTAATCTTAAGGCCGCTTGCGATATAGGAGGATATATCCATAACAGAACTTTGAACCTTCATTGTACAAGGAAGATCTGCGCATACTTCTTCTATCTTCTTGGCAAGCTCTGTATTCTTCATTTCCTTATTTTCGGAAACTATTATATACATCGCAACGCCTCCATCATCCTGTCCCGCTGAAAGCATTGAAGATGATGATGCAGCACCGTAGTTGGCTCCTACTGCTTCGACTCCTTCTATTTCAAGAATTCTCTCGATTGCCTTATCTGAAAGCTCAGCAATTTCCGTAACGGTTGCATCTTCCTTATCAGGAATAAGCGTCGCGGTCATCTGCGTACTATCCATCTCCGGCATGAATGCCGTTCCGTTTGAAAAAGCTCCCCACGCGCTTAATCCTAAAATTGCAAGTGCAAGGATAAAGACAACTGCCTTATACTTAACCGCCTTTTCAAGAATTAAGGCGTATGAGTTTTTAATCTTATCAAAGATTCCGTGCTTTTTCACATTAAGATTCTTCATTGTAACCTTGGACATCATAGGAACAAATGACATCGCTATTACAAGGGAAGCAAGAAGCGAATATGCTATCGTCAGTCCCATATCTACGAAAAGCTGTCTTGTAATGCCTTCCGTAAAAACTATCGGAAGGAATACACATGCTGTTGTAAGTGTGGATGCAACAATTGCACCAATAACCTGCTTGGTTCCTTCAATTGCAGCTTCTTCTATATCCTTGCCTTCAAGTCTTAACCTGTAGATATTCTCCATAACAACTATAGAGTTATCTACAAGCATACCGACAGCAAGCGATAATCCCGAAAGAGATATTGCATTCAATGTAACACCGCTAAAATACATTAAAACAACGGCAGCGATCACTGATACAGGGATTGAGCATGCAACAACAAGCGTAGGCTTTAAATCCCTTAAAAATATAAACAATATGATTATCGCAAGGATTCCGCCGTAAAGCATATTCTTAACAATCGAATCCACGATAAACTTGATATATACGCCCTGATCCATAACGGTTACGGCGTTTAAGCCTTCCTTTTCCCCTGAAAGCTCATTAAGCTTCTTAATCGCAGCCTTTGAGACATCACCGGTAGAGTAACCCGTCTGCTTATCTACAGTAAGGATAATACCTGCAGTATTATTGATTGATGCATATCCTTCATCGGAATTATCCTTGTATTCGATATCAGCTATATCGTCAAGCGTTATCAACGGTTTAATCGAGCTTATTGCAGCAAAGAAATCTCCGAACGATCTTATATCAAGTACCGGAAGATTCTTAATATCTTCAATAGAACCGAGTTCATCTCCGACTCTTACGATTACCTGCTGTCCTTCGCGGGTTACATATCCTGCCGGCATTGATATATTCTGAGCTTTTAATATATTGGAAATCGTCTCTTCATCAAAAAGGTTATAAAGGTCAAGCTCAAAAGGAATATACGGTGGGATATGCGCTTTTATGTCTGCTGCCGCCTTTTCGCACTTTTCCTTATTAAGCGTTACTTCTATTGTAGTGGTAACACCACCCGATACGGTAACGTTACCTACACCTTCAACGGATTCAACTTCCGGCACAACGGTATTTTCCACGTATTCGGTTAGTTCCTGAATACTCATTCCCTCAACCGATACCGCTGATATCAGGATCGGAAGCATATCCGGATTAATCTTCATAATATTAGGATTTCCGGTATTCTCCGGGAACGTATCCCTTAGGTTATTGAGCTTTTCACGCATATCTACGGTAATTGAATCCATATTCGCAGACTGGTGAAACTCAAGAATTACTACAGAATAATTATCATATGACGATGACGATATGTTCTTAATATTGGTCATCGAGGCCATCGCACCCTCAATCGGTGCAGTGATCATCTTCTCTACCTCCTCAGGGGTAGAACCTATGCTTGTTGTAACTATTACCGCATAAGGCATATTCATGCTCGGAAGAAGGTCCGTGGACATCTTTGTAAGCGATATGAAGCCTAAAAGAAGAATAAGAACTATTCCTACAAGCACGGTGTACGGTTTTTTTACACTAAATTTTGCGAGCATCGTTTTTTTCCTTTCTTACATCCCAAACTGACTATTTATAATATCAAAAACAAATGTCTTTTTTGCGTTCATTAAAAGTTTATTATTTCTATAACCTTTTGCCTATGAATATATGCTATAATATGCTCATATAATAATAAAATGTAATATCGAGGTACTGCTATGACACTTAGACATTTTAAAGTATTCCTTGTCGTGTACACAGAGCGCAACATGACCGCCGCTGCGAAAAAGCTGTACATGACGCAGCCGTCTGTAAGCCAGACGATTAAGGAACTTGAAAGCCACTATAATGTGGTCCTTTTTGAGCGATTTCCCAAATCCTTAATGCCTACACCTTCGGGTGATGTATTGTTTGAGTACGCAACCAACATCTTAGAGATGAATAACGAACTCGACGATCTTATGAAACAGGGAAGTTCCCAGCACATCATAAGAATCGGTGCCAACGACACTGCGGGAAGTGCGCTTCTGGACGATCTTGTTGTTAAATACTCCAAGCTCTATCCATCGGAAGAAGTGCATGTTGTCATTAACCGCTCCGCTTTACTTGTAGAAATGCTTAAGAGTAACGATGTAGATATAATCCTTACCGATGAGTTCAGAACTTCACCGGAACTTGAGAGCAGAATAATAGGTGATGACTCATTCATATTTGTGGCATCCCCTGAGTATTCTCCGTTACCGAAAGACCGCACATTAACTGCAACTTTCTTAAGTAACTCAAGACTTCTCTTAAGAGAACAGGGCTGCGCCCAGAGAGACTACCTGGATAGCTTCTTAAAAGCTCATAACGTAAGTGTTAATCCATTCTGGGAGAGCATAAGCTACGATATATTACTTATCGCTGCTTTACGCGGTAGAGGTATAACTTTACTTCCTCGCAATCAGGTTACCGAATTCTTAAATAAGGGCGATTTAACAGAATTAACCGTTCCCGAATTCGACAGCAGACAGTCTTTCTACTTATCCTGGCCAAAAAGCAAGTACCTGTCAGCTCCTATCGACAACTTTATTAAGCTTTGTCTTGATAAATAGGATAAAAAAAGTGCATGCATTCATGCACTTTTTATTTTTCTACTTCGTTCTGTCAGTAAAGTCCCTGTCTATCTTAGCGGATACATATACGTTAGACTCTTTCGCAAGAACCGCCGTAAATATAGCTTCTCTTAACTCATCGTCATTCGCCCTATATCCCGCAGGTGTTACGACATCAAATACAAGATTCGTATGAGTATCACCCGGAACTATTCTAAAATCATGAAAGGTAAGCTTAGGATCAATGGTATGAAGCACTCCCGCAACGACTTCCATAAAGTGATCTCTGCGCGGATCTTCGGTATCTACGGGATCCATATGAATAGTTGCTTCAATCTGCATGTTCATATATATCTCACCTTCAATATTATCTATCATATCATGAATTTTAAAAATATCATCTTTACCCGGCACTTCAACATGAAGCGATACCATTCTTCTTCCGGGACCGTAATCATGTAATACAAGATCGTGAATGCCAATGACTCCGTCATGCGACATAACTATTCTCTCTATCTCATCTACGGTTTCCTTATCCGCAGGCTGACCGAGAAGCGGTGCGACGGTTTCTCTTGCTGCTGAAAACCCTGCGTAGATTACAAGGCAGGATACAAGCAAACCGCAATATCCGTCAAGTGGGAATGTTACATGCTTAGCAAGAAGTGTACAAAGAAGTACCACGAAGGTTGAAGCTACATCCGAGAAAGAATCTGTTGCGGTAGCACTCATCGTTGCGGAATTAATCTTCTTGCCTATTCTGTGATTGTAGAATACCATGTAAAGCTTAACAAGTATGGACACCACGAGAATTATGATTATTAAAAGGCTGCTCTCTATTTTCTCCGGATGTCTTATCTTATCAATAGAGTCAATAAAAAGCTGTATACCGGTATATAAAATAATGAACGAAACTATGAGTCCGGCGATATACTCAATTCTTCCGTGCCCGAAAGGATGCGACGGGTCGGGCTTTTTACCTGCAAGCTTAAAACTTACAAGTGTTATAAGCGATGAAAAGGCATCGGAGATTGAATTCAATCCGTCCGCTACAATTGCTATAGAACCGCTTAACGTACCCGCTATATATTTACCGATAAAAAGCAATATATTAAGCATAATTCCAACTATGGAACATAAGCTTCCGTACTGTCTTCTTACCGTAGGATCCGCATAATCCGTGTGGTTCTTTATAAATATTCTCGAAAGCAGCGTTATCATCTATTCTTCCTCCAGTCTTTTCTTTACACCTTTCCAGACTATCATAAGGCAGATAAAATGTACTGTTGCGGTTAGTGCCCAGCTTATCGGATATGATACATAAAGGATCGGTAACGAATGATTCTGTGCAAATACGGTAAATATCCATACGACTCTGAACGCGCAGGCTCCGAGAAGCGATACTATCATCGGCATAACCGAGTAGCCTAATCCTCTTATGACTCCTACCAATGTATCCATTATTCCGCACAAAAAGTATGTTGTGCATATATATAACATTCTTAAGCTTCCGTATTTGATAATCTCAGGAACGGAGGATTGACTGCTGTCTATATATAATCTAAGTAAAGGGTCGCTGAAAAAATACGCAAAATTACCGAGTACAAGGCCTACAGCGCTTACCATAAGTATACAATACACCGCAGTCTTCTTAATTCTCTTAATCTTCTTTGCGCCGTAATTCTGGCTTGTAAAACTTACCGCAGTCTGATGAAAAGCATTCATCGCCACATATACAAATCCCTCTATACTGCTACCCGCTGTATTCGCAGCCATAACGGTAGAGTTAAACGAGTTAACCGAAGACTGAATAAGTACATTGGAAATCGAAAATATGCATCCCTGCATACCTGCAGGAAGTCCGACCTTAAGAAGCATTAATAACTTATGCCTGTTAATCTTAAGTTTATTAAGATTAAGCTTACAATAACCATCTTCCCTTATAAGTGCGATTATAACAAGTGCTGCAGAAAGGCACTGCGAAATGGTTGTTGCAAGTGCAACTCCGACTACACTAAGCTTAAACGGAATTACAAACAAAAGGTTAAGTAAGACATTAACAATACCCGCAATTGTAAGATATATCATCGGGCGCTTGGTGTCACCTATCGCACGTAATATTGCAGCGCCAAAGTTATATAACATCATGGCCGGCATTCCGAGGAAATATATCTTAAGATAAATCGCCGAAAGCGGTAATACATCACTCGGCGAACCCATAAGCACAAGGATTGGCTTGGTAAAGAAAAAGCCTATAAATATAAGCATAATTCCGCTTATTACAGCCATAACGATGGATGTGTGAACTGTTTCTTCAACGTCCTTGGCATTATTCGCCCCGTAAAAGCGCGCGACTAAAACATTAGTACCTACCGCAAGTCCCACAAAAAGATTAACCAGAAGGTTAATCAAAGATGATGTGGAACCAACCGCTGCTAAGGCTTCCTTACCTGCGAATCTTCCAACGACAACCACATCGGCTGCATTGAAGAATAACTGCAACACACCCGACAGCATGACCGGCACCGCAAAGATTATAAGCTTTGATAATAACGGGCCGTTACACATATCCATTTCATGACTTCTTACTCTTGTGCTCATATAATACCTCAAATCATCTAACCACTCTACTTGTCGTAATTACTATAATAGCACATCTCGTATAATAAATAAAAGGCATAAGGCAGATAATCTGCCCTATGCCTTATGCATTTTACATTAGAGATTACATATTGAACTCAGAAAGAATTCCCTTAAGTTCATCCGCATAACGATGTACATCATTACCAAGCTCAATAATATGATTCATATTGGTTAAGATGTGCTCTGAAGAAGCAGATGTCTCCTCGGTATTGGCAGCACAATCATTTGCCGAATCCGAAAGATTGGATACAATCTCAACAACCGCTTTACAGGTCTCATCCATCTTATCACTGATATCATCAAGAACAGAGACCTGATTCGTGATCTTCCCCGTATTTTCAACGATTTCCTTATACTGAGTCTCTGTCATGGCAACGCTCTCTTCCTGTACCTTGACAGCCTCCATAACGACATCGCGCTGTGCGCTTGCACGTGAAACGTTGCCGTTAAGTTCAAGGAGCATCTCATCTATAGTTGTAACAGCATCAGACGACTGCTCTGCGAGCTTTCTGATCTCTTCAGCAACTACAGAGAAACCTCTTCCTGCTTCTCCCGCTCTCGCAGCCTCGATTGAGGCATTAAGAGAAAGAAGATTGGTCTGCTCTGAAATACTCGAAATAAGGCTTGATGCTTCACTGATCTTATTGGCACTCTCTGTCATCTCAGCAATAACATTAAAGATACTTCCGAATGCAGCGCGGCTCTTCTCGGTATCTCTCTCGAGCTTACTTACAACTTCCATACCTTTTCCGGTTGCGCTGCTAATTGCGGAACCGATTTCCGAAAGTCTTGCGGCTGTCTCATTACTTCTTACCACTACTTCCTCCAAAACCTTGGTCTGATCCGATGCACGTCCGGTATCAAGCGCCTGGTTACTAACCTTTTCGGCAATATCGTTAACCGCAACAACAATCTGCTTGGTTGCATTATTAACATCAGCTGAAGCACTGTTCATGTTATCCGTAGATTCATTGATGAAATTACTTGTCTCATTGATGGACGAAATCATATCCCTAAAGGTACCGAGTAATGTTGCACTTGCTCTGGACATATCACCGAATTCATCGCGTGCATTATTAACCGTAATATCAAACGCAAGATCCTTATTTGCAAGTCTCTCAAGATCTGCCTTTGTTCTTTTCAGGTTCTTAATAATATATAAAGCAATATAAACGGAAACCGCAATACAGATAAGCGATACAAGTGTTCCTATAGCATAAGCAATTGCCTTGTTAAACTGAATACCTGCATCTGCATCGGCTATTTCACGAAGGGCATATTCGTCCATAAAAATTTCCATCGCATCAAGGTAATCTCGTACAGGATCGAATGCCTTAAGCTGGGCATAATAGTCACCTATGTCCGTTTCCGGATTATAAAGCGAATGCCACTCATCAAGTTTCTCTATATACTCTTCAAATATCTGCTTATATGTATAATCATTGTAAGGATTATCATCAACCTCGTTACCGTTCTCTTTTGCAAGCTTATTAACGGTAAGTTCCTCATATACTTCCTTTTTCTCGGAAATTGTTGCTGCAGCAAGCTCTGCCTTCTCTCTTGCCTGGTTATAATTCTTATTAAAATCTTCTATAAAGCTCTGCTTTTCTTCCGGTGTTAGACTTGCACCGGATATACGAACCTGAGTAACTGCTACAAGCGACTGGTACAAGTCTCTGTCTGCATTAATTAGTGACGTTGAAGCTTTATATGCTTCATCATACAATGCAGTTACATAGGATTCTCTTGAACGATTGCTTAATACGCCCATAACAGCAATCAAGAATATAACAAGAGCTACAAACGGTACTACTATCAATGCGATTTTCCCGAACATTTTAATATGTTTCATAAATAATGCCCCCTTTATAGTTTGATTTCAAACATATCTAGGGAGCATTTTAACATTTAATTTTTATGATTTATTGTTTTAAATTTGACGAGTGTATGTCTTTAGCCAATTCTTCTCGTCATCGGTAAGATACGGTGATATTGTCTCATACACTTTCTTATGATATTCGTTAAGTCTTTCCTTATCGATTGCGTTAAGGTATTTCTCATCCACAAGGTCAAGATCGAACGGAACAAAAGTCATATCTTCAAAATACATGAACTGTCCGTATTCATTCTTAGCACCCTTTCTGCAGATAAGCTCATTCTCAAGTCTTATTCCGTATTGTCCTTCAAGGTAAATACCGGGCTCATCTGTCGTACACATACCTTCTTCGAGTACACCGCTGTCCTTTCTTTCAGGAACTATCTTCCATCTGAAGCCATTAGGGCCTTCATGGATATTGAGAAGATAACCGACACCATGTCCTGTTCCGCACTGATAATCAAGATCCATATCCCAGATAGGACCTCTTGCAAGAATATCAAGGTTAAGTCCACTGCATCCGTATAAGAATCTTGCATGAGACAGATTCATATTGGCACGAAGAACTGCGGTGAAGTGCTTTTTCTCAATGTCTGTAACCGGACCTAATGCAAAAGTTCTTGTAATATCGGTCGAGCCCTCATAATAGTGTCCGCCCGAATCCACAAGGAGCATACCGCGAGGCTCAAGGGCCGCGCAATTATCAGGCGTTGCGGAATAATGCATCATTGCCGCATTAGGACCGTATGCTGAAATTGTTCCGAAAGAAAGATCTATGAAGCCCTCCTGCTCGGCTCTAAGGTTAGCTAAGTAGTCCTGTGCGGTAACTTCTGTCATTTCAATACGCCCTACATTAGTTTTCAGCCAATACATAAATTTGGTCATTGCTACCGCATCTTTTATGTGTGCTTTGATAAGATTCTGTAATTCGACTTCATTCTTGCAGGACTTCATAAGCTCTGCAGGATTTGCTTTATCAATAATTGTTGCTGTCTTCGGCAGTAAATCCGTTATTCTGCTGTTAACCTGTGCTTTGTTAAGAAGCACTTTTGCTGAAGCAGGTATATTCTTAACATCATCATATATTGCTTCGTATGGGCGAAGTGTAACGCCATTATTCTTAAGATATGTTTTAACCTTATCGTCAAGGTCGGCCTCATTAATATAATAACTTGCATTCTTCTCATCTATCAATGCAAAGCAAAGGTTAACCGGCACATGTTCGATATCTCCACCGCGTAAATTAAATGTCCATTCAATATCGAAAAGACAGGTCATAATATGGGTGTCTGCTCCACATTCCTTCATTTCTTTTCTGATTCTTTCGAGTTTTGAAGTCACGCTCTCTCCCGAAAATTTTTCTTCCAATATCCATGCCTTCGATGTAGGAAGTGAAGGTCTATCATTCCAGATTATGTCGATTAAGTCTTCACTTGTATAAAGTGAACCGCTCTTCTTATCTGCAATCTCCTTAAAAGCTTCCGCAAGACGTGTATTTACAACGCGTCCGTCAAATCCTATTACTCCGCCGTTCTTCAAATTCTTCTCAAGATATTCGTTAATTGTAGGCACACCTTCCTGTGCCATCTTAAATAAAGTGACACCGGAACCCTTAAGCTGGTTCTCAGCCTGAATAAAGTATCTTCCATCTGTCCAGAGCCCTGCTTCGTCCATTCCTATAACAGCAGTTCCCGCAGATCCTGTAAATCCCGTAATCCACTTTCTTGCCTTAAAGTACTCGCCGACATATTCGGACTCATGGAAATCCGCCGTCGGAACAATATAATAATCGATGTTACGCTTACGCATCTCATCTCTTAAAGATTTAAGTCTCTCCTGTATCATTTCTTAGACCTCCGTATAAACTTATAGTACAAGCATAGCACTATTTAATCTTACTCTCAATAGTGGGCAGAGCTTTTATACAATAAAAAAGGCAGAGAGTAGAACTCTCTGCCCATATAATTAATTGGTTTCAGGCTTAGACATAAGTGTTACATTATATGTTACATCTTCATATCTGCCGTTCTTTAAGGTCTTAACCGTTACGGTTATATCCTGACCCGCCTTGCAATACTGAAGCTGCGTCTGAAGCTCGATGAATGTCGCAATCTTAACACCGTTAATTTCCTGAATAATATCTCCGACCTTAATGCCCGCCTTTTCTGCCGAGCTGCCCTCTACAAGGCCCTTAACATATATTCCGACCGGCATATTGTATACGCTTGCGATTGACTCTGTTACATCTTCGCCGTAGATTCCGAGATATCCTCTCTCCTCTTCCGCTATTGTCTCCTGCTTAATGATTGCTTCGATAATAGGCTTTGCATCACTTATCGGAATTGCGAATCCCATTCCTTCCACACTGGTATCGGAATACTTGGCAGATGTGATACCGATAAGTTCTCCCTTGGCATTCATCAATGCTCCGCCGGAGTTACCGGGGTTAATAGCTGCAGAAACCTGCATAAGTGTATATGTGTTATTCTCAATTGTTACACTTCTTTCAAGTGCACTTACACAACCTGTCGTAACGGACTGACCGTAACCCAAGGCATTACCGATTACGATTACCGATTCACCAAGTCTTGTATTCTCAGAGTTACCTAAGACAGCAATCTTAATTGCCGATAATGTCTCATTGCTTATATCACTTTTTTTAACCGTTACGATTGCAAGATCTGTACTCGGGTTGGTTCCCTTAACTTCAGCTTTAACAACACTGCCGTCTGAGAAAGTAACGGTTAACTCAACAATATTACCTTCTATAACGTGGTTATTGGTTACAATATATAAATTCTCATCATCCTGCGCAATTATAACACCGGAACCTGCCGATGTCGCCTGTTCTTTCTGTGTTCCCCAGAACCAGGTCTGAACTTCACGCTCGGATACATTCGTAATTGCCACAACTGTAGGCATTGTTGCATCAACTATATCAGAGACATCGTTTGCAATGCTTACACCGTCATAATCAGATGATAAAAGCTCTGTCGAATAAGATGTGACAGACTTTGAAATCATCTCATCGGAGCCCGTAAGCTTAACTGCTCCAACAAATATACCGGAAACTATAAGTCCGAATACAATTGCTACAATAACAGTCTTGGCAAACCAGCCCGGGCCTTTCTTGCCACCGCTTGATTTACCGCTTGTGTGATTGCTGCTTTCAGTATAACTATCCGTATGAGGATTGCCGTTAATGTAGCTGTATGAATATACCGATGATTCCTGCACCGGCTTCTCTTCCACATTCTTGCCGTTAACTACATACTCATTATTGTTACCGTCATAATAATTCTCACTCATGATTAACTACCTCCACTAAAAGTTTATATTACTGTTTTGGAGTTCATGCGAGCTCCTTCCCGTCATCTGCCTCCCAAAACAATAAGCACATTGTAGTTTTACAATGTGCTTAGCAGGTGTTCTCCACGTGATTACCATGTGACGAATTATAAACTTTTTATAATATTTAAGGCAAGTTTTCCTAACCCTTTATTGCTCAGTCTGCGGTGCAAGTCCCGAATCATATATGATCTGATTGCTTATCTGCTGTACCGTAGGTGATGGTGTATATTTCTCATCTGCATATAGGAATTCGTGAAGCTTAATAACATTGGTAAGAAGGCTTATCGGAATTATACATGAACCCGCCTTACCCATTGTCTTACCGTCATTATCTTCCGGAAATCCCTTGGTATCGACTATATCATAATCCATAACTCCCGCAACAAGCGAAAGCAGCTCTGTCTTGGAGAAGTTCGTACTTATCATCGGGAATACTTCATCCATTATGTTATTGATTGCCGAGAATCCGCACTTTTTGAGCTTGGATAGCATCTTGGTTATAACTTCTCTCTGACGCTGTGTTCTCTTGAAGTCGTCGCCTACACCCTTTCTTATACGGGCATAAGCAACTGCATGTACGCCGTCTAAGTTATTGACACCTTCTACAGCTTCCTGGTTGGAACCATAACCGGTCATTTTAATTGTATCCTTATGCGTATACTTATTAACCTGCTGCGCTTCCTTTGCCGTAAGTTCAACTTCTATTCCGCCGAGTAAATCAATTGTTCTTGCGAGAGCTTTCCAGTCAACCGTAACATACTTCTGTATATCAAGGTCGAGATTGCGGTTAAGTGTCTCTACCATACCAAGAGCTCCGCCGTTTCTTGCATATGCGGAATTAACCTTAAAATATTTACCTTCTTCGGTTACTTCAAGGTATGTGTCTCTGTATACGGACACAAGCTTAACATCCTTAGTATCATTATCGATACTTGCAATAATTATCGAGTCCGCATTACCTGATGTATAGCTTCCGCTCGTACGATTATCAAGTCCGAGTAAAGCTATAGTAGTATACTTACCCATAACCTCAAGGGTATTGTTATCAAGGTCGTTATGCTTTGCGGCATCTGTCTTTTCGGAATTAATCTTCGATAACTTGATTGCAAACCATAATACAAGTAACAATACAAGCAGAAGTATTACTTCCACAAAAAATACAATAAGTTTTCTTTTGTTCCTCTTTCTTACTGAGGCCTTGTCCCTATTTGTCATATTCTTTCTCCCCGTATATCCTATTATTCAATGTTTTTCCCCTAATTCTATGACATTACTTCCGAGATAAGTTCCGCAAGACGTGTTGCATCCCTGGTTATCTCTTCTATATCTTTGCCTTCGATCATTACTCGAACGAGCGGCTCCGTACCGGACGGTCTTATAAGCACACGGCCTTCGTCCGCATACTTTTTCTCAATATCCTCAATAGCGTTGGATATTGCAGAGTACTCCATATATTTATGCTTATTCGCATTTGATACTTTCGCATTAACAAGTGCCTGCGGCAATACTTCCATAATAGAAGCAAGCTCCGACAAAGGCTTCTTGGTATCAACCAGTACCTGTAAAAGATGAAGTGCGGATAATAATCCGTCTCCGGTTGTATTCTCATCAAGGAAAATGATATGTCCGGACTGCTCGCCGCCCAAGTTATATCCCTTACGCTTCATGCATTCCAATACATATCTGTCACCTACAACGGTTCTTTCGATATCAATCGCATTGGCTTTACCGAACAAAGTAAAGCCGAGATTCGACATAACAGTGCCGACGATTGTATCCTGCTTAAGCTTACCGCGCTCTTTAAGATAGAGACCGCATATTGCCATAAGCTGGTCACCGTCTACCATTTTACCGTTCTCATCAACTGCAAGCATTCTGTCGGCATCACCGTCAAAAGCGACTCCAAGGTCGGCTTTCTCTTCCACAACGCGTCTCATAAGCTCTTCCATATGAGTTGAACCGCAGTTACGGTTGATATTAATACCGTCAGGATTTGTATGAATCGCGATAACTTCAGCACCGAGCTCGCTTAATGTACGAACCGATGTTATATATGATGCGCCTTCCGCGCAGTCAGCAACTATTTTCATGCCTGTAAGATCGATCGGTACTGCTTTTTTAGCAAAAGCTATATAATCTTCCAGTGCATCAAAACGATATTCTATCTTACCTACCTCAGCTCCTACAGGCATTGTTACACCCATAAGATTAGATGAGATAAGGTTCTCAATTTCATCTTCAAGCTGGTCCGGGAGCTTATATCCTTCTCTGTTAAAGAACTTGATTCCGTTAAACTCAGCAGGATTGTGAGATGCCGAAATCATAACTCCCGCATCTGCATGGTAGAATCTCGTAAGATATGCTATTGCAGGCGTTGGAATTACTCCTACATATACCGCATTGGCTCCTACGGAACATATTCCTGCCATAAGCGCATTGCTGAGCATTCCTCCCGATATTCTTGTATCACATCCCACAATTATCGTAGGATTATGAGATGTCTCTTTGGTAAGCACAAATGCACCTGCCTGACCCAAGCTCGTTGCAAGCTGTATTGTCAATTCAGAACCGGCTACACCTCTGACGCCGTCTGTACCAAACATTCTGCTCATAGTAAAACCTCCGCTTATTCATCTTCGTCATCCGGTGTATTAAGAGTTCTTATCACACCAGTAACTACGGAAACTTCTATATCGGTAACACCTTCTATAGGCCTACATGTCGGCTTTAAGCTAAACGGTCCGACCGAAATTCCTTCAAGATCGAGCGACAACATAAAGTCACCGCTGTCAAGATTGCTTACAACACGTTCGCTTCCGCTTACCGTTACCGTAACAGTCGTCTGCCTGTATTCAAGTGTCAAATCGTCACCCAGATTAAACAATGTTATGTATGACACCGGAATCTCTATGGTTTTTGTTATCTTCTGTGCAATCTCTGCTCTTATTACACAATTGCTCTGATCAGGATCTACAAGCCATACTCCTTCCGGAAGATAGTCTTCAAGATTAACCGGCAACTCATATGTTGCATTCTTATTGCTAAGATCGAGTATCTCAGCAGGTAACTCAATCTTAACTATATCCTGTAAATCTTTTCGCTTGCCCTTGATGGTAACCATCTGAGGAAGAACCGAAAGTGAATCGAGCGCATAGCCGTCCATAACGTCACCGAAGTAATCGATAACAACCGGAACAACCTTGGTCTCAAGAATTACTGCAGTAACCTCAACAAGCGACGGTTCTATAGTTATATTCTTACTTTCAATCTTCTCACCGTCTACATTAAATAGCTGCGGACGTATTGACTGAGTACGGTCATCATACATACCGTCTATATCAATGGTTGCAATAACTTTGTCAAGTGACTCCATAAGTGAAGCCGGACCCGTTATCGTAACCGTTCCCGGGTAACATGTAACATCACCTTCCGCATATCCGGTCTTAGGAGTACCGGTCGCAGACGTTACAACCGCGAACTGTCTTGTGACAAGTTCCTCAACTATAATCTTAATATTAGGATTAATAACCTTAATGGTTACATCGTTCTTATACTTAAGCGGAGATACCGTAACCGCTACAACACCGTTATTCCAGATAAAGTTATCCATATCTGCTATAACGGAGAAATCCGATGCAGTCATACCCTTAACTATGGTTCTCGGTCCCGTAACTTCAAACTTAATCACATCGGTATTGTCTTTAACTTCAAATACCTGATTCCTGTCTGTAATTATCTCTGAATTAATAATAGTAGCCGTTGTCGTAAAAGAAACCGTAGTTTGCGGATTCTGAATATTAACCACAACAATCCATATAATAACCGCAAAGAGAACCGCAAGCAGCTTAAGACCTATATTAGCTGTCAGACTCTTTGCCATTTTCTTCAGCATTTTCACCGGCATTACCTGCTATCCTCCTCTTAAATTTACTGAGACGGCTCTCCTCAGAGAATCTCTTCTGGTTAGCCTCAATTCTCATCTTCAATTCCTCCGGCGTAAGGTCTCTCGATAATACGCCTCTCTCTGCTATAGATACGCTTCCCGTCTCTTCTGATACAACAATTGTCATGGAATCATTAAGCTCGCTTATACCTACAGCAGCACGATGTCTCGTACCAAGTTCCTTACTAAGCCCAAGATTCTCCGATAACGGGAAATAACAGGTTGCCGCAACAACTCTGTCTCCGCGCACAATAACAGCACCATCATGCAATGGTGTGTTCTTCTCAAATATATTGATGAGTAGCTGGCTGGAGACACGTCCGTCTACAGCTATACCCGTTCTTTCATATTCACCCAAGACTATCTCACGCTCAATACATATAAGCGCACCGGTCTTAACCTTGCCCATGTCAAAGCAGGCTCTTACAATTTCATTAATGGTTCTGTCAGTGTATCTGTCGACATTATTCTTCTGGAAATCCGAGAAATTAAACCACGAGAAGAATCTTCTCTGTCCCAGCTGTTCAAGCGCTTTTCTGAGTTCCGGCTGGAACACTACGAAGAATGCGATAAGTCCGTAAGTAAATGCCTTACCTGCAAGCCATACGATAGTCTGCATATCAAAGAGCGCTGCCAAGCCATAGAATACAAGAACGAAAATAAGTCCCTTAAAAAGTGCCCACGCTCTGGTATCACGCATCCATGCCATCAGCTTATACAAAAGGACAGCAATGATCAGCATTTCGATAATATCGGGTATTGCTATTACCGGCATATGCCAGGTCGTAGTTGTATTGGTACTGAAAAAATCTGCAATTATCTCAAATATCCTCACAGCCGATCACTCCTTTCCCGCGTTTTTTATAATACTTACTTAAGATTCTTAGGATCTATATCAAGCTCGCGCGCTATCTCGCGCTCTACTTCTTCTTCTCTCTTTGCCTTGGTCTCGTTAAATGTCTTAACGTGCTTTTCCTTGGCTGCAACAAGTACCTTCGGTACCGCCCTTACATAATAGTAATAATTGTCATCTTCAAACTGAACACGCTCGATTCTCTGATAATCAAGATCGAATACCATGAACTGGAATACGAAGCAAAGTCCTACGGAGATAATACTTCCCAATATAAGTGCAAGGATTCCGTAAGGATTGCCAAGTACAAGCTTACCGATAAGGATTATAAGAAGCTGGATAACACCGCCCGCTGCAATGGCAATCTTCCATGCTTCCTTGATTGCAAGACGTCTTATTACATAGACAACTACATTTGTAAAGAAAAATGCGAAGATTATTAACCACATTTCCTTATTGACAAGTACCTGCTCTATTGCGATATGAAGCTTGGTTGTCTTCAAAGCATCTTCCGATGCAAGCAAGGCTTCTTCGTTAGCCTTAATACCCTTAAGGAAATAGAAAATAATCGTTCCCATAAGTACGCTTACAGATGCTCCCGGGGTTGTCGTAAGCCCGGTTGCTATAGGAAGAGTATACGGTATTCCGATAAAGTTAAGCACAGGGCTTAAGACTACCAATGAACCGTTCTCTCTTGAAAATCTGAAATAAAGAAGATATGCGAGTATCATTAAGATTAAAAATACGCCCATAACTTCAAGGCCAAGTCCGTAGAGGTTGGCTGCAATATAAAATCCAAGTATTACTGCGGAAAGTCCCATCGGAAGAATTGCGCAGGCTACCGCCAAAATAAGCGGAATAAAAATATTGTGGAGCTTAGGAAAATAGGAAAGATTCATATATACCATAAGATAAGCCATAAGTAACAGAATAAATCTTGCCACCGGCTTAACATACATATCATTCTTCTCTATAAAAGTAATTACTCTTGTCTTAATCTCGTATAAAGTATCCATATGTCCTCCGGGCGATTACATATTTTCCAATCGCTTTAACGCTTTCTTATATGCTTTAAGGCTCTTGACCGAACGGCGGTATTTTGCGTCTCCCACAAGATAACATACCGTAAGATAAAGAACCATGAAAATTCCGTAGAAAACAATAACCATAAAGATTATATGACCGAAGTCAAGTGCAAGCAGCTTCTGCACAAGTTCCTCACCCTCATGCAAAGCCCAAATTGCAACCAAAATAAGGTAAGCAAATGTACCCGCGATAAACCCGGATAACAAATTCTTACTTATATAGTCGCTTCGGTAATAATCCCCTATCGGAAGAGTCTTCTTACCCTTATTCTCTTCAAACACGGCAAGCTTGGTCATCAAGCGTACCTTTTCTTCATTAACCATATATTCCCCTTAAAGAAAGCTACCCTAAAGATATAAGGGTAGCTTTTAAGTTTTACTTCTTGTCAAGGAAACGCATTCTATCCTTGTCATGAGTATCCTTTGATACTTCCTGAACAGGAGCCTGTTTAAGACCCTTGCTTAAATTGGTCGTCATCTTACCTACACACTGTGGGCAGAATCTTCCCGATCTAATCGGCGCACCGCAATTCTCGCACTCGATCATAACAGGTGAGTCCTTGGAAAAAATAAGTCTCTCCTCTCTGATCCACTGCTTAATCTGCTTAACCTCAACATCGTTATCATCAGCAATCTGCTGAATTCCTGCCTTACCATGCTCGCGAATATATTCCTTAACCTGATTAAACTTCTTCTCAAGTTCTTCCTTACAAGCAGGGCATATCGGCAAACCTGTAATATAGTTAAATAATCTTCCGCATTGTTTGCAATTTCTGACATCCATTGTCTTATCCTCCTAATAACCTCTGCCTATACAAACCGTCATTGTGTATATAGCACCCATTCCATGATCCAATAATTCCTTTGCTGCATAGTGCAACGTGGCGCCGGTTGTATATATATCGTCAATTAGCAATATTCTATCATATTTTACATCATTTTCGTAGACTTTGAAAGCACTTTTCACATTATTTTTACGTTCCCTGTTACTCAGCAATTTCTGGGCGGTTGTGCTTTGCTCTCTTCTTAAAAGCTCGGTATTTACCGGTATTGAAAGCTTCTCGCCTATGTAATATGCTATTAATGC
Organism: Lachnospiraceae bacterium; assembly: GCA_016283755.1. Taxonomy (GTDB): domain Bacteria; phylum Bacillota; class Clostridia; order Lachnospirales; family Lachnospiraceae; genus XBB1006. The sequence continues at coordinate 98,240 of JAEENO010000018.1, read as the reverse complement.
GATCTGATTGTAACCTCTTATCTTAAGGCGCTTTTTATGAAGCGGAACAGGCACTATAACTTCAATTCCGAGCGCTTTTATATATGAACCGTATTTTCTCACAATGGCTTCGCCGAAAAATTCCGCATTTTCGCGGCGGTTCGCATACTTAAGATCGTACATCGCGTTCTTTATCTCACCTTGATATGCATATACGGCCCTGTTCTCAACAAAGGCATGCTCATTACGCTTACAATCCGCACAGTATAATCTGTCCTTATCGTCAAGCTGCTTACCGCATTTAATGCAAAATGGCTTCTTAATCTCAGAAAGTGTATCTTCACATTCTTTACATATAAGCCTGTTCTTAACTATATCATTGCATATAGGGCATCGTCTCGGATACAGAATATCTATAAGCTTAATTCTCAAGTACCTCCCTGATTCTTTCCGCGAAACCGCTGTATCTTAAAAGTTCATTCTTATTGTCTATCATCGTTTGGAAGACTTTCTCATCACCGACTAACGCAACACACTTACTTGCACGTGTAACCGCGGTATAGAGAAGGTTCCTGTTCATAAGAGGCTTCGGACACTGCAAAAGAGGTATGATAACCGCAGGGTATTCCGTACCCTGAGACTTATGAACCGTAACGGCATAGGCAAGTTCCAATTCCGACATTTCCTCAAAAGAATAATATACATACTTGCTGTCATCAAATAAGACTTTCGCAGTCTTCATCTCTTTGTTGATCTTCTCGATTATACCGATATCTCCGTTAAATACGCCCTTTCCTTCTTCCGTCGTAAATCCAAGCCCGTTCGTCATATACCAGGAAATATCGTAATTATTCTTAATCTGCATAACCTTGTCGCCCTCGCGGAAAGTTATATCTTTAATCTTATATTCTTCTTTTCTGCCTGATGGCGGATTGATAAACTGCTGCAATACGATATTTAAATTCTCAACTCCGGTATTACCGATTCTTGTTGGCGTAAGAATCTGTATATCAAGCGGCGATACATTAAAATGCTTAGGCAGATGCTTCATCCAAAGCTCCGTAATTACCGGGATAACACTTTCCGAATCATACCTTTTAAGCATGAAGAAATCTTCTGTCTTATTATCCGTCGAAACTTCTCTGCCCTCTATTATGGCATGGGCATTCTCAACTATCGCACTGTTACCTTCCTGTCGGAAGATATGCTTAAGCTTAACAACCTTAACCGCTTCGCTTTCAATAATATCTGCAAGTACAGCACCCGGGCCTACGGACGGAAGCTGTGCTGCGTCTCCAACCATTATAAGACGGGTTCCCGGAATTATAGCTTTTACAAGTGCATTAAAAAGCTGTATATCAACCATAGACATCTCGTCTATTATAATTACATCCACATCAAGCGGCTCCGAATCATCGCGCATAAATACAGGCTTGTCACCGTTGGATACGTTCATTTCAAGAAGTCTGTGAATCGTGGATGCGACATATCCCGTAACTTCACTCATCCTCTTCGCTGCGCGTCCCGTAGGGGCCGCAAGCACGAACGACAGATTATTCTCTTCGAAATATCTTATCATCGCATTGATAATGGTTGTCTTACCTGTACCGGGACCTCCGGTTACAACAAGCGGAGTCTCATATGATGCATAAGAAATGGCTTCTTTTTGCAATTCATCAAGTTCGATATGTTTCTCTTTTTCAAAATCGGATATGAATTTATCTATTTTCTTATCCTTCTTGTAATTAGCCTTAAGTCCGACAAGATCACGAGCTGCGGAAAGTTCGACATAGTAATAATATGCCGAATACACTCTTATATCTTCTTCGCCGTCATCCTTATAGACAAGTTTTCGCTCCGTGACAAGATTATCAATCTGTGCCTCTATTCCATCTGCGCCTACCATAAGAAGATTCATTGCACGGGCAATAAGTTCTCCTTTAGGGAGATATGTATGTCCTTCGCGCCCGGCGCTTAATAAGACGTAATTGATACCGCTTCTTATTCTGAAATCAGAATCAACATTGATTCCAATCTTAAATGCTATCTCATCGGCCTTCTTAAAGCCCACCCCGTCTATCTCATCCGCAAGCTTATACGGATTCTCACGCAGGATTCTGTATACTTCAATGTTATACTTTGAATATATCTTAACGGCCAGGTTAAGGCTTATTCCGTACTTCTGCAGGAACATCATAGCCTCGCGGAGATCGCGCTTTTCTCTGACCTGCTCCGCAATCTCTGCAGCCTTTCTGTTCGAAATTCCCTTAATCTCGGCAAGGCGTTCAGGTTCTTCGTCGAGAATTCTCAAGGTATCTTCGCCAAACTTCGTAACTATTCTCGATGCAAGTGCAATACCGATTCCTTTAATTGCACCCGAACCTAAATACCTCTCTATATCTAACGTATCTTTGGGGATAATTTCTTCAGCATCCGTAAAAGCAAACTGCTCACCGTAATTTGCATGCACGACAAAATCGCCCGAAAGAGCAAGTGTCATTCCGGGCTCTGCAATATTAAGCGTTCCGACTGCAGTAAGCTTCTCACCGTCACTTTCAAAATCCATGACCGTGTATCCTGTCTCATCCGAGCGGAAGCGGACATTGATAATATATCCTTCAATGGTAACCATTTTGTATTCCATCCCCTTACAAGTCTAATACCATTGTATATGAGAATCACGATTCGTACAAGGCGAAGAAATTATAAAATAATTATAAAAAAGCGCCACCCGCGTGGCGCTTTAATAAATGACTTCACATCATTATTCTTTAATGTCGTAATTTCTCTTCATCTGCTCATAGAGCATCTTGGCGATGCCAAGGCCTTCGCCTTCCGCGCTCTGCTCCGCATACTTCTGAAGAAGCTGTCCCTTGTAGTAATCATGGAGCTGTTGGTTCGAAGAAGAAAGCATATCGCTCTTCGGAACCATCTTATCCATTGCCTTAAATACCTGCTCTGTAAAGTATGCCTCGAATTCCTTGCATACACTCATAAGCTCGGAATCCTGCGACTTAGAAAGATCTGCTTTAAGCTTATTCTCGAACTTGTCGCTGTTCGGATCTGTCGGAATATTATTGATATATGATGATATAGGATCCATATCAAAGCCTCCTATCTAATCTGTTATCTTCTTAAGCTGTTAGCCTGGCCGAGCATCTCATCTGCAGCCTGGATAGCCTTACTGTTCATTTCGTACGCACGCTGTGCAACGATTAAGTTAACCATTTCGTCTGCGATCTGAACATTGGAAGCCTCAATATATCCGTTCTTGATGTCGGACCTGATAAGCTGAGGATTCTCTGCTTCGTTCATTGCTTCGCCTGATGCAGCAGTCTCACGATATCTCGTACCTGCAACCTTTTCAAGACCTGCAGGGTTGTTAAACTGCCATACACCGATTGCCTGGTCAAGAGATACATACTCATTATCTGCTGTTATATATCCAAGCTCACCTGTATTCATCGTCCATAAAACCTGGTTAACGCTTACATCTTCAGGAAGGACGATAGGCTCTCCGTTGGTATCAAGCACAGGAAGACCATCGCTTGTTGATAATGTAACCCCGTCGGTACCGATTGCCCAATGGAAGTCACCGTTTCTTGTATAGTACATTTCCCCGTCATCACCCATAACAGCGAAAAATCCCTTACCCTGAAGAGCAAAAGCCGTTGATGAATCAACTGCTGTAAACGATCCTTGCGTAAAATCAGTTGAGATTGCGGCAAGTCTTGTACCAAGGCCTACCTGTGCAGGAACCGGCTTACGTGCTCCGTTAGCAGTTGTTGTTCTTGCCTGCATTGTCTGATATAGCAGAGACTTAAACTCTGCTCTGTCTGCCTTAAAACCTGTTGTATTAACGTTGGAAATATTATTTGCTATTGTATCTACGTTCGTCTGCTGCGAGATCATACCTGATGCAGCTGACCAAAGTGCTCTCATCATAAGCCATTCACTCCTTATATTAGGATAAACTACGATATCTAAAATTATATCGGATACTTACCCAAAAAACTTAAGGGAGAATTACAAAATAATTCTCCCTTTTTTAGATATAATCATTATCCGAGTCTTCCAAGATTAACTGCCTTCTCCAAGGTAGTATCAATAGTCTGAATAACTTTCTGGTTAGACTCATAAGCTCTTGTTACGTTGATCATCTGTACCATCTCGCTAACAACGTTAACATTGGACATCTCAAGTACACCCTGATAGCAGTCCGCATCGGACGCAATAATTCTTCCACCGTCATGAAGCTGGTAAAGATTCTCACCGTAATGCTCTATGTAATTGTAATCTTCAACATCAACAATTCCGATTGTGCCGACAAGCTCATCATTCTGATAAACTCTTCCGTCGGAATCAACAAGTACAGGTATTGACGGATCAACACGAACATAGCTTCCTTCACCTGCAGTGCCATTCAATGCACCGTTCTCATTAAGAACGTAATCACCGTCCTTGGTTACAAGATAGCCATCGGTTGTAACCACAAAAGAACCGTCTCTTGTGTACTTAATCGATGTCTCACCTGCTTTGTTGGTAAAAGCTATTGCAAAAAAGCCCTTGCCTCCCAAAGCAAAATCATACATGTTGCCTGTCTCTCTTAACGAACCCTGATCGAAATCGGTATAATTCTCGCCGATCTTCGCGCCGAGGCTCATGGAGCCGATTCTGCTAGGCAGACGATACGACGATACATCCTTAATCCTGAATGTGTACATCGCATCAAATGACTGCGTTGTCGCTCCTTCCTTCTTAAATCCGGTTGTTGCTGAATTCGCCAGGTTGTTCGTAAGAACATCGAGACGATTCATCTGATTAATCATACCGGTATAAGCAGTATATAGTCCTTTTACCATGTCTGTCGCTCCTTTCTTACACTCAAGCGACCTTCCTTAGTCTGTTAATCAACCACTTTTCCCGTCATGGTTTCTACGTACTTACCTGTACCGATTGCAACACATACCATTGCATCTTCAGCAACCATTGTGTTGATACCGGTCTTAGACTGGATGAGTTCATCAAGACCTCTTAGCATTGCACCGCCACCGGTTAATACAATACCGCGGTCCGCAATATCTGCTGCCAATTCAGGCGGAGTCTTCTCCAATACTGAGTGAACTGCTTCAACAATCTGTAATGTTGTCTCTCTTAAAGCTTCTTCAATCTCTGATGAGGAAATCGGAACGCTCTTAGGAAGACCTGTTACAAGGTTACGACCTCTTACATCCATTGTCATATCCTCTGCCAACGGGAAGCAGGTACCAACCTTAATCTTCATATCCTCGGCTGTTCTCTCACCGATAAGTAAGTTATGCTTCTTTCTCATATATCGGATAATTGCTTCGTCAAAATCATCTCCGGCAATCTTAACCGATGTACTTACAACTGTACCGCCAAGTGATATAACAGCTATATCGGTCGTTCCACCACCAATATCAACTATCATATTACCACATGGCTTAGAAATATCGATTCCTGCACCGATAGCTGCTGCAATCGGTTCCTCGATAATAAATACTTCCTTAGCACCGCAGTTGATTGCCGCATCTTCTACGGCCTTCTTCTCAACTTCGGTACCGCCGCTCGGTACACAAACCGCAATATTAAGCTTACGATATAATCTCTTACCGATAGCTTTCTGAATAAAATATCTGAGCATCTTCTCAGTAACCGTATAATCAGAGATAACACCCTGTCTCAACGGACGAATAGCTGTAATGTTGCCCGGTGTTCTACCAAGCATAAGTCTTGCATCTTCTCCGATTGCCTTGATCTTCTGAGTATCACGATCAAAAGCGACTACCGAAGGCTCCTTTAATACTACGCCTTTTCCTCTAATATAAACCAACACACTTGCGGTACCAAGATCGATACCAATATCTGTCGATGACATAAAACTCTCCCTTCAATCTATATCAAAAACTATAAACTTATGTATAATAAGGATAGATCAAAAAATGTATCCACAACTCACACAATTTTACTACCTACATTATATACAATGCAAGGCGGTTTTTAAAGATTATTTTCTAATTTTGATAACTTTTTTTGATTTCATCACATATTCATCACTTATCACCTATATAATGCTTGTTGTACTAGCTGATAGGCTAATATATTTTTCATAACTCATGCCCTTCGCTTCTTTGAAGTGAAGGGCACTCCCCGTTATATAGGTATTTTTACCTTTACATAAAAATAAGAGTCGCAATGCGACTCTTATTATTTTTTGTTTTCATAGTTAAAATAACAAGCAAACCCTTCTTTGCATCCGCTACTTTTCAAGATATTTCTTTAAAAACTGTCCCGTATAAGACTTCTTAACCTTAACAATCTCTTCCGGCGTACCTTGTGCTATAACGGTACCACCGCCGTCACCGCCTTCAGGTCCCATATCGATTATATAGTCCGCAGTCTTAATAACATCCAGATTATGCTCGATCACAACGACCGTATTACCTCCGTCAGCAAGCTTATGCAATATCTCGGTAAGCTTATGAACATCTGCAAAATGAAGGCCGGTTGTCGGCTCATCCAATATATATATGGTCTTACCGGTACTTCTTCTGCTAAGCTCTGTCGCAAGCTTAATTCGCTGTGCTTCACCGCCCGATAATTCCGTCGACGGCTGACCAAGCTTAATATATCCAAGACCTACATCATATAACGTCTGAATCTTATTCTTAACACTCGGTACATGCTCAAAGAAAGTTAATGCTTCTTCAACTGTCATATCAAGAACTTCATATATATTCTTGCCTTTATACTTAACATCAAGAGTCTCACGGTTATATCTCATACCGTGACAGACTTCACACGGAATATATACATCCGCAAGGAAATGCATCTCGATCTTGATTATACCGTCTCCTGAGCAAGCCTCACATCTTCCGCCCTTAACGTTAAAACTGAATCTGCCCTTCTTATATCCCTTAGCCTTGGCATCCTGTGTTGCAGCAAAAAGATCTCTTATCTGGTCAAATACTCCTGTGTAGGTTGCAGGATTTGATCTTGGTGTTCTTCCGATAGGCGACTGATCTATATCGATTATCTTGTCAAGCTGTTCCGTCCCCTCTATGCCGTCGTGGCGACCCGGAACTATACGCGCTCTGTTAAGCTTCTTTGCAAGTGCCTTATAGAGAATCTCGTTCGTAAGGGAACTTTTGCCTGAACCTGATACACCGGTTACCGCGGTAACAACTCCAAGCGGAAACTCTACATCTATACCTTTAAGGTTATTCTCTCTTGCGTTAAGAACCTTAATAAATCCGGTAGGCTTACGACGTGTCTTCGGTACAGGAATCTTAATGCGGCCCGACAGATAAGCACCTGTAAGCGAATCAGGGCAAGCCATAATCTCTTTTGCCGTACCTTGTGCAATTATCCTGCCACCGTGCTCACCCGCACCCGGTCCTATATCAACTATATGATCTGCGGCAAACATAGTATCCTCGTCATGTTCAACAACGATCAATGTATTACCGAGGTCCCTTAAGCTCTTCAAGGTATGAAGAAGCTTCTCGTTATCTCTCTGATGAAGTCCGATGCTAGGCTCATCCAAGATATACGCAACTCCAACAAGACCCGAACCTACCTGTGTCGCAAGACGGATTCTCTGTGCTTCTCCGCCTGAAAGCGACGCTGTCGCACGCGAAAGTGACAGATAATCAAGTCCTACGTCCATAAGGAAACCTACGCGACCGCGAATCTCTTTTAAAATCTCCGCACCGATAAGTTCCTGTTGCTTAGTAAGGTTAAGATTGTTAAGATACTTGCTCAAATCCTTAACCGACATAAGCGTAGTCTCATATATATTCTTATCACCGACGGTAACCGCCAGTGATTCTCTCTTCAGTCTCTGTCCGTTACAGCATGTACAAGGAGTAAATCTCATAAATTCCTCGTACTCCTTCTTCATTGACTCTGATGCAGTCTCTCTGTAACGACGCTCTTCATTATGAATAAGTCCTTCGAATCTTGTCGGATATACACCTTCGCCCCTGTAGCCCTTGTAATGTACCGGAACCTCTCTGTCAAATCCGTGCAAAAGCATATCAATTATATTCTCCGGCAAGTCTTTAAAAGGCACATCAAGAGAAAACTTATATTCCTTAGCCAGAGCCGCAAGCAAGCAATGCGTAAAAGATTTCTCATCATTCGAAGACATCCAGCCCATAGCCTGAATTGCGCCCTCGTTAATGGAAAGACTTCTGTCAGGTATCATAAGGTCCGGATCAAAATCCATCTTATATCCCAGACCCACACATTCAGGGCATGCGCCGAACGGATTATTGAACGAGAAGCTTCTAGGCTCCACTTCAGGTATACTTATACCGCAATCAGGGCATGAGAACGACTCGGAAAAAAGCATCTGCTTATCTCCGACAACATCAACCGCAAGCAATCCTTCGGAAAGTGCAAGAACACTCTCGATTGAATCCGTAAGACGCTTCTCTATACCGGGCTTAACTATCAATCTGTCTACAACTATCTCTATATTATGCTTGATATTCTTATCAAGCGGGATATCTTCCGCAAGTTCGTAGAGGTTGCCGTCAACGATAACTCGTACGTAACCGCTCTTTCTTGCTCTTTCAAAAAGCTTCTGATGTTCACCTTTTCTGCCTCTGACAACAGGTGCAAGAAGCTGAATCTTGGTACCTTCCGGTAAGCTCATAACCTGGTCAACCATCTGGTCAACAGTCTGTTTACTTATAACTCTTCCGCACTCCGGACAATGCACAACACCGATGCGCGCATATAAGAGTCTAAAATAATCATAAATCTCGGTAACCGTACCGACTGTTGAACGAGGGTTATGATTAGTTGACTTCTGATCTATGGATATGGCAGGTGACAAGCCTTCGATCTTCTCAACCTTAGGCTTCTCCATCTGTCCCAGGAACTGTCTTGCATAAGAAGACAGCGACTCCATATAACGTCTCTGTCCCTCCGCATATATCGTATCAAAAGCAAGCGATGACTTACCCGAGCCGCTTAACCCCGTAAATACAACGAGCTCATCGCGCGGAATGTCAAGATCGACATTCTTTAAATTATGCTCTCTCGCTCCTCTAATCTTAATAAGCTTATGTTCTTTGCTCATAATATCTCCCTGATATCTCTATAACTAAAATCCGTATCCTTCGGTAAAAGCTCTAACCGAACTCTTCATTAAGCATCTTACGAAGCGAAAGCATCTTGTCGCGAAGCTCTGCGGCTGCCTCAAAGTTAAGATCCGCAGCTGCTCTGTTCATCTTAGCCTTGACTTCTTCTATGCACTTAAGAAGTTCTTCCTTATTCATCTCCTCAGGTGAACGAACAAATCTTGCCTCTTCTTCCGCTATCTTCTTACTGATGCTGATAAGATCGCGAACCGCCTTCTTAATGGTTGTAGGCGTTATATTATGCTCCTTATTATACTGCTCCTGGATGGCGCGACGTCTGTTAGTCTCTGATATAGCCTTCTCCATGGATTCTGTCATATTGCCGGCATACATTATTACATGTCCGTCCGCATTACGTGCGGCACGACCGATTGTCTGAATAAGCGAAGTCTCCGAGCGAAGAAATCCTTCCTTATCGGCATCAAGAATCGCAACAAGTGTAATCTCCGGTATATCAAGACCTTCTCTTAAGAGGTTAATACCAACAAGGACATCAAAAACTCCGAGACGCAAATCCCTTATAATCTCAGCTCGTTCCAAAGTATCTATATCAGAATGAAGATACTTAACCTTAACTCCGGCTTCGCGTAAGTACGAGGTCAGATCTTCAGCCATCTTCTTGGTAAGGGTTGTCACAAGTACCTTATTGCCCGCACCTGTCTCTTTCTTAATCTCAGAAAGCAAATCATCAATCTGTCCCGCAACAGGGCGCACGGAGATCTCAGGATCTAATAATCCCGTAGGTCTTATAATCTGTTCCGCACGAAGAAGTTCATGCTCTTCTTCGTACTTGGAAGGAGTAGCCGATACGAAAAGCATCTGATTGATCTTGCCCTCAAATTCTTCAAAACATAGAGGCCTATTATCCATTGCGGACGGAAGTCTGAAACCGTAGTCAATTAAGGTCGACTTACGTGCAAGATTACCCCTGTACATACCGCCTATCTGCGGCAGTGATATATGGCTCTCATCAACTATTATAAGGAAATCCTCCGGAAAATAGTCCATAAGTGTATAAGGCGGCTCACCCGGCTTAAGTCCCGAAAGCTGTCTCGTATAATTCTCGATACCGGAGCATATTCCGGTCTCTCTTATCATCTCAACATCAAAGTTGGTTCGCTCCGAAATTCTCTGTGCTTCCAAAAGCTTACCCTCAGACTTAAAGTACTTAACCCTCTCGTCAAGTTCCTCTAATATCTCTTCCGTCGCGGCAGTAATCTTCTCAGGTGGGACAACATAATGCGATGCCGGGAAAATACCCACATGATTAAGGTCTGCCTTAATCTCACCCGTCAATACATCGACTTCCGTAACACGCTCAATCTCGTCTCCGAAAAACTCCACACGGATGGCGCTGTCGCTGTAATCTGCCGGAAAAATCTCAAGTACGTCACCGCGGACTCTGAATGTTCCCCGCTTAAAATCCATCTCGTTCCTGTCATACTGAAGATCGATAAGCTCACGAATAACATCATCACGATCCCTGGTCATACCCGGGCGCAGCGAAATCATCATATTAAGGTAATCCTTCGGGCTTCCCAAGCCGTATATGCATGATACGGAAGCCACAACAATAACATCCTTACGCTCGGAAAGCGATGAGGTCGCAGACAATCTTAACTTATCAATCTCTTCGTTAATCGAAGAGTCCTTCTCTATATAGGTATCGGTCGAAGGAACATAAGCCTCCGGCTGGTAATAATCATAGTAAGATACGAAGTATTCCACGGCATTCTCCGGAAAAAACTCCTTCATTTCAGAGTACAACTGACCTGCCAACGTCTTATTATGACTTATAATAAGCGTCGGCTTATTCAATTGCTCTATTACATTAGCCATTGTAAAAGTCTTACCGGAACCGGTAACGCCAAGCAAGGTTTCAAACTGGTTGCCTTCCTTAAAACCTTGCACCAGCTTCTCTATTGCTTCGGGCTGGTCACCCGTCGGCTTATACTCCGAATGTAACTTAAAATCCATTCTCTTACTCCTATACGAAACACACCACTAATGTAGTATAACATCTTTATTTTTTAATGTCTATATATTTAGGAACATTTGTTCGTTCGGGAGTATTAAAAAAGAGGATAAGAATCTCTTCTTATCCTCTCATAATAATGAACCGGCAGAAGCCGTATCCTACTGTTCATCCTTAAGCGCAAGACCTCTTATGTAGTTAAATGCCTTGGCAACTGCAGGAATAAGTAATACAACTACGGTTAAAGCACCTTCAGCATAGATATAACCCGCGTTGTAAGCTACGCTGTATACAAGCGGATTCCAGCCTTCCGGAGCCCACTCTCCGAAAAATACATATCCTGATAAAACCGCAAATACAAATCTACCGGTAATTGCCGTAAGATATGCCATGATAAGTGAATACTTGTGCTTATTCTTTGACCATAATCCGGAAAGACCGAGTGCACCGAATGCAAAAATATAATCGATAAGCATCTGCGGAACACTTAAGATATAAGGGTCAATCATAAGCTGTAAGATTCCATACGCAAATGCGGTTGTAAGACCTGCTCCGATACCGAACCAATATCCTATGATTGATACGAACAACATACTGAATACGGTAATGGAACCGCCCATAGGCATATGGAAAATCTTAATAAATGAAGCAACTACACCAAGCGCGAGTGCCATAGCGGCAAATGCAAGACGAGTTGTATCGAATTTCTTTCTCTTTCCGAAGAACGCATTACCGAGAAGTAACAAAACTACTGCCAGCAAAATAAGAGCTACATAGCCGCCCGTTGTCAAGTCATAAGAACCTGAATCGGTCATTTTAACAAATAAAGACATAAATGATGACATAAAAATAATCCTCCTATCTTCGCCGGGGGATTATATTCTATCGTGCTTTCCTACGCCGGTATTATCCGGTTCAGGTAATAAGGGTTGGCCATAAAAACCATCTCAGCGATAAGCGCCCCTAGCAAATCATTAAATTACAGTGTTTCACACACCTTTGTCATTATATATTTAATACATCATAAAATCAAGAGTTTTTCACATAATCTATAAGACTCTTTTTAAATACATCGATAAGCGGAGTCACTCCTTCATCATAACGCACACACAATTTAAGATTTCTCTTTCTTGTTTTATCAATCTGCTTAACAATCACATCATATCTAAGCGGTGTTACGAGGCGCTCATAACCGATGCATACCCCGAGCCCCTTTTCAACCATAGAAAGCATTACATTAACATCACTTACTTCATACACGAGGTTCGGCACAACATCATTATCCTCAAGGAATCGCTTAATGTCGGTATCAAGAAGCTCCTTTACTCTGATAACGTCTTGTATTGCAAAAGCTCTGACCGGAAACTTCTTATATGCGGCATACTTATTATCACGCGGTACAATCGCGACAAGAGGGTCACTTAGAAGACTTACGGCATCATACTTATCTGCGAGCGCTTCCGGCAATACGCAGATATCAATCTCCCCTCTTCTTAAAAGCTCTGCTATGTAGGTATCTTCTCCCTCCATAAGTTCAACCTTGATATTGGGATAATCCGTTGCAAATTGCTTCAAGGCTCCCGGCATTAGATTTGCGGATATACTCGCAGGCGCACCGACTCTGATATTACCGCTTGTAACACCGTGCAAAGCCTCGATACTGTAGTTAAGTCTCTCGTAATCCTTGACAAGACGTCTCACTTCCGGCAGTAGCTCTTTGCCGTATGATGTAAGTTCTACTCCGTCATGATTACGAAACATAAGCTTAAGCTTCCACTCTTTCTCCAGTTCCGCAAGCATTTTGCTTACCGCAGACTGCGTATATCCCATCTTGTGCGCAGCCTTTGATACGCTTCCTTCCTCAACAACACTGACTAATGCTTTGTATCTTTGAATTCCCATAATTGCTCCATTCCTATTCGGAATAATTATTATAAAAAATATTCGCTTTAATACTTTTTGTTCTTATTATATAATAACCGAGTGTTAAAAACAACTTACTTGGAGGAATTATATGTTATTTAAAGGAAAAGACGGCAAAGCACGTCAGGCTAACTTGGGAGAATCGCTTTTTTCTTTAGCTTTTCTCATCCTTTGTCTTTCATTGGGAATTATAGTTTTCGGAGCAGATCCGCATATTCCGATGTTTGTCGGCACTTTCGGATGCGTATTCATTGCTTTCAAGCTCGGTCACAAATGGAGCGATATCGAAAGCTTCATGATGAAAGGAATTCAAAAGGTCATACCTTCTCTTATAATACTTATCGTTATCGGAATCCTTATAGGAATGTGGATTGATGCCGGTGTCGTTCCTGCAATGATCTATTATGGATTGAAAGTTCTTAAACCTTCAATATTCTATCTCGCAACGGTTATCATCTGTTCCATCACATCAGTTGCAACAGGTTCTTCCTGGGGAACGGTCGGAACCATGGGTGTTGCATTGATGGGTATTGCATTGGGACTTGATATGAGTCTTCCGGTTACGGCAGGTGCCATCGTATCCGGAGCTTACTTCGGCGACAAGATGAGTCCTTTATCGGATACTACCAATCTCGCCCCTGCAATAGCAGGCTGCGACGTTTTGACGGGAATCAGATTTATAATCTTCCCCACATCGATTTCTTACGGAATCACACTTATTATTTTCTTTATACTCGGTCTCGGTCATACCAAGGCAGGCGCAGATATGTCTTCCGTACAGGTTATTTCCGATTCAATTGCTCAGAATTTTAATATTTCGATTATACATTTCCTGCCGGTAATCATTGTACTTGTTGCCGTTGCGTTAAAAGTTCCTGCAGTTCCCGGCATCACACTCGGCATAATAAGCGGTGCGATTATCGGTCTTGCAACGCAAGATTACTGCACAATCGGTACTCTTTTAAGCTGCGGAATGAACGGCTATGAGTGTGCGACAGGATTTGAAACACTTGATAAACTACTTACGACCGGCGGTCTTACGAGAATGATGTATTCATGTTCAATGGCTATGACTGCCATGATGTTCGGCGGAATTATGGAAGAGACGGGCCAGTTACAGGCTGTTGCAAACTTTATTACCAAGAAGATCAAGAAGCCTGCAGGCCTTGTTACCGCAACAATGATTTCCAGTGTATTTGCCAATATCTTAATGGCAGATGAGTACATATCGCTTATCGTTCCGGGCAGAATGTACGCTTCGAAATATAAGGATATGAAGGTTCACCCTGTATGCCTTGCCAACGCAATTGCATCTTCCGGTGCCGTAACAAGCGTGCTCGTACCTTGGAATACATGCGGACTTTATGTATCTTCAATACTCGGAATAAGCGTAATGAAATTCTTGCCATACGCATTCTTTAACTACCTTACACCTATTGTTGTTATCTTATTGGCTTACCTTAAGGTAACCGTAACAAACGAAAGCGGTACAAGACTTTACAAAGTCAAAGGTGAAACCGCAAACGCATAATTGAATCAATCAAAAAAGCCCGCCATCAGGCGGGCTTTAATTATTCTACATATTCCATTCGTCTTCTCTTCTGTCATCAAGTACAGGAAACTTCTCACGGGCTTTACTTACATCATCTTCGAAATCAAAGTAATATAAGCCTTCCGAATCTCCGCAGGATAAAAGTTCTTCACCCTTAGGATTATAGACGCAGGACTGTCCGTTATAACTTACCTTTCCCTGCTGTCCCACACAATTAAGTCCTATCACATAATACTGATTCTCAATTGCACGCGCACGTAAAAGCGCCTTGAACTGCTCAACACGTCTGTCTGCCCAGTTGGCAGGGACTATCATAAGATGCGTATCATCGGCAAGTTTCCAGAATCCCCCCGGAAAACGAAGGTCGAAGCAAATCTGTACGGATACCGGGACTCCATCTATCACGCAGTTTTTAACCATATCTCCACCTTTGAATACCGTGCTTTCTCCACCATAAGAGAAAGGATGCCTCTTCGCATAAGCGAGTATTATCTCGCCATCCGAATTAACAATTTCATAGAGATTAAGACTTAACATATCATCGCATTTCTCCACGCGGCCGAATCCGATATTGATGCCGTACTTTCGAGCCAATGCCTTCATCTCGTCTTCCGTTGCGCAATCATTATCCTTTGTTACATCGGTATTCATGGAGAATCCCGTAAAGCTCATCTCCGGAAAAAGCGCTAACACAGCACCGTTATCGGCGGCTTCTCCGATGAACTTTTCTGCCTTTTTCAAATTATGTTCTTTATTCTCGAATACTATATCAGTCTGGCATAACGCTATCTTCATATAATTATCCCTTTAAAAACGCCCTCATGGCATTAACTTTCCTTGCTTCATCAAAGATGGTTGTCTGCTCATTCTTCATATACTGTTCAAGGAGAATAATCTCGGCATCGGTAAAGCCCTCCTGCTTCGTAATCTTGCAATCAGGAACCTTGCCTTCCGCAAATCGCTTCTCGTCCTCGAACTTGACAAAGACATATTTGTCACCGTCTCCGGTTCTAAAAATCTCCGAAACGGTCATTTTCATCTCGTCTGCCATGTATATGCACCTCCGTAGGAATCACATATTGAACCTTAAGCCATTCTTCCGCAGCACTGCTTATACTTCTTGCCGCTTCCGCAAGGACAAGGATCGTTAGGATAGATTTTCGCAGCCTCGCGCTTTTTCGGTGCGCGTACCGCTGAATCATCCTTATTGGTGCCGGTAACCTTAGCTACCTGCTCACGTTCAACCTTCTGCTCAACCTTGATATGAAGAAGAAGCTTAACAATCTCTTCCTGAATTGCTGCAGTCATCTCATCGAACATATCGAATCCGGTATTTCTGTACTCAACAAGCGGGTCCTTCTGTCCGTATGCCTGCATGGAGATACCCTGACGTAAAAGCTCCATATTGTCGATATGATCCATCCACTTAACGTCAATTACCTTAAGTAAGAATACACGCTCGACCTCACGGATTTCCTCTTCGTTCGGGAATTCTTTCTCCTTCTCCTCGTATAACTTAACGAGACGCTCCTGCATCTCTTCTATGAATTCATCGGCTTTCTTGCCCTTAACATCATTAATTGTTATAGGCTGAATCGGGAATATATTAAGTAAAAGCTCATTAAGTTCGTTTAAATCCCAGCTCTCATAGTTGGCATCCTGTCTTACGACCATACCGATCTTGGCAGCGCATACATCCTTGATCATCTGGATGATGGAATCACGCATTGATTCGCCGTCAAGGACTCGTCTTCTCTCGCCGTAGATAATTTCACGCTGATCGTTCATAACCTGGTCGTACTCGAGAAGATTCTTTCTTATACCGAAGTTATTGTTCTCTATCTTCTGCTGGGCCTTAAGGATTGCGGATGAAAGCATTCCGTGTGTAATAGGAGTATTCTCCGGAACGCCGATTGCATTGAACATCGCCATGGTTCTCTCGGAACCGAACAATCTCATAAGGTCATCTTCAAGCGATATATAGAATATGGATTCACCGGGGTCACCCTGACGTCCCGAACGTCCTCTTAACTGATTATCGATACGACGGGACTCGTGTCTCTCTGTACCGATAATCTTAAGACCGCCTGCTGCTCTTGCTTCATCGTCAAGCTTAATATCGGTACCACGGCCTGCCATGTTGGTCGCGATAGTTACCGCACCGTGAATACCGGCATCCGCTACTATCTGTGCTTCAAGCTCGTGGAACTTGGCATTTAAGACGTTATGCTGAATTCCGCGCTTTTTCAACAGTGAGCTTAACTCTTCTGATGCTTCAATCGTAATTGTACCGACAAGGACCGGCTGTCCCTTCTCATGAGAACGAATGATCTCCTCAACTATCTCATGCAATTTCTCTTTATGAGTCTTATATACAAGATCGTCATGGTCGATTCTTATCATCGGCTCATTGGTCGGAATCTCGATAACGTCCATTCCGTAGATCTCTCTGAACTCTTTCTCTTCGGTAAGAGCGGTACCGGTCATACCAGCCTTTTTCTCATACTTATTGAAAAAGTTCTGGAATGTAATTGTAGCAAGAGTCTTGCTCTCTCTCTTAATCTTAACGTGCTCTTTGGCTTCAATTGCCTGATGAAGTCCGTCGGAATATCTTCTGCCCGGCATAATACGTCCGGTGAATTCATCAACGATCAATACCTCATTATCCTTAACCACATAATCCTGATCTCTGAACATAAGGTTATGTGCACGAAGTGCAAGGATTATGTTATGCTGAATCTCTGTATTCTCGATATCAGCAAGGTTGTCGATCTTAAAGAACTGCTCGACTTTCTTAACACCTTCCGATGTAAGGTTAATCTGCTTATCCTTCTCGTTAACGATATAGTCGCCGGTCTCGTTCTGTACTACACCCATCAGGGCATCAAGCTTGGTATAATCCGCAAGGTCCTCACCACGCTTCATCTGGCGTGCCAATATGTCGCATGCGTCATATAACTTGGTAGACTTGCCGCTCTGACCTGAAATAATCAGCGGGGTTCTCGCTTCATCGATAAGAACGGAGTCGACCTCATCGATAATTGCGAAATGAAGCTTACGCTGTACAAGGTCCTTACCGTAGATTACCATGTTGTCTCTTAAGTAATCAAATCCCAATTCGTTATTGGTTACATATGTAATATCACAGTTATATGCTTCTCTTCTCTCATCATTGGTCATTGAATTAAGAATCTTACCGACTGTAAGACCCATGAATTCATGAATCTGACCCATTTCATCGGCGCCGACGGTAACGAGATAATCGTTAACGGTTACTACATGTACGCCTTCACCCGTCAAAGCATTAAGATATGACGGAAGCGTTGCAACCAAAGTTTTACCTTCACCTGTCTTCATCTCGGCAAGTCGTCCCTGATGAAGAACGATACCACCGATAAGCTGTACTCTGAAAGGCTCCTTTCCGAGCACACGTCTTGCTGCTTCACGAACTGCAGCAAAAGCAGGTACCAAAATATCATCGAGAGTCTCGCCGTTTTTAAGTCTCTCTTTAAACTCAGGCGTCTTAGCCTTAAGTTCCTCATCGGATAATGCCATCATCTCGGGACGTAATGCTTCGATTGCGTCTACAAGAGGCATTATTCTCTTAATTTCACGTTCGGAATGGGTTCCGAACATCTTATCAATCAAACTCACTTTAAACTTACTCCTATCTATATTTATTATCTCTATAATCTTTCATATATGCACTATCAAAGGCCAAATTCGCATAAAGGTATACTCTGACCTATAATCCTACATTCTCTATATTAACATAAGTTAATGGCAATAAACAATAAAATTTCAAGAAACTTTCGCTTTACTACTTATTAAATGCTTTGATATAATCTACGTATACGTTTACATCGTAATACGAATTATAAGGAGGATGTCATGGAGCACTATACTTACAAGACACAGGACGTATGCTCAAGACAGATTGACTTTGATGTTGAGAACGGAATCGTTCACAACGTTACCTTTCTCGGCGGCTGCAACGGCAATTTAAAAGCCATAAGCAAGCTTGTTGAAGGTCAGGAAGTTTCCAAGGTTATCGAGATTCTTCGCGGCAACACATGCGGTGATAACTACACAAGCTGTGCGGATCAGTTAACCAAAGCTCTTGAGAATGTTAATGCATAACCTGCATTAGAAAGCGGTGTCATATGAGAAGACGAATTATTGCACTTTTACTTGCTTTAACCATGATTCTATCTTTCACGGGGGCATTATGTGCCGGCGTCTCCTCGTATGCCGACAACACAATTATCATTGCCTATATCGAAGATACCAATTTCATCAATTATGAAAACGGTATCTTCTCAGGCTATGGTGTTGAATTCCTTGACGAAATCTCCATCTATTCCAAGTGGCATTACAAACTCCTTCCGTGTTCCAAGGCTGATGCCTTAAAAGGTCTTGAGAACGGTACTGTTTCCCTTTTCATCGGAATATCCGATGAAGATCCGTTTCGTGACGAATATCTTGTTTCCGATGAATCTGTTATGCCCGTAAGTTCCCTTCTCTATGTTAACAGCGATAATAATAACGTCTGGTACAACGACTATGAGCACTTCGACGGACTTATCATCGGTTTTGAATCAGCCTCCACCATTGAGGATCGTTTTATCTCTTTTGCGGAAAATGAAAACATATCTTTCACCTCTAAATACTACCCTAACTATTACAGCCTTCACACGGCTTTGAAAAACGGCGAAATTGACGGTGCTGTTGTTCCGGACCTTACATTATTCTCAGACTGTAAGCTTGTGTCCAATATAGGCACAGGTCATTACCATGCGATTACCTCCCCAAAGCGCGCAGATGTTATGAGCGCTTTTAACAAGGCTTATGATTCAATAATCAGACGAACTCCTGACTTTATAAGCTCGCTGTACAATAAATACTATGATTCCAGGCAGATATCTTCCGCTCCGCTATATACACGTGAGGAAGCGGAATATGCCAAAACCCACACAGGGTTTAACGTCGGCGTTTATACAACGGCGATACCGCTTGGATATCTCGATTCGGATGGCAGTTTCCAAGGATTATTTCCACATCTTCTCAAACGAATATCAGACATAAGCGGCATATACTTTAATCCTGTCACAATTGACATTAACAATTCCCCGGCAGAAAGTCTGTCGATAGACACCCCGCTTATATTCGGTGTCGGACTTTCTTCGGAGGATATAATCGACGACAAGATAAACTACACTCTTCCGATATGCTTCATCAACAATATACTGGTTACAACCGATAATCAGCCGATCAATTATTCGGATGCTACGGCAATAATCCCGCGTTCACACTATAATGTGTATCATTACCTCGCATCACATTATCCTAACTTGCGGATCAACTACTGCGAACACATAACGGAAGCTTTGGATGCCGTGTTCCACGGTGAAGCCGATTTTACAATAGCCAATGAGTATGTACTCAACTACTATACTTCCTCTCCTAAGTATAGCAGTTTATTTATGGATTCTGCCTTTGAATACGACGAGCAGTATGTATTCATTGCATCCAAGACCACGGACGCCATTCTTCTTTCAATACTTAATAAGACAATTACCCACTTAAAACGTACAACAATAGAAGAAGATATAGCTTTAGTCCTTAACAATACGCACTACTCGCGTACGTTTTTTGATATACTTCATACCTATTCATCTCAGATTATAGCTTTTGTTACATTACTTTCCTTTATGGCTCTTTTGCTCTTCCTTGAAATCAGAAACAAAGCAATGTATAAAAGCGCTGAAAAGATGGCAAACGAATATAAGGCGAAAGCTGAAGTTGACAGCGATACCGGATTATCGACTTTAAGCTTCTTCACAGAGCAAATGCAGACTCTTTTAAGCTTATCAGAGCCTGTAAGCTATTCGCTTGTTGCTATAAAAGTCCGAAACTGCGACCTTATTATCGATCTCTACGGTTTCGACAAATGGGCAGAAATAGTCAACTACATTGCAGGGCTTATAAAAGATAGTCTGCCTGAGCTTTTCGGTCTCGCGACGAAATTCTCAACATCCACTATTGTTACGCTCTTGCCGACAAAATGCGACGCAATGGAGCTTTTCGGACCGGAGTTTCTTGAGAAGATCGATGAATTTCCGCTTGATACCAAGATTGATACATATGTAGCGGTATATAACATCGACGACCATACTTGTCCGGCAGACCTTATGTACGAGAAATTAATCGGGCTTGTATGCTCACTTTGTGAGAAGCAAGGCGATCCGCACCTTGCAGTATACGGAAACGACCGTGAGATTCAGCTTAAGCAACGCCGTGTCATTCTTAACAATGTGGAAAGAGCTTTTACCGAAGACGGATTCTCTTTCAACATTCAGCCTAAGATCAATCTTGAGAATGAGAAAATCATGGGCGGAGAAGCACTGATTCGCTGGACCATTCCGGGAGAAGGCTCAATCTCTCCGTCGTTATTCATTCCTATTTTAGAGGAAAACGGATATATAACGAGGCTTGATCTATATATTCTGGAAAAAGTATGCAAATTGCTCCGGGGCTATCTTGATAAAGGGCTTAAGATTGTACCTATTTCGATTAATCTGTCATCGTATGACTTCTATGTACCGCTTTTTGTCGAAGACGTACTTAAGATATGCGAGAAATACAATATTGAACATACGTATATCGAATTCGAGATTTCGGAAGGCATCTATAATAATGATAACAAGTATGTCTTTGCCGCGGTTAACAACTTACGTAAAGAAGGCTTTAAGATCACGATGGATGATTTCGGATGCGATTACTCAACCATCAATATGCTTAAAGTCGCAGAGATAGATAACTTAAAGATTGATGTGAAATACATCTATAAATCCGATATCAATAACAGAGCTGATAAGATAATAAGCCGCATGGCGGAACTTGCAGGTGACCTTATGTTTAATCTTGTTGCGGAGGAAGTTGAAACCAGAGAGCAGACCGAATTTCTAAAGAGTATCGGCTGTACCGTGGCGCAGGGCTTCTACTTCTCAATGCCGATGAGACTTGAAGATTTTGAATCATATATGAATAAGAATATATAGAAAATGCAGTGCGATATGCACTGCATCTTCTTATCTTATTGATCATTCATGTTTAGCTTTAAACTTCTGTACCTGAGATTCGATTAATTCTGTATCTTCGAAATAATCAATTCTCATCGCATGCTTTACTTCTGCGATAGTCTTCATGCCGACTTCTCTTGCACGTGCGGTTCCGTCTTCAAGAATCTTATATACCTTACGGATATCCTTCTCGTACTCGGCTCTTCTTGCACGAATCGGTGTAAGCTCCTCTTCAAGAACTTTTATAAGGAACTTCTTAACCTTAACGTCGCCAAGGCCTCCTCTTCTATAATGATCCTTAAGTTCATCAAGATTATTATATTCAGGTAAGTACTTCTCGAACGAATCTTCCTTAACGAACGCATCAAGATAAGTAAACACCGTGTTGCCCTCAATCTTGCCGGGGTCCTCAACCTTGATATGATCCGGGTCTGTGTACATGCTCATAACTTTGGTCTTAACTTCTTCAGAAGAATCGGACAGGTAGATGCAGTTACCGATCGACTTACTCATCTTAGCCTTGCCGTCAGTTCCCGGTAAGCGGTGACATGCCTTATTCTTAGGAATTAAAGCTTCAGGCTCAACCAAGATTCCCTCTCCGTAGATATTGCCGAAGCTTCTTACAATCTCTCTTGTCTGCTCGATCATCGGAAGCTGGTCTTCTCCTACAGGAACAGTATCGGCCTTAAAAAGCGTAATATCCGCAGCCTGGCTTATAGGATATGTAAAAAATCCTACAGGAAGACTTAATTCAAAATTCTTCTGCGCAATCTCTGCCTTAACGGTAGGATTACGCTGCAATCTTGCAACGGTTACAAGATTCATATAATAGAATGAAAGCTCTGTAAGCTCGGATACCTGTGACTGTATAAAAATGTGGCATTTATCAGGATCAAGTCCCGCAGATAAGTAATCAAGAGCTACCTCGATTATATTCTCCCTTATCTTCTCGGGATTATCAGCGTTATCCGTCAATGCCTGCGCATCCGCTATCATTATAAAAATCTCATCAAACTTGCCGCTGTTCTGTAATGCGACTCTCTCTCTTAAGGATCCTACATAATGTCCGATATGTAAGCGTCCTGTCGGGCGGTCACCCGTTAATATAATCTTTCCCATAATTCTCACCTCTGTTGGTAAATTGATATCTATTATAACAAACTCTCCGGCATTTTCAACCTTTCTTTTACGGAACCGCTTACTTTTTTATTATATTCATTGACTCCCTCTTCTTTTACACGCGTAACTTCCTTTTCGAGTTCTCTTGAAGAGATAAGCTTACATCCTGCACCTACTATAATTACCTGCTCCAATCCGTCACTCGTTGCGCACGTTACATCATGTTCTGTGCTCATCTCGTACGCACAGCGCTCTATATAAGCATCCGCAGTTTGTGCGGTTGCCGTAAAGACAACGTGGATATTACGATACTCGGTAATCTCCGCCTTATGTGACAATACTTTATACGCATCATATACAATTATTACATTAATACCTGTAAAGCCCTGATAATCGCATAAAATGTCCTGCAATAAAGTTCTGGCTCCGTCCATGTTGGTACGCGCCATATCATTAAGAAGCGGCCAGGCGAATATTACATTATATCCGTCCACAAGAAGGTATTTATCCTTCTTGGTGTTATTACTGCCATGCTTATGCTTTGCTTCTTTTTCATAATCATAGTCTTCGGGACGCTCACGACGTACGGGACCTTTTTCGGGTCTTGCCTTGGCGCGTCCGTTCCATGCATAAGTCACATTATCGTTATCTATATAATCCACGTCGAACTTACTCTTAATGGTACCGTATGTGCTCTCAAAAATCTGCTTTAATTGCTTTTCTTCTTCATCAGGGGATAATTCCTGCTTAACGCTTTCCGAAAGCGGCTTAAGTTCAAATACGGCTTCATTTACATATTCCGACATGAACGGTATATGCATATAATCCCTGACTTCATTCCAAGGAATCGTTGCTCCCGCGCCATGCATACAGAATACTGATGCGGACGGATTCTTAAGATCGCTGTCCGGATTATACGCGCGGTTCTCTATTACTTCCTCAGGGTTATGACACTTGTCGTATCCCGAAACCACCGCATTAAAATGACCAAGTCCACCCGTAAACTTATTAATCTCAATCTGAAGCCCGTTTAAAGTGCTTACAGGGCCTGTTCCTTCGATAACCGAATAATCGCCTTGTACCTCGGGACTTGTGAACGTCGCATGTCTCTCATCAAGTATTGTCATAACCCGTCCTACAGAGTCTGACGGTACTTCCACCGTGAATCTATAGTAAGGCTCGAGCAATACGGATTCCGCGCACATAAGGCCCATTCTGACCGCTCTATACGTTGCCTGTCTGAAGTCTCCTCCTTCGGTATGCTTAAGATGAGCCTTACCGGAGCAAAGCGTTATCTTCATATCCGTTATGGGAGAACCGGTAAGAACACCTTTATGGACACGTTCCTCAAGATGCGTAAGTATAAGTCTCTGCCAGTTTCTTGCAAGCTCATCTTCGTTCGCAACAGTATCAAATATAAGACCCTCACCGCGAGGAAGCGGTTCCATCAGAAGATGCACTTCCGCATAGTGCCGAAGCGGTTCAAAGTGTCCAACACCTTCAACCTTATTATTAATTGTCTCTTTATAGAGAATCTTGCCTGCGGAAAAATCGATGTTAATCAAGAAGCGCTTTTTAACCGTCTCCTTTAATATTTCGATCTGTACCTCACCCATAAGAGATACCGTTATCTCACCCGTCTCTTCGTCGAAATTAACGTGTAACGCAGGCTCCTCTTCTTCAAGTGTCTTAAGATATGAGTAGACCTTGGTCTTATCTGTCCTGCTTTCGTATTTTACTGCATAGTCGATAACAGGAACTAATAATTCCTCGTATTCATTCTCTTCAAAGCCAAGTCCCGCGCCGATAAAAGTCTCT
Source organism: Lachnospiraceae bacterium (assembly GCA_016283755.1). Lineage (GTDB taxonomy): Bacteria > Bacillota > Clostridia > Lachnospirales > Lachnospiraceae > XBB1006. The sequence goes on along the minus strand of JAEENO010000018.1, from coordinate 73,619 downwards.
TCTATACCGAAAAGCGTACAGACATCTCCCGCATGAACTTCCGTAACCTCTCTTTTACCTATGCCTGAGCAGATATAGATTCTGTTAATCTTTGCGGAGTAATCTTCGCCCTCGCGAGTCTTACCCTGAATCACATCCTTTAACTTAAGGCTTCCGCCTGTAACCTTGATATGCGTTAAGCGATTACCCGCTTCATCTCTTGTAATCTTAAAAACTCTTGCACCAAAAGTATCGCCGTATTTATTATCCGGTGAAAGCATTGTAATTCCGTAGATAAGCTTATCTACATCGATATCCTTTAATGCGCTTCCGAAGAATACAGGGAATACCGCACTTTTATTAAAAAGCTCCGTGATCTTAGTGTTATCAAGGTTCCCCACCTCGAGATATTCAGACAGTAACGCTTCATCCGTTGCTGCTGCCATCTCAACAAATTCATTCGAAATCTTATCTCCGTCAAAAAAGACATCCGCATCTACGCTTAATTCTTTCTTGATCTCGTGAAGAAGCTTAGTCTTATCGGTTCCGTCCTGATCCATCTTATTAACAAAGATTATAGTCGGGACATTATATGTGCGAAGAAGTCTCCACAAGGTCTTCGTATGGGACTGCACTCCCGATGCTCCGGAAATTACAAGCACACAAATATCCAGGACCTGTAATACTCTCTCCGTCTCAGGAGAAAAGTCGACATGTCCCGGTGTATCAAGCAGTGTAAAAGCTCTACCCTCAAGGTTAAGCTCCGCCTGCTTCGCATAAATTGTAATTCCGCGCATTTTCTCCGCTTCATCCGTATCAAGGTAAGCATCCTTCTTATCTACACGACCCATCGTCTTAATGACATTCGCGTGGTATAAAAGGCACTCGGAAAGAGTCGTCTTACCCGCATCGACATGCGCAAGGATTCCCATTACGACGTTATTCAATATGTTACCCTTTTCGTATAATCTATCTTAAAGCGCGCTCTTGCCTTGCTTTCTGCGCTTTTTCACCGTATTTCTTAAAATAAACTATTATGAAAATAATCGATACCGGGAAGGACAGTAAGAAGGCCAATGGCTGTGCCTCCTGGATTCCCGCCAAACCTCTTATTCTTGACAATATAAGAAGCGCCGGTATGAAGAAGATTCCGCTTCGCATCGCGGAAAGTATGGTTGCACCGAGTCGTCTTCCCGTACTCTGGTAAAGCATCTCACAAGACATTGAAGGTGGCAATGTAACCTGCGCCAAGACATAAAGCTGAAGTGCTCTTGTTCCGACCTTGACAACCTCCATATCCTCACGGAAACGCCAGACGATATCGCCCGCGTTAAAGAATACAAATATACTGAATACAAGCATTGTAAGTTCAGACAAAACTACAGTAGTAAAGAATGCTTTTCTCACGCGATCATGCTTACCTGCACCGTAATTAAATGCGGATACAGGCTGGAAGCCCTGTCCGATACCGATTGCCACAGCAAATACAAAGAATCCCACACGGGATACAATACTCATTGCCGCAACCGCACTGTCACCGTATGCTCTTGCTTCGGTATTAAGGATTATCGTACTGATACTGTTAAGTGCCTGACGAAGAAGGCTCGGGAAGCCTGTCGCCATAATATTAAAGATTTGTCTGTAATCAAGATATACAAGCTTTAATGATAATGTACACTGCGTCTTATGGGTTAAGAAAGCAGCCAGCAATATAATAAAGCTTACAACCTGAGATATCGCGGTGGAAAGACCTGCGCCCGCGATTCCCATATTTAACTTAAACATAAAAAGGTAATCTCCCCCGATATTAAGAAGTGCGCCTGTCATCATACCCGCCATTCCGAATACAGCTTTGCCCTCATATCTTAAGATGTTATTAAGTGTAAATGATGACGATACGAAAGGTGCAGCAGCGATAATAAATAATATATATGTCTTGGCGTACGGCGCTATAGTCGGCGTACTGCCTAAGAAGATTATTAAATCATCAATAACAAGAAGGCTTAATAAACCTATTATAAGAGAGCACGCAAAAGAAAAAGCAAAACCCGTAGATGCAGTACGACTTGCTTTGTCTACGTCCCGCTTACCGAGTTGTCTTGACATAATAGAACCCGAACCCTGTCCGAATAAGAATCCTATTGCCTGTAAGATCGCCATATATCCGAATACGATTCCTACCGCACCGGATGCCGATGTACCTAATTTACCTACGAATTTGGTATCTACAAGATTATATATGTTAGAGATTAACATTGATATGATAGTCGGTATCGAAAGCATTATTATAAGCTTGATAACCGGCGTCTTGGTCATTTTATCGAATTGTGAGATTTGTTGCTTTGACATTTTAAACTTCCTCTATTTCGTTTTTGCCCTGCGGCGTCATATGTGTTAATTATAACATAGTACTTAGAATGCATAAAGCATTCTAAGTACGGAGCCTGGCGCAACCCAAAGGGTTGCGTCCTGTGTTAGCAGGATATAATTAACGCTAACATATGCGTTAATTATACCATAATACGTCGAGTTTTGATGACTTATATTGAGTTTTGTGGTAAAATATCAGATGTTATACAAGGGAGGCAACAATATGAAAAAATACTTAATCCTTGCAGCAGTACTTCTTATGCTTACAGGCTGCGGCAAAAAAGATGAAATCATAAAGTCAGCGGGACCTGATGATTCCAATAATGATATTATAAGCGAAGAAGATATGGCAATCGTTGAAATCAGCGATTCATCCGAATTTGAAGACGAACTTGGCATAAAGATCGATTCGACAATTCTTTCCGAAGATGCAACGCTTTCAATCCTTAACGGAAAAATCGGTGAGATTTCTTTCGTAGTAACCAATGTTAACGGCGGCGACACCTTATGCGTCTTAAGAATGACAAAGGATGCCGATTCCGTAAAGGGTCTTTCCGGTTATAAGGATTCCGAGATTAAAGATCCTTACACCGTCTCGGTAGAATCCGGTTCGGGACTTGTAGATCTTGAATGCGGATACGTTGAAGCAGAAGGTGTTACGGTTTATACTTTTGAATTAAATGGAACATATTATGCTTATAATATCGGCGAGGGTTTATCTCAGATGACGATAAGCAGCATGCTTGACGCATTGTTCTTTGCAATAGAATAATAAGGCATAACAAAAGGGCGGTTGATGAACCGCCCCTTTTCTATAATTTCTTTCTTATTCTTTTTATTCTTGTGCTACGCTTCTGTCCTCTGCGACGTGGTGTTGCAGCCTTTCTGTACTCTGCGATATCCGCAAGCATCTTCTCGTAATCCCTTTCGAATAAAAGCTCACTTATGTCATGATTGAGTGTCGCGATGTCGTCTTCCTTAAATTTAAGTATCTTTGCGGTGACGGCGCTTTTACTAAGATATGCGTACTTGGGCATTTCGTACTTCTCCTGGAGCATTGCAAGCTCAGGGCGCCAAAGTATTCTTATCTTGTTGGCAATCTCAACGTTAGGATTAATCTCAGGCTTTCTTAGCATGTAGAAATCAGGCTTACCATCAACTTCTTCTACCGTTATTATTCCCCAGTACTCAGGTACATGTTCCTTAACATGGCTTCCGTGAGCTGTTCCGGCAACGATTATATTATAATCAAAATATTTATCGTAATCCTTAACCTGGGAAGAAAGCCTTGTATATGTGTCTGCATCCGACTTAATTTCGATGCCCACTATGGCATCTTCAATTACCATAAGCACGTCCGCCCGGGACCTTCCCATCATCTTCTCTTCCATTATTCTGGTTTTCCCGAAGACATCTTCGAGATAGTTGAATAACGGCTCGCGTATATCTTTATCGTGCAGCATTTCTATCCTTACTTATATGTGTCCGCAGTAATATTCTCTAAATCTACATCCTTGGTTTCCTTGACTTTGCCCATAATGATAAGGAGTGATATTACCATAAACGGTACACTTATAAGAAGGAATACCATATCCATAGAGATTATATTCTGTAAAAGAATGAATAATGCCTGTCCTACGAACATTCCGGAACCTATAAGTACGGAGATAGTTCCCATAACGGATGCTCTCATTCCTGACGGAGTTGATTCCGCAGGCATTGTAAGTATTATTGTATCTGACATTGACCAAAGACCGCCGATTGAAATACCATATGCGATTCCGGCAGCAACCGGACCCCAGGCCTCACGGCAGGCAACGATGAATACAAGTAATGCGATAAGTGTTATCGAGCCAAGTAAGATACATACTTTCTTTCTTCCGAGTCTGTCCGAAATAATTCCGGATATGATTGTCATAAAACCGTTAAAAAACGGGAATATCATTATTGCGGTTGCAACACTTGCGGTTGACATTGCGCCCTCAAGCACCGTTGCATAATATGATGTATATACTGTTGTTGCAAAGAAGATAAATCCTGCAATCAATATCCATCTTAACTGCTTATTGGAGAAGATGAACTTGAGCGCATTGATAACGCCGCCGTTCTCGGAAGTATTGTTTCTCTTCTCTTCTTCTTTCTTGGCTTTTCTCTCTTCTTCCGTGAGTGAGAGATATGCGATTCTCTGATCCAGGAATACAGGTGTCTCCTTAACAAAGAAGATGCAGGCAAATCCGATAACAAGCGCAAGTACTACCGGAATGAAATATACATTCTTCCAGCTTTGAACAAGCTCTTCTCTTAGGAAAAGCTTAGAAAATACACCGATAAGCGATGCACTCATAAGTGCGATTCCCTTAGCGATAAAGCTGTAGGTCGCGCGCTTTTCCTTCGGGGCGACTTCCATAATATAAAGTACCTGCATATCGTTAGGGGTGAAGAATGACATTACAAATACACCGATTATGTACTGTACAACTGTTGTTGAAGTCATTACAACAAGCATTCCGATGCCCATTCCCATAGTGTTAATCATAAGGAATATTCTTCGGCCGAATCTGTCAGCAAGTGCCTTGTAAAACGGGGTAATTATAAGCAGGAATGTCGACAGCATCGAAAGCGGTGCTATTACATTAATTGCATGCTTATAAAGCTCTGAATTGACATCTCTTGATGTGATGTTAAAAAGATCGAATAAAATGTACGGCTGCATTGCCGAGTTCATGCTGGATGTGATCTCATCTACGATGTAGACGATTGTCAGCACAACCATAACGATTCCGAGATAACATGCAGGCTTTTTTGCTGCCTGTAAGATTTTAAGCTTGGCAAGCTCAATTGCCTCTCGGTTCCTCTTGCTCTCTCTCATAAATCTTCCTCCTACTATCGAACGCAGATTGAACGCGTTCATTAATCAGTAATATTATACTACTTTTCATACATGTTATCTACGTTAAGTTGTTTTTGTCATGATCCGGATTATACATTATGTAATTTAAAGCGATATACTCATATCCGTCTTTTTCTCTTACTTCCGGAACTTTATTAAGGAACGTAAACCCCATGCTTTCTATAAGGCTCTTAGATGGTATATTCTCTTCAAAGCAGCCGAACCTTACAGCCTTTGCATGGAACTTTTCAAAGGCTAGAGTCGTTAGTGCGGCTATCATTTCTTTTCCATAGCCCTTTCGCTGGCAGGTCCTCATAAAGCAGGCACCGCAATCCTCGTAAACTCCTTCTTCGACTTCCTTAATCCCCGCAAATCCTATAGGCTCGTCGGTATCTTTAAGGCATGTAAAAAAGGCCGGTATCTTTCCCTGATAGAAGATTGTCCGCTCCATTCTGTCATTTGCTTCTTCCTCAGTCTTAGTCGGTATCCAAAGCATATATTTTGCCACTTCTTCATCAGACCAGACATTCTTCCATATGGCTTTGGTATCTTCCGGCCGAGCTTTTCTAAGAATAAGATGCTCCGTTTCGATTCGTTCTTCCGATATGATGTTAACTTCAAAATCCTTATAATTATGCATTCAAGCCACCTCTCTTATTCTAGTTATTTAATAACTCGTTCGTACGCTTTAACGCGGCATCAAAGCATGCGCTGACTTTGTCCTTAATGTCTCCCTTTTCAAGTGCTTCGATTCCGGCTTCCGTGACGCCTCCTTTGGTACATATCTTATCTATAAGGCTTTCCATGGATTCAGCGCCGCTTTCCACTATTTCAAGAGCGTTCTCGAAAATCATCCTTGTAATCGTTTCGCTTGCCTCAGTATCATTAAGCAATAAGTCGCAGGCATCACGATACTCTTTCATAAGATAGGTTACAAAAGCAAGTCCGCTTGCCGCGCTGACCATTACATTATCGAATCTGTCTTCGGAAAGTGTAATTACATATCCGAGTTTTTCGAATATGGCTTTTACCTCATCAACACGCGGTACATTCCCTTCATAACAAAAGCCCATTACACCCTTGCATGTCGCGATTCCGATACTCGGCATAACTCTTATAATGTTAAGGCTATTATCCTTATCATTGAAAAGCTCTCTCAAATCAGCAAGTGTAATTCCCGCCATAAAGCTTACGATAATTTTATCCGACCAATCATATGCATTAATCCCGGTAATTACCTCACGTGCATTCTGCGGCTTAACAGCTATAACTACCATATCCGACTCGGCAATAAGCTCTTTCTTATCCGATGTCACGTTAATGTCCGGATACTGAGCTTTTATACTGTTCATCGTATCTTCCGTTCTTGCATTAACCGTTATGGTATTTGCTCTAACACCGTTTCTTGAAAGTCCCGACAAAAATGCCTTTCCAAGATGTCCCGCACCTATTAAACCTATATTCATGTGTCTTCTCCTTTACTGCTGATGATTAATAAGCCATATATAGCCCTTTGCTGTTCTTATATCAACGTCTTTAAAATGATTGCCTTCATTTAATTTGAAAGTACAATTAACGCCCTTTGATTCTAAAAGCGTGTGCGCTTTTTTTATCTTGTTTCCGACTGTTGCCATTATAGGATTTTTAGTCTTCTCCTCCCTGTCACCGAGACTTAAGTAGACATTACCTGTCTTAATCTCATGCTCTTCCATGTAAGTATCAAAGTTCGGAAACCACATGGACGGAGAAACTGCTGCCACACCTTTAAATATTACGGAATTATACGCTGCCCAGAGTGCGAAAAGACCCGCGAGCGAATAACCGCCGATATAATAAGTCTTGGTTGTATCGGTACAGTAATTAAGAATTTTCTTAAGGGTATCAGCGGCTCCGTCTCCAAAGTCTTCTTTACCGAATACAGCAGGGGCAGGCCACGGTGAAAGCTCTTTATTCCAGTCGTGAATCATATATGCCGCGAGGCAAAAAGATTCGTTCGCATCTTTACCGATCAATTCAAGTACGTTATTAACAGATTCCTCATCATCTTCAGTCGTCAGATAAATAAGAACCTTCTTAGCATCCCTGTCTCCGTATTCCGTAATATTTATCATTATCTCTCCTCGCCGTCTATAATAACATTAAGAATTCTTGTCTCGGATAACATAGGATCTCCTTCGGAAATGACAAAATCCGCATCCTTTCCCACTTCAATCGATCCCACTCTGTCTTCTATTCCGATATGCTTTGCAGGGTTAATGGTAATGGCCTTTAACGCTTCGAAAGAATCCATTCCTGCCTTAACAGCAAGTCCCGCACAAAGCGCCAGATATTCCTGCGGTATTACGCCCGCATCGGTAATAATTGATACATCGCATCCTGCCTTTGCAAGAATTCCCGGAGTCTCAAAGCTCTTATTATTAAGCTCTAACTTCGACGGATGACCGAGTGAAGGACCTACCGCACATGGGTAATGCTCTGAAGCCAATTCATCAGCTATTAAAGCTCCGTCCGTTACATGCTCCAATGTAAGCTTAACTCCGAATTCTTTTGCGATTCTTATAGCTGTAAATATATCATCAGCCCTATGTGCATGCGCTTTTATAGGCATCTCTCCCTTAACTACAGGAATTAAAGCCTCCATAACAGCATCAAATCCCGGACGCTTCTCATTATCATCACCTGCAGCCTCAAGCTTTCTAAGATATTCCTTAGCCTTGCTAAGATTGGTACGAAGAATTGAGGCCGTCGTCATTCTTGATGAAATTGCCTTATCCTTATAGCAACGCTTAGGATTCTCTCCAAATGCTGCCTTCATTGCCACTTCTTTTTTAATTACGACGTCATCTACGCGCTTTCCGTATGTCTTAACCGCCATAAAAGTTCCGCCAAGAACGTTAGCAGAGCCCGGGCCTGTACAAATAGTTGTAACTCCACCTTTTCTCGCAAGTTCAATCGACTTATCCATCGGATTATATCCGTCAATAGCTCTTACCTGCGGTGTTACCGGACCGTTCATTTCATTATAATCCACGTCAAATGCAGCATTGGAAGTATCAAGTCCGAGATGTGTATGTGCATCTATAAATCCCGGATAAACTCTCTTACCCTCAGCATCAATAACAGTTGCATCCGTATCGCTTATTGACGCTTCAATCTTTGTAATTTTGCCGTCCACCGACAAAATATCAACCTTTTTAGGTTCTCTCTCAACCGCATTATAGACCAATCCGTTCTTAATCAATAATTTACGCATAGTTACGCCTCCTATATTATATTGTAAAGCCTATGAATTGATTATAGAACAACCACAGTCCGCATACAATAAAATTCCCGACAAACCTATTCCATTTTGCTCTTTGATAACTTAAACTATATGTATAGATAAACTGCATATTGAAAAGGAGACTGCAATGAAAACACTTTTAAAGCTGACGCGAGAAGCAGCCAGATACAAGGGATTGTATGTAATCGCGATTCTATCGACTTTCGGTCTTACGTTGGTTAATCTTACCGCTCCTAAGGTATTATCTTTCATGACCGGAATAGTACAGGAAGGCGTTGATAAAAGCTCTCTTTCGACAATTATACGACTTGCTTATATCTTGCTTGCCCTCTACTTATTAAGGGTATTGTTCAGATTCTTAAGCAATTATCTTGCTCACAGAGCAGCGTGGTATCTTGTCGGTGATTTAAGAAGCCGCTTATATGACAAGCTTCAGTGCCTTGACCTTACTTTCTTTCATGACAAGCAGACCGGCGATCTTATGAGCCGAGTGGTTAACGATACCAGGGATTTCGAGCTTTTATACGCACATATGATTCCCGATATTATAACTAACCTTATAACATTTGTCGGAGTACTTGTTATACTTCTTACGATTAACTGGAAGCTTGCGCTTATCACCTGCTGCCCGATTCCGCTTATTCTTATATCAGGAGTAATTTTCTCTAAAGTAGTAAGACCGTTTTTCAAGGCTTCGCAGAAGGTAATGGGCGAACTTAACGCACAGTTGCAGGACAGCCTTTCGGGTCTTCATGAGATTCAGGCTTTCGGTCAGGAGGAATACGAAGGTGAACGTGTCAGAAGAAAAAGCCTTGAACAGGTTGTTGCTATGCTCCGTGCTCTTCGCGCAAGTGCGATTTTCCATCCGTGTGTAGAACTTTTATCCTCACTCGGAACCGTACTTGTTGTATTCTTCGGCGGTTACCTCGCATACAGAAAAGAAATAAGCGTTGCGGATATTGTAGCATTTGTATTATATCTCTCGCTTTTCTACGCACCTGTATCAGGCCTTGCCAACCTTCTTGAAAACTTACAGCAGTCATTAGCCGGTGCTGAACGTGTGGCCTTGATACTTGATACACCGTCCGCAATTCAGAATGCAAAGGACGCAAAGCCGTTAACGGATGTAAAAGGCGCACTTTGCTTTGATAATGTAACCTTCCATTACGAGAATGAAGTTCCGGTATTAAAGCATGTCTCATTCTCATGCGAACCGGGAATGATGGTTGCCCTCGTCGGTCCGACAGGTGTAGGTAAAACCACCGCAACCCAGCTTATATCAAGATTCTACGACCCGATTGAGGGAAAGATATTAATTGACGGCCAGGATATTAAAACTGTTACTTTGGAAAGCTTAAGGCATAATATCTCTCCGGTATTGCAGGATACATTCCTCTTTAACGGAAGCATCGCCGAGAACATCGGATATGCGCGTCCGGATGCGACACGAGAAGAAATAGAAGCTGCTGCCAAAGCTGCTCATATCCATGAAGATATTCTCCATATGCCGCAGCAATATGAGACACAGGTCGGAGAACGAGGATTAAGACTTTCGGGTGGTCAAAAGCAGCGTGTGGCAATCGCCCGCGCCATCTTACGTACGAGTCCTATTATTGTACTTGATGAAGCGACCGCTTCAGTCGATGTTGCAACCGAACGTCAGATTCAGAAGGCTATCGGTGAACTTGCAGGAAAACGCACAATTATTGCAATCGCGCATCGCCTCTCAACAATAATGAATGCAGATTTGATTCTCGTAATTAATGACGGTGAAATTGTAGAGCGTGGAACTCACGCAGAGCTTATGGAGAAAAAGGGCGTATATTACAATATGCAAAAAGCTCAGGTGACGGAGAGTTAACTCTCAATAGCTATTTTCGATATACAATAAGCCCCGGGATTTTTCGTATCCCGGGGCTTTACTTGTATCAAATTTTCTTACGGCCGCTTTCAATAAGCTCTTTTTCAAAATTCTCAGGATTCTTAAGATAATAATCCTGATGCTCTTCTTCCGCTTCGTAGAATGCCTTAAACGGCTCTATTGCTATTGCAGTCTTGCGACCTTCTTTTTCTTCAAGAGCTGCAATTTTTGCTTCCGCTTTTTTCTTTTCATCTTCGGTCGTGTAATAGATTGCAAGGGTGTAAGAAAATCCCTTATCAATAAACTGACCTTCCGAATCAAACGGATCTACATTTGCAAGATAGATATCAAGAAGGTTATCATAGGTAACATTCTTCTCATCGTATTCAAGGCAGATTGTCTCTCTGTGACCTGTCTTCTGCTTCTTGACATCCTCATATGTAGGATTTACTTCATCGCCGCCGGAATAACCGCAGACTACTTTATCGACGCCGTAAATCTTATAAATCGGTGTCACACACCAGAAACAGCCTCCCGCAAAATATGCTTTCATATTTAATCCCTCATTATAATCATTAAAACAAATCCAACGTACTGTCTAAGTATATTTCTTCACGCACATTTAACTGATATTCCGGTTTTGTCATGTAATAGAGCAAAAACTCCAATACAATCGCACTGCCAAGGGAACGGCCCTCTATTTTAAAGTTAGAAAAGCCGTTTGGCAGATAGCCTCTGTAAATAAGGTCAGTTCCTATAAAGGCCGGGTTCTTCATCGCTTTTGAAAAGCGATAACCGGTTTTAGCATCCGTAGAATGGCAGATATGATCTTCCGCTTCTTCGCCAAGACTCTTACGACTTACATTCTCGTAACACTTTTTTCTTTCATTGCAATTAAAAGAACAACACTCGTTACATAGAAACTCTACTTTATCTTTTAGTTCCTGCGATAAGCTTTCGAGCTTATTGAATTCCTTATTAAGTCTGAAGTCCGGCACAACGTATCTATATTCTTCCCGTTCCAATTCTTTTTTCAAATCATTAAAATCAGTCAGAACCTTGGTAGTTGAAGATACGAAATACATATACGGATAGCGCTTTTTAAGATAATCCAACAATAAATCGGAATGTACTATTACTCCGTTTAAAACATTAGTATTGGAAGCCACTTTTTCAAAGGCTTCACATAACATGTTACACTTTTTGTCGGCCAAGTGCTTTTCTGTTATTAAAGAATTACTGAAAGTAAGTCTCGCAGAAATCCCGTACTCTTTTATAAGATTCAATACATCATTAATATCAGCATCTCCAAATCCAACCCTGCCGCCTCCCCAGAGGCAATCTGCAGGCGCGCCGTATATCGAACCTATATCGCAATTATCATAAAAGTACTCACGGTGCTCATAGAATAATTGCAGGAACTTTTTATATAATTCGTAAAATTCAAACAACCCAGGAAGGTGAAAATGTGCTTTCATATATTTACCAGATACTGATACGCTTATCAGGTGCTACGTACATCTGATCTTTCTCTGTAACATCAAATGCCTCATACCACTCATTAAAGTTACGCGGAGCCATGTTCGCACGTATAACTGCAGGAGAATGAACGTCACTTGCAAGAAGAAGCTGAATGTACTCTTCTTTTGCCTTCTGGCACCATACTCTTGCCCAGTTCATAAAGTATTCCTTGAAGTCTGCATTATCGAGTGTATGCATAATTTCAAGTGTTACACCCATACCACCGTTATCAGCGATATTCTCACTTACCGTAAGCTCGCCGCTAACCTTGCCGCCGTGGAATTCGATGCCGTCGAACTGCTCGATCATGCCTTTGGTAAGCTCCTTAAATGCCTTAAAGTCCTCTTCAAGCCACCAGTTCTTTAAGTTACCGTTCTCATCGAAGTTAGCGCCGTTATTATCAAATGCATGTGAAATCTCATGGCCGATAACCGCACCAATTCCGCCCAAGTTCTCACTTACAGACTGTGAAAGCGCGTAGAACGGCTTCTGTAAAATTGCTGCAGGGAAGGTAATATCATTGCTTGATGGATTGTAGCAAGCATTTACCATATGTCCCGGCATCACCCACTCGGTTCTGTCTACAGGCTTATGAAGCTTATCAAGCTCATCTTTTGTACGTACCGCACCGATTTTTCTCATTGCCTCGAAGAATGAATCATTCTCATCAAATACAAGCTTTGACCAGATTTCTCTGATTTCATCCGGATAGCCCATTTTAATAACGATCGTTGAAAGCTTCTTTATTGCTTTTTCCTTCGTCTGTTCTGCAAGGAATGTGTTCTTCTTCATTCTAAGCTTATACGTCTCGATAATCTTCTCAACAAGGCTTACAATGTCCTTTTTCGCTTCTTCGCCGAAGTAAGTTCTTCCGTAATATACACCTACAGGCTCTGAATACATCATAGAAGCAATCTGATATGCTTCCTTTTCAAGTACAGGATCGGCTACGACACCTGTAAGCGCACGTCTATATGTCGTACCTAAAGTCTTAAGTTCCATAGAAAGACAAGCTGTTGACTTAATAAGTGTCTTAACATATAACCAATGCTTATAGAGATTGAAGTTCTCTGCGTTAAAGTAACCGTTCATCTCTTTTATAGCCTTAGGATCGTAAACTACGATTATTGTAGGAGCCTTGTCACCATATAAGTCATTAAGAAGCTTCTTTAAATCAAACGGAGCAACGTATTTGGCAACCTCATCTACGCTCATAGGGTTGTTGTTCTTATAATACTCAGACCACTCGAGCTGACTCTTGACCTTCTTCGCGATTAAAGCATCGAATTTAAGTGTATCTTCGATGTATAACTTCTGCTCTTCATCGGATAACGGTGAAAACTTCATAATCTTCTCCGCCATATCCTTATAGACTCCAAGAAGCTTCTTACCTGCCTCGTTATCGTCCGCATAATAAGTTGTATCAGGTAAAATGATCGATGGTCCGAGGATTATAAAGGAATGCTTTGTTGCATCTTCCATATCACTTGTAACATCCATCTCAGCAGGAAGTGCAACACCCTCTATCATAAACTCTGCTGCCACATTATTTAAATCATCAACACTTTTTAAAGAGTTGATCTTTTCAAGAAGCGGAAGCACAGGCTTAATACCTTCCTCATTTCTTCTCTTTTCATCCATAATCTTCTTGTAAAGTGAGATTGCATAACGCATCTCAGGGATATCAGAAGTCTTCTTGCCTTCGGCAAAATCTTTGAAGTCCCCCATCATAATCTTCTCAACATTCTCTACCAAGGTTGCAAAACCGCCCGTTGTAGGTCTGTCATCCGGGATTACTGCTGTCTTAAGCCATTCCCCATTTACTACCTCATAGAGGTCGTCCTGAATTCTAACCTTTTTCTCGGTCATTAAAAATACCTTCCTTTCTCGTAAAAAATACCGTTAAGTATGATTATACTTAACGGATTAATGAATTGCAATAAAACCGGTACAGTCTACAGCTTATACATAAAAGAAAAATGAGTATAAAAAGATTTGAGCGGTGCAGTTATCTACCTTACTACCGAAGAATGCCTATAGATATAAAACTCTTCCTGGCTTGGCATCCATTTCTTTTCTTTTGGTGCGAACTGCTTATCAAATTCTTCTACAGCCTCTATATCGTCACAGCAATCTGCTGCTGTGCTTGGAATAAACATCCATTCATGACCGTCCAATGCACCGGGAATAAGCTCGCATACAAGAAGCGCTGTAGGGAAGTTCCCTTTTTTAAAGCAACTGACATTTTTCTTTTTACAGCTAACGAAACCGCGGCTTACATAATTACCCGGATTTCCAAAGTTGATATTCACATCATATCCCATTTTTCGAGCAACTTCAAAAGAATGCTCTATTAAAATCTTACCAAGCCTTTGTCTTTGATATTTCGGAGCTACGCATAAAGGGCCAAACGAAACTATTTCTTTTCTATTGCTGCTCTCATCTTCAAGCCATGCCTTCGTATACATAATATTACCTACAATCTCGCCGTCTTTTTCAAGCACAAACGCGAGCTCCGGTATGAAATCAGGATGATTTCTCATCATATGCACGAAATAATGCTCATCCGCACCCGGTTTATATACATTCCAAAATGCATTACGCGTAAGTTCCTCTACTGCTCGGTAGTCATTTTCATTTTCAAGTCTAATTGTAATTCCATCCATGCGCTTTTACCTCAAAAAATATCAATAATCTTCTAACCACTCTGTGGATTATTTCTTAAGCACCTGTACGATATGATCCGAGTATCCCATAAGGTCTGCTCGCTCTGCAGTCGCAATAAGATATTGAATCCACTCGGAATATGATTTCTCAGACATGGAATTCACTTGCTTACTAAGTATCTGCGACAGTCCGTCCTGCGCAAACCTGCATACTTTCTGAGCATTATTTTCTTTACATACCACATCGATTATTTTATCCACTTCACTAATTGTATCAAGAAGCCTGGACGATCCTGTATTATCAGTTACCAAAGCAGTTTCTCTATCATAGCCTATTTCGGTTATTTCACTTGCAGGATCTTCCGACATGAAAATCTCGTGGATTAACGGTGCATCCTGCAGGCAAAAGGCAATAAATACAGGTGCTCCGGGCTTTGCAATTCTTAATGCCTCTTTACATGCCTTTTTTCGGTCATCAAAATCTTTTATACTATAGATTGGACCCATCATCAATACAAGATCATATTCATTGTCATTCAAGAAGTGCAAATCTTTTGCATTCCCCTCGAAAACTCTGATATGCTCATTATTGGCAAACTCTTCCTTCATATGATTCACATATTCAGGGGTAAGCTCTACAGCATCAACATTATACCCTTCATCTGCCAGGGCCTTCGTATATATCCCTCCTCCGGCGCCAACATCAGCTATCTTTCCTTTTGAAGCCAGGAACTTATGCAAGTAATGCATTGTTATTATATATTCGGTTTCATGTGCCTTAGTATAAGTCAGCCTATTCCACTCAGGAAACCCTTTATATTGTTCTATTACTTTCTTCTCCTGCTCGTTTAATTCAGCGCTCATTACGTTTCTCCTTATGCTCTTATACGAAAATTGCTATCCCTTAATACATGCTGACTCCGTAAATGTCATACATCTGTTCCTTCTCCAAGCAGAAACTTTTCAATGCCGATATAGTATATCCCATCATTATCATACCATGGTATGATATTATCCTTAATGACAACTATCTTGCGGAAGGAGTCATTGACACGCTTCAGGGAATTGACTTCCTGCATACGTTTTTCTTCGTCCGATACACTGAGTGCCGACTGAATATAAAGCTTATCACTTCCGTTGCCGGCAACAAAATCTATTTCGAGCTGCGAACGGACGCTTTTTCGTTCCGCATTCTTGTAATTATACTCAACAATGCCGACGTCTACACTATAATCACGATAACGAAGCTCGTTGTAAATAATATTCTCCATTATGTGGTTTTCTTCCTGCTGTCGAAAGTTGAGCCTTGCATTGCGCAGTCCGATGTCGGAGAAGTAGTATTTGAGCGGTGAGCCGATATACTTTCTGCCCTTTACATCAAACCTCTGTGCCTTGTATAGTAGAAAAGCATCTATGAAGTAATCGAGATATTTTGCAATGGTATCATCGGTGATACTCATTTTTTTGACGCTCGCAAAGGTGTTTGACAACTTTAATGGGTTGGTAAGAGAACCGACAGACGATGAGATCACATCCAAAAGGTCTTCGAGAACGTTTTTGGCATGACCTATACTGTTTCTCGTGATGATGTCATCAAGGTATATCTTATCGAAAAGATCGCGGAGATACGCAGCCTTGTCTTCATGTGTCTTTTGCAGCATCACAAGAGGCATACCGCCGTATGTAAAGTATTCCTGCCAAGCGTCGTGCTTATCGCCGGTATATGCGTTGTAAAACTCGGAGAATGAAAGCGGGTTTACCCGTATCTCGTCACCTCTGCCGCGGAATTCGGTCAGAATATCGGAGGACAGCATCTTTGAATTGCTTCCGGTCACATAAACATCGGCATTCTTTATTTTCATCAAACCCAGCACAACATCAACGAAGCCGACCGTTTCATCAGTTCCCGGAAGATACGGATTCGGTATCTCGGCGACCTTCTGTATCTCGTCAAGGATGATATAGTACATTCTTTCCTTATCTGTCATGAGCTCACGGATATGCTTTCCGAGTTCTATAGGGTTACGCCAACGGATATTCTCGTCGTCATCAAGAGCCAGCTCGATAATATGCGAATCATCGACTCCTACAGAATTAAGATATTTATGGTAAATATCAAAAAGAAGATAAGACTTGCCGCATCGTCGGATACCGGTTATTACCTTGACCATACCGTTTTCCTTTTTGCGGATAAGCATATCAAGGTATTTTTTTCTTTCTATCATAATACACCTCGGCAGATATTATTGCGTGCATACGCATTTTTCTCTAATCATTATAGTGTTTTTGCAACCGGAAATCAACCTCTTATTTATGGAACCTCATTTTGCCGCTAAATGCCTCCATGGATTTTTACGGCTGAATTGACGTCAGAAAAAAAATACCCCGAAAGGGATGTCCTTCCGGGGTGAAAATACGATATTTTCGGGCTTTGTCGGCTCTCTGATTATCTCTTGCTGAACTGAGGAGCACGACGAGCGGCCTTTAAGCCGTACTTCTTTCTCTCTTTCATTCTTGGGTCTCTTGTTAAGAAACCTGCCTTCTTTAATGTTGGTCTGAACTCATCAGAATCAACCTTAAGTAATGCTCTTGCGATACCGTGACGAACTGCACCGGCCTGACCTGTTGTACCGCCGCCGCGAACGTTAACGATAACGTCATACTTGTCAAGTGTATCTGTTGCAACGAGTGGCTGACGAACGATAACCTTTAAGGTCTCAAGTCCGAAATACTCGTCGATATCTCTTTTATTAATTGTAATCTTACCCTTACCAGGTACTAAGTTAACTCTTGCAACGGAACTTTTTCTTCTTCCTGTTCCATAATACTTTGTTGCTGATTTAGCTGCCTTTGCCACTTTACCTTACCTCCTAATTAGAATGTTAAAGCTTCCGGCTTCTGAGCCTGATGCTTGTGATCCGGTCCTGCATAAACGAATAACTTCTTGTACATATCTCTTCCGAGAGGTCCCTTTGGAAGCATTCCCTTAACTGCGAACTCAAGTACTCTTTCCGGATGCTTATCTAACATTTCCTTTAAAGAAGTCTCTCTTACACCACCAACATAATCTGAATGCTGGAAGTATACCTTCTGGTTCATCTTCTTACCTGTAACCTTAATCTTCTCAGCGTTAACGATGATTACATAATCACCTGTATCAACGTTAGGTGTGAAGATTGGCTTGTTCTTACCTCTTAATACCTTTGCTACTTCGGAAGCTAAGCGTCCTAATGTATATCCTGTAGCGTCAACTACATACCACTTTCTTTCAATCTCTGCCGGCTTTGCAACATAAGTTCTCATGAAAGTTACCCTCCTATTTTAAATTTACATAAATTAACTTCTCGTTCGAATGTAAATCAAATGGAAATGTCCGAAACCACCCGATTATTAACCGAACAACTGTCTATCTATAATAAGCGCATGCTCGGGGCTAATCAAGCATACGTCTACTTCACGTCAGACTAATACATTATAGTACACGAATCCTAGTGTGTCAATAATTATTTACGATTTTCTTCACCTGTGTACTCAATTGAAATGAGTACAAGTCCCTGAGGCGGAGCAGTAGGACCTGCCGCCTCTCTATCCTTGGCTTCAAGAATCGCAGGGATATCCGAAGGCATAAGATCGTGTGAACCAACCTTCAGAAGCGTGCCTGCAATGATACGCACCATATTATATAAAAATCCGTTACCCTTAATTCGTAAGGTAATTAGATCACCGTCACGTGTTACAGAGCACTCATATATGGTCCTGACTCTCGTATTAACCTGCGCCTTAACCGCTGAAAAGCTCGTAAAGTCATGTTCGCCGATAAAATATCCTGCAGCCTCATTCATCGCAGGAACATCAAGTTCATAATAATACGGATAAGTAAAATTCTTTAATAAAGGGTCCGGAAACTTACGATTAAGAATCCTATACTCATATGTCTTAATTGACGATGCGTATCTTGGATGAAAGTCTTCCGGAACTTCACACGAATCCTGAATTATTATATCGGAAGGAAGCCTCTGATTGAGAGCATAAGCAAACTTATCGGCAGCCATACGCATCTTTGTATCAAAAACCGCAACATTCATGAGCGCATGCACGCCCGCATCCGTTCTGCTTGCACCGATTACCTTAACATCTTCACCGCAAAGGTCAGATAATGCCTTATTAAGCTCCTCTTCTATAGTGACGGCATTAGGCTGAATCTGAAAACCCGAGTAATTTGTACCGTCATAAGAAACGACAAGTTTAATCCTTCTCAATATAAGTCACCTAAAACAATACTCTTAAAACTACCATCAACGCCATATATATTAATAAAACAAGATATGCAATCCAGTCTGTCTTACAATATCTAAGCGGCTTCATTCTGGTTCTTCCTTCACCGCCGTTATAACATCTTGCTTCCATAGCCATGGCAAGGTCTCCCGCACGACGCCATGCGGATACGAAAAGCGGAACCAAAAGCGGAACCATGCTCTTTGCCTTCTTAATAATGTTGCCGCTCTCAAAGTCAGCTCCACGAGCCATCTGTGCCTTCATAATCTTATCCGTCTCTTCAATAAGAATCGGAATAAAGCGAAGTGCGATAGACATCATCATTGCGATTTCATGAACCGGCACCTTAATCTTATTAAGAAAGTTAAGGCCGGTCTCCATACCGTCCGTAAGTCTCGTCGGTGTCGTCGTAAGTGTCATAAGACTTGTTCCCACAACAAGGTAGGTAAGTCTCGTTATCATATAAATCGTATTGTATATACCCTGCTTGGAAATCGCGATGAATTTCCACTCAAATACCGGCGCACCCGGGGTCAAAAACAAATTAACAAAGCCTGTAAGTACAAGGATAAAAGCTATAGCTTTAAGGCCCTTGACCATAAATTTAAAAGGCACTTTTGACAGGCCTATGCATAGCCATATAAAAGCAGTCATAAGCAAAAAGCCGGGTATATTCCTGAATATAAAGACTGATATTACGTAGGCGAAGGTCCCAAGCAGCTTGACGCGGGGGTCAAGACGATGGATTACCGAATCGGCCTGATAATACTGTCCTATGGTAATATCTCGTAACAAAAGCTCTTACCTTGCCTTTCCCATACACTTAAGTATTGTATCTCTTGCTTCCGTAACCGTAGTCGCATCCTCATCAACGTTAAAGGCTTTCTTCTTAAGGTCATGCATAAGGAATGTAACCTGTGGTGCCGAAAGCCCCATTTTTTCCAATTCTATATAATTCTTAAATACCTCTCTCGGAGTTCCGTCATATGCCACGCGACCGTCATCCATAACGATAAGACGATCTACATACTTAGCTACGTCCTCCATCGAATGAGATACAAGAATAATTGTCATGTTCTGTTCTCTGTGAAGTCTTGCAAGTTCTTCTAAGATTTCATCACGGCCCTGCGGATCGAGTCCCGCCGTAGGCTCATCCAATATAAGTACTTCAGGCTTCATTGCAAGTACACCTGCAATTGCAACGCGACGCTTCTGTCCGCCTGACAATTCAAACGGCGACTGATAGAAAACTTCCTTCGGAAGCTTAACACTTCTTAATGCTTCAAAAGCTCGTAACCCCGCATCTTTTACGGAAAGTCCCTGGTTCTTCGGTCCGAAACATACATCCTCAAATACAGTCGTCTCAAAAAGCTGATATTCAGGATACTGGAATACAAGACCCACCTTGGAACGAAGCTCTTTTCTTGAAAAGTCCTTATCGTTAATGTCACGTCCGTTATAATAAATCTCACCCATTGCAGGCTTAAGTAACCCGTTTAAGTGCTGTATAAGCGTAGACTTACCCGAGCCTGTATGACCGATAATTCCAAGGAATTCACCATCTTTAATTTGTAAGTTTACGTCCTTTAACGCATGCTGCGAAGTATTGGTACCTTCGCTGTATACGAAATCGACGTGATTTACGATAATTGACATAGTATGTGTAAAAGCTCCTCTTCCGTAAGGACTCCGTCAGGTATGGGAAGTCCCGCTTCCTTAAGCTCATGTGCAAGTAATGTAATCTGCGGAACATCCAAGTGATATCCCTTTAATGTATCTATATCGGAGAAAATCTCCCGTGGTGTACCCTGCATCACAATCTTGCCGTGATCCATTACGAATACCTTATCCGCATTAACTACTTCTTCCATGTAATGCGTAATTAAGATTATCGTTACGCCTTCTTTTTTATTTAATTCCGTAACCGTATCTATAACTTCACGGCGGCCTACAGGATCAAGCATCGCTGTAGGCTCATCCAAGATAATGCACTTAGGCTTCATTGCGATAACACCTGCTATCGCAACTCTCTGCTTCTGACCTCCGGATAGCTTATTCGGTGAGTGATTGCGGTATTTCTCCATATGAACCGCTGCTAAGGCATTATCCACTCTCGTCCATATCTCCGATGTAGGAACACCGATATTCTCAGGACCGAATCCGACATCCTCCTCAACGATTCCCGCAATTATCTGGTTATCAGGATTCTGGAACACCATTCCCGCAGTCTGTCTAATCTCCCAGAGCTTTTCTTCATCCCTTGTATCCTTACCGTCGACCCACATAGTTCCTTCAGATGGCGAAAGAATAACATTCATATGCTTGGCAAGAGTAGACTTACCGGAACCGTTATGACCTAAGATCGCGATAAAATCGCCTTCTTCAATATCAAGATCCACCCCGTCGAGCGCAGTCTCTATACTGTCGACATTGCCCTCATCATCGCGGTGTATATATTCATGTTTCAGTTTAAGTGCCTTAATTATACTCATTCTATATAATCCTCAAACTTAGTTAAGTGACCCGAGGTATTCATCCCGGGAAAGCCCTGCTGACGCAATGCCTCGTATACCACTATAGCAACAGAATTCGATAAATTTAACGAGCGCTCTTCACCCATCATCGGTATGCGAATACATTCATCGTGATGATGTGCAAGTATTCTCTCAGGGATTCCGGCGCTTTCCTTCCCGAACATTACATAGGCTCCGTCAGGTATCTCGACATCGGAATAGATATTCTGACCCTTGGTCGTTGCGTAATACATCTTGATTCCCGGATTTTTCTCAAGAAAATCATCAAGACAATCATACTTTGTAACATCAAGTCTCGGCCAATAATCAAGTCCCGCACGCTGTACGGACTTCTCATCTATTGAAAATCCGAGAGGTTCTATCAGATGAAGCCTGCATCCCGTTGCTACGCAGGTTCTTCCTATAGCTCCCGTGTTAAAAGGAATCTCCGGCTCAAGTAAGACAACGTTTATCATCTTCCTACCACCTTATATAATTCATCCGACTTAGGCGGCTCTAAGAATCTCTTCTCCTCGCCGTTAAGAAGCAGTCTGTCGTTACCGCGAACTGCCTTACCTATAACAGTGGCCTCAATTCCGTGGCGCTTTAATTCCATTGCAAGGCCTACACCATCGCGTGCCGCCATAAGCATAGAACCCGAAGATATAAGCTCATACGGGCTTATACCGAAAAATTCGCATATCTCAACAGTTTCCTGCTTAACAGGAATACTTTTAACATCTATATTAAGACCGACACCCGAAGCTTCGCCCATCTCCCAGAGTGCTCCGAATATACCGCCTTCCGTCACATCGTGCATTGCGGATACACCGTATTTAACGGCAATCTTAGAATCCTCAACAACGCTAATATACTTGTCAAAGTCTGCCGCATCGTCAATCATCTTGGCGGAGAAGCGTGTAAGTAACTCTTCGCGCTTTTCCTTGGCGATAATGGACGTACCTTCAAGTCCGATCCACTTGGTAATGAGAATATCCATATTAGGACGCGCACCGCTTGTCTTGACTATATTATTCTTATCAGCCTTACCCACACCGGTTACGGATATAATTACCTGATTGACCGCTTTCGTAATCTCTGTATGGCCACCTAAGATCTCCATATTGCAAGCCTTACACTCATCCTCAATATCAGCCATAATGCTCTTTAGCTCTTCTTCTGTGACCTCTTCAGGTAAAAGCATTGTGATCATAATTCCGACAGGCTCGGCGCCTGCGGACGCAAGGTCATTGGCGGTTATTTTTGCTGCCAGATGACCTATGTCATGAACGGTTCCCGTAATAGGATCCGTAGACATGACAAATACCTCATCTCCCGAAAGAGACAAGGCCGTACAATCTTCACCGACAGCCGCAGAAAGTATAACTTCCTCGCGGCGTCGTCCTATTTGTCCAAGTACTGAGCGCTTAAGAACGTTCTCCGGTACTTTACCTATCTTCATCTGATATACCTCTACTCCTCGTTGTCATCAGGCTCATCGTCAGGCTCGTCATCAGGATGCTCACGCTTCTTAATAGCTTCATCGCTCCAATAGGATGCTGCAGTCTTAATCTTCTCTATATCGCCCGTTGCAATTGCTTCCTTAATCGCCTTAACTGCTTCAGGATGAGATGACGAAACACCGATTTCATAAATTGCAGGAGATGCCTTGTAGGTACTTCTGTTGAATACTTCCTTGCTTATAACCTGTCCGTTAACTGTAATAATCTTATAAAGTACGCACTTTGAACCCTGATGTACACCCTGAACCTTATTGATGAAACCTATCGGCTGTTCAACCATCTTAAACTGCGGTTCAGGTATCTCTTCGGATTCAACTTCAGATTCAAAAGTAACCTTTCTGTTAGGGTCTCTTGTCTCTTCACCGTAGATTACAAAATAGCACTTTCTGTTCTTGGTATAACCCTGAATATATATCGGGGCATCGGTATTGTTTCTGAACTTAAAGTCCTTATAATCACCTGCAATTGCAGCATCCATTGAAGGCTGTACATATGTAACTATCATAGAATGTGGTGAACGCTCTACAACTTCAAGCTCTGCTCTTATTGCTGCATTATATAACGTTGAAGAAACCTGGCATACACCACCGCCTACAGCTTCAACTACCGTACCGTTCTCGTAAGCACCCGCAAGCTGATAACCGTTCTCCTCGGTAATCGGAGAGATGGTATCATGTACGGAGAAAACCTCTCCCGGATATACTACAGTGCCGTTAATAAGGGATGTAGCGTTTGCAACGTTGCCTGCTCTTCCTGATGCAGATGACGAATAATCTGTATTAAATGAACCAAGAACATCCTTGATTCTTCCAAGCTCTTCTCTTGTTCCTCTCGGCTCATCAATCTGACTTACAAGTGCGATCTCCGCTATTGGCTCAACTATGCCCTCTTCATAGATTCTCTCAATTTCCTTGATGGAATCTTCTATAACAACCATAACTCCCGCCTGTCCTTCAACGAAAGTAAAGGTTGTACCGTCAAATGTAAGGCCGTTATCAATTGCCTCAACATTGAACTTTTTCTCTTTTTCTGTTAAAAGCCCGCGTAAAAGCTCCTCATCCAAAGTGAATATAAGCTTAAATTCAACTGCGCTCTGCTTTAAATCTTTCTGGTCCTTATATCTTTTAATAAGATTACCGCATCTTCCAAGCTCCAATGCTTCCTCTGCTACATCGGTATTAACCCACTTAAGGCCTATTACCTCAGGTAATACATCAACCGTCTTACCCTCGCAATTAAGTGTTACCGGAGTTGAAAGCACGCTGTCAGCAATTGCTTTTGCAGCATCTTCTGCTTCAAGTAATGTCATTCCGCCTACATCCGTCTTACCGATGAACACTCCTTCATATATTGTCTCATTATCTGCAGCCTTACTTGCCAATGAAGGCATTGCAACAACGATTGCCGCAAGACATACAATAATACCTAATACGACTCCTAATTTCTTACTCATTTTATAACCCACTTTCTATATTAAATACATTGACAGTATTATTTAAAACAATTACATTATTATTAAAGCATAGCTACGAGAAGCGGCAATACCATAGATATAACAAGTATTATTACTACAACAAGTGCTATTCTCTGCTTTCTCTTCTGATTCATTACTGACCTCCGGGAATTTATTATAAAGGAAGTATTATTATGCCACATATACCTAATCTTATTCTTCCATATATTCTTATTATATTCGGCATCGTCGGTCTCCTTCGCGCAAGAGCCGTTAAGAAGGACCAAAAAAAGCGCGATGACTTCTTCCAAAAGGAATCCGAAGCAAACTCTGTTAAAAAGCGCGATATCTCCGCGCTCCCTTATATTGTACCGGACGAAGCCTTACTTAATACCGATTCTTCAGACCCTAAGATTACTGAGCTTTTATCCGAACTTAAAACCTTCAAGGATAAGAAAATCTTAAATCTTACAGGTATAAGCAATACCGACCTTAAACTCAAATATGGCACCGCCAATATCACGGAATTAAGTGAATGCGATGATAACTTCACATCTTACTGCAAAGTGCTCTATTCTATCGGCAAGGCTTATAATGAAATCGGTGATACTGTATCCGCAAGAAGATTTCTCGAATATGCAGTCGGTATTCGCACCGACATCACCGATAATTATGTGTTACTTGCCAACATCTATCGCGACAATAACGAGCTTAATCGTATCGACGATCTTATCAATATCGCAGGTACATTAAACTCTCTCTCCAAACAAACTATTATACTAAAGCTTAATGATTTAGTCCATACATAATCGGTTGAAAAATTCTTAAATTATTTCATGTATGACGGACAGATATCTTTAAGATAGCAATTACCGCAATCGGGATTCTTTGCGGTACATATGCTTCTTCCAAGTGCAATAACATGGATATTGTAGAGTATCCAGGCCTCTTTCGGAAGAAGCTTCATAAGATCAAATTCTATTGCCGTCGGATCGTCGCTTTTTGTAAAGCCCCATTTCTTCGAAATTCGCTTCACATGCGTATCCACAACTATAGACTCTATATCGTATATATTGCCGCGAATAACATTCGCGGTTTTCCTGCCTACACCGGGAAGAGTCAGAAGACTGTCAAGATCGGACGGAACCTCTCCGCCGTAATCTTCGATAAGTTTCTTGGCACAGGCTATAATATTCACTGCCTTATTATGATAAAAGCCCGTAGAATGAATGTCTTCTTCAAGCTCTTTTAAGTCTGCATCCGCAAAGCTTTGAAGTGTCGGATACTTCTTAAAAAGCTCCTCAGTCACCATGTTCACGCGTTTATCGGTGCACTGGGCCGACATTATAACAGCAATAAGCAGCTGCCATGCATTCTCATGGTTTAAATATACAGTCTTATCCGTACCGTATTCTTCATTCATTCGTTCAATTATGATTGAGGCTCTTTCTTTTTTAGTCATAGTATTCCTAATAATTAAAAAGCATATCACGGTTAATGTCCGAAAGCTTGCTTGCTCCGCACATAAGCATCGTATCGGAAAGCTCACCCGTAAGCTTATCTACGTATACCTTAACGCCTTCATCTTCAGCGCCGTATACCATATTAACAAACGGTCTTGCAATTATAACGGCATCTGCGCCAAGCGCCAATGCCTTAAAGCAATCAGCACCGGTTCTTATTCCGCCGTCGACAAATATCTTCATTTTATTGCCGACTTCATTCTTAATATCTGCAAGAACTTCAGCAGTAGAAGGTGTCTCTCCCAATACTCTTCCGCCGTGATTCGATACAACGATTGCGGAAGCACCGGCGTCCTGAGCTTTTCTTGCAGCCTTAACCGTCATTATGCCTTTTACGATAAAAGGCTTATCAAAAAGAGAAATAATCTCTTTTAATTCGTCAACCGACTTAGCACCTGCAGGCGGATTCATATTCTTAAGGAACGGTAATCCTGCGGCATCAACATCCATAGCAACCGCAAATGCATTAGATTCATTGACAAGTACGGCTTTTTCCTTAATTGTATCTATATTCCAAGGCTTGATTGTAGGAATACCGATACCTCCGGCATTCTTAATCGCATCTGTCGCGCCCTGCATAACAAGCGGATCCGTTCCATCGCCCGTAAATGCTGCTATTCCCGCATCTTTACAGGCACGTACAAGAATATCGTTATATACTTTATCATTATATTTATCACCGTAATGCATTGCCACGGCACCTACCGGTCCTGCAAATACAGGAAGTGCAAATGAATGACCGAATATCTCGAATGCTGTATCTGCCTTCTTAACATCCGTCAAAGTATCCATATTAAGACGAATCTTCTGCCACATATCATAATTTCTTATTGCGGCATCGCCTGCGCCCTTGGCTCCCGGACCCGGAATCGTATTACGACATGCTCTTCCGTCGCAGGTTATACAAGACTTACATAATGTACCCATATTATTACGGGCATTTTCCAATACTTCCTTATACGTCATAAAAGCACTTCCCCCTATTTGTAGTTTAAAATGTATAGCTTTTACTTAAGCCTTTCTTCCCTTAATAATCGGTGAGAGCGGCTTATATATAAGCATTGTTATTATAGTTGCAATCAACCCCTTAACAATCGTAAACGGAAGGTTAAAGATAAGTAAGCATGAAAGAATGTCATTTACTACAGGTAAGATTGCCTGATATAATCCGAGGATTACTTCCTTAGGCATCATCTTGTAATAGAACGGGTAAACTATAAAGAAGTTAACCGGGACTGATACAAGACCTGCTATGCAACATCCTACAAGTGAACCGAATAAAGCATGGCGCTTACTCTTACGAGCCTTATAGATAATTCCCGCAGGAATTACGTAACATGCTCCGACAATGAAATTGGCAAGCTCACCGATTCCCGCTGTCTGTGAAAACGGCAAGTGCAGTAAATTCTTAAGAAGACAGATAAGTGTTCCGCAAAGCGGTCCGAATGCGAAGCTTCCGATGAATGCAGGCATATCGGATATGTCGAACTTAAGGAATGACGGCATAATCGGCACCGACATCTCGATGTACATAAGGATAAAAGCTATTACCGCGAGCATCGGTGTGAATGTAAGCATATGTACGTCAATTTTACTGCTCTTTTTTGTTGTTTCTTTTCTCATTTTTGTTACTCTCCACTTATAATTATTACCAGTGGTCACGGGGTTTTAAAAAGCCCTTGAAAGATAATCTTCCAAGGGCGTTAAATATTAAATGTAACCATCTTTTCCCATCCGGACTATACCGTCGGTTGCGGAATCACACCGCATCGGCCCTGACTACTGGCTTCATCAAGGTTCGTGGACTGTTACCACCGGTCAGGAATCACACCTGCCCCAAAGATTACGGAAGTATTGTAGCATAATATCAATCAAAGTTAAAGTACTTTTTCATACACTATTTATTGATGTAGTCCATAAACTGCTCTGCAGGAACAGGGCGTGAATAATAGAAGCCCTGATGAAGATAACAGTTAAGTTCAACAAGAAGATCTGCCATATCCTTATCTTCTATTCCTTCTGTAACAATCTCAAGTCCCATATTAAAGAGCATCTCGATGGTGTGCTTTAAAGCCATCATAGCCTGGCGGTTCTTCATCGCCTTCCAGAGCATGTTCTTATCTATCTTAACTACCGTAAACGGATAGTCGATAATCGTCGAAATATTGGAAAATCCCGTTCCATAGTCATCAACCGAGAAATTAACTCCCTTAGCCATAAGTCGCTCCATGTTACGGCGAAGGTTATCTTCCGATGCAATAGCAGCGGTCTCGGTTATCTCAAGGTTAATCATCTTATACGGTACCTGATAAGCTTCCATTACATCAAGGATCCTGTAAGAAAGATCTTCCTGCATACACTGAACCGCCGAAAGGTTGATATCCATCTTCTCAATACCGCGCTCCCAGAGCTTATTCTCAACAATAAATTTGCATACTTCGTTTAATACAATAGAATCGATGTCTACTATAAGTCCGTTACGTTCCGCTATCGGAATAAATTCATCAGGACTTATAAATCCCATCTCGTCATCAATAAGCCGAACAAGCGCCTCGGCTCTTGTCGGTCTTCCTTCGTTGGTATTAAATATAGGCTGATAATATACAACGAACTTTTTATCCTTAACGGCATTCTTTAAAACCTGAACTATCTGAGTCTCTCTGTGACCTTGTTCTAAGATATTCGCATCTGCATATACAATCGGCTTATGCGTATTGGTCTCAGCCTCTCTTAATGCATAATTCATCATCTCGATTGCATCATCAAGGCAGGATGCCTTATCCGGATACGAGATTACACACATATATACTTCAAAAGAAAGCGGAACTCTGTCAATCTCGAAAGGTCTTCTGAATCTATCGCTTATCTGCTCACGAATCTTGGCCCATTCAGCCTCTGTATAATCACCCATTATGCAGAACATATCATCTTCAAGATAATAAAGCTTACGACGGTTTACTATAGTGAGCATATAATCGATAATAGCCTTCGAAGCCGCGCGTCCCGCATTGATACCCATAAGATCGTGTATGGATCTTATACCGCTTACCTTAAGGGCAAGCATCTTAAACGCCTTATTCTTGTATACTTCATATTGAAAGGCTTCGCCGAAAGCCTTCATGTTATAGATATCAAACTCCCTGTTCTTATAATCCTGCGGATTCTCAATCGAAAAAATAATAAGCTGACAGGCAATCGCAGCAACAAATTGCATAAGAAGGATATTAGGAATAAGAATCTGCAATATAATCGTAAAGATCATTGCAAAAGGATAGAAAAGAAGCGAAAAACGTGTCCATGTACTAAGCTTTCGCCTGTTCCTGTATGCATAGAAAATACCAAAGAGAATATAAAAGACGGCAATTACATACATAATATATGAGTACTTGCCATGATAATACTTATGATTCTCATCTATATAGAATATCCAACTGTTAAAAGGTGTAAGGAGCAAAAGAATTCCGTACAAAAACTCTATCGAAGATAAAGCCATGTACTCTTTCAAGCCTATGGTCTTGCCTTCGTTACAGATAATGTATACATATACTACAAATATACAGGTTACGACCGATACTTCCTGCAGATATACGCCGTTAAGAAGATAAAGCGCCCATACAGGAACATGCATATTCCCGTTCAAAAGCACCGTTACAATATCAAGAACCGTCGCCACACTTATGGTCATAATAAGCACACCAAAAATATTAAGACGCTGGTTCTTAATGGTCTTGGAATAGAAGAAGTGATTGCCGAGCGCAATCATAAGCATTACAGCCGCATAATCAAAGTATAATACGTAATCCATCGTTTACACCTCTAATCAAAAGCAAACTAACTTAATTCACACGTAACCTTAATATAACTAACAAATAGCCTCAATATATAACTCCGGGCACTCCTCAAGCTTAATGATCTCGCCTGCGGAATTCTGTACCATAGGTCTTGTAAGATGCTGCTCATTCGTATTGATTATTCGAACAACCTCGCCGTTATTCATCATAACTTCGCTGTTAATATAAGAGTCCGCAATCTTACGTAAGAAAATAGTTATATATCTTGCATCATATTTCTGTAATCCCTCACGCTCATAGGTTGCAATAACATCAAACGGGCACATTGCAGCTCTATATATTCTCGGCGAAGTCATCGCATCATACACATCCGCGATTGCGGTAATCGCAGCGAAATCAGCGATTCCTCCACCCATGAGTCCGTGAGGATAACCGCTTCCGTCATTTCTTTCATGATGATGAAGTGCAACGTCGATAACATCCGGATCAAGCTCCTGTCCCCTTAAAATGCCGTATCCGTACGTAGTATGCATCTTGACAATCTCATATTCTCTCGGAAGGAGCCTGCCGCTTTTCTTAATTATCTCCTCCGGAACGCTGCACTTGCCTATATCGTGTAAAAGCGCTCCAAGCGTAAGCTTATCGAGATCCTTCTGCGACATCTTAACCCAGGTTCCTATCATACGCGCGATAATTGCAACATTAACGCAATGTGAATATGTAGAATCATCTGTCATCTTAAGTGCATTAAGCATTCCGAGAAGTGCATAAGCGGTAGATGCATTCTCGTCGAACAATCTGTTGGCTCCCGCCAAAAGCTCTTCGCTTTCAAGCTTACTGCCTCTTGATACTATATCATTAAACTGTACTTCAACAGCATCCGCTGCGCTGAAGTAGTTCTTCTTAAATGTCTGAAATTGCGGGGTCTTTAAGAGCTTTTTAATATAAGCCTCATCGACCTCTTTGAACTTCATAACTTTTTCTTTAGCAGCAGGAGGCATATCGCCTTCAACTACAAATGCGCTGTCAATACCGTAACATGCAAGCTGAGTAATCATCTGGCTTGTAAGAACGGAATCCTTTACAAGCAAGAGCTGATTCTTTGTGCTTTTGATGTCATGGGCAATGACCATCCCCTCTTTAAGCTTGTCTATCGCTACCCTTGGCATAATAAACCCTTTCTAAAACCTTATCTTTTATACTTTTAATACTTTAATTCCGGGCGGTACTTCTCAAAGATTACCGCATCATTTAACTTCTGGTCTATATCAGGCTTTCTTGATGTCCACGCGAAAAGCATAACACCCTTTTTGCGCTTACTTAAAACATATCGCGGTCTTTTCACATTCTGATAAGCGATAAAATCAGGCTTATTAAGAAAGCAGAAACTGCAATGCGATAAAAAGAACGCAAGAATCGGTGGATATGTAGGTCGATAATCCTTATATCCTGCTGCGAGCTGCCCTCTGAAGACATCAGGCGCATTCTTCATAAACCATCTTACGATCATCGGATCGAAAGATTCTATACAGTAGATTCCCGGATAATCCTGTAAAATCTTATATGTCTTCTCGCATAATTCGTTATTCCTTTTTCCTGTCTTAAGCTCAACAATCAAAGGTCCTCCGCCGCGCTTAAACTCATTTAAAACATCCGTAAATAACGGAATCGTCTCTTCGGTATTAAGGAGCTTCATTTTATGAAGATCCTCATAATCATATGCGGAAACTTTTGCGTCAATTCCACAGACACGCTTTAAATCGTTGTCATGAAAAACCACAACCTGTCCGTCCTTAGAAAGCTGAACATCAAGTTCGGCACCGTACCCGTTATCCGCAGCCAATTTAAAAGCAAGCAATGAATTCTCGGGAACTTTATTACTGATGTCATGTAGACCTCTGTGTGCGAAGTTAACATGCCAGAAATGTTCTTTACTAGTCTTCACCTGCAAACGCCTCCAAACCCTTAGCATTATTGCCGCCACCTCTTACATTCTTAACAAGCGTAATAAAGACAAGTGCGCTTATTGCTATAAGAGCGGTTACATAGATTGGTAATACGCCCCAGACACCCATTCTTGTAAGCAAAAGCCCGAGTAAAACAGGAGTAACTGTCTGAGCGGACATACTTGCCGTATA
The DNA here is from genome assembly GCA_016283755.1 of Lachnospiraceae bacterium. GTDB lineage: Bacteria > Bacillota > Clostridia > Lachnospirales > Lachnospiraceae > XBB1006. The sequence continues at coordinate 41,833 of JAEENO010000018.1, read as the reverse complement.
ATAGAATCCCGTGAACTTTCCAATCTCTTTTGAGGAGCAAAGCTCGACAACCATAGGGAAAGAGCAGTTATGAACAAGTGCCATGCCGTAGCCCTTAATAATCCATACCACATAAAGAAGTGTCGGGAATGCGTACTCACCGTTAGCACCGACAACAACACCGGTCGGGTGAATAAATATCATAATGAATAATCCGACAAAGGTAAGAATAAGACCCGATGAAATAGTCCACTTTCTTCCTATCCTGTCAGCAATCATACCTGCCGTAGCAAAACCTATAACTGATGCAAGACCGCCGATTATTGTTAATATCATCGTAGCCTTGGATACGGAATTAAGATGATAGATTACATAGTTACCGATATATGTTCCGATTGCATTATCGGCCATAAACCACAAAAATTCCGCAGAAAGAATAGCCATAAGCATATTCTTGTTCTCCTTCGACATTGTACCGTCATCGGATACAGGAGTAGCAATCTCTGCGTACTTCTCGCCTTCCGCCATCTCATCTTTTAATTCAATCGCGAGATCGTTCTCTTTAATGGTAAATGCAAGAACTAATGCGGAAATTACCATAAGAACAGATGCAACAATAAATGGAATCTCAATTATCCATAACTTATCTGCTCTGTCCGTTACATTGATATAATCGCTTAGCTTAAGGAAAATACCGAGAACCGTTGCAGCAGCTCCACCAAAATATCCCATGATATTGATGATTCCGTTAGCCTTGGCACGAAGCGGCTTAGGAGTGATATCAGGCATCAATGCAACTGCAGGATTCCTGTACATCATCATGAACATAAGAACAATCGCCATAGTGATTACCATGCCGACTATATTATTGTAATGGAAGAAAATCGGTATAAACGGAAATGCTATTGCAGAAATCATTGTCCCCGTTAAAATATAAGGCATTCTCTTACCGATCTTGGTATGTGTCTTATCGGAAAGTCTTCCGAAAATAGGAAGAAGTATTAAAGCTGCGATATTATCACATGCCATAATGATACCGACCATCCACTGAACATTAAGAATCTTGGCAGGATCGGAAAGTTTAAGTTCCGCAGAAGTAAGGCCGTACATCTTATTGGCAAAAATATCCGTTAAGAATGTAGGACACCACGCATCGTATACCTGCCACAAAAGAAGGATTCCAAAGAATGCAAATCCGATCAGAAAAGTCCTTTTCTTGTTAAGTTTCAAGTTCATCAGTAGTACCTCCGAAGTTAAAATATAAAAAGTATTATACCACATTAGTTAGAATGCATAAAGCATTCTACTTTGCATCTCCGAGCATTACTCTTACACAGTTTGCGCGTTCAAAATCTTTCTTGCCCATGCCGTATCCGATTCTGTCGGTTGTCATAACAGGCATATTGCCGAATTCACTTACAAAATGCTTCAAAAGTGCCGCACCGGTAGGTGTACATAATTCGCTCTTAATCTCGCCGCCGTAGATTGGCACATTGCGCAATATGTACGCTGTCGCAGGTGCCGGAACCGGCAAGATTCCGTGTGCACACTTAACAGTACCCGCACCTACATGTACGGGTGATGCAATAACTTTCTCTGCATTAAGCTTGTCCATAAGGAAGCATACCGCAGTAACATCCGCAATCGCGTCCATACTGCCCACTTCATGAAAATGAATCTCAGATATTGGGCAACCATGCGCATCGCTTTCAGCTTCCGCTATAAGATTATAGACGGAGAGAATGTCTTTCTTAATCTTGTCGCTTACATTAATATGACTCACGATATGCTCAATATCATGCATACCATGATGTTCGTGATGATGTTCATGATTATGATGCTCGTGGTCATGATGCTCGTGGTCATGATGCTCATGGTCATGATGCTCATGCATATGCTCATCTTCTTCCGCTCCATTGAATCTAACAGCCATATGTGTGCCCTTGATCCCGCACTTAACTGCATCCTCCGCAACATACGTAACCCCCGGTATACCAAGGCCGTTAAGCGCTTTTACCATCTCATCCTTATTGTCCGCAAGCTCAAGTAATGCTGCTGTAAGCATATCGCCCGCAGCCCCCATACCGCAGTCTATATACAAAGTTCTCATATTTCATCTCCTTCTAAGATAATTATATTTATATATTATCACATAAAGGCTCTTTTAACATAATGGTTTTAAAAGAAAAAAAGAGACATCAAAATGATGCCTCTTTTATATAAACATATGCTTATGCGTTTTTAAGCTGATCAAGCTCTGCACTTATATCCTTCATAATCATCGAGAAGCGTCTTACCATCTCAACATTCTCGTTACTGTTGGCAGCTACTTCCTCTGTACTTGCGGACATCTCTTCGGAGCCGGATGAAAGAGTACTTACAGAATCTACAATCTCTTTATTATTTGCAAGTAGCTCGCTCATAAGATTCTCCATATCCGTCATACCTTCATTAAGCGTAGATATGGTTCTCTTAATATCAACGAACTTCTCATTTGTATTTTTCGCAAGTTCACGCTGCGAATTGGAAATACTGACACTCTCATCAACCTTTCCGGCCACATCATTGGCATCTTCTGCAAGCTGATCGAGAATCTCCGTAATCTGCTCGGTTGCATCCTTGGTCTGTTCGGCAAGCTTTCTTATCTCATCAGCTACCACTGCGAATCCACGTCCGGCATCACCTGCACGTGCTGCTTCTATAGACGCATTAAGTGCAAGAAGGTTGGTCTGAGAAGATATATTAAGAATCATATCCGTAATCTCACGAACCGACTCCGAACGCTTCTGAAGATTCTCTGCAGAAATCTTCATGTTATTACCTGATTCAATTGCCTGACCTACATGTTTTGTAAGCTCTGACATCGCAGTTCTTCCGGAGTTGACACTCTCTTCAACTTCACGTGTTGCATCGATTATGGCGCGCGCCTTGTCATTGGTATCTTCTATAATCTTGGCGATTGCATTGGTTCTCTCCGTCTGGTGTGCTATTGCATTGGCATTATCCGCAATACCATCTGATATTCCATGCAACGAGAGATTCATGGCACCTGTTGCTTCCTCAATTCGCCCGATTGCTTCATTAACCGTACTCATCTTGGATTCCACGCTGCCTGCTACTGTTCTTATCTTGACCGCTACTTCATCTGTCTTGATTGCATTATCATTGGCATCTCTTACAGAACTTGTTACATACTCGCTTAAAATAATTACTCCGCGAAATACCGCAATTGTCGTAAGCACAGAGATAATAACCTCTATCATAATCTGCTCACCGGCTGCCTCAAATCCATCCTGTGCCAACATCATACCGGCTTTAATAAGGTTAAGGCACATAAATGCGATTGCTATAACCTTAGTGGTAAAAAGATCCATGGTTATCATGATTCCGAAAAGCAACGGGATAAGATAAGGGTATGTACCATTACCTCCCCCAACCAATAATGTAAGCGCATATACAACAGTAAAACCATATGCCACAAATCTCGAATACAGAAGTTGTCCTCTGTATTTTATGAATAATACTATTGCAACTAAAAGTACGATAGCTCCTGCCACGCTCGGAACTATACTTCGATATGGTTCAAGCTCTGCAAAATGCATCTGAGACATACAGCCTACTATAAGGAAAAATGTAGTACACACATGACCCCAGAACAATAAATGATGCGCCTTGGAATAAAGCTTTTGTGCGAGTCTGTTTTCTTCCATAAGATTAACCTCCTAAAACTGCCCGTATTAAATCACGCTTGAGTTAATGTTACCACCATTACGCGTTTTTTTCCAACGAACATTCGGTGAATTTATATACTTATTCGATAAGCTGTGATAGAATGATAATGCCTTACGGGCATAATTCAAAGAGGTAATCAAATGATTAAGATAATAAAAAAAGAACCAATGCTTACGGTTTCCGTAATAGCTGCAATAATATCGCTTTTCATAACACCGCCGAATAAGGAGCTTTTAACCGCAATAGACTGGCATACACTCGGCACTTTATTTATGATGCTTACAATTCTGGAGGGATTTAAGAAAGAGCATATATTTAACCCGTTGCTTCGCCTTGCAAGTAAGACGGGATACCTTGTTACGCTTTCGCTTTTCCTTGTGTTCTCGGTATTCTTCAGCTCAATGTTCGTGACCAACGATGTGTCTTTAATAATCTTCGTACCTTTGACAATAATATTATTTCGTGCCGCACGCCGTGAGCAATTTATCTTGCCGCTCCTTGCGATGGAGAATATTGCAGCTGTGCGCGGTTCACTTCTTATGCCTTTCGGAAGCCCGCAGAACTTATTCATCTACAGCCAGTCAGGTATGTCGGCTGCTGCCTTTATAGGAATAATGTTCCCGATATGGATAATCTCGCTTTTCCTCCTTATCATTTTCGTGGCATTCCCATACAGAAAGAACCTTAAAGAAAAAGCTCATATCGAAGATGCGGACTTTACCGTTCCCGATAATGAACTTAATAAGAAGAAACAGATTGCATATCTTTTGCTTTTTGTAATGGTTCTTACTACGATTGTAACAAGAACTTCCTGCTGGCCGATTGCCGTTATAATCGTTGCAGTACTTGTTGCAATTATCGATTACAAGATCCTTATCAAAACCGACTATGTGCTTTTACTTACTTTCCTGTGCTTCTTCGTATTCTCGTCTTCAATTGCAAGCAATGAGACAATCGCCGCTTTCCTTCATAAGATTGTAGGCGGTCACGAGTATATCGTAAGTATCTTATTAAGCCAGTTTATCTCAAACGTGCCGGCATCTATCGTGCTCTATCCGTTCTCGGAAAATGTAAAAGCGCTTCTCTACGGACTTGATTCTGCGGGACTTTGCAGTTTGATCGGTTCTCTTGCATCGGTGATCAATTACAGAATATATGTGCGCGAATATCCAAAGGGAGGCATGAAATTCATTAAATACTTCACACTTATAAGCCTTCTTTTCTTCGCATTCGTTGCGTTGCCGGGCTATTTCATGTCAAAGTAATAAAACAGCCGCGGTCCATAAACCGCGGCCATATATCCGATGTTTAATTGTTATCACAATGATCAGAAGTAATAATGCGCTTCTTCGACAACTTTAATGCATTCTTCATTTAATTCATATATGTCTACAGCGCAGTTTTTTCTGTGAGGCGGTGCCCAGATATCCTTAATCGGTGTATTCTTAAGAACTGCGGAAAGGGCTCTATTAATCGCAGCATGCCCCGTTATCAGTATCTTACAGTCAGGCTTAACAACCACCAGCGGATATATTACATCTTCAAGAAAATCTCTTGCTCTTTCCAATATATCTTCATAGGATTCCGCGCCTCCCGTTGCAACGTATGTCTCCGGGTGATCGAAAAATGCTTCAAGCATATCCTGTCTTGTTGTGATATCCCTGCCTTCCCACTCGCCAAAGCATACTTCCATAAGTCTGCCATCAGTAAATAGAGGAATATCCCTGCCTTGAAGTATGATCTCTGCCGTTGTATAGGCTCTTGTAAGAGGGCTTGAATAGATATAGTCGAATTTGATATTCTTCATACCTTCAGCGCTTTTCTTAACCATTTCAAGACCATTCTCATTAAGTTCCACATCTGTTCTACCCTGAATTCTTCTGTCGGTATTCCAGCTTGTCTCACCGTGTCTCATAATATAAAGCAGCATGTGATTCCTCCCAAAATAACTGTCTGTACTGTTTAACACTATTCTCTATTTATTATACCATAGTGCAAGGAATGCATAAAGCATTCCAAGTACGAAACTTGACGAAACCTTTATTATCTTTGGAATTTCATCTTCATGCTTTCCCGTTCCATAAGCTTATGCTTTTTTGCAATCTGTTTCATCTTGGCATAATTATTGGCGCCGGTCTCCTTATCAAGACTTTTGTAGAGATAAAAGCGCTTTTCATCAAGCTCACCGCTTGCAATTGCGGCCTTAATCGCACACCCCGGTTCTGTATCATGCTTGCAGTTTCTTCGTAGAACTTACCCTTAAGCTTTGCATAAGCTTCCTTACCATTATGGTCTACTATAAAACTGTTCTTTCTGACTTCAATTACTCTTCCGAGTACTATTTCTTCATTATTCACTTTCGTTTGTCTCCATTTCTTCTTCATTTAAAAGGTACATAATTCTTCTCGGAGACCTCGGGTGGGAATAAAAAAGCCGTGACTAATAAGCCACGGCATAACATTTGAGGATTTATTTTAATCTTATCGTTAATAATATCCTCATCTCTACTCCGTGTCCATTTTCGTTCGGGAGAATAAATGTAAATCCATTTTATTGGATAACACTTCTAATATTTTGCAACCGGCGATGCTATTGCCCTTGCCATCTAAGGATGGACCATAAATGCCGATTCCCGCCTCCTTATCGCAGACGCTCATCAAGCCACCTCCTACACCACTCTTGGATGGAAGACCTACCTTCACTGCAAATTCTCCGGAACCGTCATACATGCCGCAGGTTAACATAATGGTCTTTAACACCTGCACATTACGACTATCAATTAAACGCTTGTTATCCACCGGGCTTACGCCATCATTCGCCAAAAGCAGCGCAAAATTCGCCAGACTTTCTGCAGTGACAGACATAGAACACATCTTGGTATAAAGCATTAAGCTTCGATCTACACCATTTTCAATGATGCCCTTACTTTCCAATAAGTAAGCAATAGCACGGTTTCTGGAAGAATTCTTCATTTCAGACCGGTATACCTCATCATTCATGGTAATATCCTCATCCATACATACCTTTTTAGTGTAGTCCAGCATATCCTCGAATGTCATATATGGTACCAAAAGGCTGGCAGTAGTCAATGCTCCTGAATTAATCATTGGATTAAAAGGAAGATTCTTTCTTAAATCCAGTTCCACTAAAGAATTAAAAGATTCTCCGGATGGTTCCATCCCCACCTTTGAAAACACTTTGTCGTAGCCACAGATTTGAATGGCTGCAGATAAAGAAATCACTTTTGAAATACTTTGTATCGTAAATCGTTTCTGATAATCTCCTTCTGTAAACACCTTGCCGTCTAAAGTTTTAATACAAATGCCCAAATCATTTTTATTTGCTTTTCCCAATTCCGGGATATAAGTTGCAACTTCCCCTTGTTCAATTACTTCACGTCCTGCAATAAAAGCCTCATTCATCTTTCCTGCCATAGTTTACTACCTCCCTAATCTCCGAGTATTATAGCATAAAAAAACATATAAAAAAACCGGTAGCAACATATTGTCGCGGAACGCAAAAAGGGATTCCGGCAAGGCCGCTATATTAATTTGCTTTTGACAGTAGAACTACAGTCTCAACATGAACCGTATGCGGAAATTGGTCGAAGCACTGAAGTTTATCAATTCTATAATCTGTTTCACATAAGATTTTCAAATCTCGGGCAAGAGTAGCACTGTCACAGCTTACATATACTATACGAGAAGGCGCCATCTTAAGAATTGTATCAAGAAGCTTCGCGTCACACCCCTTACGAGGCGGATCTACGACAACGACGTCTATCTTCTCGCCGTAATTAGCACTTCCCTCCGTAAGTACCTGTTCAGCGAATACGTCTTCCGCCTTACCTACGAAAAACTCTGCATTTTCAATACCGTTAGCCTTGGCATTCTCTCTTGCATCATCTATAGCCTGAGGAATAATCTCTACTCCATGCACTTTTCCGGCCTTCCCGGCGAGGAATAGCGATATGCTTCCGGTTCCGCAATATAAATCCCAGACATTCTCCTTGCCCGTAAGGTTTGCATATTCTACCACTTTTGCATACAGTTTCTCGGTCTGTATCGGATTAACCTGAAAGAAAGAAAGTGGGCTTATCTTATATGTAATCCCCGAAAGCTTCTCATGTATATATGATTCTCCGTATAATACGGTAAAATCATCTCCCATTATGACATTATCACGCCTCTTATTAGGGCTTATACTAATCGAAACAATCTCCGGCATTGCATCACGAAGCATACTGACCAATGTATCAGAGTGCAACAATTTTTCACCTGCTATCACAAGGCATACCATCCACTCATTCGTTGCAAAACCTTTTCGAATAAGGACATGTCTTATAAGTCCCTTACCGCTTGCTTCATCATATGCAGGAATATTGAACTTCGCCATGTACGACTTTATGGCATTAAGTATGAGAGCATTTTTCTCATCGCCCAAGACGCAGTCGTCACATTCCATTATGTCATGCGTACGTCCCGCATAGAATCCCATAATAACACGTCCGTCTTTTTCTCCTACCGGGAACTGTGCCTTATTACGATATCTATACGGTTCATCCATTCCCACTATAGGCTCCATAATTTCAGCAACCTCTTCGCCAAACCCGCCTATTCGTGTAAGATTATTAATAACTAAATCATGTTTAAATTTTAGCTGGCCACTGTAATCCATCGCCTGAATCTGACAGCCACCGCACTTTTTATGAAGCGGACACTTAGGGGTAACTCTTAATGAAGAAGGCTTAACAATATTGTTAAGCCTTGCATATCCGTATGTCTTCTTAAGCTTCGTAACCTTAGCTTCTATAACGTCGCCTATAACAGCGTCCTTAATAAAGAGCGGAAATCCGCCAACTTTACCGATTCCCTCCCCGTCATGACTCATATCTTCAATTGTAACTTCAAAGATATCATTCTTATCCATTCTACTTCTCCGTGGTTCTTCTGAAATTGCTCTCAAAGAATCTATTGTATCCGAGCCAATCTCCGCCCTCCTGGTTAGGAGACCTGAACAATTCCTTACAATATTCAAGCTTTGCGTCCATATCGTCCGCAAAGTTAAGTGCTATAGCCTCTGCAATTGCAGGTCTTTTAGGTGAGCCATACTCAAACTTACCATGATGTGATAAGATACAATGCTTAAGTTCATTTAAAAGCGCTACCGGAAAACCTTCTATATTCTTGGCAGCATCGCTTACCATCTCGGATCCGATAACAATATGGCCGAGAAGATTTCCTGCATCCGTATAGTCATTAAGCGGGAAATCAGAGAACTCTTCTATCTTGCCTATGTCGTGAAGAAGTGCTGCCGTAATTAATAAATCTCGATTTAATATCTTATAATGTTCCGCAATGTACCAACACATAGTAGCAACTGAAAGCGAGTGTTCCAGTAATCCGCCGACAAATCCATGGTGTAACGTCTTAGCAGCGGACTGACTCTTGAACGCCTTGACAATATCCTTATCTTCAACAAAGAAATGCTTAAGCAACGCATTAAGATACGGATTCTTAACAGAATCGACGAACTTAAGTACCTTGCCGAACATCTCCTCAATATCATAATCAGAGGTAGGGATATAATCGGACGGAATATATTCGCCTTCCGACACTTTGCGAAGTCTGTCTACCGTAATCTGAAGCTGACTGTTAAACAAGGTAACCTTACCGGATATCTCTACATAATCAAGATCGTCACAATCTTCTATCGCAGAATCATTCGGATTCCATATCTTACCGGTCATGGTGCCGGTCTTGTCCTGCAATATTATATCATCATACTGCTTACCGTTCTTAGTCATAAGCGCACACTTACGCTGCTTGCAAAGGTATATGTCCTTTACGTTCATACCTTCTTTTAATGTCTCGATGTATTTCATGTTTTCCCTTCCAACCCGTTTTGTATAATTAATTCTTTATTTTATTAGTTGCGTTCTTCAGGATCTACCGGGATTATTCTTGCTTCATATGCTCCGTCCATTCCTCTTAAGACTCTGAATCTTATTATTCTTTCCGAACCTTTATCAAGATTAATTCCCATAAGAAGGGTATGCAGCCCTCTTCCTGTAAGAAGCGAATCATCGCCCGATGCAACAATGATATCACCCACTCTAAGTCCTGCCTCAAATGCAGGCGAATCCATCTCTACTTCACTTACAAATATTCCAAGCGGAATACCGTATATTTCCGAAGTCATATAATTGATAGTGCGCGTCCTGATACCTATATACGGAAACGGAATACCCTCGCTAAGCTTATAGATTGTCGCCGTAAGATCCGAACAACCTATTGCATTAATCATATTGACATCTGCTTTAGTAGAATCATTACCATGCGATATAATACCGCACAAAAGTCCCGAACCGTTGAATAAAAAGCCGTTAGTCGTTGACTGTGACGGAATATCGGTTCCAATCATTGCCAGCTCTCCGTCAAGGCAGGAAAAAGTCTCATTAACATTTGCAACATTACCTACTATCGACGAAATAGCAGTACCGTTAATATTGCCTATGGCAAGAACCATATCTCCGGCTACAATCTTATTGGAGTTTCCAAACTCAATGTCCGGAATCGAATCATATAGTGACTGGTTAATACTCGATGTATCAATTCTTACAACAGATAATCCGGAAATATAATCCGTCTCAATTACACGTCCTTCTACTGTCGTGCCGTCATGAAATGTAACATCAACGAATACCTTCCCCCTTAACGAATCAGGTGTTGACAGAATATAGATTATCTTGCTATTCTTCGAAAAAACTATCCCCATCTTAACATTTGACTCGCCCTTGGCAATTACATAAGATTCTGTCTTGGCGATATCGAAGCGGACAAGCGCTTTTTCTACCATACTCTTGATTGAATAAAGCTCTCTCTTAAGTCTGCTGCTGTTTACATCTTTACTTACCGGCACAATCTCCTGGGTTTCCTCAGCTTCCTGCTGTATTATAACCGTCGGAGTTGTTGCGCTCATATACTTTCCGAGTCCGTTAAATAAAAACGCAAACGAAAGTGCAGAAACCGTTCCGAATACCAGTCCCATAAGCGCGGCAATATATATGCCTCTCAACAATTTCTTTTTATTAATAGGTTTTCGCTTAATCTTTATCTGCATAATACTTACCTCACTTTATAATTATACAAACTACTCCGTCAAAATACAATATTTGCTTGAATTTGCCGCTCATTTTGATAAAATATAATTGATATACTTTATTCTTGGGAGCAAGGCGCATGAACCACAAAGTGCTTAAGACATTGGAATACAACAAAATAATAGAAAAGCTCACTTCATTCGCAGCTACCGAATCAGGCAAGAAACGATGCGCTGACCTTAAACCGTCATACGATCTTCCCAAGATCAATTCAATGCTTACTGAAACAGACGATGCATTGACAAGAATCTTGCGCCACGGAGATCTGGATCTTTCCGGAGTATACGATCTTCACGAAGCAATGAAGCGATTATCGATAGGAGGCGTTCTTAATCAGACGGAGCTTCTTCATATGTGCTCTTTGCTAACAACCGCAAGACGTGCAATAAGTTACGACAGAAATGAGCAAAGCAACGATTTTGAAGACTCGCTTTCAGAGCTTTTCCACGGACTTTCTTCTATTCCGGAATTGTATTCCGAGATTACAAGATGCATCCTTTCAGAGACGGAAATTGCCGATGACGCATCACCGAACCTTAAGAACATCCGCCGTAAGATGAAGACCGTTAACGAGAAGATAAGAACAGAGATGAGTTCTCTTATCGTTTCCGCAAGTGCCGAAGGAATATTACAAGATAACCTCGTTACGATGCGTGACGGCAGATATTGTCTATCCGTTAAGGCAGATGCGAAAAATCGTCTTCCGGGCATGGTTCACGACCAGAGCGGCAAGGGTTCAACTTTCTTCATCGAGCCTATGGCCATTGTTAAGCTTAATAACGAACTTACCGAGCTAGAGCTTAAAGAAGCGGAAGAAATAGAAGTAATATTGTCGCAGCTTTCCAATCTTGCAGCAGAACATATAGATGAACTAAGAAGTAACTTCAAGTGCTTAACAATGCTTGATTTTATCTTCGCAAGAGGAATGCTCGCAAAGGTTTACAATGCTGTTAAGCCTACATTTAACACTAAGGGAATCATCAACTTAAGGCATGCGCGTCACCCTCTCCTTAATTCGGATCACATCGTTCCGATTGATGTAACGCTCGGCGATGGATTCGATCTTCTTATCGTTACCGGTCCTAATACGGGTGGCAAAACGGTATCCCTTAAGACTGTAGGTTTACTTACACTTATGGGGCAGGCGGGTCTTCACATTCCGGCAGGTGACCGCTCGGAGCTGGCGCTTTTCGAAGAAGTGTACGCCGATATCGGTGACGAGCAAAGTATTGAGCAGAATTTAAGTACATTTTCGTCCCATATGACGAATATAGTTAATATAGAAGAACATGCCAACGAGCACTCCCTCATCCTCTTTGATGAGTTATGTGCCGGTACCGACCCAACGGAAGGTGCTGCACTTGCAATTGCAATTCTTACAGACCTTAAGAATCGCGGATGTAAGCTTATGGCAACCACTCACTATGCAGAGCTTAAAGTATTTGCTCTTTCTACGGACAGAGTTGAGAATGCATGCTGCGAGTTCAATGTAGAAACTTTATCTCCTACGTATAGATTATTGGTCGGCGTTCCGGGCAAGAGTAATGCTTTTGCAATATCAGGTAAGATAGGATTACCTTCTTACATAATCGATGATGCCAAAAGCAGAATTACCAAAGATGCCGAAGCTTTCGAAGATGTGCTAACAGAACTTGAAGAACGTCGTGTAGCACTTCAGGAGTCCCAGGATAACGCCGCAAGATACGAGAAAGAGATAAAAGAATTAAAGGATTCACTTGCAAAAAAGCAGGACGATATTGCGGACAGAAGAAAGCGTCTTATTGAAGAGGCATCGCTTGAAGCTAACCGCATTCTTTCCGAAGCCAAAGAAGTTGCAGATCAGACAATTCGTGATTTCAACAAATATGCGTCAGAGGCTCCGAATCTTGCCGAAATGGAAGAAAAGCGTGCCAAGGTGCGCGAGCAGATGAAGAAATCTTCTGCCAATATCGAATCTAAAGCAATTGTAACGGAAGGCATCAAAGATCCTTCTTCATTACATATAGGCGATACGGTAAGAGTTCATTCTCTTAACCTTAACGGAACGGTCCACACGCTGCCTGACAGCAAAGGTAATCTCTTTGTTCAGATGGGAATTATGCGTTCATCCGTTAACATCAAGGATTTAAGCCTTGTTGCGGAGGATTTATCCTCCAACAAAAAGAAAAAGAATTCTTATGTAGCCACAGGCCTTTCAAAGGCTGCAACAATAAGTCCGGAGATCAATCTTATCGGCATGACGGTTGATGAAGCGTTGGCGCATCTGGATAAATACTTGGACGATGCATATATGTCTCACTTAACAAGTGTAAGAATCGTGCACGGTAAAGGCACAGGTGCCTTACGAAATGCGGTTCATCAACATCTTAAACGTTGCAAATATGTACAATCCTACCGTCCGGGCGTCTTCGGCGAAGGCGATGCAGGCGTAACGATAGCAGAATTTAAATAGGAATTAAATATAAAGATTTAAGTAGGGAACTTAAATAATGGAGGGACTATGTCAGCAAAACAAAAAATTTTAATCGTCGACGACGACGAGAACATCGCAGAATTAGTTTCATTATATCTCGAAAAAGAATGTTTTGAGACTAAAAGTGTATACGATGGATTGGAAGCCGTTAAGGTTTTCGATGAATTTCAGCCGGATCTCGTATTACTTGACCTCATGCTTCCGGGCATTGACGGATATCAGGTATGTAGAGAGATTCGTGCAAAAGCTCTTACCCCGATTATTATGTCATCTGCCAAGGGTGAGCTTTTTGACAAGGTGCTTGGTCTTGAGCTCGGTGCAGACGACTATGTAACCAAGCCATTCGATAACAAAGAGCTCGTTGCAAGAATCAAAGCAGTGCTTCGCCGTTATCATCAGGCAGAAATCGCAAGTGTGCAGAATACTCAGCAGAAGGTTGTTGAATATCCGGGACTTACAGTTAACCTTACCAACTATTCCGTAACATACCTCGGCGAGAAGATTGATATGCCTCCGAAGGAGTTGGAGCTTTTATTCTTCCTTTGCTCATCACCAAATCAGGTATTCACGAGAGAGCAGCTCTTAGAGCACATCTGGGGCTATGACTATCTTGGCGATACCAGAACAGTAGACGTTCACGTTAAGCGTCTCCGTGAAAAGGTTAAAGACACGGATGATTGGCGCCTTGCAACAGTATGGGGAATCGGATACAAATTCGAGACGAAGTAATATATGAATACTAATAAAATAATAGCGAGATGTGCGCTGACATATCTCGCTTTTGCCATTTTAAGCATTATAATTGTATCGCTTTTTATTAAACCGCTTCTTATCAACTCTTATTCCAAAAGCGAAGCCAAAATCCTATACGAAAATGCAGCTTCTTTTTCAAGTTCGTACTGTCTTTTATATTATTCCGGTTCTACGGATGCTGCAAGACTTCGCACCAATATGCGTCTGTACGGAACATATAGCAAAGCGGATATGTGGCTTGTTAATGAAGACGGTTCTATATCCTGCGCCGTTAATGCTTCTTCCAAGGCAGTACCGGTAAGGTTCAAGATCGTTGATTTACTGGCTTACTTTAAGAACGATTATTCAACAACGGGCACTTTCTATGACTATTACGATGAGGACTACATAAGTGTATATATTCCGATTAACGTGCGATATAAGACCTGCGGATATCTCGTAATGAACAAACCGCTTTCAGTCGCTATGGAAACTGCTTACAGTTATATGAGTATTGTATATAAAACAATGTTTATCGTACTTGCTCTGGCGCTTATCGCCGTTGTTATATCGCTTATATACTTCTTAAAGCCTATTAACGCTATGCTCGTTGCAGCCAAAGAATACTCCTCGGGTAACTTTAAGCCGCAGATATATCTTTATAGCAGCGATGAACTCAACTACCTTATAAGTACATTTAATTTCATGGCGACAAAGCTTGATACTCACGAAGATGAACAGCGAAAGTTTATCTCCAATGTATCGCATGACTTCAGATCTCCGCTTACTTCAGTAAGAGGCTATCTGCAAGCGATGCTTGACGGTACAATTCCACCGGAGCTTCACGAGAAATATCTGAAAAGAATCTTAGACGAAGCAGACAGGCTTACCAATCTTACCAATTCGCTTCTCGACCTTAACAGAATAGGCTCCAGAGACTTTAATCTTGAAATTACAGACTTTGATATCAACGATGTAATAATTGCTTCATCCGAATCTTCAGAGGTTCAGGCGACCAATAAACACGTTCAAATTAAGCTTTTACTTACAGGCGAGGTAATGAAAGTTCATGCCGATAAAGGTAAGATACAGCAGGTACTTTATAATTTGCTCGATAACGCAATCAAATTCTCGAAAGAGAATACGACTATTACTATAGAGACAAAAATCCATAATTCGGAGAAATTATATGTCTCAGTTAGCGATCAGGGTGTCGGCATTCCGAAAGAGTCCCTCGATAAGCTTTTCAATCGTTTTTACAAAGCGGATCTTTCAAGAGGACAGAACAAGAAAGGTACAGGTCTTGGTCTTTCCATAGTAAAAGAAATTATTCAGGCTCATAATGAAAAGATAACAGTTACCAGTACCGTAAATGTAGGAACAACCTTTACTTTCTCTCTTCCTCTTGCAGAAGAAGAGATTGATAATTACTAAGTCCCAATATTATTATTTTAAGATAGACAAATCAAAAGCCGGTGCATAAGCACCGGCTTTTTAACCTACCTTATTAAACTAACTCAAGTACAACTTCGAGAGCTCCATCGCCCTTACGCTGGCCAATCTTTACGATTCTGGTATAACCACCGTTGCGATTCTCATACTTTGGAGCAATCTCAGTGAATAATTTATTAACAAGATCAACTTCAACTGTATTCTTCTTCTTGCCTGCTCCGTCTGCCGGTACTTCCTTTACAGGATATAATACCTTAAGCATTTCTCTTCTGGCATGAAGACGTGAAGGCTTATCCTTCTTGATTGTCTTATCAATCTCATCATAAACTGTTACCTTCTTGCCGTCGATAACTTCCTTAACTCTCTTGCCGTCCTTGTCCTTGCGGGCAACCTTAGCCTTAACAGTTACTTCTTCAAAGTTATCCTTCTCCTTAACAGCCATTGTGATAAGATGCTCGGCAATCTTACGAACTTCCTTAGCCTTAGCTTCGGTTGTAACGATCTTGCCGTTGTTAAGAAGATTGGTTACCTGATTTCTTAATAATGCTTTTCTCTGGTCAGATGTTCTGCCAAGTTTACGATACATTGCCATATCTAATTTCCTCCATTTTGTAATATCCGTCATCGCCTTTTGGTCTTACATAACGAACATGGGTATTTTATAATTAATAACTCGTGCCTTTTGGACTTATCGAATTATTCATCACCACTGGCTAATTCTAAGCCTAATTCTTTCAACTTCTCAAGAACTTCCTCAAATGACTTACGTCCGAGGTTACGAACCTTCATAAGCTCGTCCTGAGTCTTCTGTGTAAGTTCATGAACTGTATTGATATTTGCTCGCTTTAAGCAGTTATATGAACGAACGGATAATTCCAATTCGTCGATATTCATCTCAAGCACTTTTTCTCTGCCATCTTCCTTAGCTTCAACGATAACGTCAACGTCACGTGCGCTGTCAGAAAGATCAACAAAGAGATTTAAATGCTCACATAAAACTCTTGCAGCAAGGCTTACTGCCTCATCAGGAGCTAATGTGCCGTTAGTAAATACATCAAGGATTAACTTATCATAATCTGTCATCTGTCCTACACGAGTGTTCTGAACGCGTAAGTTAACACGCTCAACAGGTGTATAAATAGAATCGATTGCGATAACACCGATTGGTGTATCCTCTGTCTTATTCTTATCAGCACTTACATATCCGCGGCCTCTTCCGATAGTTAGTTCCATATATAATCTGGAATCTGCACCACCGTTTAAGGTTGCGATCGGAAGGTCAGGATTCATGATCTCGATATCAGAATCAACCTGAATATCGCTTGCATGAACAACGCCTTCACCTTCAAACTCAATGTAAGCAGTCTTAGGTTCGTTGGATGAACTGGTGTTTTTAATTGCCAAATTTTTGATGTTCATGATAATCTCAGTAACATCTTCCTTGACACCCGGAATAGAAGAAAACTCGTGTAAAACACCCTCAATCTTAACCTTGGTAACTGCAGCACCAGGAAGAGATGAAAGCATAATTCTTCTTAAAGAATTACCAAGTGTTGTACCGTAGCCTCTCTCAAGAGGTTCTACTACAAATCTTCCATACCTTTTATCATCAGAGATTTCGGCAATCTCAATATTTGGTTTTTCAAAATCGAACACTACAAAGTCCCTCCTTAAATTGATTTTAAGTAATGCTAAGTATTGCTTACACCTTATTTAGAATATAACTCGACGATAAGCATTTCATCTACCGGAACATCAATAGCATCTCTATTCGGTAATGACTTAATTGTAGCCTTGAAGTTATCCTGGTCAACATCTAACCATTCAGGTACAAGTCTGCCACCTGTAACTTCCATAACAGCCTTATACTTAACCGAGCCCTTAGCTCTCTCTGTGAGTTCGATTACATCTCCTGCTTTTACAAGATAAGATGGAATATTAACCTTCTTACCATTTACTAATACATGCTTATGATCAACTGTCTGACGAGCTTCTCTTCTTGTTCTTGCGAAACCTGCACGGAATACTACGTTGTCAAGTCTTCTCTCAAGTAAGATCATGAGGTTGGTACCTGTCATACCAGGCATCTTGTCAGCTCTCTCATAATAGTTGTGGAAAGGCTTCTCTAATACACCATAGATGAATTTAGCCTTCTGCTTCTCTCTTAACTGAAGTCCGTACTCGGAAACCTTCTTGGTTCTTGTTTTTGTTCTTCTGGACTTTTTATCATAACCTAAAAAGATTGGATCTAACTCTAAAGATCTGCATCTTTTTAAAACCGGTGTTCTATTAATTGCCATCTTTACAAATCCTCCTAATTAGACTCTTCTACGCTTTGGTGGACGACATCCGTTATGTGGAACCGGAGTAACATCCTTAATGCTAACTACGTCAAGTCCGCTTGCTGAAAGCGCACGAATAGCTGCTTCTCTACCTGAACCAGGTCCCTTAACCATTACGTCAACAGTCTTTAAACCATGAATAAGAGCAGCCTTTGTAGCTGTCTCTGCTGCCATCTGTGCAGCATATGGAGTAGATTTTCTTGAACCTCTAAATCCAAGACCACCGGCACTTGCCCATGAAAGAGCGTTACCCTGAGCATCTGTAATAGTAACAATAGTGTTATTGAAAGATGCCTGAATATGTGCCTGTCCGTGTTCAACGTTTTTCTTTACACGACGCTTTGCAATTTTCTTTGTTGCCTGCTTTGCCATATCTAAACTAACCTACTTTCTAAAAATATAAATACATGCGAATTACACTAACAATTATTTCTTCTTGTTAGCGATAGTCTTCTTAGGACCCTTTCTTGTTCTGGCATTATTCTTGGTATGCTGACCACGAACCGGAAGTCCCTTTCTGTGACGGATACCACGATAGCATCCGATTTCCTGTAATCTCTTAATGTTAAGAGCTGTCTCACGGCGAAGATCTCCTTCTACAGTGAAGTCTTCATCAATAACAGCACTAATCTTCTTAACATCATCATCTGTTAAATCCTTGCATCTAACGTCAATATCAACGCCAGCCTTCTCAAGAATCTTAGTTGCGCTTACGCGTCCAATACCATAAATATAAGTTAAGCCGATTTCTACGCGCTTATCTCTTGGTAAATCTACACCTGCAATACGAGCCATGTGTATTTACACCTCCACATTAATCTAAAAAATCATTGTAATACGCGATATGCTTCCCCTTACAGCTCCGGTTGCCCGGCCTGAAATGTGTGTAAGTCAAAGCTATCGTAATCGAATATGCGCTTATAAAAGCTCTCGGTATTAAGCTTTTGTAAGCCGGCAATTCACGCCGTCTATTATGAACCGATTGCATAGATACTTACAATCGGCAGCCGCACATAATAATGATGCATAATCGAGTCAGCTTCCGTCTGCAAACCGATTAGTTACGGCTTGTGACGGGCGGATGCGCATACGGAATCGCCTGCGGCGATGAGCGCATCACGGCAGTAAGGTTCCGGCACTTCGTGCCACCTTGCTGCTAACCCTGTCTCTGCTTATGCTTAGGATTCTCGCAGATAATTCTGATAGAACCTTTTCTCTTAATAACTTTGCACTTTTCGCAAATTGGTTTTACTGAAGTTCTTACTTTCATTTAAGTAGTTCCTCCTTTCAATAAAATATTGCTATTGGGTAAAACGCGAAAAAAGGCGCACTTTTACCCTTTCCCTAAAAGCGTCCGTCTATCATTGTATCATACTCAATAACGACTTGCAACACTTTTTTTATTTATCTCTCCATACAATTCTTCCCTTTGTTAAATCATATGGGGAAAGTTCTAAAGTAACTGTATCACCCGGTAAAATACGGATGAAATTCATTCTAAGCTTACCGCTTATATGAGCAATAACCTGATGTCCATTCTCAAGTTCAACCTGGAACATTGCGTTCGGGAGCTTTTCTATAACTTTTCCTTCAACTTCGATAATGTCTGTTTTGGACATATATTCTCTCCTTTTAAAATCTTATCTATATATAATCCGATTATTTATCGGGACATAATCTGTCATACAAACCTTCCGCAATCTCTTCTTCGGTAAGTGTAAGTATCTCAGGTCTTCCCTTCGTTATAAGAATCGTATTCTCATAATGAGCGGATAAAGAACCGTCCGCACTTACTACCGACCAGCCGTCGCCGTAAGTATCAAACTCAACTTCCCATGTTCCCGCATTGATCATCGGTTCAATGGCGAATGTCATGCCTGCTCTAATCTTCGGTCCTCTAAGTAACTGCTTAAAGTTCGGAATCTGTGGGTCCTCATGCATATTGGTTCCGATTCCGTGACCTACAAGATCTCTTACTACTCCGTAGCCGAAGCTTTCTGCATAATTTCCGATCGCAGCCGATATTTCAAACAAGTGATGTCCATCGGATGCAACTTTCATTCCTTCGAAAAAGCTCTGCCTTGTTCTTTCTATAAGAAGTCTGGCTTCTTCACTTATGTTACCAACGCCGTGCGTACGAGCCGCATCAGACTGATAACCTTTATGTATAACACCTATATCAAGACTTACGATGTCACCGTCTTTTATAAGTCTGTCTTTTTTCGGGATGCCGTGTACGACTTCCTCATTAATCGATACGCATACAGAACCCGGATAACCATTATAGCCTTTAAATGAAGGAAGACAATTATAACTTCTTATCATTTCATCAGCTAATCTATCAACTTCAAGTGTCGACATACCCGGCTTAAGTGCGTGTCCTAAATCCTGATGAACCTTGGCAAGAATTACTCCGGCCTCTTTCATCAGTTCAATTTCACGTTCTGATTTAATCGTAATTGCCATCGATTATTCTCCAATTCTTGCAAGGATATCTTTTAATACTTCGGCAGGAGCCTTGGTTCCGTCAAACGAAACAAGAATTCCTTCCTTGGTATAGTAATCAATAAGAGGCGCTGTCTGCTCATGATAGATAGCAAGACGGTTAAGTACTGTCTCAGGCTTATCATCCTCACGAAGTACAAGCTTGCTTCCACACTTATCACATATGCCTTCTACCTTCGGCGGCATGTTCTCAATATGATAAGTCATACCACAGTCAAGACATGCTCTTCTTCCGGCCATTCTCTTAACTATTACCTCATCGGCAACCTCTAAGTCTATCGCGTAATCCATCTTAAGATTCTTCTCGGCAAGAGCTTTTGTAAGTGCTTCTGCCTGAGGAATGGTGCGTGGAAAACCGTCCAATATAAAACCGTTCTTACAATCAGCTTGCGCAATACGGTCAACTACAAGATCGCATACAAGCTCATCCGGAACTAGCTGTCCCTTGTCCATGTATTCCTTCGCTTTAACACCGAGAGCTGTACCGTTCTTGATGTTAGCTCTGAAAATATCTCCTGTAGAGATATGAGGAATGGAAAACTTCTCTGATAAAACCTTGGCCTGTGAGCCTTTTCCGGCTCCCGGCGCACCAAGCATAATAAGTTTCATGGCCTGCCTCCATTAATATCTTACGAAAACAGCGTTAGCTCGAATACCTATACCGGTGTTCGAGCCGCTGTTTTATTATAAATTCAATTAGTTCTTTAAAAAGCCCTTATAGTTACGTGTTCTCATCTGAGCTTCGATCTGATTTAATGTCTCAATGACAACTCCGACGATAATGATAAGTGAGGTTCCACCGAAGGAAACGCTCGCATTAAAGATACCGTTGAAGAAGATTGGGATTACAGATACGATGATAAGTCCAACAGCACCGATGAATACGATGTACTTTAATACATCCGCAAGATAAGTGCTTGTCGGTTCACCCGGTCTGATACCAGGGATGAAACCACCGCTCTTCTTTAAGTTATTGGCTACTTCTAAAGGATTGAATGTAATCTGCGTATAGAAGTAAGCAAAAGCAACTATAAGTACAATATAAAGGAGTAATCCCCATGTGTACTTAGGCTGGCTTAACTTGCACCAGTTGTGCTCGGAAAGTCCGCGAAGTACATCATACCAGAAACCTGTTCCCTCAGACTTGCCTACAAGTGATGCAATAACAACAGGTGTAGTCATAAGTGACTGAGCGAAGATTACCGGGATAACACCCGAAGTGTTAACCTTTAACGGGATTGAAGAAGATGCAGCGCCTGCAAATGAGGCCTGACCTGCCATCTTTCTACTCTGCTGTACAGGGATGATTCTCTGTGCATCCTGTAAAAGGATAACGAGTACTACTGTCGCAAGGATTACTGCAAGGATAATAGCAATTGCAAGAAGTGCATTACCGATATTCTTGCCTTCAACGAACTTTGTCTTAAGACTCATAATGTCGCTAGGAATTCTTGAGATAATGTTGATAACGAGTACTACTGAGATACCGTTTCCAACACCATGCTCTGTAATTCTCTCGCCGATCCACATAAGTACTGCAGAACCTGCTGTAAGTCCGATGATAATCGTTGCATATACGAAAAAGCTGTCAGATGTTAAGTAACCTGATCTTGAGAAACCAATTGTCATTGCGACTGACTCGATAACTGCGAGACCAACGGTTGTATAACGTGTAAGTGCAGCGAGTTTCTTTCTACCATCTTCACCATCCTGCTGTAACTCACCAAGTGCAGGTATTGCAATGGTAAGAAGCTGAATAATAATGGATGATGTGATGTATGGTGTGATGCTTAATGCGAAGATGGACATCTTCTCGAATGAACCACCTGTAATTGCGCTTAAGAATCCGAAGGAGTCATTTGCAAGACTCTTAAACCATTCCTGGAATAATTCACCGTTAACGCCCGGAAGCGGAATCTGTGAACCAACACGGATTACTACAAGCATCAAAAATGTAAAAAATATCTTTTTTCTTAATTCCTTGATTTTAAAAGCGCCTGTAAGTGTCTCAAACATTAGATCACCTCGATGCTTCCACCAGCAGCTTCGATCTTAGCTTTAGCACCCTCTGAGAATGCATTTGCCTTAACGGTAAGCTTTTTGGTTAATTCTCCGTTTCCAAGAATCTTAACACCATCTCTTGGATTCTTAATGATACCCTTCTCCATTAATGCTTCTACATTAACTTCTGTACCATTATCAAATACTTCTAATGCGGATACGTTAATGCCTACGATTGTTAAAGTATTTCTATTCTTAAATCCTCTCTTTGGAATACGTCTGAATAATGGCATCTGGCCACCTTCGAAACCGAGTCTCGGAGCTCCGGAACGAGCTTTCTGTCCCTTGTGTCCCTTACCGGCTGTCTTACCGTTTCCTGAACCGTGTCCACGTCCTCTTCTGAAATTATCACTGTGCTTAGAACCATCAGCAGGTCTTAAATTTGATAAATCCATCTTTGTGACACCTCCTATCTTATTTTAATTTTCCTCAACTTTTACTAAATGCTGTACCTTATGAATCATACCGCGAACTGCCTCGTTATCAGGCATTTCAACTGTCTGATGAAGCTTTCTTAAACCGAGTGCTTCAACTGTCTTCTTATTCTTCGGTACTGCTCCGATTGGAGATTTAACAAGTGTTATCTTTAATGTCTTTGCCATCTTAAATTACCTCCTTAACCCAGTACTTCTTCAACAGACTTACCGCGGAGTTTTGCAACCTCTTCAGGTCCCTTTAACTGGCTAAGAGCATCGATAGTAGCAAGTACTACGTTTCTCTTGTTATTTGATCCCAAAGACTTGGTACGGATGTTCTTGATACCTGCAAGCTCGCATACGGCACGTGCAGGACCACCTGCGATAACACCGGTACCTTGAGGTGCTCTCTTTAATAACACTGATGCTCCGGTATTCTTTCCGGTAATATCGTGTGGAATACTATTGTTCTCATCGAGTCTAACCTCGATCATATTCTTTAATGCGTCTTCCTTGCCCTTACGGATAGCTTCCGGAACTTCCTTAGCTTTACCAAGGCCAACGCCTACATGACCATTCTTGTCACCTACAACTACTAAAGCTGAAAATCTTCTAATATTACCACCCTTAACAACCTTGGTAACAGGCTTGATAAAGGAAATATCTTCAATTTCAAGCTCTCTTGTATCAATGTTTGTACGCTTCATGTACTCGTTTCCTCCTTGCTAGAATGTAAGTCCGGCTTCTCTTGCAGCTTCTGCAAGTGCCTTGACTTTTCCGTCATATTTGAATCCGCCTCTATCGAAGACAACTTCTTTAATACCCTTCTCTAAAGCCTTCTTAGCAACAGCTGTACCAACTGCTGCAGCAGCTTCTACGTTATTGGTCTTATCGAGACCGGACTTGATATCCTTCTCTAAGGTAGAAGCAGAGCAAAGAGTGTTACCTACAGTGTCGTCGATAATCTGAGCATACATATGATCGTTACTTCTGAATACTGCAAGACGAGGTCTTTCAGCTGTACCTGCGAAACGATTACGTACTCTTCTATGCTTATCTTCACGAACTAAAGTTCTTGATTTCTTTCCAACCATTTCTCGTACTCTCCTTTACTTACTTCTTACCGGTCTTACCAACTTTACGTCTGATAGTCTCAGTAGTATACTTGATTCCCTTGCCCTTATAAGGTTCAGGAGCTCTCTTCTCTCTGATCTCAGCCGCAAACTGGCCAACCTTTTCTTTATCTATACCCTTAACGATAATCTTGTTACCGTCTACAGATGTCTCGATTCCTTCAGGATCGATCATCTCTACAGGGTGTGAATATCCTAAGTTTAATGTAAGCTTGTTGCCTGACTTTGCTGCTCTGTAACCAACACCGTTAACTTCAAGCTCCTTCTGATATCCTTCTGTAACACCTACAACCATGTTGTTGATAAGAGTTCTTGTAAGTCCGTGTAAAGACTTCATTCTCTTTAAATCGTTCGGTCTTGTTACAGTAACTTCTGTTCCTTCGAGCTTAATCTCCATCTCTACAGGGAGTGCTCTCTCTAAGGTTCCCTTAGGTCCCTTAACAGTCACATGATTATTTTCTGCAATCGTAACAGTAACGCCTGCCGGGATTGCGATTGGCATTCTTCCTATACGTGACATGCCCGTACCTCCTATAATTCTTTAAACAATATTTTATCTGTATTTACTAAACTAACGTATCTAATTACCAAACAAACGCAAGTACTTCTCCACCGACCTGAAGCTTTCTTGCTTCCTTATCAGTGATAACACCCTGGTTTGTTGAAAGGATTGCGATACCTAATCCGCCAAGAACTCTAGGAAGCTCGTCTTTGCCTGCATATACACGAAGACCAGGCTTTGAGATTCTCTTGATTCCTGTAATAATCTTTTCATTCTTATCTGCACCATACTTTAATGTGATAAGAAGGTTCTTAAAGCTGCCGTCATCAACAAGGTCATACTTAGCGATGTATCCTTCGTTAACAAGGATATCAGCGATGGCGATCTTAATCTTTGATGCCGGAACTTCAACTGTATCATGCTTTGCAGTATTTGCATTACGGATTCTTGTAAGCATATCTGCAATTGGATCACTTGTTGTAATCATTTATATTTCCTCCTATATGTTGGGGATGTGTTAAGGGTTCAAGCTTTTTACCAGCTTGCCTTCTTAACTCCCGGGATCTGTCCCTTATAAGCTAATTCACGGAAACAAATTCTGCAAATTCCGTATTTTCTTAAATATGCATGTGGACGACCACAAATTCTGCAGCGATTGTATTCTCTTGTAGAGAACTTCTGCTTACGCTGCTGCTTTACTTTCATTGCTGTTTTTGCCATGATTAATTCCTTCCTGCTTATTTAGCAAACGGCATATTGAACTGTGTCAATAACTCACGTGCTTCTTCATCTGTCTTAGCTGTGGTAACGAAGATGATATCCATACCACGAACCTTGTCTACCTTATCGTACTCGATTTCAGGGAAGATTAACTGCTCCTTGATACCAAGTGCATAATTTCCTCTTCCGTCAAAAGCGTTAGGATTAACACCACGGAAGTCACGTACACGCGGAAGTGCGAGGTTGATTAAACGATCAACGAACTCATACATCTTCTCGCCTCTTAATGTAACCTTACATCCGATTGCCATACCTTCTCTAATCTTGAAGTTAGCTACGGAATTCTTAGCCTTGGTAGCAACCGGCTTCTGACCTGCAATAATCTCAAGGTCGTTCATAGCTGCTTCCAATAACTTAGCGTTTTCTTTTGCTTCACCAACACCCATGTTGATAACAACCTTATCGAGCTTTGGTACCTGCATAATATTCTTGTAACCGAACTTATCGATCATGTTCTTTACGATCTCGTTCTGGTACTGTTCTTTAAGTCTACTCAAAACTATGTGTCCTCCTTAACATTATTAGTCAATTACTTCGCCGGTGGACTTTGCGTAACGAACTTTCTTATCTCCGTCCATCTTGAATCCTACTCTTGTAGGCTGTCCATCATGAACTAACATAACGTTGGAAATATCGATAGAACCTTCCTGGGAAACGATTCCACCTTCCTGATTAGCCATGCTAGGCTTCATATGCTTCTTTACCATGTTGATTCCCTCAACGGTAACTCTGTTGTTCTTGCGATCGATGGAAATAACTTTGCCGGTCTTGTCTCTGTCTTTTCCTGCGATAACCTTAACTGTATCGCCCTTCTTGATCTTTAACATCCTGCACCTCCTATAATACTTCCGGAGCAAGTGATACAATCTTCATAAACTGCTTATCACGAAGCTCTCTGGCTACAGGCCCAAAAATACGAGTTCCTCTAGGGGTTTTATCATCTTTAATGATAACTGCAGCATTTTCATCAAACTTAATGTAAGAACCGTCTTTACGACGAACGCCCTTAACTGTACGTACAACAACTGCCTTAACTACGTCGCCCTTCTTAACAACTCCGCCTGGTGTTGCATCTTTGACCGTAGCAGTAATTACATCGCCTATATTGGCATATCTTCTAACTGAACCGCCGTTTACACGAATGCAAAGGATTTCCTTTGCGCCGGTGTTATCGGCTACTTTCAATCTACTTTCTGACTGAATCATGTATGTAGCCTCCTTTAATTATTTCGCTCTTTCCATGACTTCAACAAGTCTCCATCTCTTATCCTTAGATAATGGTCTTGTCTCCATAACCTTAACGGTGTCACCGATATTGCAGGTGTTCTCTTCGTCATGTGCTTTTAACTTATATGTCTTCTTTACGATCTTGCCGTATAATGGGTGCTTAACGTTATCACGAACTGCAACTGTGATTGTCTTATCCATCTTGTTGCTGACAACGATACCCACACGTGTTTTTCTTAAATTTCTATCCACGATTAGTACTCCTTCCTATCGGTATTACTGCTGACACTTCTCAGTAATTACGGTCTGAATTCTTGCGATATTCTTTCTAACCTCTTTAATTCTACCGGTATTGTCAAGCTGATTCGTAGCATTCTGGAATCTTAAATTGAAAAGTTCCTTCTTTGCTGTTGTTAAATCTTCCTGTAACTCAGTTACATTCTTTGCCTTTAAATCTTCTACATATTTACTACTCTTCATTTGATTCACCGCCTTCTAAGTCTGCACGTGAAACGATCTTGCACTTACAAGGTAACTTGTGTGTAGCAAGACGGAGTGCTTCTCTTGCAACGTCTTCCTGAACACCTGCGATCTCGAATAATACACGACCAGGCTTAACTACTGCTACCCAATATTCTGTAGCACCTTTTCCTGAACCCATTCGAGTTTCAGCCGGCTTAGCTGTAACAGGCTTATCAGGGAAAATCTTAATCCATACCTTACCACCACGCTTAATGTGACGTGTCATAGCGATACGGGCTGCTTCTATCTGGTTTGACTTAATCCAGCAAGGTTCTGTAGCAACAATACCATATTCACCATTGCTGATCTTATTTCCTCTTAACGCCTTTCCTGTCATTGTGCCACGGAACTGTTTACGGCGTTTAACTCTCTTTGGCATTAACATTAGTCATCTCTCCCTTCCTTAGCTGCCTTTTTTGGAAGGACTTCGCCCTTGTAGATCCATACCTTTACGCCAACCTTGCCGTATGTTGTATCTGCCTCTGCGAATCCATAATCGATATCAGCTCTTAATGTCTGAAGCGGGATAGTTCCATCTGTGTAGAACTCTGTACGAGCCATATCAGCGCCGCCGAGACGACCTGAACAAGCTGCCTTAATTCCCAATGCTCCTGCTTTTCTTGATCTTCCCATGCAAGACTTCATTGCTCTACGGAAAGATACACGGTTCTCTAACTGAAGTGCGATGTTCTCAGCTACTAACTGAGCATCCTTATCAGGCTTCTTGATTTCCTTGATGTCTACAAGTAACTTCTTGTCTGTAAACTTCTGGATATCAGCCTTAATCTTCTCGATCTCTGCACCGCCCTTACCGATAACTACGCCCGGCTTAGCAGTGAATACAGAAACCTTAACTCTATCAGTTGTTCTCTCGATTTCAATCTTGGAAACACCTGCGTTATATAATTTCTTCTTAAGAAACTTTCTTATGTTATAATCTTCAACTAAGTAATCAGCGAACTCGCCTTCAGCATACCACTTAGAGTCCCAATCCTTGATTACTCCGACTCTTAATCCATGAGGATTAACTTTCTGTCCCATATTGGCCTCCTTATCTTTCGTTGAGCACTACTGTAATGTGGCTCATCTTCTTCTCAATTCTGTTAGCGCTGCCGCGTGCTCTACATCTGATTCTCTTCATTGTCGGAGCTTTGTTAGCAAAGCACTCCTCTACATAAAGATTCTCTGCCTTTAAACCATTATTGTTCTCAGCGTTAGCAACTGCTGACTTTAATAACTTCTCTATAACACTTGAAGCATATCTTGGGTTATAAGCTAAGATACCAAGTGCTGTCTCTACGTCTTTACCACGGATAGCATCTAAAACGAAGCATGCCTTCTGAGTAGGAATTCTTGCATAAGATAACTTTGCCGATGGGCGTGTATCCTTAACTGCATTTCTCTCTCTCTTAATCTGGGCTCTATGTCCTTTAGCCATTGGTAAAAACCTCCTTTCTACTAATCTCTATTAACGAACGCCGGACTTCTTCTCGTCCTTGCCATGTCCTTTGAAAGTTCTTGTTGCAACAAACTCGCCGAGCTTGTGGCCAACCATATCTTCTGTTACATATACCGGTACATGCTTTCTACCGTCATGTACTGCGATTGTAAGTCCAACCATCTGAGGGAAGATTGTAGAACGACGGGACCAGGTCTTGATTACCGACTTGTCACCTGATGCGTTCATAGCGTCTACTTTCTTAAGTAAGCTCTTGTCTGCAAATGGTCCTTTTTTTAATGAACGTGCCATGTTTCTTCCTCCTTAATTACTTCGCTGCCTTACCGTCTCTACGTCTTACGATAAGCTTATTAGACTGCTTGTTCTTCTTTCTGGTCTTTAATCCAAGAGCAGGCTTGCCCCAAGGAGTACATGGACCAGGACGACCTACAGGTGCGCGTCCTTCACCACCACCGTGTGGATGGTCATTAGGGTTCATAACGGAACCACGGACTGTCGGACGAATACCCATGTTACGCTTACGTCCTGCTTTACCGATCTTAACAAGGCTGTGCTCTCCGTTGCCGATGATACCTACTGTAGCGCGGCAATTAAGAGGAACCATTCTCATTTCGCCTGATGGAAGTCTAAGTGTTGCATACTTGCCTTCCTTAGCCATTAACTGTGCTGCAAGGCCTGCTGAACGTACTAACTGTCCGCCCTTGCCTGCATATAACTCGATGTTGTGGATCTCGGCACCAACCGGAATCTTCTCTAACGGAAGACAATTTCCGATTCTAACTTCTGCCTCAGGTCCGTTCATGAGCTTATCGCCTACCTTTAATCCTTCAGGTGCTAAGATGTAGCTCTTAACGCCGTCTGCATAGCAGATAAGTGCGATATTTGCTGTTCTGTTCGGATCGTATTCGATTGACATTACTGTTGCTACGATACCGTCTTTATTTCTCTTGAAATCAATGATTCTGTATTTTCTTCTGCTTCCGCCGCCGTGATGTCTAACTGTTATCTTACCCTGGTTGTTACGGCCGGCATTCTTCTTTAAAGAAACTGTTAAGGACTTCTCAGGTGTTGACTTTGTAATCTCTGTGAAGTCAGAACCTGTCATGTTTCTTCTTGAAGGTGTATATGGGGTATATGTCTTAATTCCCATTTTAGTTCTCCTTTCAATACGTCTTAATATCGTGTCGCGTATTCATGACACATAACTTTTAATGGATTATAATCCTGCGAAGATTTCAATCTCTTTGCTGTCTTCTGTTAACTGAACGATTGCTTTCTTCGTCTTTGCTGTCTTGCCGTATGTCAAACCACGTCTCTTGGTCTTTCCGTCAAGATTGATTGTGTTAACGGATGCTACCTTAGTACCGTCAAACATCTTCTCTACGGCTTCTTTGATCATTGTCTTATTTGCTTCCGGATGAACAAGGAAAGTGTACTTCTTCTCGCTCATAGCATTCATACTCTTCTCTGTAATAACCGGTTTAAGGATTACGTCGTAATATTTAATTGCTGCCATTATGCATACACCTCCTCGATAGATGCAACAGCTGCCTTTGTTGTAACAACGTTCTGATACTTAAGAACATCAAATACGTTTAAGCTGTTGATCTGTGTTGTCTTAACTGCAGGAATGTTTCTTGCAGAAAGAATTACGTTCTGGTCATTATCATTTAATACAACCAAAGCGCCTTCAACCTTAAGGTTGTTTAATACTGTCTGGAATTCCTTTGTCTTGATTGCGTCTAACTTAAGCTCATCAAGAACGATGAATTTCTGATCGTTAACCTTTGCTGTAAGTGCAGACTTTAATGCTGCTCTCTTTTCCTTCTTGTTCAACTTGAATGTGTAATCTCTTGGTGTTGGAGCGAATACTACGCCACCGTGTGTCCACTGAGGAGATCTTGTTGAACCCTGTCTTGCACGTCCTGTACCCTTCTGTCTCCAAGGCTTTCTTCCGCCACCGCTAACTTCGGCACGTGTCTTAGCCTTCTGAGTACCCTGACGGTTGTTTGCTAACTGCTGAACTACTGCCATGTGAACAAGATGCTCGTTAACATCTACTCCGAATACGGCATCGTTAAGCTCAAGGCTTCCTACTTCAGAGCCTTTCATATTATAAACAGTTACTTTTGCCATCTAAGTGTTCCTCCTTTCTGTCTCGGCGATTAAGCCTTAACAGATTCCTTGATTGTTACTAAAGATTTCTTTGGTCCAGGTACAGAACCCTTAACTAAGAGAAGATTGTTCTCTGCATCAACTCTTACGATCTCTAAGTTCTGAACTGTAACCTTTACGCTACCCATATGTCCAGGCATTCCCTTACCCTTGAAGATTCTGGAAGGACTTGAGCAAGCGCCGTTGGAACCCTGATGACGATGGAACTTTGAACCGTGTGCCATAGGTCCTCTGTGCTGACCATATCTCTTGATTGCACCCTGGAATCCCTTACCTTTGGAGATTGCAGTTGCATCAACCTTATCGCCTACTGCGAAGATATCTGCCTTAATCTCATCTGCTAACTTGTAATCAGCAGCGTTCTCAAACTTGAACTCGCGAACAAATCTCTTGGAAGTAACTCCTGCTTTCTTGAAGTGACCTGCCATAGCTTTGTTAACGCCGTTTCTGTGGTTAATTTCCTTCTTGCCTGCGGCATCCTTTGTTGTTACCTTTTCCTTCTTGTCAGCGAATCCAACCTGAACTGCGCTGTAACCGTCGTTCTCAACAGTCTTGATCTGGGTAACTACGCAAGGACCTGCCTGCAATACAGTTACCGGAACGAGTACTCCGTCTTCGTTGAAGATCTGAGTCATTCCGACTTTTGTTCCTAAAATTGCTTTCTTCATTTTACTACCTCCTGTTTACTCTACAGCGGAACGGATAATCCGTTCATCCTAGAACATGAGCCTGTATAAGTGGAACTTTTTAAGTTGCTTCTATACTAAACCAGTTTCAGGATTTTACCTATTTCTTTTCTTTCATCTTGATATCTACATACACACCTGCAGGCATCTCTAACTTAGATAATGCATCAACAGTCTTCTGTGTTGGTGTAATGATATCGATGAGTCTCTTATGAGTCTTGAGCTCGAACTGCTCTCTTGAATCCTTGTTAACAAATACAGATCTAAGGATTGTAACTACCTCTCTCTTTGTTGGGAGCGGTACCGGACCTGATACCTGTGAACCTGTCTTCTTAACAGTTTCGATAATTTTCTTAGCGGATGCATCTACTAACTGATGCTCATACGCCTTGAGTGTGATTCTCATTACTTGACTTGCCATAAAAAAAGTCGCCTCCTATTCGCACTTAATAAATATCAGTACGACAAGCGGTGACTGTACACTCTCCCGTGTGTGTCGAAGACTTTCACACGTTGTTTCTACCTATAGTAGACGTTCTAATGAAGTACAGTGACTTGTCGCCAGTTTCTTACATGACTCGCTCCACGAAAAAACCCGCTATATGCTTCTTCTTAACATGTAGCAGCAACCTTTCGTTTCATAGCTCTCATGTCACAGCAGAATTGATTATACACGCATATAGTGGGCGTTGCAAGAGTTTTTTTATAAATTTTGTACTTTTTCAAGAACAATCTACTATCATCAAATCTATTGTATTTTATACATATCTTTATACTATATATGGTGTTTGTATATGGATTCAAGTTGCGTCGCGCTGTAACTCCGTCACTAAACTCATACTGCGCAAGGATGACCACGCGTTCGTCGCTCGAAACTCGCTCGTCTCGCCTTATATCGCGAGACGGCTCAAACAGTTCGAGCTCCTAGCTATCCTTGCTTGTATTCGTTAAGTGCTGCGTTAACGCGCTTACTTAACTTGAATCATATGCTCACACTACAGAATTTATAACCTGATCATTTTAATCTTAATCATACGAATTACAGCGTAGCGAGACTTGAAATCGTATTCCGATACTATACCTTCGTAATATATTTCTTAATTATACCATCGTCCGGTTGCCCCGCACGGGAGAACAAGCTTATTGCTTGACACCGGAAGTCCGATTTCGGATGCTTCAACATGTCCACCGCGATTCTTCAATGCAGTAGATAACATATATGTAAGTACTGCAGGCTGTAATCCTGTGGTATAAGAATTAATAAGGAAGAAAAGCGCATTATCGGACAGTAACTCAGTACATAATTCGATAAACGGGAATACCGACTCTTCTATCTTCCAGGTCTCCCCCTTAGGTCCTCTTCCGTATGAAGGCGGATCCATTATAATTCCATCGTACTTATTACCGCGACGAATCTCACGCTCTACAAACTTAACACAGTCATCAACTATCCAGCGAATCGGAGCTTCGGACAATCCTGATGACGCGGCGTTCTCCTTAGCCCAGGTAACCATTCCCTTCGATGCATCAACATGAGTTACCCTTGCTCCTGCGGATGCAGCTGCAAGTGTTGCTCCGCCTGTATAAGCGAAGAGGTTAAGAACTTTCGGAACACCATCACCGTCAGTTGTCTTACATGTACCGTTCTTAATTGCATCAGCTATTTTAACCGAGCACCAGTCCCAGTTAACCGCCTGCTCCGGAAATAGACCCGTATGCTTAAAGCTGAACGGCTTAAGATTAAATGTGAGATTACTTCCTTTTTCTACCTTATAATTAATGCTCCACTGCTCGGGAAGATCAAAAAACTCCCACTCACCGCCGCCTGCTTTACTTCTATGATAGTGGCCGTTCATTTTCTTCCAGCCTTGCGCTTTCTTATCCGTATTCCAGATGACCTGAGGGTCGGGACGCACAAGGGTATAGTTACCCCAGCGTTCGAGCTTTTCACCCGAAGATGTATCCATTACCTCATAATCTTTCCATCTGTCAGCTATCCACATATATTATCCTTTCATCTAAATCGGAGGAGCTTATGCCCCTCCGCAAACTGTTTCCTCTATATATATTACTTATCCTTGCACTCCTTGGCAAGATGGCTTACTACCGCTTTTCTTGTAACAATTCCGATGAAGATGTTATCATCATCGATTACGGGAACGAAGTTCTGCGCTATTATCTTCTCCCACAATGAATCGATATCTTCATTAACAGATACCGGCTTATTGTCGCGGCGTCTCTCGACACATTTCAAGCTTACATCCTCAGTGTCAAACAGATTCATCTCGGGATGAGCTTTTATAAACCAGAGAAGGTCGCCCTCCGATATGGTTCCGACATATTTGCCGCGCTTATTAATAATAGGAAGCGCAGTATATCCGCTTGCCTGCAACTTCTCGAGTGCCTGGCGCACTGTAGAGCTTGCATCTATGCACTTAACTTCAACCTTAGGTGTCAAAAAAAACAATATATTCATTGTAATATACCCCACATAGAATATTGCCTCAAAAACATTCTCTTTCTAATTATAACATAGCTTTTACTTTTCCACCACTCTTCTGTCTCTGCATTATCGCCTGTTTAGATGAACCAAAATAGCAAAGGCTTGCCATTGCCAATGAGCATACTTGGAGGACATCACATATGATCGTCCATACCGATTCATCTAAATATAAGTATAAATATGCTGCAAAAAACTTATAGATTACCGACGCCAACATCAGTATCCCCGGCAACAATCCGAGCGCCACCACAATCTCATCCCTATATTTAAATTTCTTAACATTACTGACTATTACTATAGCGGCGAATATAATATATGCATCAAGCCTTAACATATCATATCCATTAAACCAATAGTACAGGGCATTTACCATATATGCAATATACATAAGCACCGGTATCACAACCGCTATAGACTTATTTCCTGTCAAATATACAATCGACAGCAAGAACAATATAGACAAATACGAAACGAACAGTGTTTCCCTCTGAAACATTCCATTTGCAGCGCCCAAATATGCAGAAAACCCTATAATGGCTTGTTCAATTAAAAGTTCCGCAAATACAAATGTAGAAGCCAGATAAAGCAATACGCTTTCGCTTACTCTTCTCTTATTCATCGGCTTGTCCTCCGATATCATTAGTCTTAAAATACTTTTCAGCAAAAGCATTGTAATCATTATTATTAACTGTCAAATCAGAAAAGTAGATTCCAGAATCCATTATTGAACGTTTTTTGTGAATATCATAAAAAGCTGATGCCAGTGTCTTGCCATTTTTGTAAAAATCTATACTCCACAACATACCGCCTGCTTTAATTGATTCATTATACCTATTAATAAGCAGACAATAAACTATATCTTCTTTTTTCGTCAACTTCTTTCTTCTCCCATAGTATCTGACAACTCTAATTCTGTTGACATCTTCAAAAAACTCTCTTGCTTCTTCCTGTTTTAAATCAACAATAATATCTTCACGATAATAATACCCTTCCTCGTATTCTTCTTTATCATAATTGTATTTTCCCCACCCAACATAATAATTGAAATTATACTCTTCCCAGTTTTTAAAGGATGCATCATATAGTGTTTTAGGTCTTATCAAAACTAATGGTATAATCAGGCTAATAAGAACAAGTGACACCGTTGCAAATAAAATCGACAATACACGTTTACTCATTTATGCCCCCAATAATTAGTATATTTCAATTGTTACTATTCCATACATATCATCAATCGTAAAGAAACGACCCGCATAACCTGAAAAGCCATCAACTACTCTAAAACTGAATGTGCTCTCGTTTCTATAACCCAATACGAGCATTGCGTGTCTGCTTACCTGCGGATGCTCATAATCGATTATATAAGGTCTTCCATCGTCAATTTCATCCATGCACATAAACTTATCTGGATTACCTATACTTTGTGTAAAATTATGTAGTCCGCATTCCCTAATATACCTATTTAACCCATTCGCCCCATCTTCTGCTTTTGTTCCACCTTCAGGACCTTCAACCTCAATTGTATTCTCATACTCTTTCAAGATATTAAATGTATGACGCCACTGTCTATCATTTGGTTGTCTTAATACCGAATAATGAGAGCCACCATATCGAGTCCAATAGATAAACAAGTTAACACTTGCTACCGGGAAGCAATGGAATACTTCGCCCGGAAAAGCATCCATAATAGTATATGGTTGATTATAACCATTCACATCATTTTGTCTTGGTCTATTAAATATTCTTACCGTGTATGATGACTCATTTACCCTACCGTCTTCAATACTAACCTTAAAATCGTTAACAGCTTTTTCCCAATATATCCAACTTTCTGCATAATTATCGCATATAACTTTTACATTTTTCAAATTTTCTTTATCAATTTGATTATAACTGCCAAAGCCACTAACGTCCCACACTGCCTTTTCATTACCAATCAAGTAGAAAACCGAACCCAGGTAATAAAATGTATCCGCCTCCAGCACTTTTGCCATAACAGCAGGATAAAATTCATTGCAAATACCGTATTCTATAATCGGGGGATGTGTTTTATTCGCTCCAACTATAACATATCCAACTGAAGTCTTCTCTTTGTCAACAACATCTATATAATACGCCTCTATATATCCATCAGGCGAGTACATTGGAACAGGTTCTTCTATATATACACCCCACTCCCATTTACTCAACTCATCTTTTTCATTATTAGCAATAAAAGACTGTATATGTAATACAGCAATCTTCTTTGCATATTCCGTGCTTATTATACCTTCTTTAGCCCTTACATCACATGGCATAATTCCACATACACTAATAAGAAAAGTTGAGATTAATAGTAATGATATCAATCTTGTTTTAATATTCCTTAACATATAATACCCCCATTCATTTTATTGGTCACATTTTTATTATATATACAGAAATATCTATTGTCTATATTGAGTTAACAGAATTTTAATGATGACACGTTCTATTTTCTTCAAATATCTATTTACATAAAAGAAGCAACCAATGTTGCCACCGGTCGCCTCTTAAGGTAAATATTTAAAAGAATGGAATTTAAGCTAATTATTTCTTCATCGTTCCTGTCTTGATGAAGCGTGTGTGCATATCGAAGCAGTGCTCAAGGTCATGCGGTGTATGGTTAGCCGGAGCAACCTCACAAGCATGCTTGAAGTACTCTCGAAGTTCATCCTTATAATCAGGATGAGCGCACTTCTCGATGATAGCTTCGGCTCTCTCCTTAGGGCTAAGGCCACGAAGATCTGCAAGTCCCTGCTCGGTTACGATTACACATACATCATGCTCTGTTGAGTCAACGTGTGAGCAGAACGGAACGATTGATGAAATTGCGCCGTCCTTTGCAACGGACGGAGTCATAAAGATTGAGATACCTGCGTTTCTTGCAAAGTCTCCGGAACCTCCGATACCGTTCATCATCTTGGAACCGGAGATGTGAGTCGAGTTAACGTTGCCGTAGATATCAGCTTCGATTGCTGTATTCATAGATATAAGCTTAAGTCTTCTTATTGCTTCAGGATGATTGGAAATATCCTGCGGACGGATTATGATATGATCCTTAACGTTATCAAAGTTATCATAGAACTTTGCAAGGCCTTCCTCAGAAAGAGAAACAGCTGTTGTAGATAACGTATCCATAATACCATCGTATAAAAGCTCTACCGCGGAGTCCTGTACAACCTCTGTGTACATTGAGAGGTGCTTGAATCCCGCATTGGAAAGTCCTGCAAGTACAGCGTTAGCAACTGCGCCTACGCCCGACTGTAACGGATATAAGTTCTCCGGTAAATGGCCCTTCTTAACTTCTTCTCTTAAGAACAAAATGATATGGTCTGCGATCTTCTGTGAAACTTCATCGACAGGCTTAAACTTCGGGCACTCCCCACGATTTTCGTTAATAACGATGCCGGCAATCTTATCGATTCCGCACTTAATTGACTTCTCACCGATACGCTGGCTTGAAGAAGTTAACGGAATAGGCTCACCGCAATCAGGATTGAAGATATCATGCATTCCGTATACACCTGTCGGGACAGATGTATTAAGCTCAACAAGTACCTTCTTGGACTTTTCTACGATTGCATTGGTTGCACCGACTGTAAGCGTAGGAACAAGTGAACCGTCCTCAAGGATCATACAGCACTCAACGATTGCATAATCAAGATCTCCGAAAATGTCCTGACGAAGATATCTCGGAAGCATTCCGAGATGATAATCGGCATATTCGGTGGTTCCTGCATTAATTGAGTTACGGCTGTCCTTATTGCTCTGGAAAGGATGACGGCGTCCCATAAGACCTGCCTTGGCAAGTTCACCGTCGAGTTCCGCGCCTGTTGATGCGCCGGATATAACTGTCAAGTTCTTGGCTGTGCCCTGCTTTGCAATCTCTGTAGGGATAAGCTTTGCATATCCTGCGGATGTAAAGCCGGAGAAACCAAGCTTCATATTCTCTTTGATAAGGGATGCTGCCTCTGAAGCCGGCATTATCTTACTCATAAGAGCGCTGTTCAAAATACGATCTTCGTACATATTATCTCCTTTGTCTTGGAAGACGCACATGTAATGCGCCTATGGCGCGGTGCGTCGTGGCAGCAAGGTTCCGGCACTTATGTGCCACCTAGCTGCATGTGAAAAATGCGGCGGCAAATTGCCGCCGCACACATAATTATTTCTTAATTAACTTCATGCCGACCTTAAGAGCCTTCTCGTTAAGCTCTTCTGTTCCCTTCGGAACGTGTGACATAACTGCTGTATGAAGGTCTTCGTCCGATACAAGATTAAGGATTGCATTGATTGCTCCGACTGCTACGATATTAGCTGTCATTGCTTTACCAACTTCCTTAATAGCACTCTCAAGG
This sequence comes from Lachnospiraceae bacterium, assembly GCA_016283755.1. Lineage (GTDB taxonomy): Bacteria > Bacillota > Clostridia > Lachnospirales > Lachnospiraceae > XBB1006. The sequence goes on along the minus strand of JAEENO010000018.1, from coordinate 3,613 downwards.
ATTGGAGCCTTGTATACCTTGTTAGCAAGTAAGCACTCAGGTGTCTCAAGTGAAGAATCAAGCAATACGATACAATGCTTGCTTAAGCCCGGTGCATACTGGTCTAATGCCTTCTGTGTAAGAGCCATGAAGAATGTAGGCTTTTCTACCTTAGTGAAACCGATCGGCTTCTCGTCGATAATAACCTCAGCCTTACATGAACCTCCTCTTGCCTCAGGACCGTATGCCTGAGACTGAGCTACATACTTGCCTGCCTCAATACCTGCTTCAGCAAGAATAATTGTTGCAAGAATGACACCCTGTCCGCCGGAACCTGTAAGACGGATCTCCATCTTGGTTCTTTCGGCCTTATCTGCCTTAGCTGCAGGAGCTTTTGCGGCAGCTTTCTTAACTTCTTTAGTTTCTGTTGTTTTCTTAGCGGTGCTCACGTTCTTCTGCCTCCCTTCCGAGACGATCGATGATCTTCTGGTATTCTTTAGTGAATTCAGGGTAGTTAACCTGAGCAAGAACTCCGATTATAACCTTACCTTTTAACTCTTCTGCAGTCATTGTAACTGCCTTGTCCTGCATAACTGCGTTATCACGCTGATACTTCATCATATCAACCGCAGAACCCTTCTTGTTCTTACGTCCATAATATGTAGGGCAGATAGCTGCTACATCGATAATGGAGAATCCCTTGTGAGAGATACCCTGCTGGATGTAAGAAATTGTCTGCTGTACGTGATATGCAGAACCTCTTGCTGCGAATGAAGCACCTGCTCCATAAGCAAGACCTGCGATATCAAATGAACGGTCAATGTTACCGTAAGGAGCGGTTGTACCCTTCTCTCCACGAGGAGTTGTCGGTGAGTACTGACCACCTGTCATACCATAAATGTTATTGTTAAATACAACAACTGTAATTCCGATGTTACGTCTTGCAGCGTGGATCAAGTGATTACCACCGATTGCGGAGATATCTCCGTCACCTGCAAGAACGATTACGTTAAGTTCAGGATTTGCAAGCTTAATACCTGTTGCAAAAGCGATTGCACGGCCGTGTGTCGTGTGAATCGTGTTGAAATCCATGTAACCTGCGGCACGTGATGAGCATCCGATACCGGATACGATTACTACCTTGTCATGATCAAGACCAAGATTCTCGATAGCCTGTGCAACATCACGCATAATAATTCCGTTACCGCATCCCGGGCACCAGATATGAGGAAGGTGCTCAGGTCGCATATATTTATCTATTAATTCACTTGCCATTACTATTCCTCCTCGATCTTGGAAAGGATTACAGGCGGTGTAAGAACCGAACCATCAATCTTTCCAACGAAATCAACCTTACAATTGTTCTTAACGACTCTCTGTACTTCTAAGAGAATCTGGCCGTCGTTGTGCTCTGCAACAACGATCTTCTTAACCTTCTTGGATAAAGCTTCAAGCTCTCTACTCGGGAATGGCCATATTGTAATAGGACGGAACATACCGGCCTTAATTCCTTTTTCTCTTGCCTGCTCGATTGCTGACTGAGCTGCTCTTGCTGTACCACCGAAGCATACTACTGCAACATCTGCATCATCGCACATAACTTCTTCGCACTGAACGATATCATCATAATTCTTCTCAACCTTGTCGATAAGGCGGCGAACAAGCTTACCTGCTGTAGCATTATCGTTGGTCGGGAATCCCGACTCGCCGTGAGCAAGACCTGTAATGTGGTATCTCTGACCCTGTCCGAAAGGAAGCATTGTCGGTACCCACTCGCCTTCCTCTACATGGTAAGGAAGACCGTTCTGCTTAGCGAACTTCTTAACAGGACGATTGATAATCTCAAGGTCCTTAGGATCCGGTATCTCAATACCTTCTCTTAAATGTCCAACGATCTCATCCATAAGGAAGATAACCGGTGTACGATACTTCTCTGCCAAGTTAAATGCTCTTATGATCAAATCATATGTCTCGCGAACTGATGACGGGGAAAGAGCGATAACCGGATGATCACCGTGAGTTCCCCACTTAGCCTGCATTACATCAGCCTGTGAAGGACTTGTAGGAAGACCTGTTGAAGGTCCTGATCTCTGTACGTCTACTACAACGCAAGGAATCTCTGTAATGCATGCATAGCCTAAGTTCTCCTGCTTTAAGGAAAAGCCCGGGCCGGAAGATGCCGTCATGGCCTTAACGCCTGCTGCCGAAGCACCGATTGTTGCTGCCATAGAAGAAATCTCATCTTCCATCTGAATGAATTTACCGCCTACCTGAGGAAGGCGAACTGCTGACTGCTCAGCTATCTCTGTTGAAGGAGTAATCGGATAACCTGCGTAAAAGCGCATACCTGCAGCGATTGCGCCTTCTACAACGGCTTCGTTACCCTGCATTAATACGGTCTTACCCATTGATTACCTACCTCCTCTTTATCTTCAATATAGATTGCGTAGTCAGGGCATCTCTGCTCACACTGACCACAGAAGATGCACGCATCTTCATTAGCGATAGTCACTTTCTCGTCCGACAAAGCGAGTACCTGCTTAGGACAGAATGCTGCGCAGATTCCGCAACCCTTGCACCAAGCAGAGTTTAACACTAATTTTTTCTGTGCCATAATAAATACCTACCTTTTTTCGTTGAACCTGTAGCCTCTTAGGTCGTTTTGAGGCAAAATATCGTTCACAAACACCATCTACTATAGTATCACCACTAAGCAGATGTTAAAAACACTTTTTTATATGGCTTTTCCACAATAAAAAGGTTGTAGTCTATTGATTTTATCCCTATATGGTAGTAGTATTGTTATATAGGCTGAGAAGTACCACCAGCATTGACAATTACTTAACTTTTTAGCCACTTAAAATTAACACTTTTACATGATGGGATAATTTATGAATTTTACCAACCTAAATTATTTTCTTGTGGTAGCCGAGGAAATGAATATTACCAAGGCCGCACATAAGCTTCATATCTCACAGCAGGCTCTGTCCAATCATATAACGAAGCTTGAGGAAGAGATAGGAACCCAGTTATTTGAGAGAAGCCCGGGACTGTCTCTTACTTATGCAGGCGCAAGACTTGTAGAGACAAGCGGACAGATCCTCGATATAAGAAGCCAGTTCTTAAGCGAGGTCAAGGATTTATCGGGCGATATCAAGGGTGAGCTTACGATCGGTATAACATATACCCGAGGTCAGGCGCTTTTACCGCTACTGCTGCCGCCATATAGGGCCGAGCACCCGAATGTTAACATAAGAATAGAAGAAGCCAATGCGGTTAACTTAGAAGACATGCTCCAGCACGGCGCAGTTGACCTGATCTTAGGTTTCTCCCCGTTCTTCTCGCCTTCTGCTGAAGTAACCGAGCTATCAGCGGACAGAATCTTCCTTGCGGTCCCTGTACCGATAATGGAGCAATTATTCGGAGACGAATGTCAGAAGAAGCGCGAAGAATTCTCAGAGGCGGTTGATATAACGGCGTTTAAGAATCAGCCTTTTATCTTACTTAAGAAGGGTGACAGAATCAGAACTATAGTTGATTCCTATTTTAAAAAGCACCAGATTGTACCTCACGTCTTCTGCGAATCAGCCAATATCCAGACAGCTTTCGCGTTAGCAAAAAAGGGGCTTGGAAT
>JAEENO010000017.1 GCA_016283755.1 Lachnospiraceae bacterium | reverse complement strand
AGGATTAAGAACAACACCTTCAATAGTAGCTTTTACCAAGACAGGTGAGAGACTTGTAGGTGAACCTGCTAAGCGTCAGGCAGTAACCAATGCAGACCACACAATTTCATCCATCAAGAGAGAGATGGGTACAGATTACAAGAAAGATATCGACGGTAAGAAGTATTCTCCACAGGAGATATCAGCTATGATCTTACAGAAGATGAAGGCTGATGCAGAAGGATACTTAGGCGAGAAGGTAACTGAAGCAGTTATCACTGTTCCTGCTTACTTCAACGATGCACAGCGTCAGGCAACCAAGGATGCAGGTAAGATTGCAGGTCTTGATGTAAAGCGTATTATCAACGAGCCTACAGCAGCATCCCTTGCTTACGGTCTTGATAATGAGCATGAGCAGAAGATCATGGTATACGACCTCGGTGGTGGTACGTTCGATGTATCAATCATTGAAATCGGTGACGGTGTTATCGAAGTTCTTTCAACATCCGGTGATAACCGCCTCGGTGGTGATGACTTCGACCAGAAGGTAGTTGACTGGATGCTCGATGAGTTCAAGAAAGCAGAAGGTATTGACCTTTCAACCGATAAGATGGCATTACAGAGACTTAAAGAAGCAGCAGAGAAGGCTAAGAAAGAGCTTTCATCAGCTACAACAACCAATATCAACTTGCCGTTCATTACAGCTAACCAGGATGGTCCTAAGCACTTTGATATGAACCTTACACGTGCTAAGTTTGATGAACTTACCCGTGATCTTGTAGACAGAACAGCAACACCTGTACAGAATGCACTTCGCGATGCAGGAATTACAGCAGCAGACCTTGGACAGGTATTACTTGTCGGTGGTTCAACAAGAATCCCTGCAGTTCAGGATAAGGTAAAAGCTCTTACAGGCAAGGAGCCTTCTAAGGCACTTAACCCTGATGAGTGCGTAGCTATCGGTGCAGCTATCCAGGGTGGTAAGCTTGCAGGCGATGCCGGTGCAGGTGAAATCCTTTTACTTGATGTTACTCCGCTTTCACTTTCAATCGAGACAATGGGTGGTGTAGCTACAAGACTTATTGAGAGAAACACAACAATTCCTACAAAGAAGAGCCAGATCTTCTCTACAGCTGCAGATAACCAGACAGCAGTAGATATCAATGTAGTACAGGGTGAAAGACAGTTTGCCCGTGACAATAAGTCCTTAGGACAGTTCAGACTCGACGGAATCCCGCCTGCACGTCGTGGTGTTCCGCAGATTGAAGTTACATTCGATATCGATGCAAACGGTATCGTAAATGTATCTGCCAAGGATCTTGGAACAGGTAAGGAACAGCACATTACAATTACTGCAGGTTCTAACATGTCTGATTCCGATATTGAGAAGGCAGTTAAGGAAGCAGCTGAGTTCGAAGCTCAGGATAAGAAGAGAAAAGAAGCAATTGATACAAGAAACGATGCGGATTCATTCGTATTCCAGACAGAGAAGGCGTTGGAAGAAGTAGGAGCTCAGTTATCCGATTCCGACAAGGCACCTGTTGAAGAAGATATCAAGGCATTAAAGGCTATGCTTGAGGCACATCCTGATGCAGCAGATATGACCGACGATCAGGTAGCTGAGATGAAGGCAGCTAAGGAAAAGCTTATGAATTCAGCTCAGAAGGTATTCGAGAAGATGTATCAGCAGGCACAGGCGGGAGCAGGTGCTCAGGGTGCCGGCCCTGACATGAGCGGCGCAGCAGGCCCGGATATGGGAGCGCAGGCTTCTGACAATGCAGGACCGGACGTGGTAGATGCTGATTACAAAGAGGTTTAAAAATGGCAGAACAAAAGAGAGACTATTATGAAGTCTTAGGTGTCCCGAAAACGGCCACAGAAGAAGAATTAAAAAAAGCATATAGAAGTCTCGCAAAGAAATACCATCCTGATATGCATCCGGGTGATAAGGATGCTGAAGCTAAGTTCAAGGAAGCTTCAGAAGCATATGCAGTCCTTTCGGATGCAGAGAAGAGAAAGCAGTACGATCAGTTCGGTCATGCAGCGTTTGATGGTGGAGCAGGTGGAGGAGGATTTGACTTCTCCGGTATGGACTTTTCCGATATTTTCAGCGATCTTTTCGGCGGTGGCGGAGATATATTCAGTAATCTTTTCGGTGGCGGCGGAAGATACGGCGGAAGAGGTAACAATGGCCCGAGACGTGGCGCTTCACTTCGTGCCGCGGTAAGAATTACCTTTGAAGAGGCAATGACCGGTGTTGAGAAGGAGCTTGAGATTACACTTAAGGATGAATGCCCTAAGTGTAAGGGTACAGGCGCTAAGCCCGGAACTGAGCCTGTAACTTGTACGAAGTGCGGTGGTAAAGGTAAGATCGTCTATACTCAGCAGTCATTCTTCGGTACTATGCAGAACGTAACATCTTGTCCTGATTGTCGCGGAACAGGCAAGATGATTAAGGATAAGTGCCCTGATTGCGGTGGTACGGGTTATATATCATCCAAGAAGAGAATATCCGTATCCGTTCCTGCAGGTATTGAGAACGGCCAGTCTATAAGAATCACAGGTAAAGGTGAGCCGGGTATCAACGGTGGAGAAAGAGGCGACTTACTCGTAGAAGTAAGAGTCTCAGAGAGCCCTAGGTTCGAACGTGACGGAATGACCCTTTACTCACATGAGAAGATGTCAATGGCAATCGCAGCACTTGGCGGAGAGATGCTTGTTAAGACAATAGACGGAGATATCATCGTGCCTATCAAAGCAGGTACTCAGACGGGTACAACAATGAGAATCAAGGGCAAGGGCGTACCTTCTTTAAGAAACAAAGAAGTACGCGGAGACCTCTATGTTACATTTGATGTTGCAGTGCCGACTTCTTTAAGCGCAGCAGCAAAAGAAGCACTTCGCAAGTTCGATGAAGAGACGGGCGATTCGTTACATGCAACCGAGAACATTAAGACAACCGATGACGGACCTAAGAAAAAGAAAAAGCTTTTTAAATAAAAGCGCTTTTAATTAAAACTACTAATTCCTCTTAAGTAGAGCGGGTTATAATCCGAATACTATTTAAGAGGAATTTTTCATTTCTTTGAAATAAGTTATATAAAAACTTTTTGGTTGCCTTTGAATACTAGATATTGTATAATTTATGTTGTAAGTGGGTACAGCTTGTGTTTGTACAGTGTGCTGTATGGTTTTAGTAAGAGGTATGGTGAAGATATGGATCAGCCGAACTACTCAACTGAGAATATTAAAGAAGCAGTCAACAAATGGCTGTTTCAGGACGCCATCGACATAGAGAAGGACAGAGAAGAATTAAGAGCGGAGAATTTAAGGTTACGCGAAGAGCGTGACAGACTTGAAGAAGAGAAAAGGTGTCTTGAAGCTGATAAGAGACAATTGAATCTTGACAGGCAAGAGTTAGCTAAGCGTATTGAACTTGAGACGCAGCGACATGCCAGAGAGAAAGAACTTTTTGAAATGAAGTGGAAGATTCTCGAGGAAGAACTCGTTAAACTTTCCAAGGAGAAGGTTGACCTAGAGATTCTTAAAGAGAATTATACTCCTAAGCAGGGAATTATCGTAGAAGGTATCTACGGAAGCATGATGTTCAAGGGCGTAACCAACGAACTTGAGTTAAAGAAGCGATATAAGGACCTTATGAAGATATATCATCCTGATAATGTTGCCGGAGACGATTCGGTAGTGCAGGAGATCAATAAGGAATACGATGCTCTTAAGACAGAGTTTCGCGCAAGATATTAAAATATTGTGATTTTTAAGTAAAGCATGGTCGTCCATGCTTTATTTTTGTCCTTTTTTATTATATAATATCATAGGCTTTTAATGTGGGTGAGAAGGGCAAAAACATATGAAATACAGAGAATATACAATCATTACCAATACGGATGCGGAAGACTTAGTGGCTGATATGCTTAATGAGATTCCGGTTAACGGCGTTGAGATTATAGATAATACACCGATATCCCGTGAGGATAAGGCGAAGATGTTCATTGATATAGAGCCTGCGCTTCCTGAAGATGACGGAAGCGCAAGTGTGCGCTTTTATCTTGATATGGAAGATGATGAGGCGGCAGTTATAGAGAAGGTTAAAGCCGGAATCGAAGAGCTTCGCGATTTTATGGATATAGGTACGGGCGAGATTATTAAGGGCGAAACCGATGAAGAAGACTGGATTAACAACTGGAAGAAGTACTTTAAATCTTTCTATCTTGACGACATCTTGATGAAGCCATCGTGGGAGGATATTCCGAGAGACGCAAATTATAAGGTAATGGTGGAAATCGATCCGAAGACATCGTTCGGTACAGGCCATCACGAGACGACGCAGCTTTGTATCAGAGGCTTAAGAAAGTATATGCAGGAAGGCGATACTGTTCTTGATCTTGGGACAGGCTCGGGAATCCTTTCCATTATTGCGTTAAAGCTCGGCGCATCATATGCCTACGGAACAGATATAGATCCGATATGTTCCGAAGCAATTGATGAAAATATGGAGCGTAACCATATAGATAAGGCGGCATACGATTATGTAATCGGTGACCTTATTTCCGATGCTTCCGTTAAGGATGCGGTCGGAACAGAAAAGTACGATATCTGCCTTGCAAATATTTTATCGGACGTAATAATTCCGATGGCGCCTTATGCATATAAAGCAGTTAAAAAAGGCGGGTACTTCGTAACAAGCGGAATAATCGATTTTAAAGAAGAACCTGTAAAAAGCGCTTTAACCGCTGCAGGATTTGAAATCGTTGATACTTTATATATGGGAGAATGGGTAGGAGTAATCTGCCGTAAGTAATATGTTTCAGTTTTTCGTAAGAAGCGAAAAAGTTAATAATGGCTTGGCCTGTATCACGGGTGATGATTATCATCATCTTAAGGATGTTGTGCGTCTTAAAGAAGGCGATAAGGTAAGAATCAGTATCGATACGGGTGAGAATTACATCGGAGTTATCGAAGACTTCACCGAAGATGCAGCGATTGTTGAGTTAACCGATAAGGCTGCAGATACCGAACTTAAAGGAAAGATGACTTTATTTCAGGGCATGCCTAAGTCTGATAAGCTTGAATTCATCATAGAAAAAGCCGTTGAGCTTGGTGTAACCGAGATTGTTCCTACTATGATGGAATTCTCGGTAGTTAAAATCGATGAAAAGAAGATTATATCTAAGGTTGAAAGATGGCAGAAAATTGCGGAAGCAGCAGCGAAGCAAAGCAAGAGAAGCATAGTTCCGCAGGTCTTACGGCCTATGAAATATAAAGATGCCGTAGAATATGCGGCAAGTAATACAATCAATCTCGTACCTTACGAGAATGAATCGGGACCTAAGGGAACGATAGAGCTTTTAAAAGCTGTTAAGCCTGAAGATTCTGTCGGTATATTTATCGGTCCTGAAGGCGGTTTTTCGGAAAAAGAGATAGAACTTGCAAGAGAGAAGAATATGAAGACAGTCTCCTTGGGAAGAAGAATCTTGCGTACGGAGACGGCGGCATTAACTGCGCTTAGTCTTATTATGATGAGTAAGGAAGAATAGAATGGAAGTATATGTAGATAACAGTGCGACAACAAGGGTAAGCGCTTCTGTAATGGAAGTCGTAACCCGAGCGATGCGCGAAGATTACGGCAATCCTTCGTCGCTTCATAATATGGGAATGATCGCGGAGAATTACATAAGGCATGCAAGAGAACAGATTGCTAAGACTTTATGCTGCGAGGAAAAAGAACTTATATTTACATCATGCGGAACGGAATCCGACAATATGGCGCTTTTTGGAATAGCTGAAGGGTATAGGCGCGACGGAATGCACTTAATTACCACCAAAGTGGAGCATGCGGCAATATTAAGCTCGATGAAAAAGCTCGAAAGCATGGGATACGAAGTAACATATCTTGACGTGGATTCCAATGGCAGGATTTCGCTTGATGACTTAAGAGCTGCGATAAGACCTGATACAATCCTTGTATCGATTATGTATGTTAATAACGAAGTCGGTGCGGTAATGCCTATAAGAGAAGCGGGTAAGCTTATTAAGGAAGTTAATCCCAAGACCTTATTCCATGTGGATGCTATTCAGGCTTATTCAAAGTTTGATATCAATCCGAAACGTGATAACATAGACCTTCTCTCAGTGAGCGGTCACAAGATACACGGCCCTAAGGGAGTAGCTTTTCTTTACGTTAAGGATAAGGTTAAGATTAAGCCGCTTATATACGGTGGTGGACATCAGAACGGTCTTCGTTCCGGAACAGAGAATGTTCCGGGAGTTGCGGGACTTGGACAGGCCTGTGAAGATGCATATCGCGACCTTGATAAGACAAGGGAGTACCTATACGGACTTCGCGATTACTTAATAGAAGGCCTTGAGAAGATAGAGGGCGTATTCGTTAACGGAGATAAAACCCACGCTAATGCGCCGCATATCATAAGCGTATCGGTGCCGAATGTCCGCGCGGAAGTGCTTTTACACACGCTTGAAGAAAAAGGTATCTATGTATCAGCGGGTTCTGCCTGCTCATCCAATAAGCCGCAGGTATCAGCGACACTTAAGGCAATGAACTTACCGAAGGACAGGTTAGAATCCACGGTCAGAATAAGCCTTGCAGATACGAATACAAAAGAAGAAATTGAATACGTATTATCCGTCTTAAATGAGGTTATTCCGACTTTGAGGCGTTTTATAAGAAGATAATTAAATGTTTGGAGGTTTTTAACTATGCCGGAAACAAAGAAATATACACTTGATAATGCGACATTACTTATCACGGGAGGTACAGGTTCATTCGGTAACTCCGTACTTAGAAGATTCATCACTCATCCGGGAATCAAGGAGATAAGAATATTCTCTCGTGATGAATTAAAGCAGGATAACATGAGACATGAGTATCAGATGAAGTATCCTGAAGAGAGCAAGAAGCTTAAATTCTACATCGGTAACGTAAGAGACATAAACTCTGTAAGAAACGCAATGCCGGGTGTGGATTACATATTCCATGCGGCAGCATTAAAGCAGGTTCCGTCTTGCGAGTTCTTCCCGATGGAAGCTGTTCAGACTAACGTAATCGGTACAGATAATGTACTTACTGCAGCAATTGAAGCAGGAGTTAAGTGTGTAGTATGTCTTTCAACAGATAAGGCAGCATATCCGGTTAACGCAATGGGAACCTCCAAAGCCATGATGGAGAAGATAATCGTTGCCAAGAGCAGAAACGTTGATTCAGATACAACACGTATCATGTGTACAAGATACGGTAACGTTATCGGTTCAAGAGGAAGCGTTATTCCGCTTTTTATCAACCAGATTAAGGAAGGTAAGCAGCTCACTCTTACAGACCCTGATATGACCCGTTTTATCATGTCACTTGATGAAGCTGTAGACCTTGTTATGTTTGCTTTTGAAAACGGCGTAAACGGTGATATCCTTGTACAGAAGGCAGATGCAACAACGATCGAAGTATTGGCAGAAGCAGTTAAGAGACTTTATAACTATAAATGTGAGAACAAGATTATCGGTATCAGACACGGTGAAAAGCGCTACGAGACATTGCTTACGAATGAGGAATGCAGTAAGGCATTCGATCTCGGAAACTTCTATCGTGTGCCTTCCGATAAGAGAGATTTAAATTACGATAACTATCTTTCAACAGGTACCGACAGAAACGGTATCACTGAGTTTAACAGTAACAACACGAGATTATTAACGGTTGAAGAAACCATGGAAAAGCTCATGAAGATTGCTGACATTAGAGAAGATGTAAAAGAATGGAATAGCGGGAGGGAATAATGGTTTCTGCGTTTTTAATCAAATACGGTGAAATCGCCATAAAAGGTAAAAACAGGCATTTATTTGAGGATGCGCTTGTAAGTCACCTTATACACACATTAAAGCCTGTCAAAGGCGAATTTTTCGTGTCAAAAGAGCAAGGCAGAATCTATGTCGATGTAACAAGCGATACATATGATTACGATCATGCCGTTAAGGCAATGACAAGAATCTTCGGAATCGTAGGTGTATGTCCGCTTTATCAGATAGATGATAACGGATACGAAGACCTTGTACAGAATGTATTTAAGTATATTCGTGAAACATACGGTGATGAAAAGCTCACATTTAAGGTAGTTGCGCGCCGTGCAAGAAAGGATTTCGAGAAAAATTCCACAGAGATTAACGAAGACCTTGGCGGAAGAATCCTGGAAGAGTTCCCTAACTTAAGCGTAGACGTGCATAATCCTGACTTTTATCTGAGTATTGAGATAAGAGAGCGAATCAATATCTATTCGAAGACGATTCCGGGACCGGGCGGTATGCCTGTCGGAACGAACGGTAAGGCGATGCTGCTTTTATCGGGCGGTATCGATTCACCGGTTGCGGGATATATGATAGCAAAGCGCGGAGTTGCGCTTGAAGCAACATATTTCCATGCACCGCCATATACGTCGGAACGCGCTAAGCAGAAGGTTATAGACTTAGCGGCTATAGTTGCAAGATATTCGGGACCTGTTAAATTACACATAGTTAACTTCACGGATATTCAGTTATACATATATGAAAAGTGCCCTCACGAGGAACTTACGATAATCATGAGGCGCTACATGATGAAGATTGCCGAGCACTTTGCGAAGCAGAATCACTGTCTTTCATTAATAACCGGAGAGTCCATAGGACAGGTTGCATCACAGACAATGCAGTCACTTGCCTGCACGAATGAGGTATGTACGATTCCTGTGTTCAGACCGTGTATCGGACTTGATAAGCAGGAGATAGTTACGGTATCGGAGAAGATCGATACATATGAGACATCAATCTTACCGTATGAAGACTGTTGTACGATATTCGTTGCAAAGCATCCTGTTACCAAGCCTAATATTAATGTTATTAAAGCATCGGAAATGAATTTGTCCGAGAAGATCGACGAACTTATGGACGAAGCAATTAAGACAACGGAAGTTATAGAAGTATACGCAAAATAAGGAAGGAATTAATTATGGCTGAGAATATTAAAGTTGTTGGTGTAGTACCGTCGTTAAACCCGGATCCGAAGCTTGTCGATGTAGTAAAAGGACTTTTAGAGGTCGGTATATCCAATGTCCTCGTAATTGATGACGGAAGTAAGGAAGAGTGCCTGTGCTTCTTTAACGAAGTGGAGAAGTTAGAGGGCTGTACCGTATTACATCATGAGGTTAATAAGGGTAAGGGCCGCGCAATTAAGACAGCAATCGAGTACTATCAGAAGAACTTCGATTTATCTGAGTATAAGGGAATAGTGACCCTTGATGCTGACGGCCAGCATCTTTCCAAGGATGTATATAACTGCGCCGTTAAGCTTATGGAGAACCCGAATAGCTTAATCTTAGGTACAAGAGATTTCGATGATGAAAATGTACCTTTTAAGAGCAGAAGAGGAAACAAGCTTACATCCATGTTCTTCAAGCTTTTATACGGAGTCAGAGTTCATGATGTAATGACAGGACTTCGTGCGATTCCTAATAAGATCTGTAACGAAGGACTTGAAATTGCATCGGATAGATTCGAGTGGGAGACCAAGATGCTTATCATGGCTGTTAATCAGCGTGAAAGCGTAATAGAAGTAATAATTGAGACAGTATACTTTGACAATAACAGAGAGACAACCTTCCATCCGGTTAAGGACTCTATAAGAATCTACAAGATTCTTTTCGGTACATTCTTTAAGTTCTTATTCTCGGCACTTATCTGCATAATTGTCGACCAGGGTCTGTTTGCGCTTTTCCAGAAGGTTATATTTAAGAACCTTAAGATTGGCAATGCAATCTTTGCTGCGACAGCACTTGCAAGATTGATTTCTTCGTTTGTAAACTACCTTCTTAACAGAAATGTGGTATTCGAGAATAAGGGCAAATCCAATAAGTCAGTCGTAAGATACTATATCTTATGCGTCTGTCAGATGGGTGTATCGGCACTCGGTGTATGGGGAATTAATAAGCTTACAGATATAGATCCTTCAATAGTTAAGATTATAGTTGATACGCTTTTATTCTTTGTAAGCTATCATGTTCAGCGTATCTGGGTATTCAAGAAGGATGCATCCAAGGAGAATCGGTAATGTCTGTAAAGAAGATTCTTATTATGGGCCATACGGGCTTTGTAGGCTCTAATTTAAGCGAATATCTTAAGGATAAGTATGGCAAGTCCATAGAAATATTAGGCTATAATTCCAAGAGCACTATGGATGACCTTGAAAAAGTTCTTACGGAGTGTGATTTCGTCTTCGACCTGGCTGCAGTTCACAGGCCGAAGAACGAAGAAGATTTTACGATGGTTAACTACGACCTATTGGATACGGTTTGTAAGATATTAGAAAAGCGCGACACGAAAGTGCCTGTAGTATATACGTCCAGCATCCAGTGCGGTAACGGCTCACCTTACGGAATAAGTAAGGGCAAGGGAGAAGAAAGAGTGCTTACCTATTCGAAAGAAACAGGCACAAGAGCTTATGTATTAAGACTTACCAATACTTACGGTCCTAAGGCAAGACCTAACGGACATTCTGTTGTTGCTACATTCTGCTACAACCTTACAAGAGATATTCCGATAAGAGTGGATAATCGTGAGAGCATGATCAGATTCTGCTACATTGACGATGTCTTAAAAGAATTGACCGCGTATATGGAAGATGAAGAAGGTCATAAGACAGGCATTCATAATATACCGGAAGAGTGTATAGATAATGTAAGCGTCGGTGAATTGGCTGATTTATTGAATAGCTTTAAGGATGCCGTAAGAAACGGCGAAGAAGCGGAATTACAGAACAGATTCGAAGAGAATCTGTATAATACATATGTATCTTACTTACCTGAAGAGTAATCATTCTTTGACGAGATAGGAATCTATCGATTCTAATATGCTGTCAAGCTTCTCGTCGGAATGAATGCGCATGGTAAGAGGTTCTTTTAAGTTGAGGCAGAAATATGCCATTATAGACTTTGCGTCGATGATATACTTGCCCGAGACAATGTCAAAATCACTGTCATAGGATGTAAGTACGGCCACAAAGCTCTTGATGTCTTCTATACTGTTAAGTTTAATCTTAACCGTCTGCATATTATGCCTCCTTTAATAATCATATATCTATAATAATCAAATTTTTTTATTTGTCAAATTTTGGGATTGGTGGATTTAAGTTATGTTAAAAGCTGCTTTACATAACTTGGGTTGCAAGGTTAATGCCTACGAAACCGAAGTTATGGAACAACTTCTAATTGAAAACGGATTTGAGATCGTTGATTTCAACGACCTTGCGGATGTGTATGTCATTAATACCTGCTCCGTAACCAACATTGCGGACAGGAAGTCAAGACAGATGATACATCAGGCTGCAAGGCGTAATCCCGATGCGATAATAGTTGCGGCAGGCTGCTACGTTCAGACTTCAAAGGAAGAAGCGGAAGCCGATCCCGATATAGATATAATTATCGGTAATAACGAGAAGAACCGCATTGTTGAACTTATCAAGGACTGTATTGATAAGAAGAAAGAGAAGACAAGCGGTATACATGACCTTACTTATGAGATAACCTATGAAGATATGCTTCTTAAGAAGACCATGGAACATACCAGAGCTTTTATAAAAGTTCAGGACGGTTGTAATCAGTTCTGCACGTATTGCATTATTCCTTATGCAAGGGGACGTGTCAGAAGCAGAAGCATTGAGGAAATCCTTCGTGAAGTAGAGCTTCTCGTTAAAAGCGGCGTAAAAGAAGTGGTATTAACCGGTATCCATGTGTCTTCATATGGCGTTGATACGGGTTCATCACTTATAGAGCTTATAGAAGCCTTGAATGCCGTAGACGGACTTGAGAGAATAAGATTAAGTTCACTTGAGCCGAGAATCATTACGGATGAGTTCGTGGAGAGATTAAGACGTCTTCCTAAGATATGTCCGCATTTTCATCTGTCACTTCAGTCGGGATCGGATACCGTATTGCAGCGAATGAACAGAAAGTATGATACGGCTGAGTATGCTATGTGCTGCGTTAGACTTAGAAAAGCTTTCGAGCATCCGGCAATCACAACCGACATAATCTGCGGTTTTCCGCAGGAAAGTGATGAAGAATTCATAGAGACATGTGAATTCGTTAAGCGAATAGAATTTTTTGAGACTCATCTATTCAAGTATTCCAAGAGAAAAGGCACTGTTGCCGCAGGGATGTCGGGGCAGATAGTTGAGGCTGTTAAGGCTGAGAGAAGCCATACTCTAAGCGGAATACAGAGTGAATATAAGAGAAAGTTTATGTCCTATTATATAGGACGAGATGTAGAGATTCTTGTCGAAGATAAGGAAAGTATCAACGGTAAGGATTACTTCGTGGGATTAAATAAAGAATACGTGCGGATTCTTATTCCGGCGGAAGATTATCACGGCAGTGTTAATGAGTTTGCTACCGTGACACCGTCAGGTTTTCTTAATGAGGACTCACTCGTAGTTTAAAAGTGCTATAGGGGAATGTTATGACTTTTGCAAGTATAAAGTTTTTGTGTTGTTTTGCAGGCTTTTTGATTATATATTTTCTAACGCCCAATAAATTTAAGCGTTATCTTTTACTTATAGGAAGCGTTGCTTTCATTGCGGTTAACAGTATTAAAGGTGCGATAATCGCAGCAGCCTTTGTGCCGATCAATTATTTTCTGGCGCGTAAGGCTTATAACGAATACGACCCGATTATATCAGCAAGAAGATCGGCAGCGCTTAACCTTATCGTCTTATGTATATTCAAAGTGACCGGGTTCTTACCTGTCGGTGCAAGTTTCTACATTTTCACTTATGTAGCGTACCTTATTGATGTCGGAAGACATGATATCAAGTATGAGAAGAATTTCATAGATTATGCGAATTATGCACTTTTCTTCCCAAGAATTCTTATGGGACCGATTGCGCGTTATAAAGATGCAAGAACGCAGTTTAAATCTCCTGTACTTTTGGCAGAGAATGTACAACATGGCCTGGAATCCTTTATCTTAGGATTCTCCATGAAGATAATATTGGCGGACAGACTTATTCATCTTCAGAGAGAAGTTGACAGAATCGGTATAGATTGCGTATCTACTTCGATGGCATGGCTTACCGCGTTAACATTTGCATTGCGTCTATATCTTGACTGGCAAAGTTACTGTCTTATGGCATCGGGCGTTGCCAAGATACTTGGTTTTGATTTACCAATCAATTTTAATTATCCGCATATGGCAAAGTCCGTGAGTGAATTCTATAGAAGATGGCATATGACCTTAACATCCTGGTTTAAGGATTATATTTACATCCCGATGGGCGGAAGCAGAAAGGGAAAGCTTAGAACTATATTCAACATTCTTTTTATCTGGCTTCTTACGGGATTATGGCATGGCCTTACGATTAATTTTGTGTTCTGGGGTCTTGCATTGGGAGTATTCGTGGTGCTTGAGCACTTAGGATTAAAGAAGCTTCTTGATAAGCTTCACGTCCTGCCGCATATCTATGTAATATTTGTAATCACTGCGACGTTTGCACTTTTTGCAACGACTGGTCTTGATAATATTGTATTATATTTTGAAAAGCTCTTCCCGATACACGGTCTTACAGAGTCCATGATGCCGGGAGATACTTTGATTTATTTAAAAAAGTTCGGACCGTATTTACTTGGCGGCGTTCTTTGCGCGCTTCCTTATCCGGAGAGAATCGTCCATAAATTCGGCAGAAAATGGTACGGAGCTGTTATTCTTGCTGCAATTTTCTGGGCAACCGTATATGTACTCTGGAAGAACGGGAACAGTCCGTTTATGTATATGAATTTCTAGGAAAGTAAGGTAATTCCATGTTTAAGAATAGTTTTAATAAATTGAAGATTATGCCGTTATTCTTAACGCTTCTCATCGGTGGTGGGGTGTTCTTTGCACTTCTTAAAACCGATGTGATTGCGATGCCGGGCGGTATGTATGACGTTGCGGAAGATGAGCCGGAGGATGAACCTGTTGAACAATCCGAAGAGCCTGAAGAAGATCCAAAGAACAGTAATGAAACAGCCGATATTATTGCCGAAGAAGAAGTCGATTTCTCAGAAAAGCGCTCGATTGAAGATTATAACAGAGGTTTATATGTTATGTCTCTTGAAGAAGTGGTTCGTGAGAAGGATGCCAAGAAGGGATTCATTATAGGAGAAGTTGATGAGGATTATTTCGATGATGCACTTTTTATAGGTGATTCCAGAACCGACGGTTTAAGATTATTCTCGCCTGTAGGTAATGCGAAGTATTTCTGCAAGACAGGCCTTAATATCATTAAGCTTATGAGTAACGATACGGTTGTAGACGGTAAGACATTACGTCAGTATCTTAAGACTTATACGTTCGGTAAGATTTATATCGAGCTTGGAGTTAACGAGGGTGATTACAATACTCCTAAGTGGCTTAAGATATATGAAGATGCGATTACCGAGATTCATGAGCTTCAACCTGATGCGATAATCGTAATTCAGTCCATTATGTACGTAACCGAGCCTTACGGTATCGAGTGGAAGTACTGCAAGAAGGATAATCTTGATGAGAAGAATGAGGGATTGAAGGAGTTATGCAATGATGAGTATATCTTCTACATAGATATTAATGAGCCTGTAATCGATGAAAGCGGACATCTTAATCCTGAATATACCGGAGATGGTATGCACCTTAAAGCAAAGTATTATTATCTCTGGAGGGATTACATTTATCAACATGCCATAATTAAATAGTGAGATGTATTAAGTGAGATTATTTGTAATCTCACTTTTTTTATTTCCGTAGAAATAGCATAAATGCATATAGCAGGCAGATTTTATACGCTCCTGAACGGCTATTGCTGCACTAAGTTCGCTCATCGCAGGGATGACCACGCGTGCCTCGCTCAAAACTCGCTCGCCTCGCCTTATAAGGGCGAGACGGCTCAAACAGCTTGAGCTCGTTGCTATCCCTGCTCGAGTTCACTAAGTGCGCAATGCAAATGTTCCGTCGCATATAAAACTGCCTGCTATATGCATTAAGATTTAAAAATAAAAAAAGAAAAAATGTGTTGACATATTATATACTTCGTGATACGATATATTACGCAATAGGGAATACAACATAAAAAGATGTATTACATATAGTGATGTATTGCATGGTATGTAACACATGTGATAACACGAGGGGAGGTATAACATGGATACACAAATGAAGCGAGGCCTGTTGGATGTATGCGTCCTTGCTGCAATTCAGTATGAAGATTCATACGGATATCAGATAATCAAGGATATGAAGCCGTACATGGAACTGTCGGAGTCGACATTGTACACGATACTTAAGAGACTTGAGGCAGCGAAGTTACTTACGGTAAGAACAGCGGAGCATGACGGTAGATTGCGAAAGTACTACCAGATAACCGATAAGGGCAAAGAGCGAATTGAAGAATTCAAGAACGACTGGAAAGAAATGATGTCAATTTACCAATTTATCACCAGGGAGGATAAAGTTAATGAATAAAGAGGAATTCCTTAATGAACTTAAAAAAGGATTGTCAGGTATTCCTGAGAACGATAGAAATGAACGCGTGACATTCTATAGTGAAATGATTGATGACAGAATCGAAGAGGGCATGAGTGAAGAAGAAGCAGTTAGTGCAATAGGAGATGTTAATAAGATAATCTCCCAGATTATGGCAGAGACTCCGATGACTACAATAGTTAAGGAGAGAGTCAATAAGAAAAAAGGCGGAATATCACCGTCGACACTTATTCTTATCGTTATTCTGTTTCCGTTATGGCTTCCGATACTTGCAGTAGTATTCGGACTTACAATCGCATTGTTCGCAACGCTCTGGTCACTTGTTGTTGCATTCTATGCAGTAACGGTAGCACTTGTTGTAGGCGGCGCGATAAGCATCGTATGGGTACTCGGAATGCTGTTTACCGGCCATTTAACAGGTGCAGCACTTGGGGTCGGAGCAGGACTTTTCTGTATAGGTCTTGGAATTTTAATGGTATTCGGATGTATAGCTTTTACGAAGGGTGCAATTAAACTTACAGTTGACGTATTGGTTAGTATTAAGAAGAAGCTTGTCGGAAAGGAGAATCAGTAATGAAACTTGCTACTAAGATTTTGGTCGCAGCCGGCGTTGTGCTTATGGTTGTGGGAATTATAATTATGTCAGGGGCTATGGCCACTACCGGTTTTAACTTTAATGTTAAGGAGTTATCCGATGTGGAATATGAAACTAAAAATTATAAGTTTAGTGGTGATCTTGCAGAGATAGATATCGATTCATCGATTGCCGATATTGAGTTTTTTGTTGATGAGAGCAAAGATTTAAGCATAGAGATTAAGCAGTGCGATGATATAACATTTGATGTTGCATTCAATAACGGCAAGCTTACAATTAAGAGCAAAGATAAGAAGAAATTCAACTTCTTCGGCGGATTCTACACAGACCTTCATATCTATGTATATCTCCCAAAGGCGGAACTTGACAAGGTTAAGATTGACGGCAGCGTAGGTGCAGTTAAGATTCCGGCAATCACTTGTAACGATATGAAGATTGATGAGTCCACAGGTTCTACGACACTTGAAGGTGTAACGGTTAAGAATGAACTTAAGATTGATTCAAGCACCGGAAGCATTAAGCTTGTCAATGTAACCGCAGGGTCCATGGACCTTGACGTATCAACGGGAAGCATTTATTTTGAGGATTGTGAAGCTGATGAGATTAATGCGGATGCAAGCACCGGAAGCATCAAGGGAACTCTTAAGGGAGAGTACAATTATAATGCTGATTCTTCAACCGGTTCTGTAAGCGTACCTTCTTCAGACGGAAACAGAAAGTGCAGATTAAAAACAAGCACGGGAAGTATTAAGATTACAAGATCTTTATAGAGTGTTATGATAAAAAGCGCAAGCCTGCAGGTTTGTGCTTTTTTATTGTCTCCTGATCTTAAAAAAGTGTTTTCAACGGGAACCAATAAATATATAATTATAATAGAATCTTTAAATCGAAAGGAGCCTTTGGGGTATATTTTCATGAAGAAACGAATATTAATAATAATAATGGTTATGGCTCTATTACTTAGTGCATGCACAAAGAAAGAGGAGAAGGGAAATAACGATGCCGGAACAGGCACCGCTATTAACGATGTCGGAACAGGCACCTCTATTGACAATACAGACAACAAAGAAGAGAAAGCGGATAACGAAAAAGAAGGCGAGAATGAGCCGGTAGAAGAGGCAGAGCCGCTCACTCTTGATGAGTATCTTGCACTTAGAACCGCGCTTCGAAATGGAGAAGAGGCGGTGCTTCCGCAAAAGCTCGACCTTAGAGATTACGGCATGGTTACACCTGCAAGGAATCAGGGACAGTATGAGACCTGCTGGACCTTCGGATCAATGGGAGCAATAGAGAGTAACGCAATTGTAAGCGGATTTGGAGAATATAATTTCTCGGAATATGAACTTGGGTATACAACTCTTAATATACTTGAAGATCAGGATGAGTCTATTGCCGGAGAAGGCGTTAAATGTGATTGTAAATGGTTTGATTATCCTGCTGAACCGAGATATGTATACGGCCCT
Organism: Lachnospiraceae bacterium; assembly: GCA_016283755.1. Lineage (GTDB taxonomy): Bacteria > Bacillota > Clostridia > Lachnospirales > Lachnospiraceae > XBB1006. The sequence continues at coordinate 227,083 of JAEENO010000017.1, read as the reverse complement.
TTTATGAGGGGATATATACCGGTAACGGAGAATGATCAGCCATACAGGAATATTATCAAGAAGCTTCCGCCTGAAGCTCTTACAAGTACAGTTTTTAATTCTCACAGTTGTTATATTATTCCGGCTAATGATATTGAGCTTATCAAGAAGATGGTTATAATGAACGGCTCACTTACGATAGGTATCAATGCGCTCCCGTGGCTTGAGGCATATGGAAATTATGACCGGTATGCATTCTACGACAATGAAACCACGATAGATCATTATGTTACAATAGTCGGATGGGATGATACCTACAGCATTCAGAATGCACCGAATACAGGCGCCTGGTTTTTAAAGAACAGCTGGGGACCAACCTGGGGAATTAAGGGACACTGTTATGTGTCATATTATGACGGCGCACTTAATGCAACGAATAAACTTACATCATTTGTACTTACATCAAAAGATGCATATGATTATCAGTATCAGTATGACGGAGCATTTGGTGCGGGACAGCTTAAGTCTGTAACAGATGTTGCGATTGAATTTACGGTAAAAGAGGACCAGACAATTACCGGAGTTAAGATATATCCGCAGCTTGAGTTTGACGGGACACTTCCGGCAAGCAACGTAACAATTAAGGTATTTAAGGGCATTACATCGATAGAAGAGACTGAGAATGCAGCCCCTATATATACGCAGGTAACACCTATTACACTTGGAGGATATCAGATGCTTGAGTTTGACGAAGGCGTCAATATCAATAAAGGTGATAATATACTCGTTACCGTAACATTTGATGCACCGGTTAAGTATGCGATGGATTGTCCGTCAAAGTGCAAGGTTGTGGATCAGTTTAACGAAGTAAGATGGTGTACGGTTACTACATACGCTAATCCAAATGAGACATTCTATAAGGTTACCGATGATAATAATTGGAAAGATGCTGCAGTTGAGACGGAAAATGCCAATATGTGCATCAAAGTTACCGTAAGAACCGGGCACAACAAGGAAGTCATCCACAGAATGTCGATTTTAAGATAATGGGAAGAAATAAGGATTATGATTAAGATTATAGTATTTTCTACAGCACTAAAAGAGCAGCACGTTAAGATGATAGAAGAAGCTGCTTCACGCGTTAACGCAAGGGTCTGCTTTATTAATTCGGAAGACGGAGTGCCGGAGGATTTTAAGGACGCAGATGTAGTATATGGTAACGCTTTTACAATAGCAGGCACATATAAAAGCTTAAGATGGCTGTGCTCGCCGAACGCGGGAATAGATAAGTTCCTTGTACCGGGATTTTTTGCAAACCCTGAGTGCATGCTTTCCAATTCTTCGGGTTCATACGGGGTGTCTATAGCAGAGCATATAATAGCGCAGACTCTTATGATGATGCGTAAGATTACTCTATGCTATAAGGAAGCAATTAACGGAATCTGGGGACCGCAGAGACAGCAGGATTCCATTAAGGATTCGAGAATCACCTGTCTTGGTACGGGAGACATCGGAAGAACGTTTGCAAGCCGTGCAAGAGCTTTTCAACCGAGAAATATAATAGGTGTATCAAGAAGCGGCAAGTGCGACGATCCTAACTTTGATACGATGCTTAAGATTGAGGAACTTGACAGTATCTTACCGGAGACAGATTTACTTGTTATGAGCCTTCCGGGAACACCTGAGACTGAGAACATTCTTACGAAGGCACGTATTAATCTTATGCCGAAGGGATCTTACATAGTTAACGTCGGAAGAGGTTCCGCAATTGACGAAGATGCTCTGGCAGAGGCGCTTTTAGAAGGGCATATTGCAGGTGCGGCGCTCGATGTATTTAAGGTTGAGCCGTTACCGAAGGAAAGTAAACTTTGGAATGTGCCGAATCTTCTTATAACACCGCACGTTGCAGGTAATATGACGCTTCTTCATACGATTAACCGCAATGTGGAGATGTTCTGCGAAGACTTGGAGAATTACGCAAATAACAGACCGCTTAGATATATGGTCGATAAGAACAAAGGGTATTAAAGACATGAAGATGAAGTTATATAACGGAAGGCCTGAAGATACAGACGGAAGACTTCCACGTGAGATAAGAACATACGATTACCTCGATAATCTTGGAATTAACTATGAGAGAGTCGACCACGACGAGGCAAGCACAATGGAAGCCTGCAATGCGATAGATGAAGTCTTGGGAGTCATTATGTGTAAGAACTTATTCTTATGCAACAGGCAGAAGACGGACTTTTATCTTCTTATGATGCCGGGCGATAAGAAGTTTAAGACAAAGGAATTATCTTCACAGATTAACGCATCGAGACTATCATTTGCGGAAGCGGAAGATATGCTTAAGTACCTGGATATTGAGCCGGGTGCGGTAAGCGTTATGGGACTTATGAATGACAAAAATAACGAAGTGCGTCTTTTAATCGATGAAGATGTTTTAAAAAGTGATTATGTGGGATGTCATCCTTGCGTATGTACTTCGAGCCTTAAGATTAAGACGGAAGATGTATTGCGTGATTTCATACCTGCAACGGGACATGACTACACGACCGTTATTTTAAAGGGTGAAGAATAGAAGGAAACCAATAGGATTAACATATTTTTCATTGAATTTTCGTACAAATTATATTAGAATAGAGTAAGTGATTTTGGGTTCGCTTAAGGAAGGTGCGTGAGATTATGGATAGCAATATTAACAGCACTCAGTATTACAAGGTTGAGAAAGAGCAGGAATTACCTGTTTCCGACGTTATTGAGAAGGTATACAATTCATTGAAGGAAAAAGGATACAATCCTGTTAACCAGATTGTAGGATATGTCATGAGCGGTGATCCGACATATATTACAAGCTACAATAACGCGCGAAGCCTTATGATGAGAGTCGAGCGTGACGAGATTGTCGAAGAGATTTTGAAATTTTATCTCGACAAGAGATTTGAGGAGTAATTCTATTTGAGGATATTAGGACTTGATTTCGGATCCAAGACGGTAGGCGTTGCTGTCTCGGATCCGCTTCTTATAACTGCACAAGGTGTAGAGATAATAAGGCGTGACAAGCCGAATAAGTTAAGACAGACTTTGGCACGTATAGAAGAACTATGCGAACAATACGAAGTATCGGAGATAGTCTTAGGATACCCTAAGAATATGAATAACACCGAAGGTGACCGGTGTGAGAAGACGAATGAGTTTGCCGAGATGCTTCGAAGAAGAACCGAACTTCCGGTAACTTTAATAGATGAGCGCTTGACGACCGTTATGGCGGACCGTGCAATGAATGAAGCAGATATGCACGGGATGGATCGCAAGGCTGTGGTGGATAAATTAGCTGCCGTATTTATCCTGCAGACGTACCTCGATTCGAGGAGTAATAACAAGAACATAATTTAAGGAATAACATATATGGAAAAGATTAACTTTTTTAACAGTGAGACAAATGAAGATGTGGAATTTTATGTAGTATGCGATACCAAGTTCCAGGGCGGTACCTATCTTTTAGTTACGGAAGAGGAAGATGGGGATTCTGACGCATACATCCTTCGCGAAGTTAAAGAAGAGAATGACGGTGATCTTTTCTATGAGATGGTGGATGACGACGCGTTACTTGATGCTTTAGGTAACATATTCTCCGAGCTTTTAGATGACGTCGATGTCCGCTAAGCATTAAAAGGAGAGATTTTTTTGGCAAAAGATAACAGACTTAAGATTATTCCGCTCGGCGGCTTAGAGCAGATCGGAATGAATATAACTGCCTTCGAATACGGAGACAGTATTATTGTTGTGGATTGCGGTCTTGCATTTCCTGAGGACGATATGTACGGAATTGACCTCGTAATCCCTGATGTAACCTACCTTGTTGATAATATCGATAAGGTTAAGGGCTTTTTTATCACGCACGGACATGAAGACCATATAGGTTCATTGCCGTATGTATTAAAGGACGTTAATGTGCCGATATATGCAACCAAGCTTACCATGGGTCTTATAGAGCATAAGTTAAAAGAGCATGGTATGCTTCAAAACGTGCGCCGTAAGGTTGTAAAGTACGGTGATACTATGAATGCCGGCGATTTCAGAGTTGAATTTATAAGGACCAATCACAGTATTCAGGATGCAGCGGCACTTGCTATATATTCACCTGCAGGAATCGTAGTACATACGGGAGACTTTAAGGTTGATTATACACCGGTATTCGGTGATGCAATCGATTTGCAGAGACTTGGCGAACTTGGCAAGAAGGGTGTACTTGCCCTTATGTGTGATTCGACCAATGCCGAGAGACCGGGATTTACCCAGTCTGAGCGAACAGTCGGCAAGACTTTCGAATCGATATTTGCAGATAATGTTAATAAGAGAATCATAGTTGCTACATTTGCGTCTAATGTAGACCGTGTGCAGCAGATTATTAATACAGCCGAGAAGTTCGGACGCAAGGTAGCGGTAGAAGGCCGTTCCATGGTAAGTATTATTGCCACGGCATCGGAACTCGGATATCTTAATATTCCGAATAATACTCTGGTGGAACTTGAGGCATTGAAGAATTATCCTGACGAGAAGACCGTTATTATTACTACGGGAAGCCAGGGTGAGTCAATGGCGGCGCTTCCGCGAATGGCTGCCAATCTTCATAAGAAGATTACGATTAAGCCTAATGACTTGATTATCTTCTCATCAAACCCTATTCCGGGTAATGAGAAGGCGGTATCCAAGGTCATTAATGATCTATACCGTAAGGGTGCAAGCGTTATATTCCAGGATACACACGTATCCGGACATGCCTGCCAGGAAGAGATTAAGCTTATATATTCATTGGTTCGTCCAAAGTATGCAATTCCGGTTCATGGAGAGTATAGACACTTAGTTGCACAGGCTAAGATTGCGGAAGAACTCGGAATCGATAAGCAGAATATATTTATTATGAAGTCAGGCGAAGTACTTGCGTTAAGCGAGTTCGGAGCATCCGTTACGGGATGTGTTCCTAACGGAGCAATCCTTGTCGACGGTCTTGGTATCGGAGACGTAGGTAATATCGTACTTCATGACAGACAGCGTCTTGCAGATGATGGTATTATTATCGTATTCCTCGTACTTGAAGCGGGAACGGGACGTGTATTATCGGGCCCTGATATTATATCAAGAGGATTCGTATATATAAGAGGCTCTGAGAGCTTACTTGATGAAGCTACGCAGGTATGCTGCGAGACGGTAGGAGACTTAGAGAGCAGGGGAGTAACCGATTGGAATAAGATCAAATCGGAAATAAGAGATTCACTGGGTGATTATGTATGGAAGAAGACTATGAGAAGTCCTATCATATTGCCTGTTATTATGGAGATTAACGAGTAGTTAAGAGGTGAGAATATGGGTTCTAAGGTAGTACTTAAAATTTTATCGATCTTAACCAGAATATTGCTTATATTGGTTATCGTTGCGGGTTCCATTATCGTCGGACGAAAGTCTTACGAATTCGGATATCGTGTGTTTGCGGAGGAGCCGATGGCACCTGATGCAGAGCATGCAAGGAAAGTCAACGTGCAGATAACGGAGAATATGTCCAACAGAGACATTGCGGAACTTATGGTTAAGAAAGGTCTTGCAAGGAATGAAGTTTTATTCTATGTACAGATTATAAGTTCAGATTATAAGAACTCAATTCAGCCGGGATTATATGTTCTGTCAACCGATATGACTGCAGGAGAGATTCTGGAGATAATCGGTCAGAAGCGTGAAAGTGACGGAAATTCCAATAACAGCGGTGCTGCTGATAGTGAGAAGAAAGACGAGGATAATTCAGGTAAGTAATGATAGTAGATGAGCGATTCAGTTCCTACATTAACTCGCTTAATGAAGGAAATAGCGGAGTCTTATATGAGATAGAGCGCGAAGCCTTGAAGACAGACGTTCCGATTATCCGTACCGAGACTCAGCAATTCATAAGAACAATTCTACATGAGCATAAGCCGGTAGCGATTCTTGAGGTAGGAACGGCCATCGGCTTTTCTGCTGTGTACATGGCATGTAATAATCCTGTACCTTGTCATATCACAACGATAGAGAATTACGAGAAGAGAATTCCGATTGCGAAGGAGAACTTTAAGCGCGCATCCGTAGAAGATAAGATAACGCTTATCGAAGGAGATGCGACTGAAGTTTTAAAAGCGCTAGACGGGCAGTTTGACTTAATATTCATGGATGCTGCCAAAGCGCAGTATATTAACTTTTATCCCGATGTTAAGAGGCTTCTTAAGCCTAACGGAATATTACTTTCCGATAATGTCTTACAGGACGGCGACATAGTGGAATCAAGATTTGTCGTAATTAGAAGAAACAGAACCATTCATAAGCGTATGAGAGAATATCTCTATACTCTTACACATGATGACGATATGGTAACTTCAATCTTACCTATTGGAGACGGAGTTGCCTTCACAGTCAAAAAAGGAGCAATAAATGAGAAAACCTGAACTTTTGGTGCCGGCAGGCTCATTGGAAGTATTGAAAATTGCGGTTATCTACGGAGCAGATGCCGTATATATCGGCGGAGAAGTCTTCGGACTTCGTGCCAAGGCTAAGAACTTTTCACTTTCCGATATGAAGGAAGGTATTGAATTTGCGCATAAGCATAATGTTAAGGTATATGTTACAGCGAATATCTTGGCGCATAACTATGACCTTGACGGAGTTAGAGAGTATTTCGAAGAATTAAAGGATGTACGTCCCGATGCTTTGATAATCTCGGATCCGGGTATTTTTACGATAGCACGCGAAGTTCTTCCTGATATGGAGATTCATATCAGTACTCAGGCAAATAACACGAACTACGGAACATATAACTTCTGGTATAAGCTCGGCGCTAAGCGTGTAGTTACCGCCAGAGAGCTTTCATTACAGGAGATTAAGGATATAAGAGCGAATATTCCCGATGATATGGAGATAGAGACCTTTATTCACGGTGCTATGTGCATATCATATTCCGGAAGATGCTTACTTTCGAACTTTATGGTAGGACGTGACGCTAACCGTGGTGAATGTACGCATCCTTGCCGCTGGAAGTACAGCCTTATGGAAGAAAAGCGCCCGGGCGAATATTTCCCTGTAATGGAGAATGAGCGCGGAACTTATATCTTTAACAGTAAGGATCTTTGCATGATAGAGCATCTTCCTGATTTAATCGAAGCAGAAATCGATTCATTTAAGATTGAAGGAAGAATGAAGACTGCGCTTTATGTAGCAACCGTTGCAAGAACCTACAGAAAAGCGATTGACGATTATCTTGAATCACCTGATAAGTACAAGGAGAATATGCCTTGGTACTTGGATCAGATATCGGACTGCACCTACAGACAGTTTACGACGGGATTCTTCTACAATAAGCCGTCGGAAGATGCACAGATATATACCAATAACACTTATCTTAAGGACTATACATTCCTTGGAATAGTTGGCGATACCGATGAGAACGGTTTATACATGATAGAGCAGAAGAATAAGTTCTCGGTAGGTGAAGAGATTGAGGTTATGAAGCCTAATGGAGAGAATATTCTCGTTACGGTTAAAAGAATTGTTAATGACGACGGAGAGGATATGGAAAGTTGTCCGCATCCGTTACAGTCATTACATATAGATCTTGGAATCAAGCTTGAGAGGTTTGATGTCTTAAGACGAAAAGAGGAAGACAAACTGGGAGAATAAAGGGAGGAAAAATTTAAATGTCTTGGTTTATTTTTACTTTATTGTGTACTTTTTCATGGGGCCTTGCCGAGCTTTTTTACAAGAAAGGTGCCAGACCTGATGAGAAGTATTCTCATTTAAAGATTGTTGTAACAGTAGGTTTTGTATTCGGAATTCATGCGGTCTTTACGCTTCTTACAGGCGATATCGGTTTTAATCCGAAGAACATTCTTATATATTTTCCGGTAGCGCTTTGCTATATTCTGTCTATGGCGCTTTCATATTTCGGAATGCGTTTTATAGAAGAATCTATATCCGATCCTATTGAGAATACTTCCGGTGCGATTTGTGCCCTTCTTGCATGCATTTTCCTTGGGGAGAAAATTGCAGCGGGATCTGCGATAGCTATTGTTATTATTCTTATCGGTATCCTTGGAATCGGGTATTTGGATAATACCGGAACAACAGACCGTAAGAAAGTATTGGGCAAAAAGATGGCAATCGTAGCTTTTGCAATGCCGTTCTGCTATGCAATAATCGATGCTGTCGGAAGCTTCCTTGATATTTTCTATCTTGATGATGTAGCACAGAGCCCGTTGATCGATATTACGGAAGATACGATCGAAAATGTGGCAAATACCGCGTATGAGCTTACATTCTTTGCTGTAGCGATAGTTCTTCTTATCTTCATGAAAGCAAAGAAGGTTAAGTTTGAACTTCCTAAACAGCGTGATAAGATTTTGGCTGCAGTATTTGAGACAGCGGGACAGTTCTTCTATGTATTTGCGATGAGCGGAAACGGTGCTATCGCTGCACCGATTATCTCATCAGTATGTGTAGTATCATTACTTCTTTCAAGAATCTTCTTAAAGGAGAAGCTTACCTGGAAGCAGTATTTGTTCTTATTCCTTGTAATTGCCGGCATTATTATACTTGGAATAATTGAAGGAGATTGATGAAATAAAATATAAGACGGATGATAAGTTATATCATCCGTCTATTTTATTATATAATTTAAATATCGATATAATCAGCAATCGTAAGCAATGCCATTGATTCTATCACTACACCGATACGTGTTGCGATACAGGAATCGTGGCGTCCCTTTATCGTAATCTCTTTAAGGTTACCGTCTCTGTCTACGGTATGTTGCGGAATTGATATTGAAGGAGTTGGCTTAACGGCTACGGTAAATACTATATCCTCTCCGGTACTTATACCGCCTAGGATACCTCCGCTTAAGTTATGCCGGGTTATAAGGCGTCTGTCCTTAATTCCTAAGAATTCATCGTTGGTTACAGTTCCTGTACTATGCGCCATATCAAAACCCATTCCGAAGGAGATTCCCTTAACAGCACCAATAGACATAACGGCGAAGGAGAGAGCAGCGTCAAGCTTATTAAACACAGGTTCACCCAAGCCTGATGGAACGTTTTTAACGGTGCATTTTATGATACCGCCCGTTGAATTGCCTTCTTCGCGTAATTCTTTAAGGTATTCAATCTGTTCATCGGTAATCTTACCGTCGGAAGTAGGTAAGTGTCCGATTGAGACGATCTTACTTTCACATGTTATTCCGAATTTTGCTTTAAGATACTGTGCAACTATTCCACCTGCAGCAACTCTTGTCAGGGTTTCACGGCCCGATGCGCGTCCGCCTCCTACGGGAATCTCACCGTATTTCATATCGTATGTAAAGTCAGCGTGACCCGGTCGGTAGAGATTTTTAATTGAGTCGTAGTCTTTTGAGTGAGTGCTTTTATTCTCAAATTCTATTGTAAAAGGTGTATTCTCAATGGTTGTCAGATTATTAAGACCTGATATAACCGTAAAGGAATCCTTTTCGTGACGAGGAGTTCCGCCGTATATATCGAGAGGTTTACGTCGATTGATAAAGTTCTGAAGCTCTTTGCCGTTAATCGTAAAACCGCCCGGAAGACCTTCTATTGTGACGGACATTTTCGCATCGTGAGAGCCGCCTTCTGTTGTAATCTTAATCTTATTTCCGAATGTGGAACCTGACATTTCATTCTCCTAATTAAGTATTGGTTATTTGTAAGTTATAATATCATATTAAGGTGAAATGTGCTATCATATTGATATTGAGATTAATCTAAGAGGTAGCTATGAGAGCCGGAATTGTTACAATCAATGGTTTATATAATTATGGCAACAGACTGCAGAATTATGCGGTTACAGCCTATCTTAAGAAGCTTAACGTCGATGCTAAGACACTTATATCACAGCCGATGTCATTTCGCTGGGCCATGACTGAAGAAGAGCTTCAATATTCTAAGGATAAGAGCAGTGTATCCTTTACACCGGCGCAGTTAAAGCGCTATAATTTCAAGCTTTTTAATGAGGATTACATTCCGTATGACCTTATTAAGAAGAGAAAGTTCGATAAGGAAGTAGAGAAGAAGTACGACAAGTTTGTTACAGGTTCGGACCAGGTATTTAATCCTTTATTCAGAAGCTCATTAGGACAGATGGACAACAACTTCCTTATGTTTTCCCCACCTGAGAAAAAAGTTCCTTTCGCACCGAGTATCGGCATGGATTCTATACCAGGTAAGTGGACAGAGCTTTTCTATCATGCGCTTACAACTTTTCCGATGATATCGGTGAGAGAGCAGTCGGGTGCAAACCTTATTGAGAAGATTACGGGACGACGCGCGAAAGTCGTTATAGACCCGACACTTATGATAGACAGGCTTTCCTGGGAGACAATTGCGAAGCCGCTTGACGGATTCGATTATTCTAAGCCATACATTCTGTATTATTTCCTCGGAGATAAGGATGTGGAGATGCCGATTGATCTTAAAGCACTTCTTAACAGTGAGAAGTCGAAGAAGGGCTATCGCGATGTAGTGCTTAACGATCCGCTTGATGAATCTGCGGCATCCGCAGGACCGTCGGAATTCCTGGATTTATTTATGAATGCTAGCCTTATTGTAACGGATTCCTTTCATGGCGCGGTATTCTCACTCATATTCGAGAAACCTTTCGTAACGGTTAAGAGAATTCTTCGTCAGGGTAATGAGAATATCGATATGTCCGGAAGACTTAATACATTACTTACATCATTAGGCCTTGAAGATAAGCTTCCGAAGGATGAAGGCTTTACGACGGAGTCGATATTTGCGACCAACTACAATGAGTGCTACGGTAAGCTTAGATTACTGCAGAACGAGCATGAAGCCTTCCTTAAGAAAGCGCTCGGAATCAAATAACGGAGTAGGATAATGAAGAAAGTTATATACGAAGCTCAAGGGAAGTATATTACCAAAAGCTTCATTCAGGAGAATGAAGGAATCATATATAATCCCGAGAATCTTAAGATAGAATACGGCGCGAGTGTAACGGTAGACCCGTCCGCTTATATAGAGTTACTTGCCCCGCTTACAATTAAGAGCGGTGCGGTGCTTCTTGTAGCCGATCATGCTACGCTTACGGTTAAGATGAAGACCGTATTAAACGACGGCGATGTCGTTAATGTCAGAGAATCAGAGGAATATTCATTATGAAATGGTGGCTTAGTGAGAACGAATGTACAGGCTGCCTTGCCTGTGAGAATATATGTAAGAACAATGCGATTACGGTAATGCCTGATAGAGACGGATTCCTGTATCCCGTTATCGATAATACGTTATGCGTTAACTGCGGCGCTTGTAAGAATGTATGCCCTGTTGAAAAGTGCAAGATTAATCCGAACTTCTATCAGGATGCAACAAGAACGGACGTATATGCCGCATGGAATAACGATACCGAAGTAAGACTTGATTCTACATCGGGCGGTGTATTTACGGTACTTGCGAAAAGAACGATAGAAGAAGGCGGGCTGGTATGCGGTGCCGTATTTAATAAAGAGCTTAATGTAGAGAATGTGATGATTAAGAGCCTTGATGACTTGTCAGCGCTTAGACGCTCGAAGTACGTGGCATCGAACCCTAAGCATATCTACAGAGAAGTCAAGGAAGCGTTAGACGCTGAGAAAATAGTGCTTTTCTGCGGAACGCCGTGTCAGGTTGCTGCAGTTAAATCATATGTGGGTGATTCGGAGAATCTATTACTGGTAGACTTTGTATGCCGCAACATTAATCCACCGCTTGCCTACAGGTCATATCTTAAATCCATAGCTGCACATAAGCATGCGGACATAATAGAAGTTGCATTCCGAGATAAGGACGACAGCTGGCATAATTATTCTACGAAGATCACTTTCGATGACGGATCAAAGAAAAATATTAATAGATACGAAGACCCTTACATGAAGGGCTTCATTAACGATAATCTCTATATGCGACCTTCGTGCGAGGAATGTAATTTCAGAGGCTTTAACAGAGGCTCGGATATTACCCTCGGCGATTACTGGGGTGTTCGCGATGAGTGGGACGATAAGAAGGGAACATCGCTTGTTATCGTTCATACTGAGAAGGGCCGCGAAGTACTCGAGGCAGTAAGCAATGACCTTACAATGCATAAGAGTAACGTAACCGAAGCGGTTAATAAGAATAAAGCGATAGTTGAATCGGTTAAGCGTAACAAACGCTCCGAAGAATTCATGGACAGACTCTATAAGGGCGATGACTTCATCGTAACACTCGATGAATTCGAGCACTTAGCAAGCGAAGATAAGAAGGCTGCCAAGAAGGTATCCGTATATATCTTTGGTAAGGATAAGGAAAAGCGCAACATCACCAAGGAATCGCTTGCAAAAGTACGTGATGTTACAGTTGAAATCATAGAGAAGCTCGATAATCCGGATGATATGGACGAATTCCTTGAGAAGTCGACAGGAAGCCTTATATCATTCCTTGAAGAAGGCGACGTAGTTCACTTCGATATGTACGAGCAGGCTTTTAAGAATATGGAAGCCGGTGCGGATGTATCGCTTTTCGGAGTTAAGGAAGTAATCGGCGATAAGGCAACATGGCCTAATAAGAACGCATTTACCGGAGAGGGCAATGTATTATTCTTATATGATTCGCTGGTTCGACATATCGGTAAGGAATCGGATTATACGTCATACGGCGATGTATTCTGCAATAAGGTATACAGGAAGTCAGTCTTTAAGGGCGTGAAATTGGGCCGATTTAACAGCGGATACAAGGAGCTTTGTATGTTAAAAGCGCTTCTTACCGCGAAGTCTAATATCAAGAAGGTTATAGGTTCTACGGTAAGTCGTGTGGACAGATGCGTTAAGCCTTATAGGATCGGCTCCGTAGATGTTGAAGAATATACGAATCTTGTATTTTCCATTGCTGAACTTGCGGATAAGCTTAATGAGCCAATCTTCCGGGAAGCGCTTTTATACCTGTATAAATATGAAAAAGAAGTCGCAAAGCAGATGGAGTACAGGGGTTTTGCGGATGTTAAGAAGAAGCTTCACATGCATATGGGAGTGTTCTATCCTGAAATCTTAGGTGCGGAAGTGCTTATTGATACGAATCTTACGGAACTTGAAGAGTATTATATGGATAAGATTAATACCAGGATTGAGACGGATCAGATACTATGGGATTACAAAGATAAGTATAACAGATTAAAGAAGAAGTACGATGCGCTTACCAATAAGAAATCCGTTAAGTTCCTTATGAAGATTAATGATGTATTTAAGAAATTCAAGGGAATACTCGGTGTTGCGGGTAAAAAAGAGGATAAGTAATGTATGAATTATTAAAGACCGAAGGACGCGCGAAGCGTGCGAGAGTTACGACGGTACACGGTGTGGTTGAGACACCGGTATTCATGAATGTCGGAACGGTTGCAGCAATCAAGGGTGCGGTTTCAACGGATGATCTAAGAGAGATAGGAACGCAGATAGAATTAAGCAATACCTATCATTTACATGTAAGAACCGGCGACGAGGCGATAAAAAAGCTCGGCGGATTACATAAGTTCATGAACTGGGACAAGCCGATCCTTACGGATTCGGGAGGATTCCAGGTATTTTCCCTTACGGGACTTCGTAAGATCGAGGAAGAAGGCGTAACATTCCAGTCCCATATCGACGGACATAAGATATTTATGGGACCGGAGGAATCAATGCAGATTCAGTCCAATCTTGCATCGACGATTGCGATGGCATTCGATGAGTGTCCGCCTGCTTTGGCTGATAGAAAGTACGTCGAGGATTCCGTTGCAAGAACCACCAGATGGTTGGAGAGATGCCGTGTTAAGATGAAAGAGCTTAACTTAAGGGAAGATACAATCAATAAGAATCAGTGGTTATTCGGTATCAATCAGGGAGCAATCTATGATGATATAAGAATAGAGCATGCAAAGCGTATCTCCGAGATGGATCTTGACGGATATGCGGTCGGAGGCCTTGCTGTAGGCGAGACTCACGAGCAGATGTATCATGTACTTGAAGAGGTAGTGCCGTACTTACCGCAGAATAAGCCTACATATCTTATGGGAGTGGGTACACCGGCCAACATACTTGAAGCGGTAGACAGAGGAATCGATTTCTTCGACTGTGTATATCCAAGTAGAAACGGACGTCACGGACACGCGTATACAAAGTTTGGCAAGCTTAATCTTAATAACGAACAGTATAAGTTCGATGAGAGACCACTGGAAGTGGGATGTAACTGTCCTGCATGCCGTAGCTACTCAAGAGCCTATATAAGACATCTTCTTAAGGCAAAAGAGATGCTCGGTATGAGATTACTGGTACTTCATAACTTATACTTCTATAATCATCTGATGGAATCGATAAGAGATGCGTTAGATAAGGGCGAGTATAAGAAATTCAAGGATGAGATGCTTGACAGCATGTCTCGGGGAGAGGCGTAATTTATAAATATTTAATATTCTTTTCTATTGAAGAAATGAATAGATTTTAGTATTATATTTTCATAGTCTTAAAATATATGGAGGGACAGGAATAATGATGATTTTAGCACAGACAGCAGCTTCGGGCGGCGGCTCCATAAGTACAATCTATACTATCGTTATGGTAGTTGTATTACTTGCACTTATGTATTTCATGATGATAAGGCCGCAGCAGAAGGAGACCAAGAGAAAGAACCAGATGCTTGCCGAGATGGCAACAGGCGATACAGTTCTTACAACAAGCGGATTCTACGGAGTTCTTATTGACATCCAGGATGATACGGTAATCGTAGAGTTCGGTAATAACAAGAACTGTAGAATTCCTATGCAGAAGGCAGCAATTGCAGCAATCGAGAAAGCTGAGAACGCGCAGTAAGAAACTAAGGGCACGTATTTATTTGCGTGCTCTTTATTATTAACTTTTTAGGGGGTTAGAATGTTAGACTTAAAGAAATTACCACAGTATGAATTTATAAGAGAAGAGAACCTTGAAGGAGTACACTCCAAGGGTATTTATTTAAGACATAAGAAGACAGGCGCAAGAGTCTGCCTATTTGATAATAAGGAAGATAATAAAGTGTTCTGTATCGGCTTCAGAACACCGCCGGAGAATCATACAGGTGTTCCGCACATTATTGAGCATACAGTACTTTGCGGTTCAGAGAGATTCCCGATTAAGGATCCTTTCCAGGAGCTTGTTAAGAGTTCACTTAACACATTCCTTAATGCTATGACATATGATGATAAGACTATCTACCCTGTAGCGAGCCTTAATGACAAGGATTTCCAGAACTTAATGGAAGTATATCTTGATGCGGTATTTAAGCCGAATATCTATAAGTATGAAGAGATCTTCATGCAGGAAGGCTGGCATTACGAATTAGAGAAGAAAGAAGACCCGATCACGGTTAACGGTGTTGTATACAGTGAAATGAAGGGCGCTTTTTCAGCATTAGACGAGCATATAGCAACAGAGATGGACAGAGCTTTCTTCCCGGATAATGCATACAGCAACTGCTCGGGTGGAGATCCGTTACATATTCCGGAACTTACAAGAGAGTATTATCTTGATTTCCATAAGAAGCATTATCATCCGTCAAACTCCTACATCTACCTCTACGGTGATATGGATATGACAGAGAAGCTTCTCTTCATTGACAGGGAATACTTATCAAAGTATGACAGACTCGAGATTGATACACAGATCAGAGAACAGCAGCCTTTCGGCGTGCGTGATGTTGTACAGAAGTATCCGATTTCATCTGAAGATTCCGAAGAGAAGAAGACGGCATTTGCATATTCAACGCTTGTAAATGAGGCTACTTTCGATCCTGAATTAAGACTTGCTATGGATGCAATCGATTATGTCCTTATGGCTGCACCGGGTGCACCTTTGAAGCAGGCGATTCTTGATGCAGGTATCGGCGATGATATTTCTGCATGGTTTTTAAGTTACAGACGTCAGCCTAATTACATGATTATGGCTAAGAATGCGGATAAGGATCAGTTACCTGAGTTTAAGGAGATTATCAAGAATACTTTAACGGATATCGTTAAGAAAGGTCTTGATAAGAAGGGAATCGAAGCATTCCTTAACAAAAGCGAGTTCTCTTACAGAGAAGCAGAGACAGGTTATATTCCGAAGGGACTTACAATTATCGATAAGTCATTCGAATCACTTCTTTACGATGATGATAAGCCATTCTGCTTAATAGATCTTAATGAGACATATAAGTCACTTAAGGCTAAGCTCAATACGGATTATTATGAGAAGCTTGTCGAGAAGTACTTTATTAACAGCAATCATGCGGTATATCTTACACTTCTTCCTGAGAAAGGTTTAACGGCTAAGCAGGATGAAGAGTTAGCTAAGAAACTTGCAGATTATAAGGCAAGTCTGTCCGATGCAGAGATCGAGAAGCTTATCGAGAAGACAGCAGCCCTTAAGAAGTATCAGTCTGAAGGTTCAAGACCTGAAGATATCGCTAAGATTCCTGTTCTTAAGAGAGAGGATATCGGCAAAGAGCCTAAGGAGATCGTTAATGAGATCCATAAGTGCGATGATACCGAGATTGTATGGCATAACCTTGAGACTAACGGAATTCATTATTTTGCAACATATTACGATATGAAGAAAGTTCCGGTACGTCTTATCCCTTATGTCGGATTATTAAGAGATTTACTTGGAATGCTTGATACAGATAAGCATACATATCAGGAACTTAATAAAGAGATTGATTTCCATACCGGCGGAATATCAACAGATATTCAGTTTAGCCCAAGTTTCAAGAAGCCGGGTGAATATAAGACATTGTTTGCAGTTGCTGCAAAAGCTCTCTATGGTAAGATGGATACTGCAATTGAGCTTATGAAGGAAGTTATAAGCAGTACCCATTATGATTCAGAGAAGAGAATTAAAGAGCTTTTGTCCGAGGGGGTATCCAGATTAAGTGAGGAGATTCCTGCAGCAGGTCATAGATACGGTATCGGAAGAGTACAGAGTTATGTATCAGAAGCAGGCGCAAGAAAAGA
The DNA here is from genome assembly GCA_016283755.1 of Lachnospiraceae bacterium. Taxonomy (GTDB): domain Bacteria; phylum Bacillota; class Clostridia; order Lachnospirales; family Lachnospiraceae; genus XBB1006. Next base: position 210,052 of record JAEENO010000017.1, on the reverse strand, counting down.
GTTGTTTGATGGCGTCGGATACTATGAGTTTATTAAAGATCTGTCCGAGAACTTCGATGCTAAGAAGGAAGAGATCTTCAAGAGCTTAAACGAAGTTGCTCATATCATCTTAAGACCTGAGAATATGATAGTAAGCGATACTTCTACGAAGGAAGCTTTCAATAATACCGAGAAGTATGTGCGTGACATTAAGTCAATTCTCTTTACAGACGCAGTAGAGATGAAGGAAGAGAAGGTTCCTGTAGAGCAGAAGAACGAAGGACTTACATGTTCCGCAAGAGTACAGTATGTATGTACAGGCGCTAACTATAAGGATGAAGGTTTTGAATATAACGGAGCGATTAACGTACTTACAGGTGCAGTTAATAATGACAGCCTCTACATTAATGTAAGAATTAAGGGCGGAGCTTACGGTGTATTCATGAACCATGACAGATTCGGTTCACTTACATTTGCATCATACAGAGACCCGCAGTTATCCAAGACACTTGATGCTTACAATGCTGTTGTTCCTTTCATTGAAGGACTTAATCCTTCCGAAGAGGAAATGACCAAGTACGTAATCGGTGCAATAGGAAGAATCGATTCACCTCTTAGCAACGCAAGAAACGGTGCGAGAAGCTTCGCTATGTATATGTCCGATGTTACAATGGATGACCTTAAGAAAGAGCGTGGTGAGATAATCAATGCAACAGCTGAAGATTTAAGAGCTTTTGCGCCATATATCAAGGCAGTTCTTGCTAAGGGTAATATCTGTGTAATCGGTAACGAAGACAAGATTAAGGAAGAGAAGAAGTTCTTCAAGGAGATTAAGAAGCTCTAATACAAAGTAAATAAGGGAGAGAGGGGTGTCTCTCTCTCCCTTTTTCTTATGAAGACAGAAAGGTTATAAAATGCCGGAATTAAAATCAGGATTTGCAACAATTATAGGACGCCCGAACGTAGGTAAGTCCACATTAATGAATAAGATAATAGGACAGAAGATTGCGATCACATCCAATAAGCCGCAGACTACAAGGAACAAGATCCAGACAGTCTATACGGATATGGAGAAGGGCCAGATAGTCTTCAGCGATACGCCGGGTATTCATAAGGCAAGTAACAAGCTTGGCGAATACATGGTGGAAGTTGCGGAGCATTCTCTTCGCGATATGGATGTGGTGCTTTTTCTTGTAGAGCCGACTAACTACGTCGGTGCAGGAGAAAAGCATATAATCGAAGTCATTGGTAAAAGCAATGTTCCGGCGATACTCGTAATCAATAAGATTGATTCAGTCAAGAAGGAAGAGCTTTTATCCTTCATTGATACCTACAGCAAGGAATACAATTTCGACGAGATTGTGCCGGTATCTGCGAAAACCGGCGAGAACGTCGATGAACTTATAGATGTAATTTTTAAGTATCTTCCGTATGGGCCGATGTTCTATGATGAAGATACTATAACGGATCAGCCGGAAAAGCAGATAGTTGCAGAGATGATTCGTGAAAAAGCTCTTCACGCTCTTAATGAAGAAGTGCCGCACGGTATCGCGGTTACAATCGACATTATGAAGAAGCGTAAGGGCCAGAAGGTAATGGATATAGAAGCTACCATTATCTGCGAGCGAGAGTCACATAAGGGCATCATAATCGGAAAAGGCGGCGAGATGCTTAAGAAGATCGGCACCAATGCCAGATACGAGATTGAAAAGATGCTTGATATGAAGGTCAATCTTAAGCTTTGGGTTAAGGTTAAGAAGAACTGGAGAGATAACGACGTTCTTATGAAGAATTTCGGATATGATAAGAAAAGGATAGACGAGTAGTTTAATGAGTGAAAGGATTACCGCTACGGGCATAGTGCTTATGTCATCTGCCGTAGGAGATTATGACAAGAGAATAGTCTTACTTACGCGCGACATGGGGCGTATTACCTGTTTTGCGAGGGGGGCGCGTAGGCAGAATTCGGCACTTCTTGCGTCGACGAATCCTTTTGCTTTCGGAGAATTTGAGATGTTCGCAGGACGCGATTCCTACACGATAGTTAAGGCAACTATCAAGGAATACTTCAGGGAATTATCGATTGACCCTGATCTTGCATCTTACGGATTCTATTTCTTAGAGATTGCAAACTATTATACCAGAGAAAACTTAGACGGTTCCGATATGATTAAGCTTGTATACGTCTCGTTAAAAGCGCTTTTATCGGAGAAACTTGACTTCATTCTGGTACGGCGTATATTTGAACTTAAGGCGATGCAATTAAACGGTGAGTATCCGGTTATCCGCGATGATATGCCTTATCTTGAGGCCACGAAATACGCTATGAATTACGTTATTAATTCTAGGATCGAGAAGTTATATACGTTTACGGTGTTGCCTGACGTATTGGAAGAGATGGGTTCTATTATAGATACGTTTATGAGTAAGCATATAGACAGAAATTTTAATTCTTTATCGATGCTTCATTTACAAATCGACGAAGATAATGTATAATACGTTCTTGTGGTTTATCTTGGAGGATGTTTTGTTATGAAGAAAATAAGATTGGCCGCGCTTTTAACATTAACAGCAATACTTCTTATGGGTTGCAGTTCGGAATTCAAGACGGATGAAAGCGCGATTAAAGTAAATAAGAATGGCACTGTCGTTGCCGCAAGTATCGAAGAGTTCGATAAGAGCTATTACAGCGAGGAAGAATTATCGACATTTGTTAAGAATTCAATTGAAGAATATCAGAAGGCTAACGGAGCATCATCCGTTAAGATGGAGAGTCTTAAGGTAGAAGAGGGTAAGGCTACACTTTTCATTAATTATGAGACACCGACCGATTATGCTAAGTTTAACGGGGAAGAGCTTTTTGTAGGAACTGTGCTTGACGCAATGGCCGCGGGATATAATCTTAACGGCACATATTATACGGTAGACGGAGTAACTCTAGGAAGTACGACAACCATAGACTTTATCGATGACGACCTTAAGGTTGTTATCGTAAAAGAGAAGGTAAGAGTTATTGTACCGGGCAAGATTAAGTATATCTCCGATAATCTTTCGATTATCGACAAGAATACGGTTACACCTGCAGATAAGAATGCGAGCGGCTATTCAGTAATAATATATAAGTAAATAGATATAAGAAGGATGCTTATAATAAGCATCCTTTTTGTTGTTTATGACAAAAGTTTCGAATCGTTTTTCGTTAAAATTGTTAAAAAAGTACTACACTATTTGATAAAAATATGATACAATATCGTGTACGACAATTTTAGGAGATTTAAATAGGAGGAATAACACATGGCTAAATGGGTATATTTATTCAGTGAAGGTAATGCCGATATGCGTAATCTTCTTGGTGGTAAGGGTGCTAACCTTGCAGAAATGACCAACATTGGTCTTCCGGTACCACAGGGATTCACAATCACAACAGAGGCATGTACACAGTATTATGAGGATGGCCGTGAAATCAATGCTGAGATTAGAAGTCAGATTGATGAGTATATTGTTAAGATGGAAGAGATTACGGGTAAGAAGTTTGGTGACAAGAAGAACCCATTACTTGTTTCCGTTCGTTCAGGTGCAAGAGCATCAATGCCCGGTATGATGGATACAATCCTTAATCTTGGTCTTAATGAAGAAGTAGTTAATGTAATTGCAGAGCAGAGTAAGAATCCAAGATGGGCTTGGGACTGCTATAGAAGATTTATCCAGATGTACTCCGACGTAGTTATGGAAGTTGGTAAGAAGTACTTCGAGGAATTAATTGATGAGATGAAGGCTAAGAAGGGCGTTAAGCTTGACGTAGACCTTACAGCTGATGATCTTAAGGAACTTGCAGGACAGTTCAAGGCTGAGTACAAGGCTAAGATCGGTTCCGATTTCCCGGATGATCCTAAGGAGCAGTTATACGGAGCAATCAAGGCAGTATTCCGTTCATGGGATAACCCTCGTGCTAACGTATATCGTCGTGATAACGATATCCCTTATTCATGGGGTACAGCCGTTAACGTACAGTCAATGGCATTCGGTAACATGGGTGATGACTGCGGTACAGGTGTTGCATTTACACGTGACCCTGCAACAGGTGCTAAGGGCTTATTCGGTGAGTTCTTAACCAACGCACAGGGCGAGGACGTAGTTGCCGGTGTTCGTACACCTATGCACATTTCAGAGATGGAGCAGAAATTCCCTGAAGCATTCGCTCAGTTTACAGAAGTATGTAAGACGTTAGAGTCTCACTATAAAGATATGCAGGATATGGAGTTTACTGTAGAGCATGGTAAGCTTTATATGCTTCAGACAAGAAACGGTAAGAGAACAGCTCAGGCTGCTTTAAAGATTGCTTGTGACCTTGTTGATGAGGGAATGAGAACAGAAGCAGAAGCAGTAGCTATGATCGATCCTAGAAACCTTGATACATTATTACATCCACAGTTTGATGCAGCTGCATTAAAGTCAGCTACACCGGCAGGTAAGGGACTTGGAGCTTCTCCGGGTGCTGCTTGCGGTAAGGTTGTATTCTCAGCAGACGATGCTGTAGCTTGGAAGGAGAGAGGCGAGAAGGTAGTTCTCGTTCGTCTTGAGACATCTCCTGAAGATATCACAGGTATGAAGGCTGCTCAGGGTATCTTAACAGTTCGTGGTGGTATGACAAGCCACGCAGCCGTTGTTGCCCGTGGTATGGGTACATGCTGTGTATCCGGATGCGGTGACATCACAATGGATGAAGAGAATAAGAAGTTTACATTAGCCGGCAAGACATATCATGAAGGCGACTGGATCTCAATTGACGGTTCAACAGGTAACATCTATGACGGACAGATTCCTACAGTTGACGCTAAGATTGCAGGCGAGTTCGAGCGTGTAATGAATTGGGCTGATAAGTATAGAAAGTTAAGAGTACGTACAAATGCTGATACACCACGTGACGCTATCAAGGCTCGTGAGCTTGGCGCAGAAGGTATCGGTCTTTGCCGTACAGAGCATATGTTCTTCGAAGAGGACAGAATCGCAGCATTCAGAGAGATGATCTGTGCTGATACAGCTGAAGAGAGAGAAAAGGCTCTTGATAAGATTCTTCCTTATCAGCAGGGCGACTTCGAGAAGTTATATGAGGCTCTCGAGGGATATCCTGTTACAATCAGATTCCTTGATCCACCTCTTCATGAGTTCGTTCCTACAGAGGACGCTGATATCGAGAAGTTAGCTAAGGCTCAGGGTAAGCCTGTAGAAGCAATCAAGGCACTCGTTACTTCACTTCATGAAGTTAACCCGATGATGGGTCACAGAGGATGCCGTCTTGCAGTTACATATCCTGAAATCGCTAAGATGCAGACCAAGGCTGTTATCAGAGCAGCTATCAAGGTTCAGAAGGAGCATCCGGGCTGGAAGGTTAAGCCTGAGATCATGATTCCGCTCGTATGCGAGATCAAGGAACTTAAGTATGTTAAGAAGGTTGTAGTTGAGACAGCTGATGCTGAAATCGCTGCAGCAGGTGTAACACTTGATTACCAGGTTGGTACAATGATCGAGATTCCTCGTGCAGCTCTTACAGCTGACGAAATCGCTACAGAGGCTGATTTCTTCTGCTTCGGTACTAACGATCTTACACAGATGACATTCGGTTTCTCAAGAGATGACGCAGGTAAGTTCCTCGGTTCTTACTATGATGCTAAGATCTTAGAGAACGATCCATTTGCTCGTCTTGACCAGACAGGTGTCGGTAAGTTAATGGATATGGCTATCAAGCTTGGTAAGCCTGTAAATCCTAACCTCCACATCGGTATCTGCGGTGAGCACGGCGGAGATCCTTCATCTGTAGAGTTCTGCCACAAGATTGGTCTTGATTATGTATCATGTTCACCATTCCGTGTGCCGATCGCAAGACTTGCAGCAGCACAAGCAGCAATAAATAATAAATAGGAATAGCTCTGGAAGCCTTGATTTTACAAGGGTTTCGGGCATCCGACCGTTCACGATCCGGAGACAAAATTGACCCGATTTTGAGGTCGAAATTCGGATTGTGTACATAAAAGTTATTAAAAACCGGCTCTCATTTCAGAAATGGAATGAGGGCCTTATTTTGTCTACTTCTATAGGGACTTTTTCTCGGCTCATATGTAAGGCGACCGGGCTTAACTGCTATAAGTATGTTTTCTTTTGTATTAATGCAGTGGATTTACATGAAGTGCTTGACAATTTATATTGCGTGCAATATAATTGTATCAAATATAAATGCCGTCAAAGAATATGGGCGGGAGATTTTAGCAGCCGTATAATTCGGTAAATATAATGGCGGAAAACATTAGTAAAGGAGTTACATGGAGTATGAATGCGGAATCAAAAGTAAGAAGATGTATTAGTTATACCTTAAAGATAATCGTGGTATTGTCAGCCGCTGTCGGAGTTTTCTTAAGTGCATATGCCGGAAGGAATTCCTTTATGGGAGGAAGCAGAGTGTTTATGTATTTTACAATTCAGTCAAATATCGCAGTGGCACTTATCAGTTTGATCGGATGCTGCTTAATGTTAACGAAGAAAAAGGTCGGTGAAGTTTGGCATGTAATCCAGTTTGTGGGAGCTGTTGCAATCACTCTTACAGGCGTTGTATTCGGATTCGTGCTTGCACCTACACTTGGAGTTAATGCATGGAATGTCCAGAATACACTTACACATGTTGTAGTGCCGATAGCCGCTGTTGCAGATTTCCTTATAGTAGCTTATGGTGAGGATATCAGAAAGAAAAATGTAATCTACGTAATAATCCCACCGGTACTTTATGCAATCTATGCAGCAATCGGATATGTGCGGGGGTGGGACTTTGCACTTGGCATTAATTACCCGTACTTTTTCCTGAACTGGGGAAGTCCTGCCGGAGCATTCGGTTTTACCAAGGAAATGCCATATATGGGAACCGCTTGGTGGATATTGGCATTGCTTATCTTCTTAATTATTGTGGGTTGTTGTTATCTTATGATAATTAATATAAATCGTAAGAATAGACGATAATGAGTTTAAATTCAAACAGGAGGAAATATTATGAGCACATTAGTAACTTATTTCAGTGCAGAAGGAAACACCGCGAGAATCGCCAAAGAATTCGCAGCATCCATATCTGCAGACATATTCGAAATCGTTCCGAAGGAGCCGTATACTGCGGCAGACATTAACTGGAAGAATCCGCTTTCAAGATGCAATAGAGAGCAGTTTGGCGGTAAAGAGGTTCCGGTGGAAGGTACAATCGCAGAGTTCGACAAGTACGATACGATATACATCGGATTCCCGATCTGGTACGGAGCTGCCCCTAGAGTAATATATACATTCTGCAAGGGTTATGATTTTAAGGGTAAGAAAGTATATGCATTCGCAACATCGGGCGGAAGCGGAATAGGTAAGACCGCCGAGAAGCTTGCACCATATGTAGAAGGCGCTGCATCTTTGGATGCAAAGATTGTTAAGAACTTAGATGATCTTACAAATTATTGATACCGGAAAGAGGGAGCTGTATTACAGCTCCTTTTTTTATGTTATAATATCAGAGTATTGGATTAAAGTTATAATAAAAGGGTAACCCCCATACGAAAGGCGCTAATTAGGTATATGGGAAGAGAAGTATACGAAAAAATCGCAATGATTCCGTGGGGTAAAAGCACGGATGATATAACGGAAGGATGTATGGTCCTTGAAGGCGGCGGCTGGAGAGGATTATATACTTTAGGTGTGCTCGATGCATTTATGATTGCGGGAATTAATCTTGAAGCAACCGTCGGGATATCTGCGGGAGCTTTGTGCGGTCTTGGATATACAACAGGACAGATAGGCTGGGGTGCGAAGATTGATCTGACCTATAGACACGATGATAATTTCTGCGGAATCAACGCAATTAAGAAAGAGCATGCGATAACGGGATTCGAGTACTTATATAAGGAGATACTTAAGGAATATCCCCTTGATAAGAAGAAGCTTAAGAAGACACCGAGAAGACTTGCGGTGGGTTGCACGAATCTTATAACGGGACAGATTGAGTATTTTGAAAAGGGAAAGTGCAATCTCTCGAAGGCAGTATCTGCTTCGGCATCGGTACCTTACGTATCGCGCCCTGTTATAATGAACAGAACTCCGTATCTTGACGGCGGATGTGCGACAAAGATTCCGTATGAGTGGGCCGAGAGTAACGGATATAAGAAGGTCGTTGTTGTTAAGACCAGAGAGCATGCGTATCGACGTTCGGAGGACAGCACTTATCGTATGGCACATGCGATGTATCATAAATATCCTGAATTCGTCAAAAGCATAGAAGCTGCCAACAGGAAGTTTAATGAGACGGTTGATATGCTTCGTGCCAAGGAAGAGGCGGGCGAGGTATTTATTATAGAGCCTTCGGAAGTAGTAACTGTTACAAGATTCGAGGGCAATATGGAGAAGCTCGGAGATCTCTACTGGCTTGGATATAAGGATGGTAACGATAATTTGGCAAAGCTTAGAGATTATCTGAACCGGTAAGATTCGATATAATAAAAGGGGACATTGCATAAATGAGAAGAGTATTAATGAAAGGGTTAAGAAGATGTTCAGTGACAGATAGATTAATAATAGACAGAATTACTCCTGATGATAAGGAGAACTATTTCAACAGTATTTCGCATGACAAGAAGGTTCTTGAGACCTTCGTATGTAAGTATGCGGAATCGCTTGATGAATTTGACTTTGAGCCTTATCTTAAGAATGATACTTTATATGCGATTCGCCTTAAGGATACAGGTAAGCTTATCGGAATTATTCTATACTTCATCGAAGCGGGCAATCTTACGGAAGAAGACCACGCCTGCGAAATAGGATACGGCATTAGCTCTTCATATTGGAATAAGGGCTATGCAACTGAAGCGGTCAGAGCTTTTATTGAGTATTGCTTTAAGGAATTGAAGTTTGAGAAGGTCTATGCGTCATTCTTTACCGGCAATGATGCGTCGAAGAAAGTCATGGAAAAGTGCGGAATGCACTATGACCATTTTGTCGAGAAAGAGTTTGAATATCTGGGCATGGAGCGAGATTTGACATATTATGTAATTGAGAAATAAGAAAAACAAGCAGGGAATTGTTTTCTCTGCTTGTTTTATGTAGTTGATAATATATAATTCACTTGAATATATACCAATATATTGAGAAAGTACTATTATTTAAACAATATATATAGAGGTCAATTTTTTTTGACACGTACAATTATATTTGACATAGGGGCGGACATATTGTAGAATGTAATTGCAAGCGGAAAAATACAAAAGGAGAATATGAAAGCAGGAGGTAAAATCGTGGGTAATGAAGTATTTGCACAAAGAATAAAGAAATTAAGAATGGATCGAACTCTTTCATTAGATGGGTTGGCAAAAGAACTTGGTATTAATAAGAGCAGAATTAGCATGTGGGAGACTAACGGAACAGTTCCTAGAGATGAAATACTGCTTAAATTATCCCAATTCTTTGGTGTTTCTATTGATTACCTTTTGGGCAATGAACAAATGGAAGGAAAAGAGCCTGATAAAGGAAAACTACAATATCTTCAAAGAGGCCTTGAAAAGCTCGATGAGAGTAGGCTTGAAAAAGCTGAAAAAATGCTTTCTGTGATGTTTGATGATATTTTTGAAGCAGAGGAGGATGATGACGATGGCATATAACAAACCGGATTTTAAAAGAGCATACATTTTAGCAAATGAAATCTTAGCTGCTTCGAATATGCTATGTAAATTTCCGGTTAATACTAAAGCAATTGTAAAAGAATGGTCGGATATTTCTATTCATAAGTATGAATTTGCTGTTGAATGCGGAATTGATATTGAGGCTTTTGGTAGTAAAGCGGCAGTTTTACAGTGTAAAAGTGGTAGATATATTTTGTTTTATAATAGCAATGATTCGGCGCCTAGAATTAGATTTTCTATATTGCATGAATTTGGCCATTACAGATTTGGGCATGAGCTTAAGAATTATGCTAATCAAGAAGAATATGGTCGCATAGAAATCGAAGCAAATTGTTTTGCGGCTCAGATTCTAATGCCTGAACAGGTGTTAAACGAATTAAAAAAGCGTGGTGCCTATATAAATGTAGATTTTTTAATGAACTATTTCGGAGTTTCTGAATTGGCTGCAAAGAAAAGAATTGAGACTATGGGAAAGGTAAATTATGAATGGCGTTCTGAAGAGGAGCAGATGTTTGACGAAACAATTCTTTATAAATACAAGGATTTTATAGATGCCATATTACCAAAGAAAAACAGTGTTTTTTCTTTGGATAGGGAATATGATATGCAGCAAGAGAGAGATTCTTGGGATTTGGATAAAAGATATCGGTACAGATAATATATTTTCATTTATGATATATATTATAAATCATATAAAGAAAGGATGTGATTATTATGTGCTATGACCAAAGGATAAAAGAAAAGTACCGTACGATAGCGGGAACTACCATACGGTACCAGTCGAGTACAATAACTCGAACACTAACACTTTTATCCTATCACAGATACTCTTAAAGGGGTATAGCAATTATTACTAAAATTTTATATGTAACTATATTTATATTCCTCACGAGTATAATAACTTGAACACTAACAAATTCATGTAAAGTACTCGAGAGGTTACCACCAAAGGGATACTCATGCCCTTTTGGCTGTACACCCATAAAGGAGGTGCTTTACATGAGTAAAATTAATTGTTCTAGAAATAGTTGCAAAGACGTATTTAATGCGTTTCTTGTGTCAATGGCAACTTATGCAGGTATATTTGAATTTCCACGAATCAAAGCAATTTATGAGATTCCTAACAGATTAATACCATTTTCAAAGGCTATATCTTGCAAGGATTATGATCAATGGGTTCACTTCTATGAAGATGATTACTTGTTTGAGCGTATTTGGAGAAATCCGCGTAAGTATCTCGAAATATTAAAACGTTATAATGGCGTAATCCTACCGGATTTTAGTTGCTATAGGGATATGCCTTTGGCGATGCAGATATGGAATATATATCGTAGCCGCGCAATCGGACATTGGTTGCAGATTAATGGTATTAAGGTCATTCCGAATATTAGATATGGAGATAGACGTACATATCGGATAAGCTGTGACGGTATTGAAAAGCACGGTGTTATTGCGTTTGGGTCCCATGGAACAATGAAACATATTCGAGATAGAGTTATTTTTTTAGCAGGTATCGACGTTGCGATAAGTATTTTAAAACCGTCTGTTATAATAGTTTACGGTTGTGCATCTGATAAATACTTTAAGAAATATGCTGATGCAGGAATAAAGATTGTGGTTTTTGCGAGTGATTACTCCGCCACTCACAAGGAGGTGGAGTAGATGGGCATGGGATATCATGGCGGTTTTGGAGCTACAAAAGGTAGCTATAAAATGAATTATACCGGTGAATATCAGAAAACATCGGGAAGGAATTATACAAGAGACGAATTAATAGCGTTTCTTGAAGGCAAAACCGCTCAATCTTCTATAATCGCCGAAAAAATTAAGAAAGGCGAAATAAGGTTAAGTGTTATCGGAGATGAACTATTTGAGAAGGCTTTTGGTGTAAAAAGCGATATCGTGGGTATTGCGATTGATAACAAAATATATTTACGAAAAAACTCTGTAACGCTCCATAGCGATATAGTTCACGAGGGTACACACGCATTAGATTTTCTAAAAGGACTATCATATGATAAGATATCTTCGTGGGATGGCGAGATTAAAGCCTATATTGCCGAGCATTATTTTCAAAAAGCATCGGGATTAGCGATACAGTTTGATAATGAAGATGATATCAAAGTGCATGTATGGAAGAATTACAGAAAGAGAGGTGGACGATAATGAATATTGCAGAATTATTGATCGATTATAGAAATACACGAAATGACATAGTTTTCGGAGATGTTTCTAGTATTGATAAGGAAAATCTAATTATAATCGTTACAGAATTATTATCCTGGTTAAAGCTTGAACGTAAGCGTGAGATTTTTATTGAGCAGGGTCGAAAGACAAAATTAAAACCTATGGAACTTAATATGAATTATCCATGGTGCAAAGACCTAGAAAAGCTTTTAAGTGCTGATAATTCTTTTTCAGAGCTATTTGATATTTCAAATAATGCATTGCTGTTTAAAGAATGCGTATCAGATGAATATGCTCATGAATCCAGAGTACTAGCAGACGAGAAGTATAATCCACAGATGATAATAGGATAAGATGCTAATTACAGTATTAGCGTAAGCTTAATGCAGTTACAGTGTGAAAAGGCCTGCGATATTATTTCACAGGCCTTTTTCAAAAAATAGTAAATAGCCGGAGGGAATAGTGAAGATAGTTACCAAAACGCCGATACTTGAAGGCTGGTCGGAGGACAAGAAGTACTGTATCACGAATGAAGAGGGAGAGCGATTCCTTCTTCGTGTTACGGATATAGCGCAGTTTGACAAGAAACAGGCGGAATTTAATAATATGCAGCGTGTGGCAGCACTCGGAATCCCTATGTGTGTTCCGATTGAATTTGGCACATGCGACGAGGGAGTATATGCCATTCATAGCTGGATAGAGGGTAAAAGCGCGGAATCCGTAGTTCCGAAGCTGCTACCAAGTAAGCAGTATGATTATGGCTTTGAAGCAGGTCAGATATTACGGAAGATTCATTCTATTCCTGCGCCGGAATCTCAGGAAGACTGGGAGATCAGATTTAACAGAAAGATGGACACCAAGATCGGGAAATATGAGGAGTGTCCAATTAAATATCCTAAGGGACAGGCGTTTATCGATTATATTAACGCCAATAGGCATTTGTTAAGCGGAAGACCGCAGTCATATCAACACGGTGACTATCATATCGGCAATATGATGATTGACGACGCGGGAAAGTTATATATCATTGACTTTAACAGAAATGATTATGGAGATCCGTGGGAAGAATTCAACAGAATCGTATGGTGCGCACAGCGGTCAGAGCTTTTTGCATCAGGGATTGTGGACGGGTATTTCGACAATGCCGTCCCGACAGATTTCTGGAAGTTACTTGCGTTATATATCTCGAGCAATACACTTTCGTCGGTATATTGGGCGATTCCGTTCGGGGAAAAAGAGATTGACACGATGCTAAACCAGGCCGCGGAAATCATGAGCTGGTATGATGATATGAAAAACATAATTCCGACGTGGTACAAGCATGATAATATAATATAAAGGCATAATTAGATGATAACCCTTCGTATCAGTATAGCGGAGGGTTAAAATTTTACACAATAATAATATTAATTATGGTAATATCGTACACATATTTAACTTGACAACTTGATGATTCGGTGATATGTTAAGATTAAGTATAGAAACAACATAATTAATAGTAATAACATACAAAAACTTAACAGTCGAAGGGAGGCGAAAATATGAATTTGTATTTTGAACTTTTGCAATATCCTGTTTTTTCGATGAAAGAAGTTAATGCACTATATTCAAGTGAACGAACTGCACGAGCAGCCGTTGAAAAGCTTTTAAAGGAAAAGTTGGTATTAAAAATACGAAACGGATTATACACGTGCGTGAGCGGTGAAAATGGTGGACCGGTTGCAAACAGATTTCAGATTGCAAGTGCAATAACGCCTTCTTCATATATATCTCATCATACTGCATCTGAATACTATGGAATTACAGATCAAGTTTTTTATGAAGTATATGTAGGCTCCAAGACTCGTTTTCATGATTTTGAGTTTGCTGGATATATGTATCATTATGTTAAGGAACAAATAAATGAAGGAGTTGAATCCCCAGAATTCAGTGGAGGTGTAAGGGTAACAGATAAGGAACGAACACTATTGGATTCCGTGAAGGATTTGAATATAATAGCAGGTCTTGAAGAAGTGCTTTCTTTTACGAAGTCGGTTAATAGTGTTGATGAAGCCAGAATGGTAAAATATCTTGAGATGTATAACAATGCTTTCTTATATCGAAAGATTGGTTTCATTTTTAGTGAATATAAAAAGAATATCGGAATTAGTGATGCATTTATAAAACTTTGTAAGGATAAGAGTGGAAACTCGAAACGGTATTTGTCAAATGGTATAATTGATCCTGCTTATTCAGCGGAATGGAATCTTATATATCCTAAGAATATTAAGAGCATGAAGAATGGGGAGATAGATAATGCCACATTTTAACAGAAGAGAGTTGAATATTAGGGCGAGAGAATACGGGTTTAATCGTGATACTTTTGAAAAGGTACTTCGACTTAGATTAATTCTTGAATATATTAATAGCCAGGAATATTTGCAACAACATTTATTACTTAAAGGCGGAACTGCAATTAACTTGACAGTATTTAATCTTCCGAGATTGTCTGTGGATATTGATTTGGATTTTGTTCCGAATATTATAAGAGATGAGATGAAGGAAGAAAGGGATAAACTGACAAGAATCTTGACGGGCTATATGTCGGAGCAAGGATATATTCTATCTGATGCTTCAAGATTTAGCCATAGTTTGGATGCGTTATATTATAATTATGTGAATGCTGCGGGAAATAAGGATATGATTAAAATAGAGATTAATTACTCGTTGCGCTCACATATTTTTCCGGCAGAGAATAGAGTATTTGTAACAGAAGCATTTGGAGAACTGATTAATATACGAACGGTTGCAGTGATGGAGATTTTTGCAGCAAAAGCAAATGCTTTAATAAGTAGAGCAGCAGCAAGGGATTTGTACGATTTTTGCAATATGATAGATATGGGATTATTTTCTGCTGATGAAGATATATTCAGGAAATGTATTATATTCTACGCGACAATCTCTGCAAAAGAAGTAAATAAAAGTTTTGATACAGCTGCTATAGATGGTCTTACTTTTTCAAAGATAAAAACAGAATTATTCCCGGTTCTAGCAGCACGAGAAAAGTTTGAGCTTGATAAAAAGAAGATACAGGTTAAGGAATACATTTCCTTGCTTATGAAATTGAACGATGATGAGAAAGAATATATCGAAAGATTCATAAATAAGGAATATAAGCCTGAACTACTGTTTAAGGATACAGGTATATTGGAGCGAATACGTTATCATCCAATGGCTTTATGGAAATGTGCGTAAAAATCATATAACGAAGAGTCAAAGAAATAGCTTAATATAAGGAGTCCCACATGAAAACCACATCATTTGCTATTGCTAATTACTGTGTTCCTTGCAATGCACATTGCAGGCATTGCCTTTTGTCATCATGCGGGAAGGCAACAGGTATAGATTCCGCGACCTATTACTCCGATGGCAACAGGAATATATTAAAGATACCGGCAATACAATATACGATATGCACGACGAAACCCATAGTTTCAGCGTACATACATAGAATTAGAAGAGGAGCATTACATGAACATAATAGATCTTACAGAAACCCAGGTTGAGGATATTGAGACTCGCCTTGAGGAATATGATGAAAACTACATAACCTTCAAAATGGATGGCAATATACAGATCGGCGTGGAAGATAACGGCAAGCTTATAGCGGGACTTGACGCCTGCATTACTGCGTTTAAGATATTGTACGTCTCGACAGTCTTCGTGGATGAGAATTACAGGAGACAGGGGGTCGGCGAGATGCTGATAAGAGAGATGGAAAAGCGCGCTCTTACCATGGGAGTTAATACCATACGTCTTGACACGTTTAACTGGCAAGGAAAGGACTTTTATGAGGCGCTTGGTTATACATGCGTAGGCCAATACGAAAACGCCGAGGACGGCTATTCCGAGTATTTCTTCTTGAAGCGACTCGGGTAAGGAGGGACGCAATGGACGACAGATTAAAAAAGCAGCTTGATTTTGCGCTTGAGATAGATAAGGAGAAGAATATATTCCGCCAGACGCATCTGTCCGGTCACGGAAGAAACGAGAACGACGCGGAGCACGCCTGGCATATGGCTATAATGGCGTATCTTCTAAGAGAATATTCGAACGAGAAAGTTGACATAGCGAAGGTCATGCTTATGTGCCTTATCCACGATATCGTCGAAATTGATGCCGGCGACACCTACGCATACGATACAGAAGGTCTCGCAACGCAGAAGACAAGAGAAGATGCCGCAAAGGAGCGAATCTTCTCCATGCTTCCCGCTGACCAGAAGGAAGAGCTTATATCTTTATTTGACGAGTTTGAAGAATTCAGCACAGCAGAATCGAAGTTTGCTCACGCAATGGACAATCTCCAGCCGATTATCCTTAATAACAGTAACGGCGGCTCGGACTGGAAAGAGCATAATGCTACCGCAGAGGCAATCTACAGCCGCCATAACAAGACCAGGCTTGGCTCGGAAAAGCTCTTTGCCGTAACAGATGCGATAATCCAAGACAACATCCGCAAGGGAAACTTGTCATAATTTCCACTAACTGTTGCGGGATTGCCAACTCTACTTGGTAGCGAATTTCAACCACCTTCCTTACAATTGATACAGAATCAATTCTAAGGAGGAACCATCAATGAAGACACACATCATCAATTTGCTGCCGTCTAACAACAGAACAGAAATCCCCGCACCGGAGTATGTTATTAAAAAAGTTCTGGCCTTTATACTTATATTCTATGTAGCAGGAGTCATAGGTGAGGCCGCCGTAATCGCCTTATACACAGGAATGGGCTACGACCCGCTTCACGGCGTAATGCCGGAAGGACAGATCACCGCCCTTATCCCATATTACGGATACATCCTGTTCTCTATAGTAGCGATAATTTATTGCATTCTTATAGAAAAGCGCAGCATTCAAGACATCGGCATAACAAAGAAACCCACCGACTATCTAATAGGAATCGTAATAGCAGTCGCAATGCTGATACTTGTAGTACTTATCTCAATATTAACAGGCTCCGCAACATTCATAGGAATTAACCGTGACGTGAACATCAAAGGACTGCTCCTATGGGCATTAGCCTTCATCATCCAGGGCTCAGAAGAAGAAATCCTGTGCCGCGGCTTTTTGATGAATACCCTTAAAAAGAAGATATCTGTTCCAATGTCAGTATTAATAAGCTCGACAGCATTTGTTGTCCCGCACCTTATTATGACCCCAATCTTAGATTCGGGAATAGCCTACGCTACAATCGGCATTGTAAACTTATATCTAATATCAATACTATTTTCCATAATTACCTTATGGCGCAAGAACATATGGATATCCTGCGGCCTTCATGCGGCGTGGAATTATGTACTTAATATAATCCTCGGCCTTACTGTATCGGGAAACGAAGCCAAGATGAACGGCCTATTACAGATCGGGATTAATAAGCTTACCATTATCAACGGCTCCGAATACGGATTGGAGGCCGGAATTGCAACAACGGCAATTACAATAATAACGATTTGTGTTATTATGTATATATGGAAAGGCAGGAAAGATAATGGAATTCAATAATAAACTGTACGAACTTCGTAAGCAAAAAGGGCTTTCACAGGAAGAACTCGCAAATCGCCTGAACGTATCTCGCCAGACAATATCCAAATGGGAGGTCGGCGAATCCACACCGGACATGGAGAAGCTTGCTGCAATCAGTGAGCTATTTGACATATCGCTCGATGAACTTGTGCTTGATAAAGCCGTGAAAAAAGAAGAGCCCAAGGAACAGACAACTAAACAAAAACTCTACAGCGACATCAAAGAGCATGTATTAACGGAAGACAATAAGAAAAAAGCAAGGAAAGGCCTCAAGATAGCAGGAATAGTGCTTACAGTGTTCTTCTTAATTGACCTAATCTCGATGATTATATACTTTGTGTTTTTCGGAGTACCGAAATAGGCCTCATAAGCGCCCCTCGTATAAAAATTCCCACCGTTTACAGATTGTAACCCTACCACCCACTTATTCATTTCGCAAATTTAAATATTGTTTAAAAATGCGAAATGAGATATACTTATATCAAGGTGGTGAATCAGTATGAAGTTAATCAGAAGAGACTATTATCTAGATAAACTTGCTGCAGTAAAAGATGTTCCGGATATTAAGGTTATTACGGGAGTTAGACGTAGCGGAAAATCAAAACTGATGGATGCGTTTATAGAGACATTCGATCAAGATGAGAAAGCAAATGTTGTTCGAATTAAACTTAATTTAAAAAAATATGAAAACCTCTTAAATCCTGATAATCTATATGATTATATAGAAGAACACCATGTGCCGGATAAGGATAATTATCTCTTTATTGATGAGATTCAGATGTGTACCGGCTTTGAACGCGTTATTAACAGTATTTACGAAGAAGAAATATATGATATTTATCTAACCGGATCGAATGCCTTCCTTTTGTCAAGTGACTTGGCAACTTTATTTGGCGGACGTGTATGTGAAATTAGTCTATATCCTTTTTCATTTAAAGAGTATATGGAATACTATCCTTCTGATAATATTGATGAAGCATTTGAATTATATGTAAAAACAGGCGGTATGTCCGGCTCGTATTTATATAAAACCGAAGAAGATGCGAGAAAATATGTTAACAGTATATATCGTACAACTATTACAAAAGATATTGTAACGAAGTTTAGAATTGAGAATGAGGATTTGCTAATTATGATAGGTAATTTCCTCATGGATAATGTCGGAAATCAAACATCAATAAGAAATGTTGCAGCAAAGCTTACGTCCGGCACTTATAAAACTAATGATAAGACAGTAGGAGCATATATTGCTTATTTTTGTAGATCTTTCCTTTTTTATCCAATTCAAAGATATGATATAAAAGGGAAAAAATACCTGGAATCAGACAAGAAATATTATCTTTCAGACTTATCGTTTAGATATTCAGAAATAGGAACTAAAAACACAGATTATGGGCATTTATATGAGAATATCATCGCAATCGAGTTGCTCAGGCGTGGCTATGAAGTATATGTTGGTAAATTATATGATAAAGAAATAGACTTCGTAGCAATTAAAGGTGGGAAAAAGCTATATATTCAGGTTGCGGATGATATTTCAAGGAAAGATACATTTGAGCGGGAAGTTTCGTCTCTTCTTAGTATAAACGATGCATATCCGAAGATGTTATTAGCCCGTACAAGGCATGACATGTCACAGTATGAGGGAATCAGTATTATTGATATAGCCAGATGGCTCAATGATTCGCAAAACGAATAATTTTTTAATTTTGCGAAATGAAAACTTCATATAAAAGCTCCCACCCATTAAGTCACTTAAGCCGCAAGAAAGGCAATAGCAGTGGCAGATATCAGAATATAAAGAAAAAGGTTCTGGACCCTCTGCTAATTCCACTCTGTTAAGATATACATATAATAATCCCCTTAAAGGAGGTCCCCTATGCCATCATTATCACAACTTACATCTCCCGAAGCAAAAGAATCATCCCGCGAAAAGACAATCATCAAGACCAGTATCATCGGAATCATAGCCAACGTATTTCTTGCGGGTTTTAAAGCAGTAATAGGTCTTATGACCAACTCCATCGCAATCGTACTCGATGCGGTTAATAACATATCCGATGCGGGCAGTTCCCTTATTACCATCGTCGGAACGAAGCTTGCAGGAAAAGAACCTGATAAAAAGCACCCATTCGGATACGGACGAATCGAATACCTAAGCGCAATGATAATCTCAGTTATAGTGCTTTATGCCGGTATTACATCATTTATTGAATCCGTAAAGCAAATAATTAGTCCCAAGACACCGGAATATAATACTGTATCTTTAATAATAGTAGCCGTTGCCGTTATAGTTAAAATCGTGCTTGGCCGCTATGTTAAAGGCGTGGGCATCAAGGTAAATTCGGATTCACTTATTAACTCCGGCGCAGATGCAACACTTGACTCCATCATATCAGCATCAACCCTGCTTGCGGCAGGAATCTTCCTTATATTCCATATATCGCTCGAGGCATGGCTTGGTGCAATAATATCCGTTGTAATCATTAAATCCGGCATAGAAATGCTCAAAGACACAATCTCACAGATACTTGGAGAACGTAACGATAAAGAGCTCGCAAAGGCCATTTACGCTACAGTTCTAAGCTTTCCTGATGTGCAGGGCGCCTATGACCTTGTGCTTAATAACTACGGCCCGGACACATGGAACGGCTCCATACATATCGAGGTTCCGGATACATACTCAGCAGACAGGTTAGATCAGCTTATCCGCGAAATCACCATGAAGGTAATACATGAGCACCAGGTTATTCTGACTGCTATCGGCGTATACTCGGTAAATACGAAAGACGAGACAATCATCAGTACAAAAAAGCAAGTTGAAGACATTATCTTTTCGCATGAATATGTTACACAGATGCACGGCTTCTATTTGCAGAAGGAGCAGAAGACTATGCGCTTCGACATAGTAGTAAGCTTCAATGCAAAAGAACGCAGGGCAGTGTACAACGAAGTCTTGGCTGACGTACAAAAGACTTTTCCTGACTATGAATTCCAGATTGCGCTGGATACAGATTTTGCAGAAGAGTAGCTTCGTATAAAAGCTCCCTCCGCTAAGCTACCTAAGCCGCAAGAAAGGCTACGGCAGCGGCAGGTAACGAAGAAAAGAATAGACAGAAGTTGCGTCCCGGGAATCAATAGATTCCCGGGTTTTTTATTGCAAACACATAACAATAAAAACGTCAGAAAATATCAGAAAATCAGGGATTTTGTTTGAAATATATATAGACAAATGTTAAGATTATATATGTGAAGATGTCGTGAAAATTCCGTATTTCGGGTTCCTAATTTGAGTCCCAAGTATTGGACTTAAAATATCATAGAATTAGGAAAAAGGAGTATTAGATGAATAATATAGAGCAGGAAATCTTAGAAGGAATTAAAAATGCATATATAGATAGTACTGTGAATTCGAATCTAGCTTATAGTCCGCAGTTTTTAACTAATAACCATAAGAATGGAACCAAAGTACTATCATACATAGAGAATGAATTGTCACATTGCGATGAATTCTCTATAAGTGTTGCATTCATTAATAGAAGTGGCTTTGTTGCATTGTCTGAAACTCTTAAGGAATTAGAAAAGCGCAATATCCATGGCCGTATTCTTACCACTGATTATCTGACATTTAGTGATCCTTATGCATTAGATAGATTGGCAGAACTGAAAAACATAGAACTGAAGCTATACCGTACGAATGATTCGGGCGTAGGCTTTCATACAAAGGGCTATTTATTCAAGGAAGAAGGAACCTATAGAATAATACTTGGCAGTTCTAATATGACGCAGACTGCATTAACAACAAATATGGAGTGGAATGCTTCATTTGTTAGTACAGAGCAGGGTTCAATGGCGCAAACGATTGTAAATGAATTTGAATCGTTATGGAATGATGCTGCGGCACATGATTATGCTGAAATACGTGAATATTATAAAAAACAGTATGATCATAAGAAGCAGATTGATAGGTTAGTTAGATCCCAGCATAAAATCGCCCTCGAAGAAGATATCGTTGATCTTGAAACTTATGAACTTAAACCGAATAAAATGCAGGAAGCATTTATTGGTAGTATTCATGAGTTAAGAGAACGAGGAGCGAAAAGAGCATTATTAATAAGTGCAACGGGTACAGGTAAGACATATGCATCCGCTTTTGCACTAAAAAATGAGAATCCTAAAAAAGCATTATTTATAGTTCATCGTGAGTTGATTGCAAAGCAAGCGATGAAGAGCTATAGAAAAGTATTTGGAAGAACCAAGAAACTTGGTTTATTATCCGGTAATTCAAAAGAATATGATGCAGATATTTTATTTGCCACAATGAATATGATGGCAAAACCTGAGACTTTTGAATACTTTGAGAAAAACAATATCCATTTCGATTGGATTTGTATCGATGAAGTACATAGAGCCGGTTCACAAAGCTATCAGACCATAGTGAATCATTTTAATCCGGATTTCTGGCTTGGAATGACAGCAAGTCCTGAAAGACCGGATGGTTTTGATATATTTGAGATGTTCGACCATAACATCGCATATGAGATCAGATTACAACAAGCCTTGAAGGAAGACTTACTATGTCCATTCCATTACTTTGGAATTACGGATATAGAAATTGATGGCGAAGCCATTAATAATGAAACTGCTCTAAGTAATTTCAAATATTTGGTTTCGGATAAGAGAGTCAACTATATCTTAGAGCAGGCAAATTATTATGGATACAGCGGAGACAGAGTTAAAGGAATAGTTTTCTGCAGTAGAAAAGACGAAGCAAGTGAACTTGCGAATAAGTTTCTTGAAAAAGGATATTATGCAAAAGCATTGTTTGGGGATGATAGTGAGAATACCCGGGAACAGTGCATTGAATTACTAACAACAGATGTTAACGAAGATATATACAAAGCACATTTAGATAATATCAAAAATGGTATTGAAGCAGATTCGAATAATATGCCGTTTTTGGATTATATCTTTACGATTGATATTTTTAATGAGGGCGTTGATATTCCAGAGATTAATCAGGTATTAATGCTTCGAGAGACGCAGTCTCCAATCGTGTTTGTTCAGCAGCTAGGACGTGGTCTTAGAAAGGCGGATGATAAGGAATATGTTGTTATAATTGATTTTATTGGTAATTATACCAATAACTACATGATTCCAATTGCACTTTCTGGAGATAGAAGTTATAACAAGGATTCAATGAGACGGTATGTGACAGAGGGAACACGTGTTATCCCTGGAGCATCTACCGTTCATTTTGATGAGATCTCAAGGCAGAGAATCTTTAAATCAATTGATTTTGCGAAAACAAATGATATAAGGATATTAAAGAACGCATACGAGCAGCTTAAGTATCGTCTTGGACGTATTCCGACAGTGTTGGATTTCGGAGAATATGGTTCTATTGATGTGAGTAAGTATTTTGAAAAATGCGGTTCATATTATGCTTTTCTAGTTGAGTATGATAAAGATGAGTACGGCATAAGATTAAGTGAGGTAGAAGCGCAGATAATCGAATTTCTGTCTAAAAAAGTTACAAAGATGAAGCGTATACATGAACTCGCGGTTTTAAAAAGTCTTATTACACAAGATTATAGACTTGTTTTATATGCTAACACTATTAGCAGTATGTTTAATATATCATTTGATAAGGCTACAGAGGATTCTGTGTATAGAAATCTTACTAATCAGTTCCCTGTAGGATCAGAACGTAAGAAATATGATAATTGCATTCTTGTTGAGAAAACGAATGGTGGATATCGGCTTTCTTCCAATTTTAGAAACCTATTATTATTAAATGATGATTTCCGTGATATGGTTATAGATTTGCTTGAGTATGGCATGCGCGTATGTAAAGAACAATATGATAATCATTATAACAATACAAATTTGACGTTATACCAGAAATATACATATGAGGATGTTTGCCGATTGTTAAATTGGGATAAAAATAAAAACGGAAGCATTTTTGGCTATTTATATGATAAATCGACAAAGACTCTTCCGGTATTCATTAATTATGATAAGGCTGAAGATGCAATCGCTTATGAGGATAGATTTGTAACGTCTGACAATTTAATTGCATTATCAAAACATCCAAGAAAAGTTGATTCTAGTGACGCTGATCATTTCTATAAACGAACAGAAGATGATAAGAATAATAGGATTTATTTGTTTATTAGAAAAAATAAGGATGATAAAGAAGCAAAAGAATTCTATTTCTTAGGTGAAATGTTTGCGCAAGATGAACCGACACCAATCAAAATGCCAAAGACTAATGATGATGCATTTGAGATTAATTACAAATTGGATGTTCCGGTTAGAGAAGATATCTATGAATATATAGTTGGAGAGGCATAGACGTGAAGACAGTTAAAGTTGTTGCAGCAGTTATCTGCGATTCAATCAAAGAAAAAAAGAAGATATTTGCGACAGCCAGAGGTTATGGAGATCTTAAAGGTGGTTGGGAATTCCCGGGTGGAAAGATAGAAGAAGGAGAAACTCCGGAGCAAGCGCTTGAAAGAGAAATACGCGAGGAATTAGATACAATTATTGAAGTAGGACCATATATCGATACCATCGAATATGATTATCCAACGTTTCATCTTTCTATGGATTGTTTCTATTGTGAAGTTAAAGAAGGCCATCTGGAATTAAAAGAGGCTGAAGCGGCCAAATGGTTGACAAAAGATACTATTGATGATGTTAATTGGCTTCCGGCGGATATAACGCTTATAGATAAGATTAAGGCAGATATGAAATAGAACCGTAGAAGTTGTTGCTCTTATTATAGATTAGATAAAGGTATATTACTAATGAACATACTTCCTTATGATGAGAATCTTAATATTGGCTATCTAAGTCGACTTTTTGATAACACCAGTAATTGCTATAAGTTTTTCTGGTTCCAGGCCGTTTTGGGCAAAATTTCGGCTGATAAGACTACGTTTACGTATGATGAACTTATTAACGAGATGATAGCTGATGCTTGGTACATGGTTACTGAGTATAAGCTTCGACTGGGCCCGGCAGGCGTAACGGATAATCTCGAAGAAGCTGTGAAGTACATTGGAAATAATATATCATTTGTGCCATCTGAGAAAAGAAAGAATATTATCAGTTATCTTGAAAAAACAGATGATCCTCAATTGATTCAATACAAGAAATACTTAATTCTAAACGTTCCATACAGAATACAATCTCCGTTTCTTGAAGGAATAAAGATTGAAGAGCGTGTGTGGAACAAGCCTCAGGAGCTTTTACAAAAGCTTAACTCGCAGAGGAGAATGCTATATTACTATGAATCATTTGAGCAATTGAATACAAGGATTCGGATTAACGAGGACTGGGTGCTGTATTTGATTCGCAATAGGGAGATTCTTCGCGGGTGGATGCAGTTGAATTTGATTCATTATCTGCAGAGGCGCAATCCAAGCGTTCCGGGAATTGCGGATAAATTAAACGCGCCGCAGTCGAGGGATATTGAGCGTGTAAGAGATTATTGGAAGTTGATTATTGAGCTGCGTCCGGAGATTCGCGATATATACGGGCATAAAGATATGTCGCGAGAGGTGATTTCAGTGGACCATTTTGTGCCGTGGCAGTATGTGGCGCATGATGAGTTGTGGAATCTGCATCCGACGACAAAGTTAATAAATAGCAGTAAAAGTAATGGCTTGCCGAATTGGGATATGTATTTTGAGCCTTTGTATAAGCTGGAGTATTTGTCGTATTCTTTGGCAAAAGCGAATGATAAGGTTGCGGATCGATTTGATAAGATAGCGAAGTATCATTTGAATAACGACGAAATTGTGCGGAGCCTGTATTGTGACGGATTGGCAGAAGATGAATTTGGTAGGCGATTGGATAATATAATTCGTCCGATTTATGATGCGGCGAAGAATAACGGTTTCAAAGAATGGAAGTATGAGGAAGGTTTATGTCAGTAATAACATATAATAAGTTGGTCAGGGACAAGATTCCGGAGATTATCGAAAATGATAATAAGATATGTGAAATAAGGATACTCGATGACGATGAGTATCTGAAGATGATTGATGCGAAGCTCGATGAGGAATTGGCAGAGTATCATAAAGACCAGAATCTCGAGGAACTTGCGGATATATTAGAGGTTCTATATGCGGCTACGAAGGCAAGAGGATATAGCCTTGAAGAGCTGGAAGAATGCAGAAGAGCGAAGGCAGAGAAAAGAGGGGGATTTGTGAGGAAGATTTTTTTGGAGACGGTGACAGAAAAATGACGGGTTAGGAGTTGCAATTATATTCTATTTATTATAAAAGGAGAGCAGACAATTGTATTTATTTGAGAACTCTTCGATATATCAGAAAAGCAAGATTATAGATAATACTCCAGTGTGTGTCTTTGAAGAGCATAACATGGCATTGCCAGTATGGGGAGAAATTAATAGTAGAATAGGAAAGTCAATAAACTTGATTTCATTTGATGCACATACAGATACATGGTCGTCGTTCAATTGCTATTTGCATTCTATGAATCAGATTGCTGAAGATGGGCTAGATAATATATATGTGCGAGATTTGTTAAAAGGATTGAAATATCTTGCGGGGGATTTTGACTTTGAAGATGTTTTTTGTATTGCGATTGAAAATATAAAGAATTCTGAACAAATAAAAACAGCTTACGATTTTAAGTATTTGGCTTCTTATACAATAATCCATAAATTAGGAGAAACTGGATATGAGGAATATGATAAAAGAAAAGGATACAATTGCAAATACTTTGAGTATAACAAAATAGATTGGGATTTTTTGAATGAAACAAAGGATCCAATTGTAGTTGATTTTGATTTGGATTTTTTTAATTCTAGAGAAGAAATTACGGAAGAACTAATTAGCAAGCTAAAACCGATTTTAAAACGCGCAAAGGCAATAACGATTGCCGAAGAACCTTATTATTTTAATAAGCTTAAGATTCAGAGCGATTTTACAGAGAAAGAGGCATTGTTAATACTCATGGAATTGCTAAAAAAAGCTATAGAAGATTAATAATACTGAACTTAAAAAAGAAGATACATATATGCCAAGACAGAATAATGCAAGAGTCAGTTATATCATTATAATGAGCCGGAGGCGAGGTTATTCATTGCAAAAAGCGCTAAAAGTTATTTTGGAAGGACTTTAATTATGAAGATAGAAAACATTAGAACACCCAGGTTGATATTACGTGGATTTACTAAAGAGGATGCATTGTGGGCATATAGTATTTGGAATGATCCTGAGATGGGAGAGTTTTTGCCGGATGAAGCTAAAGAAGATATTGATCCGGAATATATTAAAATGTTAGAAGCTTTACCTGATGATGAAGAGTGCTGTTATCTTATTCCGGTATTTAAGGATACGAAAGAACGTGTAGGGACTTGCAGTTTTATGATTAGTGATGACCAAACGATTTTTGATATAGCCTACTGTGTTCATAAGAACTACTGGAATAAAGGATATGCAACAGAAATTGCTCAAGGATTAATAGATTATGCCAGAGCTCAAGGAGCGAAGAAGGTTACTATAGTTGTTAGCCAAGGTAATGTAGCATCTAAACGTGTGGCAGAAAAATGCGGGGGAAGGATTGTTGGTGAAAGCACCTATAATAAAAGAGGAACTGATATTGTTATGAAAGATTATACATATCAGATTGATTTATAAACAAAGAGATAAGGATCGTAAATGCGAAGTAATAGAGATTAAAAATGCAGTATATTAAGATTGTAGATATGGAAGATACGCGGCTTACTCCGTATTTTTCCTTAAACGAGAGTCAGTTATATCATTATTATGAGCCGGATGCGGGGTTATTCATTGCAGAAAGCGCAAAGGTCATTAGAAGGGCGCTTGATGCAGGGTATGAACCTGTAAGTTTTCTTGTGGAAGAGGAGATTATCGAATGCGATAGTGATTGTGCTTCTGACATGGAAATTTGCTCGATTTTGGAAGAATATGACGGTACGCCGATTTATACCTTGCCGCGAGATATAATGGCTCATACGCCGGGATATGCAGTGACGCGAGGGCTATTATGTTGTCTAAGAAGGAAAACATTGCCTTCTATTGAGAGATTATGTGATAATGCGGCTCGTATTGTTGTTCTTGAATCTGTTGATAATCCTACGAATGTAGGGGCGATATTCCGCTCGGCTGCGGCGCTTTTTATGGATGCGCTTTTACTGACTGATGATTGCTCTGATCCTTTTTATAGACGTGCGGCTCGAGTTTCAATGGGAACTGTATTTCAGATTCCGTATGCGTATATTGAAAATGATGGTTCTTCGCATTATGTAGATAGACTACATAAGATGGGATATAAAGTCGCGGCGATGGCTTTATCAGATGATGCAGTATCCGTTACCGATTCACGGCTTAAGGAATGTGATAAGCTTGCAATCCTTATGGGTAGCGAAGGGGACGGATTATGCGCTGCTACAATTGAAAAAGCAGATTTCGTGGTTAAGATTCCTATGACGGAAGGCATTGATTCATTGAATGTATCTGCGGCTGCGGCTATTGCATTTTGGGAATTGAGGGCAGATAGAACTTAAGTGTAAATTGATATATTGATATTCTTAGGTATTGATTGCAGGAGCGTCGGAAATTAGCATGAAGGTATTAATTTGAATTTGTTGGTTTCATTTAATTTAATTATCTTGACTTAGTACGATTATGAGTATATACTGAAAGCGATTTCAGTGAAAAACTTTTCAGAATAAAGGAGCCTGATTATGTTTATCGGAAGAGAGAATGAACTGGCTGAACTTAAGAGTGAATTAAATAACCATAAGCATAAGACTGCGGTACTTGTGTATGGTAAGAGAAGAGTAGGAAAATCTACGCTTATTAATAAAGCTGCTGATACATTTGATGGTGTTGTTATTAATCATTTATGTGTGACCAGTACGTTTGAAGGGAATATGGCGCTTTTATATCAAAGTATTTGCACTGCATTATCTCTTCCTAAAATGAGTTTTGAGTCCATCTTTGCCATGATGGATTATCTTAAATCGCTGGATAAGAAGATCCTTCTGATTATTGATGAATATCCTTATCTTAAGGAGACCAAGAAAAAAGGAGAAGTTGATTCAGTTATGCAGGCAGTAATCGACAAGCTGCCTGAAAATGTAAAGATAATTCTTTGCGGTTCTTACATCTCGGTAATGAAAGAACTTCTTGAAGAAGACAATCCTCTTTACGGAAGATTCTCGCTTATTCTTCATATCAGAGATTTTGATTATTATGATGCAGCTAAGTTCTATCCTTGCCTTTCGCCGAGGGAAAAAGTTGAAATGTATTCTGTTTTTGGCGGATCGCCTTATGTGCTTGGGCTTATAGATGATTCGGTTTCTTTGAAAGATAATATAAAGAAATTGCTTTTACCTGAAACGGGATTGGTCCGTGTTCATGTAGAAAGCATTATGATTAAAGAAATAAAGAAAACCTTTGATACACGTATTTTGGAAGCACTGGGTAACGGCAGAAAGAAATATACTGAAATTCGAGATTGGATGAAGAGCGACGAAAACGGACTTCTAGATAAGCAGTTAAAGATACTCCTTGATATGGAGACAATCAGGAAGGAAGAGCCAATTAATAGGAAAGGTGATAGAAAAAAGCAATTTTACGAGATAGAAGATAACCTTATGCGATTCTATTTCACTTTTATCTTCGGTAATGCCGGAATAATAACAAGAATAGGACCTGAACAATATTATAAGCACAATTTTGGCGAGAATCTTCGTGAATTTATTAGTAGAAGATTTGAAGGTGTTGCGCTCGAATATTTCCACAGACAGGCTGTTAGCGGTAAAATGGATGACATTGAGGACTTCGGCTGCTATTGGTACGACAATCCGGTAAATAAAACTAATGGTGAGTTTGATTGCGTTGTAAAAAGGGCCGGAGATAAATATGATTTCTATGAGTGCAAGTTCTTTGACAGAAAAATGACCGCAGCAGAATGTGAGCAGGAGGAAAAGCAGCTTGAGGAAATTAAGGGTATAAATGTTGATAGAGTCGGATTTGTCAGTGTAGAAGGCTTCTCGTCAAAGAAGATAAAGGATTATATTCTGGTGGATGGAAAGATGTTATATAACTAAAACATTGTTGTGAGGCTTGTATGAATATATATATTGATTTTGATGATTGCTTGTGTGAGACAGCACGATATTTTGTAAAACTGGTTAAGAATATGTACGGGAAGAATATTCCGTATGAGGATATTAAGTTCTTTGAATTACAGAAGTCGTTTGATTTAACCGAGTCCCAATATGAAGAGATGATGATTGAGGCGCATAAGCCGGAAGCGCTTTTATCTTTTGATGAAACTACCGGTGCGGTTAGTACCGTAAATTCCTGGCTTGATAAGGGTTATAATGTGTCGATTATAACAGGACGTCCTTCTGTTGCATATGAAGCTTCACGTGAATGGCTTGATGTTCATGGGCTTAAGCGCGTTAAATTATATTGTCTTAATAAATACGGCAGGGATAGTTTTATCAAGAACAGTGAGTTTAACTTAGAGCTTGATGATTATTATAAGATGAAGTTTGACTACGCGATAGAAGATTCACCGATGGCGTTTAAGCATTTCGAGCATATGAAGGATATTAAGGTTATGGTCTATAATAGGCCTTGGAATGAAACTACCGAGTTCCCGAGTGAGAAGTATACGCGGTGCTATGATTGGGAGACGATAAGAAGGAGGATGTCTTAAACACTTGACGAACGTCAAGTGTTTTTGATATAATGTGTAAAAATACTTTGCGTACGTCAAGTAACTCTAAATACTGATGCGAAAGGAGGATGTTACAATGAAAGATATAATTACAGAACTTCAGGATATGAGATATTTAAATTGGACTAAGAGCAGGAAATCCTCCGGAACGGCAGGATCGTTTTTGAAGGCATATGATGACAGCGGCGCGGTTAAAAAGTATTATAAGTTATCTGATTATGACAGAATGCAGGGTATTATAGGGCAAGAGTGCATAAATGAGATTATTGTGCAAAGGCTGCTTCGAATACTGAAGATAGAGCATTTGGAGTATAGATTAATACATGCCCTGATAGTTGTAGATGATAAAGAGGTAGAAACATATCTTTGCGAGTCTGATGACTTTAAGAACCCTTCAGAGAGCAAGATGTCATTCGAAGATTATTATGATCTTAAGAAAAAAGAAGGACAAAGTCCGCTTGAGTTTTGCAAAGAGCAGGGTTGGGCTGATTATATATACAAGATGCTTATTATAGATTATCTTGTTTTGAATCGTGACAGGCATGGTGCAAATATTGAAGTGCTTAGGTCTGCCAAGGATAAAAGTGTACGTTTGGCACCGCTTTTCGATCATGGTTTATCGTTGGTGTGCAAGTGTCGTAACTTAGAAGAGTTAAAGAAGTTCAATGTCATGGAAGATAAAAGGGTACAGGCATTTATTGGATCCGGAAGCACGTTGGAGAATTTAAAGCTTGTCCCTAATGAGGTAAAAGCGTTGTTGCCCAGGTTATCCGAAAGTGATAGAGACACTATTTTCGAAGGCCTTGACGGAATCATGGATAAAGAATATCAAGATAAGATTTGGGAGATGACTTGGAAAAGGTGGTGTAGTCTTGACAGTATTTGAAATAAGAGACAGTAAGGAAAGAGCAGATAAATTGCTGGGATATCTTTTTTACTATGAAAAGAGTCATCGTTTTTTTGCTGAAATACTGCCTGAGATAGATGAGTGGGATGCGCCGTTTATATTTTCATCTTTTGTAAAAAGGGGTATCTACAGCATTAATTCTGAGTGGTCAATGAGGTTTGTAAGACAACGCATTGTGCCAAGTGACCGCCAAAACTTAGGGGCTATTTTAAAAGCAAACAAAATAAAGATGTATGATGAGTATAAGCTTTTACAACTTAGCGAAGGCAGGTGTGCTCAAGATGAATTGTATCTTGTAAAATGCGGAGATGAAGATATTACAATAGAAATCCGTGAGCGGTTGGATAAGAAAGTTAAAGACGTCGTGCCTATGAATGACCATGAGGTTATGGTCTTTTTTCTAAATGATTACGCATGCACCGTAGACGTTGAGGCTATACGAAAAGACAACCGCCTGTTTTCAAAAGTGTTAAGTGAGCCGGAAACGTTTAAAAACGTAAGAGTTTCTCCGGGCGGAAACGGAATCGAATGGGGAGAGGAACGGTTTATTTCTGCGGAAGAGCTTTCGCTTCGAGGAAAAAGCTCGGAATTGAAATACTCCGACTTGCTTTCATTCGTGTCCGACAGAATAGTAGACACTACAGAAACCGCATCGATATTAAATTGCACGAGACAGTATATAGGGCAGCTTTCATCCAAGGGTAAATTAATACCGATAAAAAGTGGCTCAAACAATAATTTGTATTTGAAAAGTGATATAGAAAGAGCTGATATATAGGGCTTTTATATTGACCTATTCTTTTTAATGGCTTAAAATATGTACGTGCATTTGTCTCCTCCGGGCAGGGCACGAATTATAGTTATACGAAAGAGGTATGAAAAATGAAGAAATTACTTAGCTTATTACTTGTTTTAGCTTTGATTTTGACGTGTGTTGCATGTGGTACTAAGAATAATGGAAATTCTGATTCCGGTACCGATGTTGTAGATAACGGCAACGAGAATAACGAGAATGAGAATGAAAACGACGACAATAATGAAGAAAATGAAGATGATAAGAACGACATCACTATGAAAGAGATCTTCATTAAGTTCTTAAAGGGCGAGTCTAAGGCAATTGCCAATGAAGACATTGAAGGCTTACAGCCGGGTGAAGAATATACAATCGATGAATTAGGTTCAACTTTTAAGGTTATCGTTGGTATCGATTACCGTCTTGATGTACTTGATAAGATTCAGGTTGGTAACATTGATGCAGGTGATGATAAGGACGAAGAGCTTGCAATTAAGTTTACATATACGAATTCCGACGGAAGCGATTCCGCAGAGGTTATGACAGTTCTTAAGAATGTGGACGGTAAGCTTCATGTGCTTATAAGAACAGATTCTTATTATAGAACTGCTTCAGCTATTCTTCAGAACGGTGTTGTAACATACGGTGGCTCTAACAGCGCTTTTGAACACTCTATGGAATATAAGTATATCGATAAGGATGGCAAGGTTAATTACATTGTAGGTATTGAAACGGTATATGGTTTAACAAGATGCGTAATCCCTGCAGGTTATCTTTCCGAAGCAATTTCAGGAAGCGATTTCCCTACAGTTCCGGAGCTTTGCGACGGCGAGCCTAAGTACATTATGCATATGGTAAGAACCGCTCCTTATAATTATGCTAATTATGATATAAGAGAGTACGATGAGTATAGCAGAGAGCATCTTTTCTATATCTTTACTAACATTGATGAGAATGAATACTATGAAGCTGATGAAGAGTATGCTGCATATTACAAGAATAAAGAAGTTAATGTTGTAGCGCCTGAGAAGGCTCCTAACTTCTTTGACAGTTGTTTTGCAGCTTATGGTCTTGATACAACCGCTATGCAGTGCCCTGAAGTTATGTGGCAGGATTTGGAAAAATAGAATGGGAATCAGGGAGTAATTTTGCTTTGAAGTTAAAAGTGAAATATCTTTGATGTATTTTAAAAACCTATATTGATTTAATAAATCAAAAGTGATATATTATTGGTTAGCGAAGGCTAACCAATATTTTTTTATATAAATTGGGCATTTGATTAATTTACGGATTGGGGTGACTAACTATGAGTATGAAAGTTTTTCTTGGAGTTATGATTCCTTTTCTTGGTACTTCATTAGGTGCTGCCTGCGTTCTTTTTATGAAGAACGAGCTTAAGGATAATGTTAAGCGTGCTTTAACAGGCTTTGCCGGCGGTGTAATGGTTGCGGCTTCTATCTGGAGCTTAATAGCTCCTGCAATAGAGCAGTCGGAGCATTTGGGCAAATTAAGCTTTTTACCTGCATTTATAGGTTTCTGGATCGGAATCTTATTTCTTTTACTTCTTGATTCTGTTATACCTCACTTACATGTAAATACAGGTGAGACCGAAGGTATCAAAGCAAAATTTAAAAGAACAACAATGATGGTCCTTGCAGTAACACTTCATAACATTCCCGAAGGAATGGCTGTAGGTGTTGTATATGCGGGCTATATGTCGGGGAATAATACAATAACGATGGGCGGTGCGCTTGCTCTTGCAATCGGTATCGCTATTCAGAATTTTCCTGAAGGCGCAATAGTATCTATGCCGCTTTGCGCAGAAGGTAAGAACAAGGCAAGAGCTTTTATAGACGGAATACTTACGGGCGCGGTTGAACCTATAGGCGCTTTAATTACGATTTTATTTGCAGGACTTATGATTCCTACGATGCCGTACTTATTAAGCTTTGCGGCAGGTGCGATGATGTACGTCGTTGTAGAGGAACTTATTCCTGAGATGGCGGAAGGTGAACACTCGAATATCGGTGTTTTAATGTTTTCGGCGGGATTTACATTAATGATGGTGCTTGATGTGGCACTTGGTTAGGAGGATATAGTAATGGGCGAGAATTTTCTTGAGATTAAGGACTTAAAGAAAAGCTTCGGTCAGGGTGATGTGAGGCAGGATGTACTTCGCGGAATGAACTTTTCCGTAAAGAAAGGTGAGTTCTGCGTACTTCTTGGACCTTCCGGTTCGGGAAAGTCTACTTTACTTAATATTATCGGCGGAATCGATACCCCTGATGAAGGATTCGTCAGCATTAACGGCGATAAGTTAAGAGACATGGATGAAAAAGAGCTTACAATCTATAGAAGAAAGCATCTTGGATACGTATTCCAGATGTATAATCTTATACCTAATCTTAATGTTAAGGAGAATATCGAGGTTGGAGCGTACCTCTCCGATAAGCCGTTAGACGTTGAAGAGGTTCTTACAACCTTAGGCTTACAGGAACATAAGTATAAATATCCGAATCAGTTATCAGGCGGACAGCAGCAGCGTGTATCGATTGGTCGCGCAGTTGTTAAAAACCCTGATATTTTAATGTGCGATGAGCCAACCGGTGCGCTTGACTACAATACTTCGAAGGAAATCTTAAGTCTTATCGAAGAGTGCAATAAGAAGTACGGCAACACCGTAATTATGGTTACACATAACGAAGCCATTAAGAATATGGCGGATCATGTGATTAAGCTTCGTGATGGCATAGTTCGTCACGATGACCTTAATGATAATAAGATTACAGCAGCAGAGCTTGACTGGTAAGGAGGGATTAAGATGAGAAACCCGCTTATCAAGAGGATTCCGAAAGAGCTTAAGTCGGACTGGCATAAGTATATCGTCATCTTAATCTTCATGGTTATGATGATCGGAGTTATCTCCGGTATGTATGTCGGCCACGACAGTATGCTTGATGCGATATATTCAAATAGAGATGTACTTAATCTTGAGGATGGCTCATTCGAGCTTAAGAAGGAAGCTTCTTCTGAGTTTATTGAAGACATTAGTACAGGCGAGATGGCTGATGTCAGAGTATACGAGAACTTCTTTCATGATGAGGAAGAGGACTTTGATTGTGACGGTGTCGAAGATGCCACGGTTCGTATTTTTAGAAGCGATGCCGAGATAGATATGGCATCATTTAATGAGGGCCGTGCACCTGAAGCCGATGATGAAATCGCAATCGACAGAATGCATGCGGATAACGTAGGCGTTAAAATCGGCGATACCATTAAAGTTGGTGGTAAGGAGTTTAAGGTAGTTGGATTTGTGTCTTATGTAGAATATCTTACTCTTCATAAGAATAATACGGACCTTATGTTTGATGCATTCGGATTTGATGTTGCAATGGTAACGCCGTCTGCATTCGATAAGTTAAAGACTAGAATTCACTATAGTTACGCATATAAGTATGTGAATGCACCGGTAGATAAGCCGGAGAAGAAGGTATATGCCGAGAACTTCTTAAAAGCTTTAATTACTCAGACCTTGGTCTATGATAACGAGATAGAAGATTATATCCCTGAATATCTTCGCCAGGGCAGTAACTTTGCCCCATCCGATATCGAGAAGGATTCCGCAGGTTCTGCAATCCTTTGCTATATCTTAATTGCGGTTATAGCTTTTATCTTCGCAATTACGATCAGTAACACAATTGATAAGGAAGCGTCTGTAATCGGTACACTTCGTGCATCGGGCTACAGCAAGAAAGAATTAATAGTTCACTACATGACAATGCCTGTAATAGTTACGATTCTTGGTGCGATTATAGGTAATGTATTAGGATATACAGTATTTAAGGATATCGCGGTAGGGCTTTATTATAATTCATACAGTATGCCGAATTGCAGCGCAGTCTTCAGCGAGACTGCAATCGTTAAGACAACCGTAATTCCGCTTATCCTTATGTTCGTGATTAACCTAATTGTTATCATTAAGAAGTTACAGTTAAGTCCATTGAAGTTCTTACGCCACGACCTGTCTAAGAACAAGAACCGTAAGGCGCGTCGTCTTCCTAATTGGGCTTTCTTAAGAAGATTTAGATTACGCGTATTCTTTCAGAATCTTCCGAACTATGCGGTGCTTGTATTCGGTGTAATCTTTATTGAGTTAATGCTTTGCTTTGCATTTGGATTACCGGATTCTCTTTATCATTATGAGGAAAAAGCTCCTGATATGATGTTTGCGGATTATCAGTACATGCTTACAAGTACCGAGAATGATGACGGTGATCTTATTGTTACATCCGAGAAGACGGCAGAAAAATTCAGCGCGAAAGAACTTTTATACCCGAAGGATGCCCCTGAAATCTTTGCAGGTATGGGTTCTGGCGGTGATGAAGGTGTTACCGTATACGGAATTGAAGATAATAGCCACTATATCACATTTGATAAGAAGCTTAGCGAAGGGGAAGTATATATCTCGGTTTCCTTTATGAAGAAGTTCAATTTAAAGGAAGGACAGACGATTACTCTTCACGAAGAGTACGAGAACAGGTCTTATGATTTTAAAGTTGTCGGTATCATTGATTATGAAGGCGGAATTGCTGTCTTTATGGGTAACGATGCGTTTAATAAGACTTTCGAGAAGGACGAGGATGAGTTTACCGGATACTTCGCGGATAACGAGATTAAGGATATAGATGAGAAGTATATTGCAGCTGTTATTACTTCCGAAGAGGTAATTGCGGTAACGAATCAGCTTAAGCACTCGATGGGAGGTGCGATGAATGTATTTAAGTATGCATTAATCGTAATGACTGCGGCACTTATCTATCTTCTTGCAAAGATTATCATTGAGCGTAACGAGCAGGCGATTTCTATGGCGAAGATCTTAGGCTTTAAGAACGGTGAGATAGCGTCGTTATATATCTTACCTACTGCGATTGTTGTATTATTCTGCACTGCTGTGGGATTCGTTGTTGGATATTACATTATGATATGGATCTTTAAGTTATTCATGCTTTGCATGGACGGATATTTTGCGTTCTACATGAGCGTGCCGTCGATGGGGTTATCGATGCTGTACCTGCTTATAGGTTATGCATTCGTATCGATTATTGATTTCATAAGAATTAAGCATATTCCAATGGATATGGCGTTAAAGAACGTAGAATAAATTGGCTTATAATGCCCCTGGAGCTTATCGATATATGTTGCGATTATGTGCTTTGTATTGAAGACGGTAAGGTTTCGTACTTAAGAAAAGTAAAAAATGAATATTCGAATAATAATCTGTAAAAAATCGTAAATTTGCAGAACTTTCACAATTTAATCATACAGAAACACAAAAAATAGGCTACAATAAAAATGATGTGTTTAATAAAAATGCGGAGGTTCTGACTTTATGAGTAAAAAAGCAAATGAAAAGAGAGCGGTTAAGTCTTTAAGCCGTAAGTTATCGGTTATATTTGCAATCATGCTTGTTGTAAGTATATTGCTTGCCGAGTTGATTGTTGTATACTTCGGTTTCAACATGATTAAGGAACTTACCGACACGTCACTTATCAATGAAGTTGATGTAGATGCAGGTAAGATCAATAAAGAGCTTACTTCAACGTTTTACTATATTAACGGTATAGGCGATACACTTGAGCAGGTTCCGTTCGAAGATAATGACGCGATTAACAGTTATCTCGAAGGAACACTCGGCAGATATGAGCTTATTCCGACAGGTACATATCTTGCATTAAACGATGGTTCTTTCGTATGTCCGGATGATCCTACGTTTGGATATGATGCAAGAAATGAGGAATGGTATCTTGAAGGTATGTCATATCCGAATAGCTGGTTCTACTTCTGGGATGTTCCGTACTTCGATGCTATAACCGGTGACCTTTGTGCTACGGTTCAGAGAAAGGTTACTTTAAGAGACGGAAGACAGGGTGTATTCTTAGCTGACTTTATGATGGGAACTTTCCAGGAACAGCTTGATGCGATTCAGCTTTATGACACAGGTAAGGCTATGATGATCACAGCTGACGGCCTTGTGCTTTCTTATGAAGAGAAGGGCTTCTGCGGATTTACTATTGATGAGATATTGGAAGTATATCCTGAGTATGAATTCCTTGATAAGATAAGAACCGTCCTTGATGAAGAAGACGGTGTTATTCATACAATCAAGACTGATGAGACATATTATGTGGTTTCATCAACAATAACAGGAACTAACTGGAAAGTAATTATTTATGTTAAGCAGAGAGAAGTTCTTGCAGCATTACTTAATATCGTTATAGGTCTTATTATCTTTACTGTTGTTGCAGTAGTAGTTGTAGTTCTTATAATGAAGAGAATTCTTAACAGAACTATTAAGAAGCCTGTTGCTGAACTTACCGGTAACATTGATAACATCTCCGCAGGTGACTTTACAGTTAAGATCAATGCAAAGGGTAATGATGAAATTGCTTTCATGAATTCCGCAATGGATGACTTCGTAGGCGGCATGAGAGACACAATCAGTGATATTAAGAACATATCCGAGAACTTAAGAAAAGAAGCACGTGTATCAAGCGATACTGCGGATGCTCTTGAGTTGGCTGCAAAAGAACAGTCCAATTCAATGGAAATGGTTAGACTTAATGTAAGCAATATTTCCGGTGCTGTAGCAGAAGTTGCTGAAAGTGCAACCAAGCTTGCACAGACTATTGATGAAGTTAATAAGGGCGAGCAGCATATCGAGAAAACAATGAATGGCCTTGTTGAGAAGGCAGGCATTGGTCAGAAGGATATGATTTCCGTTGCCGAAGGTATGAATAATGTAGTAACCTCTATGCAGGAAATGGAAGATGCGGTTAAGAACGTAGATGAAGCTGCTAACCAGATTAACAATATCGTTGATATGATCAATGCGATTTCATCTCAGACGAACCTCCTTTCACTTAACGCATCCATCGAAGCTGCAAGAGCGGGTGAAGCAGGTAAGGGATTTGCGGTTGTTGCAACCGAGATCGGTGAGCTGGCTAAGAACTCTGCAGATGCAACCGGACAGATTGTTGCAATTATTAATGACATGTCCGCTAAGGTTAGACTACTTTCAGAGAAGTCCGAAACAAATGCAACACTTATTAATAACAGTGCGGAGTATGTAAACGCAGCAGCGGCTACATTCCAGCAGATTACGGCAGAGCTTTCCGATGCAACCGATACTCTTAATACGATTGCACATGAGATGGTTGAATTAAACGACGTTGCTCTTAATATGGCTTCCATATCCGAAGAGCAGTCAGCATCAACCGAGGAAATTGCTCAGGCGGTAGAGAAGGTTACAGTAGCAGCTAAGGATGTTGCAACATCCAGCGATAATGTAACCAATGCGGCTAAGTCCGTTGCGGATGCGGTTGAAACAATCAATAATAACCTCGATAAGTTTACAATCTAGACTGAATCTGAAAATTGATTCTATAATAAAAGTTCCTCACACCAAGCGGTGCGGGGAACTTTTTTAACTCCGTTGCATTATTATGAATATTATGTTAACATAATGTCAACAAATAAATACGAATGGTGAAAAAGGAGAACTATATGAGGCGACTTAGAGTTATTGCTTTATTGTTGGCATTGATAATGCTATTTACCTGCGCATGCGGAAAGAACCAAAAGATTGATGTAAAGAGTGATTTGACTGTACGTTATCCGTATGGCGGAGAAGTGGATATTGCATCGAAGGAACCGATTACAATACCTATGCTTTCCGAAATGGAATATGTTCATTTTGATACTACGAATTTACTTGACAGTATTGAGGCTTTGACTGAGAAAATTCCGGAGTATACGGATGCCGGGAAATTATTCGAAGACTATTTTAAGATGTATTCCGAGTATAGAGAGTTCATATCAATGTATGCTCTCAGTAATTTCAGATACAGTCAGGATATTACGGACGAATACTATACGGAAGAATATTCATATTGTGATATGCAATATGATGTTATAGAAGAAGAAATGATGGCGTTATATGCTGCCATGGCGGAGTCGTCTCTAAGAAAAGCTCTTGAAACAGGTTATTTTTATGAGGGGTTCTTTGAGGATTATGACGGCTATGAAGATGCAGGTGATGAGTACTTTGATTTAAAAGAGAGGGAATCGAATCTTGAATTGCAATATACTGCTTTTACGGCAGACGGGGATCTGTATGACCATTACGATGATGTTGTTGATCTTTTTATAGAACTTGTTACGATTCGTAATAAGATTGCCAAAGAGCGCGGATTTGATAATTATCTGGATTATGCTTATAAGCGTGATTATTTAAGAGATTATACTCCGGCAGAAGCAAAGGTATTTCTTGATAACGTTAAAGAGTATATTGTACCTGTATATAAAGAAGTGTATTATTCGGATTCATTCCCAAGTTCTGATTATTTTGATTTGCCGGCAATGCTCGGAACAGCAGCAGAAGCTATGGGAGGGCCTTTTGAACAGGCATACAGATTACTTACAGAGTATGAATTATATGATATTAAATACGGTGATAATAAGCAGGATACAGGATATAAATGGTATATAAGAAAGTATGAGGTCCCTTATATATTCATAAATGGTGCCGATTATGATTCATTTAGTCATGAATTCGGACATTTTGTCGAAGGTGCTTATAATTATGATGCTGATGCAGATAAAGATACGGCAGAGATATATTCGCAGGCAATGGAGTATCTTGCAATTAAGTATACGTCGGATATCTCGGATCGTGCAAAGCAAGAGTATATATGCAATGCCATGGGCAAGATAATGCATAACATTGCTCTTGGGTCCGCCGGCGCAAGCTTTGAAATGCAGATATATTCGTTATCACCGGAAGAATTGTCTAAGGAACGAATAGAGAAAATATGTATGGAAACTTATAAAAGTTATGGATTGGATGTCTATGAAGAGCGTTGGATATACACACCTCATTTCTTTACTTATCCTGCATATTATATAAGCTATGCGACATCTGCAGTTGCAAGCCTGCAAATATGCAGAGCGGAGTATGAAGAAGAGGGTAATGGTGTAGAGCTTTTCTGCAAACTTTTGGACCGTACCCAAGGCAAGCATTTCCTTGCGGTACTTACCGAAGCGGGCATAGATAATCCTTTTGAAGAAGAGACTCTTAAAAAGACGGGAGATTTCCTGAAGGAATACTTCGGATTAGAAAGGCGGACCCTTTAGGGTTCGCCTTTTTTATGCTTGCGCATAAGGATTATATATGCTATTATCAAGAAAGAAGATACTTCGTATCTTGTATAACTTATATGCCTGAGCTTTTTCTTTAGGCATTCAAAAGCCCCGTAAATCAAGGTCTAAATTCCCAATTAATAATACGTAAGAAGGAGGTTGCTAAGCCGTAAGCAATGCATATGGTCCTATTTGCGTTGAAATGACGGCAAATATGATGTATTATGAAAGAACAAAAAAAGATAACGAGTGATAAGATACGGGAGATTATCGCAAGTAATAACCTTATGACTGACTGGTACATGAGTATTTTCTTTGAAGATGATATTGAATGTACTCAAGTTGTGATAAGAACGATACTTGATAAACCCGATCTTATAGTAGAAAGCGTTAGTACGCAGGTATTGCTTGCAAATGTCGGTAACAGAGAAGTAAGACTTGACGTATATGCTATTGACAGTACAGGTAAGAGATTTAATATTGAGATTCAAAAACGTGATGAAGGTGCTGATTTTAAAAGGGCAGTATATCATTTAAGTATGATAAATACGCATTCACTTGAAAAGCGCCAAGATTTCAAGGATTTACCGGAAGTTTACGTAATATTTATAACAGAGAATGATGTAAGAGGCGGAAATAAACCCATATATAAGTATGAGTTTTTGGATATTGAAACGGGTGAAAGCATAGATTGTGGTCAGCATATAATCTATGTTAATGGAGCAAATAAAGACACCTCAACAGCATTAGGAAGGTTAATACATGATTTCTTCTGTACGGAGGCAAAGGATATGTACAATGAGGAATTGGCAAATAAGACCAAGTTTTTGAAAGAATCAGAGGAAGGAGCGAGTAGAATGGGTGGATCAATTGCAGAATTATTGGAAATGGGAAGAATTGAAGGAAGAGAAGAAGGACGTGAAGAAGGAAGAGAAGAAGGTATTATTGAGAATGCACTTGCCATGTTAAAGGATAATCTTCCAATCGAGAAGATTAAACAATATACGAATCTTTCGATAGAAAAAATAGAAGAACTTAAGAAATCGCTGAATCTGTAAAATATGAAAATAATGCCTGCGGGTTTTACCTGCGGGCATTTTTGTACTTATTAGCTAATATAAAAATTAGACTTAATTTTTGTATAAAGAGAAAATTTATGAAATGGATAGACGGATGTAGAATTATGATGTTATAATAAGCATATGTTTACTATATTTAAAGGAGGGTTTTATAATGAGAAGTGTTAATAAAAGAGTATTGTCTGGCGTTTTGATAATTACAATCATCTTGAGCTTTTTTGCTATTTTACCAACAAGTGTAAAAGCAAAAGAGATCTGTATAAATATTGAAACGGCAAAGAAAATAGCAATATTTAAAATTCAGTATTATATTGCTAATAATGAGAGGGACGAATTGAGCAAATGGAGGTGGGGTGAATATATTGAAGAGCCCATACCAATGTATTCACTTGATGGGAATGTTGAAGCATATTATGTGAGTGTAATTAATGAAAAGAAAGAATCGGCGGGGTATGTTATAGTTGGAGCTAATAAAAGTCATGCTCCTGTAATAGAGTTTGGAGTTTTTAATGAGTTTTATCCTGCTGTTGCAATGAAAAAATAGAGGGTGATAGACTTTATTATCTTGGTTCGGTTTGCTATATGGTTGGAAAAGACGATTATATCGTAGATGCTACAAGTTTCGGAGAATTAAAAAAAGTTGATATAGATTCGGTTAAGAAAAATAGTGTTATAAGAGAAGATTATTCTAATGCATGGGATTATTGGGAGAAACAACTTGAGACAAAACATATTAGTATAAAAGATAACAGAATTGAAGAACCTTCTTATAAGGCAGAACTTGTCAAACGAGGTAATTCAAGAGATGTTACAGGCTATAATTTAGCTTATAAAGTTATGGATTCATTTCCGGGTGAAACCAATCATTGCTTGCCGCTTGCGGGAATTAATTTGTTTATTTATTGGACTAATAGGAGTTCGTCTTATGCATCTTTAAGGCAGTATAATGATCAGTTCTGGAAAAAAACTTTTAGAATACTGAAAACTGACATGCAAACTGATCCTATTGATGGAACAAATCCGGATAAAGGTGAAGAAGGTTTTAAAACTTATTTTCGTCGATGTTATATAAGAAATTACGTTGAATATAATGAAAATGCTGATTATTTATTTTGTAAGTATGAAATTAATGCTAATCGACCAATTATAATTGACTATTTATATGATCCGTTTTATCGACATGCTGTTCTTGGCTTGGGATATTCATATGATGATGTATTTAATGTCCGTGTAGCTGATGGTTATTCGGGTTATGCAGGTAGATATTATGCGATAAGCAGTTTTTTAGGTGTGTTTAAGATAGAGTTTTATTAAAGTCTTAATCGGAGGAATGTAAATGAGAAAAAAGGTATATATTTCCCGATGCATAGTTCTGATATTTGCTATACTGATGGCTTTTATTGCAGGAATGTTGATTAAGCCTAAAACTTTGTATGATGCAACGATTAAAAATTACGAAGTCTATGACTGTGATTACAGAGTCCGTTTGGAAAATAAGTACGAAGGCAAAACGAATAGCATAAGTAATGAGGTTAGGATTGACGAGGCGGATCAAAAAGTTTTTTTTGAGCAATTAAAGGAAATCAAAATTACTCGATTCTATGCTAGAGTTCCTGATTATTTTGAAAATATGAAATGTAGCATAGCGATTAATATAAAACTTAAAAGTGTTGATGAGTTTAAAGGTAATCCATGGTGTATATATTTTTTTGATAAAGGGCGAATTAGTGCGCCGGGGTTTTACGGATTGAATTCGCACTTTTCATTTTGGGATTCCGGGGTAGTGCTGTCAGAACTTATGACAAACGATATTGATAGGGTTGAGCAACTTATGGATGATTATTTAGGCGGAGATTGATATGTTAGGATTTATGAAAAAAGATAAATATAGTGTTTTGTTTTGTGCGGCAGGTCTATTGATTGTTGCAAAGATATTGATAGAGCAATTGATTACAGGATACATATATCTTGGAGTAGTAAATAGTGTTATAAGGGGAAGGCAATTGTTTAGTCTTTATATGTATATAATGGCAGTAATGTCGCTTTCCTTAATGCTCGGCAAAAAAAATACTCTTCTTGTTGCTTCAGTTATAGCATATCTTGTTTATATGATTATCGCGAATGTGCAGTGGTTTAATGTATATGACTTTTTAAAAATTGAGGCATATGTGCTATTGCTTTCTATGATTGTGATTGATTATTTGAATATAAAAATAAGAGACATGTTGTTACTTACATTGAACATAATCCCGGCTATTTTGATGCTGCTTTCTGTAATATATAAAATTCTTGCAGCAGGAATATATAGGTATTTATCATTTGCAGTAT
This sequence comes from Lachnospiraceae bacterium, assembly GCA_016283755.1. Classification (GTDB taxonomy): domain Bacteria; phylum Bacillota; class Clostridia; order Lachnospirales; family Lachnospiraceae; genus XBB1006. Next base: position 165,568 of record JAEENO010000017.1, on the reverse strand, counting down.
TTAATCTTCTATGTGACGTTATAGAGTTTGGGGTATTACTCTTAATTGGCATTCATTATTATAATAAATTTAAATGTTTGTATGTTACAACATATAATGAAAACCAATAATAGTACATGTCTTTGCTCTTGGAAGAAGAAAAAATGCCTGCGGGTTTTACCTGCGGGCATTTTTTGTTATAATGTGGTTGGGTAGTAATAAAAATAATGGAGTTATATCATGGAAAACGGAATAAGTAAGAAAACCAAATGGAGCTATTGTGTCGGAGCAACGGGACGTGATGCTGCTTACGTACTTGTAAGCATGTTCATACTTACATATGTACAGTACACATTTAAGCTTACGATTGCTCAGTTTTCGGTAATATCTGCGGCTATGGTCATCTGTATGATATGGGATGCGGTTAATGACCTTATGATGAGTACGATTATCGAGAACTGTCACTTTAAAAGCGGCAAATTTAAGCCGTTTATCATTACGGGAGCACTTCTTAACGCCTGTGTTATTATCGCAATGTTTACGATAAGACCGTCGGGCTGGGCTTTTGTAATATTCTTCTGTATAACATATCTTCTCTGGGGAATGACTTATACGATTAACGATATTGCCTACTGGGGCATGTTACCGAGTCTTACAAGCGATCCTAAGGAGCGCGACGGACTCGTTACACTTATGGGAATCTTCGTATGTATCGGTCAGTTTTCCGTAGCAGGCATAGTACCTATTGTTATTGCAGGTAATGCGGTTAATGCATTCAGGATTATAGCCTTAATTGTAGCGCTTTTATTCATTGCATTCCAGATGCTTACATTCTTCGGAGTAACGGAAAGTAAGAGAGAAGAGAGCAATAAAAAAGTTACCCTGAAGGATATGGCGAAGATATTAGCCAGAAACGACCAGCTTATTACGATTGGAATTGCGTACATATTATTCTGCGTAGGACAGCAGTTATTGCTTTTGCTTGCGGTTAACTTCTTTTACTTTGAGTTTGGATATTCGAGCAGTGGCGATTTAATTACGATATTTACCGTAATGTATGGACTCGGAACCCTTGTGGCGCAGTTTTTATATCCGATCCTCTCGGAAAAGCTCAGTAGGCGCAAGTTAATCTCGGGATGTATGATTGTATTGGTTATAGGTTACGGCTTATTCTTGTCGTTCGGATATATCCTTCCGATGAATGTAATCGTGCTTAACATAACGGGATTTATCATTTTCTTATGTCAGGGCTTATATAATCTTGCGGTAATCGTAATGGTTAATAACACGATTGAATATGATGAGTATAAATACGGAGAGCGTCATGACAGCATTATTTCCGCGATTCGTTCTTTTGCATCGAAGCTTTCCAATGCATTAAATCAGGGTGCTGCATCACTTATCCTTATAATAAGCGGTATCTATGCGGTAAGCCAGGATATAAGCGCTCTTGAAGTAGAGATAGGTAACGGTAACCTCGTAAGAGAAGATGCACTTATCTTGGCGGACGGCTTTATAAGAGGAGTTGAGAGAAGCCAGACCTTGATGCTTCGTATCGGAATGGTATTCGTTCCGTTAATTGCGATGATAGTTGCATATCTTATAATAAGAGCCAAGTATAAGATTGATGAGAAGGAATACAATAGACTTGTTGAAGAGATAGCGAAGAGAAAGAACTAAATATTCTGATATCAAATCGGCGGTGCGCGTTGCATCGCCGTTTTTTACGTGACTTGTCATATCGATTATTGACATCTTATCCACATTATGTTAATATATTGTTAATAATTAGTACAATAAATGTACATTTTTGGAAGGAGCAGATTATGAAAAAGATTAGACTGATAGCGCTTTTACTTGCGGTTATTATGCTTTTTACTACGGCATGTAATAAGACAGTCGACACAGCCGATAATACAGAAGATAATAATGTGACGGATGTATCGTCTGATAACAATGAAGAGAATGAAGAAGAAGGCTTTGCTATGGATGACTCCGAAGGTCCTGTTTTTACCAGATATCCATACGGAAGCGAGTGGGGACTTTGCGCAAAAGAGCCTGTCGATATTCCCAAGCTTAAGGAAATGGAATATGTACATATAGATGCGACAGAGCTTATTGAAGGTATCGAAGACCTTACGACGAAGATATTTGAGTACAACAATGTAGATACTTTATTTAAAGACTATTATGACATATATATGCAGTACAGAGAATTTCAATCAATGCGTGTCATCGGTTATTATAAGTACGGCTGTGATGTAAATGATACTTATTATTCGGAAGAGTACGAATACTGCAGTGATCAGTTTGACATAATTAATGAAGATATGTCTAAGCTTTATGCAGCTATGGGAGCATCAAGCCTTCGCGACGCCCTTGAAGATAAGTATTTTTATCCGGGATACTTTGAAGATTATGATGATTTTGAGGAGGCAAGTGAAGAAGTCTTCGATTTAAGGGATGAAGAGACAAGCCTTGAAATGAAGTATCTTGCATATACAAGTGATGGAGATGCTTCTAAGCATTATGCTGAGATAGCTGATGTATTTATTGATCTTGTAAAGATACGTCAGAAGATTGCCACAGAATACGGATACAGCAATTACCTTGAATATTCATATAAAAATGAATTTGGTCGTGATTATACACCGAGTGATGCAAGAACATTTATTGATGGAATCAAGGAAGAATTATCACCGCTTGGCTATAAGTTATATTATTCCGAGGATTCACCATCTGAAAATATATATGATTTTGGAGAGCTTTTATACGGTGCAGCAAAAGAAATGGGCGGAGTTATTGAAGATTCGGCCAGGCTTCTTATAAAATATGAATTATATGATATAGAGGCTGACGCGAAAAAGCGCGCTATAGGTTATCAGTGGTATATCCCTAAGTACGAGGTACCGTTTATATTTGCATATAGTCCAAAGTATAAAACACTTTGCCATGAATTCGGACATTTCTGTGATTCGGCCTTTAATTACGGTGTGGATAGCGATAATGATACTGCAGAGATTTATTCCCAGGCAATGGAATATCTTGCGATGTCATATACAACGGCATTTCCTGACAGCGTCAAAAAAACGTATGTAAAAGGCAGTTTGGGCAAGTTATATGATAGCTTGATGTGGGGAGCACTTGCTGCTGATTTCGAATTACAGGTATATTCGATGAATCCTGATGAATTAACACCTGAAGTATTGGATGGTATATTTAAAAAAGTAAGTATAGATTATAATTATAATAACTATTACAATAAAGGAGACTGGATATATATTCATCATTTCTTTGACTTCCCTGTATATTGCATAAGCTATGCAACCTCTGTAATTCCAAGCTTATTGATATCAAAAGCGGAATATGATAAGAAGGGTGAAGGCGTTAAGTTATTTAATAGACTCTTAGAGCGTACTTATGGTAAGCATTTCCTTGGAGTATTAACCGAAGCGGGAATCGATAATCCGTTTGAGAAAGAAACCATTAAGAAAACCGCGGATTTCTTTAAAGAATACTTTGGAATAGAATAATACGCGCTTTACGAAGAACCTGTGTAATAAGAATCGGATGGAACGTACATGGTACGGTCTATCCGATTTTTTATGGAAACTGTTGTAAATGAAATATTAAATTTGATATAATGAGATATATGTGATAGTTTGGGTTATTATCGTAACCGTTTAAGAGGGAATATATGATACATGTTTGGGAACAGGCTGCGAAGATGGTTCTTTCGATGACACTCGAAGAGAAAGCCGCTCTGGTATCGGGATTCGATTGTTGGAATACCAAGGTGGTTGAGAGTATCGGACTCGGCAGCGTTATGCTTTCCGATGGACCTCACGGCCTTAGAAAGCAGTTATTAAGTCAAGATAATCTTGGAATTGGCGGCAGTGTGCCGGCAACTTCTTTTCCTGCGCAAGTTTTGAGCGCATGTTCTTTTGATCCCGACGTTACATTTGCCATCGGTCGAGCTATAGGTGAAGAGTGCCGTAAAGAAGACGTGGCAATGCTTTTGGGTCCCGGAATCAATATCAAGAGACACCCTTTATGCGGAAGAAACTTTGAATATGTAAGTGAAGATCCGCTTCTTGCCGGTAAGATGGCGGCAGGGTTTATTAACGGTGTGCAGTCGACGGGTACGGGTGCATGCCTTAAGCATTTTGCGGCCAATAACCAGGAACGCCACAGAATGACGATTAATGCGTTAATTGACGAGAGAACTTTACACGAGATATATCTTAAGGCTTTTAGAATTGCCATTAAGGAAAGCAATCCTCGTGCGGTTATGTGTTCATACAATAAGGTTAACGGAACTTATGCAAGCGAGAATAAGTACCTTCTTACCGATATCTTACGTAACAAGTGGAGATATATAGGACTTACGGTATCGGACTGGGGCGCTGTCCATGACAGAGTTAAAGGCATAGATGCAGGTCTTGACCTTGAGATGCCCGGTTCTGCGGGTGTTAATGATGGTAAGATAATAGATGCAATAGCATCAGGCGCTTTAACAGAAAAAGCTCTTGACCGTGCGGTTATGCATATTATCGTATACGTTCTTACGACGGATAAGAATGTATCGATTAAGTATAGATGTAATTATGATGAGCATCACGAGATTGCGGTAAGAGCTGCGGAAGACTCCATGGTTTTACTTAAGAACGATAACAATATTCTTCCGATTTTAGACGGTTCCGTTGCTGTACTTGGAGAATTTGCGGTTAAACCTCGCTATCAGGGTGCGGGTTCATCCAAGGTTACACCTATAAATCTTGATAATCCGTTTGAAGAGATGAAGAAAGCAGGCCTTAACGTAGAATATGCGCAAGGCTACAGCGATAAGGTCGATAATAAGCTTATCGATGAAGCGGTTGCTCTGGCACGTGTTAAGGATTACGTTGTTATATTTGCGGGACTTACAGAGCGCTATGAGTCTGAAGGCGTTGATAGAAAAGATATGTCGATGCCGGAAAGCCATGTAAAGCTTATTGATGCGGTATATAAGGTTAACAGGAATGTTATTGTAGTTCTTATGTGCGGCGCACCTGTTGATGTCTCCTGGATTAAGAATGTTAAGGCGGTTTTACTTGCTTATCTTGGAGGAGAAGGTGTAGGAGAAGCGATTGCAGATATCATATCCGGTAAGGTATCACCTTCCGGTAAGCTTGCCGAGACATGGCCGCTTTCGTTAAAGGATGTTGCAAGTAACGAGAACTTCCCGGGCGATTTGAAGAATGTCGCATACAAAGAGACTATATATGTAGGATACAGAGATTATATAACCAATAATAAGCCTGTAAGATTTAACTTTACGCATGGCCTTTCATATACGAAATTTGCGTACGGTTCGGGTAAGAATACAATTGGTGCTATGTACGGTGATATTCTTAACTTAAGCTTTTATGTTAAGAATATCGGTAATGTGAAGGCACGTGAAACTTCGTTTATCTTCATGGAATGTGAAGACTCAAAAGTATATATGCCGAAGTATACTTTGGTTGGATTTAGTAAGAACGGTTATAATCCGGGACAGGAAAAACTTATAACCATTCAGGTTGATACGAAGGATTTCGGATACTATCATACGGGATTAAAGGATTTCTATGCACCGAGCGGTGTATATAACTTATACTGCGGACCTTCGATAGATAAGCTTGTTCCGCTTGCACAGGTTAATCTTATATCACCGGAAGTTGCGGAACCTGTACGTTCTCCTGATGACTTTGAGAAGCTTATAGGTAAGGAACTTCCAAAGCCTGTTAATAAGATTAAGAGGCCGTTTACGATTGAGAACTGTCTTGATGATACGAGACATACCCTTATCGGCAAGATGATGATAAGGTTATTTAGGGAAGCTACCGGCAATTCAGCGGAACGTGAAGACGGTCAGGATCTTATGATGGATGCAAGCCTTATGGAGATGCCGTTCTTTGCACTTATGATGTCATCTGCGGGACAGATATCGGAGCGCGCGATGTACGGAATAGTAGATATTCTTAATCTGCATTTTGTACGCGGACTTCATAAGATATTTTGGAATGGTAAGTTTAAACGCTGGAAAGACAATGAAGACGATAAATAAAGAGGTTATCAAATTTTGATTGATAACCTCTTTTTTGCTTTACATGCGATGCGCAAGCAAAGAAAACCTTTTCGTTGAAAAAGTATGCGAAAGTTTGGTATAATAGTATAGTTATGAAAAATAACGCTTGGAGGTTAGAATGGGTAATAGAAGTGATATCAGCAGAAATCAGTTCATGCTAAAAGGCGCTCTTTCTAAGAAGGGATACGACTGGTGGTGGCATAATTTCACCGGCGTTAACGAAGAGACAGGCGAGAGAAAGCAGTTCTATGTCGAGTTCTTCGGGTGTAATCCTGCAAAAGCCAAGGAGAAGCCTTATTTTGTATGGAATAAGTCTAAGAAGAAGCTAGGTGACAGACCGTCTTACTTTATGGTTAATGTCGGTTACTGGGGCAAGGATCATGCACAGTTGCATCGATTCTTTCCGTGGAAGGACGTTAATATCTATGACGGTTTGCCTTTTGTTGTAGAGGCCGGGGATTGCATATGCAGTGAAGTCTACACAGAAGGCAGGGTGTCGGTACATAGCGATATTGAGAAAAAGCACCCTGAATGGATGAGTGACGTGGGCACTATGTCCTGGGCACTTGAAATCGATAAGAAAATTGCTTTTAATGTAGGATACGGTGCAAGTGCTTTCTTTAGAAAGATTAATGCTTTCGAAATGTTCTGGCATGCGGAAGGAATTAAGACAGAATATAAGGGAGAAGTCATTCTTAACGGTGAGAAGTATATCGTAAGCCCTAAGGATTGTAACGGTTATGCGGACAAGAACTGGGGCAAGGACTTTACATCACCTTGGATATGGCTTTCGTCCAATAATTTAACAAGCTTACTCACGGGCAGAAAATTACATAATTCAGTATTCGAGATAGGCGGTGGACGTCCGAAGATATACTTTGTTCCGCTTGATAAGAAACTTCTCGGAGTATTCCATTACGAGGGAAGAGATTACGAATTCAATTTCTCGAAGTTCTGGACTTTATCCAAGACTAAGTTTAAATGCTTTGAGACCAAGAAAGAAGTCGTATGGCATATAGTTCAGGATACGAGAAAAGCGCGTCTTGTCACTAATGTACATTGTAAGAAGGATGAGATGCTTAACATTAACTATGAATCACCTGACGGTCATAAGCGTCACAACAGATTGTGGAACGGCGGTACCGCAAGGGGCGAGCTTTTATTATACAAGAAAGGATTATTTGGTAAGTTAAAGCTTGTAGACGACGTACTGGCTGAGGATATCGGCTGCGAATACGGCGAATACAACGATTAGGGTATATTATGGAAACGAATAACAAATTGGGAAGAAATGAATGGCAGCCGTCGAAGAAGCTTATCGGCGGACTTATAGCCATGGCAGTTGTCTTGTTCATGGTTATATCTTATATATTTGTAATGTATACGGATAATGCCTTTATCTCAAAGTGGCGTACCATATACATCGAGACCGCAATGTCCACGAAGACTCATCAGTGGCTTGCGGAGTGGTTCATTCCTCACGGTGTAATCGATGAGGTTATGGCGAATAAGCGCGCAGAGATGGAGCGCCAGAAGAATAACAATTCTGACTGGGGCGAGAACGGAGAGTTCGAGGGAGAAGAAGTAGAAGGCGAAAAGGACTTCTACAATGTCTATTATGAGCTCGATACAGACGAATTCAGAGACTTTCTTAAAAATCACCCGGAATTCCTTGCGGATGGATATGACAACATTGTAATCGAGGATTTTGAATGCGAGTACGGCCTTGTGACCGCGCAGGGCGATCCGATTGTAGTTGTTAATTCCAAGGAAAAATGTATTATTATCAAGTTACTCGGAAGCGGTTATGAAGGTAAGATGGCTATAGTTAAGGATTCTTCCAAAGTAACTCTTGCGAAGTCCGAGATGCTTGGCTCTTACGGTCAGGAAGTTGAGACATTTGCTAAAAAGTATGATGCTTTGATTGCAATTAACGGTTCTATGTTCTCCGATGCGGGCGGACACGGAAGCGGCGGAATTGTTCGAGGATGTCTCGTTATAGACGGTGTTGACTACGGTGAGCCTAAGGGCGATGACTGGAAGTTCTTCGGAATGAAGAAGGGTGACGATCATCTTAACATCGTAACTTATAAGCCGTCAATCGTAGAAGAGTACAGATGGGCAATTCAGTGCTATCCGGCACTTGTAATTAACGGAACGTCAATCGTTGACGGAACTTTCGGTATGGGTATTCATCCTCGTGCCGCAATCGGTCAGAACTTAAGAGGAGATTTCTTCTTACTTGTAATCGACGGCCGTCAGGTTGGCTATAGTTTAGGATGTACGGTTTCCGACTGTGCATATCATATGGCTAAGTATGATGCTTACCAAGCCGTTAATATCGACGGCGGAAGCTCTGCGGTTATGTTCTATCTTGGTCAGCAGATAACCAAGTCTTCATCCGCAACGGGCCGCGGAAGATATATACCTGATTCAATCATGGTTTTAAGACAGGGAAGCAGTAATTAAGATATTATAAAAGCACTTCACGTTATAGTTGTGAAGTGCTTTTTTATGCTTATTCTTCTTCGGAATTAATCTTACCTGCAAAGGTTCTTGCATCTACGCCGTTAACCGTTAAGTGGGAATCCACCGTAATAACGAGGCATTGCTGACCGTTAATCTCCATTGTTCTAAGTAAATCGGTACGTTCCGGATTAACTTTAATGCTTATATCCGGTGTCTCTACCTTAAATGAACGCTTGTTGATAAGGGATGCTGCAGGAATCGTCTCACCGTTTCCTATTGCGTTATCGAACTTATCATCGAATGAGCTCATCTTATCGCCGTCTGCACCGGCATCGTAGAAGATCTGCTTTAACTCGTCCTTGGTAATCATAACAGGGTCCGGGTTTTCTTCATTCATCTTAATAAGGTCCGTTATGTTGTCGTGAATGTTCTTAACAACTTCGAATTCACAGGCTTCATCAAGTGTATCTTCGATAAGTGTGTTAAAGTCTGCCTTGTGCTCTAAAGTGGTCTTGGCAGGCTCGACGTTAAGAACTTTTTCTATAAACTCAGGATGCATTTCCTTGGCAGCTTTCGTATAGTATAAAACGGAGTGGAGGTCTGTATTTCTGTCATTAAATGCAGGGAACATGAAAGCGGTCTTAGGCGGCTCGACAACCCAGTCGCGGATTCTGTCTTTCATAAGGTTCTCTTCGGCATTATAGCTTAAGCAGCCCTTGGTTAAGGTTACAGGGCAGATAAGTACGTTAATGTAGGAGAATACATACTCGGATGCGTCCTCCATCTCAAGCGAATCCTTGGTGCGCCCCGGGATATCATAGCTTGAATGGATAAGGATAATATAGTAATTCTGGCCGTAGTCGTAAGAGGAGATGATTTTATCGAAGAACTCGTCGATTAAAGTGTCATCCTTAAGCTCGGACTTATTAAGGCGATACAATAAATCCCATTCACCGCCCGGATTTTCGGCATCGATGTTAAATTCCATCGTAAAAAGGTTAGTGCCGAGTGTTCCCGATAAAGACTTACGGAAAAGGTCAAAATACTTATATTCTTCATCCTTGGTTATACTGAAAAAAGAATCCTTGGAAGAAAACTTGATGTCCTTATTGGCGTCGACATAGCAGGTTGCAATTCTGCTTATGGTACATCTGTCTTCCGTGAATTGCTTCTTGATTTCGGATATTTCTTTCTTGTTCATAATAATACCTCTTATTATAAAAATCGCTCTTATGATAATATCAGAGATTTAAAGTTTAAGTCAATTGTATATTTCGATAATTAAAAGAATCCAAATTGTTAAATTCTCGTATTGAAATATTGCCTTTACTTGATATTTGCCTTAAAATATATGTTGAGGTGTAATGGATATGAATGACGATTTAACTAAGTCTGATATTGAGAATATAGAGAAAGAAATAGAGCATAGAAAGCTGGTTTTGAGGAAGCAGCTTATTGAGGCTGTCCAGGAAGCAAGAGCTCAGGGAGATCTCTCTGAGAACTTCGAATACTATGCGGCAAAAAGGGAAAAAAATGCTAACGAGAGCAGAATCCGATACCTTGAGAGGATAATAAGAACCGCTAATATCATTGAGGATGAGGCTGCCGATAATGAGATAGGTCTTAATACCAATGTGACGGTCTATATACCTGAAGACAAGGCAGAAGAACACTACAGGATAGTTACAACCATAAGAGGCAATTCAATGAAGGGACTTATAAGTATAGATTCACCGCTTGGTAAAGCGCTTTTAAAGCATAAAGTCGGTGATACTGTAACAGTTAAGGTTAACGATAGCTATAGTTATGATGTTGAAATCCGTGCAATCGATAAAAATCCGGATGATTCGGATGATGTAATCAGAAAGTATTGAGGTCTTTTTACGTGCGAAGAGATAGAATTACGGAGCCTACGCTTTTAACCAGAGAAAATGCCATTAATGAGCTTTTTGCAAAGCTTTTCTTCTATAGTCTGCCCGTATGTCCTGTTATGTTTATTTTGACAAGGGTCGGAGTATTTGAGATAGAGACGTTTTTCTGCGTTCTTCTTACAATTATTCTTATTATTGCAGGCTTGGGAATGCATTTCCTTAATGCTTCCGAGACCTGTTCAAAGTATGCCAAATATTTCGGCATTATTTCACTTGAGATAATAATTGGATTTGCAGCAACGCGTGCAACCGTAGGTATATATATTTCTTATTCTTTCGCGGTATTTTTAAGCTGTCTCTATGTAAGCCGCACGCTTACGGTGACCGTTAATATCATTAGTTATATTATTCTTCTTATATCGCTTTATTTTAGAAGCCTGGATCAGATTAAACACGGTTTTATTGTTAATACCGCATGGGAGTACTTTATTTCCTATGCGCTTGGCTATACGCTTGAGTGCATTCTGTTGTTCCTTATCTCACTTACCGTTATTAAGTATGAGAAGATGCTTCTGTCGGAGAAGGAAGAAGAGGTTAATAAGCGTATCAGCGCAGAGCTTAAAAATAAGCAGAAGAGTGAGTTCCTTGCAGAGATGTCGCATGAGATAAGAACGCCTATTAATGCGGTTATGGGTATGAACGAGATGATTCTTCGTGAAACTTCCGATAAGGGAATTATTACATATGCCAATACAATTAAGTCTGCGGGCAAGTCTCTTCTTACGATAGTTAACGATATTCTTGATTTTACCAAGATTCAGTCGGGTAAATTAGAACTTGCAGATAAGGAATATGATACTTTTGAATCGATGCTTGATACAATCAATCTCTATGGTTCGCAGGCAAGTGCGAAGAATCTTGATTTTGAGATTCAGATTGCGGAAGATATTCCGGAAGTGTTATCGGGCGATGAATACAGACTTAAGCAGGTTGTGGGCAATCTGTTAAGCAACGCGATTAAGTATACGGAGAAAGGCTTCGTTAACTTAAGAGTTGATTTCAAATACGATGAAGAAGACGATACAAAGGGCGATTTCCTTATATCCGTTATGGACTCGGGTGTCGGTATAAGAGCTGAGGATATTCCGAAGTTATTTAAAGATTATGCCAGAGTGGATGTAGAGAAGAACCGCAAGATTGAAGGTACGGGTCTCGGACTTAAGATATCCAAGCAGCTTGTTGATCTTATGCATGGTGAACTTAATGTATCTTCCGTATACGGAGAAGGCTCGGTATTCTCGATTAAGATACCGCAGCGTGTTATCGATAAGACACCGATAGGATGTTTTGAGGAGCGCTTTTCCGAAGATGAGCCTGTTGAGGAGAAAAGCTCTAATAGAGCGAATGTCACTGCACCTGATGCTGAAATTCTAATCGTTGATGATAACGATATGAATCTTCAGGTTGCTGCTTCTTTGTTAAAGAGAAGTGAAGTGAAGATAGATACCGCAATATCGGGATTTGAATGTATTGATTGTATAGTTAAAAAGCACTACGATATCATCTTCTTAGACCATATGATGCCGGATATGGACGGCATCGAGACATTAAAGAAGCTTAGAAGTGCTTATTCTGAGTATGTTAAGGACACTGCAATCGTCGTTCTTACGGCAAATGCCATTAAGGGCGCAAAAGAGAAGTATCTTGAAGAAGGTTTTGACGATTATGTATCGAAACCTATTGCAACAGAGGAACTTGAAAGAATATTAACCGAATATCTGCCTGCCAATAAGGTATTCGTACATGAGTGTGCAGGAATTGAACCGCCGGAGATGCTTAAACCTGAGAACGTTGATAAGGAGATTGCGATGCAAGAGTTATCAGAGTATGGACTTGATATGGAGAAAGCATTAGATCTTATGGATGGAGAAGTCGAAGTCTTGATTGAAATGGCTGATATTTTCATTAAAGACAGAGCTCCTAAGGGCGATAAGATGATGAATGCTTTAAATAACGGAGATATGGAGAATTATGCCATCCTTGTTCATGCCTTAAAGTCTAATGCAAGAACGGTCGGAGCTTTTGAACTCGGTGAATTGGCTTATGTGGAAGAGCTTAAGAGTAAAGAAGGCGATATAGAGTTTATCAATTCTGATTGGAAAGCACTTTTTGCAGAATGGGATAAGGCTGTTGAAGGCCTTGCAAAGTTTGAATTTATCTGCGGAAGGGCTACGGCTGAAGAAGAGAAAGAAGTTGACACTGCTGATTTGCCTATTATGGATTCCGACGAATGCTCGGATAAGATGCTTATGGCGATGGCCTGCATAGAAGAGTATCAGCAGGAGCAGGCAATGGAGATTCTTCGCGATATATTGGCACATTCTGTTTCGGATGATATCCGCGAATGTGTAGAAAGCGTAATATCAGAACTTGATTCGTTTATGTATGATGAGGCTAAGGAAATGCTTAAAAGTTTCCTTACAGAGATATAAATTGTAACTAAAGTTAGGAGACAGGATTAATTATGGGGAATTGTAAGAGAAAAATTTTACTTATTGCAACGGGAGGAACGATTGCATCAACCAAGACGGAACACGGATTAAGACCGGGTATATCTTCGGACGAGATCTTGAAGTATATTCCGGAAGTTCGTGAATTTGCCGAGGTTACAGCGTGTCAGATATGTGCGGTTGACTCAACCAATATGAAGCCGGAGATTTGGTGCGATATAGTTCGTACGATTAAAGAGCAATACGATAGATTCGACGGATTCGTAATTGCGCACGGTACTGATACTATGGCTTATACGGCTGCTGCATTATCATACCTTATTCAGAATTCGTCTAAGCCTATAGTTTTAACCGGTTCGCAGAAGCCTATTGAATATAAGGAGACTGACGGCGCGAGAAACTTGCTTGATGCATTTATATATGCTGCTGACGATAAGAGTCAGGATGTATCCATTGTATTTGACGGTAAAGTTATTGCAGGTACAAGAGCGAAAAAGGTACGTTCCAAGAGCTTTAATGCTTTTGACAGTATAGATTATCCGTTTATCGCAATTATTCAGGGCGGACAGATAATGAGATATCTTCCGACGATTGAATTTGAGCGTCAGGTTACGTTCTATGAGAATGTAGACGATAAAGTGTACCTTATGAAGCTTATTCCGGGCATGAAGGTTCACGATATGGAATCTATATTCAAGTATTACGATGCCATTATCGTTGAAAGCTTCGGTGTAGGCGGCATTCCGGATACTATATCCGATGATTTTTACAGACTTGTTGAGAAGTATCCGTCAACACTTATTATAATGTCTACGCAGGTTTCACATGAAGGTTCCGACATGACCGTATATGAGGTAGGACAGAAGATTAAGAATGACTGTCACTTCCTTGAGAGCTATGATATGACTCTTGAAGCGGTTATTGCGAAGACCATGTGGATACTCGCCAATACGGACGACAAGAATGCCCGGGAAGAGCTTTTCTACAAGCATATTAACTATGATTTGATATTCGGTAAGAACAGAAATGTAAGATAGGAGTCTTATATGGTACGCGAGAACAGGGCGGATTTCTTCCGTGTAATTGCCAAGAAAAATGCTGCTAATGCGGCAAAATTATATACCGTATTAAGTGTGATGGAGCTTGTTATGCTTTTTGCTCAGCATTTCGTGCCAAGCATATTCGGTACGGGCAAGCCGATATTTAGGATGATGTACATAATCATTTTAGGCTTTTCGCTTACTGCCAATATTGGCCTGCGTATTCTTATGAAGAAGGCTGACAAGAATTATAAGATTATCAACAATCTTGTAATTGCGCTTGGTATTCTTACAATCGGCTGGACTGAATTAATGGCGTACCTTGATTTTAAATACTTGGGCACGTTTGATTTTACGCTTTTCATCGCGATTTCGGTGGCATTCCTTATGTTCATGGTTGTACCTTATTATGCGCTTTATCTGGTTGCATTTTTCAACGGTTTTACTATGGTTGCAATTACTTATTATATAGCGGTTGTATACGGAGAATCGCTTGCACCGACGATTAACCTTATTATGTATATTTTGATTGCAACTTCGGGTACAATTGCGAAGTACAGAATTGCGATGTCGGATTATGATAAGCAGAGCGTAATTATGAAGCGTAACAGTGAGCTTTTCGAGGTTAACGAGCGAATTCTTAACATGAAGGATTCTGCGGAAGCCGCTAACGTTGCAAAAAGTCAGTTCCTTGCCAATATGTCACACGAGATTCGTACGCCTATCAATGCAATCTTAGGTATGGACGAGATGATCTTGCGTGAGAGTGAGAATGCTGAGATCAGTAAATACGCAGCCAATATTGAAAGCTCCGGTAAGAACTTATTACAGCTTATCAATGATATTCTTGATATTTCCAAGATTGAGTCCGGTAAGCTTGAGATAGTTCCTGTTAACTACGACCTTGCGGAACTTATAAGTATCATAGTTAACGAGATGAAGGCAAGGGCAAACGATAAGGCAATCGAGGTCAACTTCGAGGTTGCACCGACTATGCCTTATAAGTACTTCGGTGATTCTGTAAGAATCAAGCAGATTATCACCAATATTATGACAAACGGAATTAAGTACACCGAAAAAGGTAGCGTTACATTATATGTTAACGGTATTGAAATCGGCGGTAATTATATGATAATGATTTCCGTAGTTGATACCGGTATCGGTATTAAGCCTGAAGATATGGACAATCTTTTCGAGAAGTTTACGAGACTCGATCTTGAGAAGAACAGAACCATTGAGGGTACGGGACTTGGACTTGCGATAACCAAGCAGCTTGTAGATATTATGGGCGGCTCGATTGATGTACAGTCAGTATACGGACAGGGTACCAACTTTGCGGTTTCTATTCCGCAGACTGTTGTAGATTACGAGCAGATAGGCGATTTCAGAGAGCGCTATGCCAAGTCTGTTCTCGGACGTGAGAAGTATGAAGAAAGCTTCGTTGCTCCTGATGCGCATCTTCTTGTTGTCGATGATAATGATATGAATATTCAGGTTATCAAAAGCTTGCTTAAGAAGACTAAGGTTCAGATTGATTCTGCATCAAGCGGCAGGAAGGCATTGGAACATACCGCAAAGAATAAGTACGATCTTATCCTTATGGACCATCTTATGCCTATTATGGACGGTATTGAGACCTTCCATCATATTAAGAATGATGATGAGTCAATCAATAAAGAGACGCCGGTTATTATTCTTACGGCAAATGCCGTATCGGGTGCAAAGGAAGAGTATTTAAACGAAGGTTTCTCGGGATATCTTTCCAAGCCTATTGACGGTAAGACTCTTGAGACTACGATTATTAAGTTCCTTCCTGAAGATAGATATACATACATCAAGGAAGAGATTAAGGCTGAAAAAGAAGCCGATAATGAGCTTAAGGATGTGCTTGGTAAGAAGCTTCTCGATAATGATATCGATCTTGATGTGGGCTTAAGATATCTTGATTATAATCTTGATAATTACTACGAGATGGCTGATATCTATGTTAAGACAGCTGATAAGATTGCACCTTCGTTGGATGATTATATTGCCAATAACGATTGCGATAACTTTAGAATTAAGATTCATGCAATTAAGAGTAGTTCCAAGAATTTAGGTGCTGTTAAGTTATCTGAAGATGCACAGCGCTTGGAGACAGCCGCCAAGAATATGGATATCGAGATGATTAAGGGCAGCTGGCCGGGCTTCAAGAAATCCTGGTTTGAGACGGCTGAAGTCTTAAGAGAGGTATGTCCGGAGAAGAAGACCAATGAAATCGATGAGAACAGCAAGATAGAAGATAACGAGGCAGTTAAGGATCTTGTATTCAGAATGAGTAAGGCGCTTTCTGAGTATGATCTTGATACGGCGGAAGAGATGGCGGATAAGCTTAAAGGATACAAGATGTCTCATGAAAAGGTTAAGCTTATTGATGATGCGGTTCTTGCTATGGGCGAATTCAATTATGATGAAGCTGTAGAGTATTTGAATGCATTTCTTGAGAAGTAATATGATGAATTATAGTAAAAAGTAACGCAGGACTTAAGGTCCTGCGTTATTTTTTATGTATAAGATTATGCGTTAAGTAAAAGCTCCGTTAATTTATCGTTGTCTTCGCGATTCATAAAGCAGAAGCGGATGAAGCGGTCGCTTAAGAACGGGAAGGAATCACAGTTACGTATCATAAAGTTATTGCGTATACAAAGTTCGAATAAGCTTGCTGCGTCGAGCTTTTCATCTAAGATTTTTAAAAGGATGAAGTTTGCATCTGCCGGATATGGCTTATACTTACCGGAAGCGTTGAATACGTCGTAAAGCCTGGTCTGTTCCTCGTGCATGAATTCTTTGGTTTTCCTGATATATTCGCTGTCGTTATACATAACGGTACCGGCAAGTGCGGCTATTGAGTTAACAGACCATGGATTTTGCTCGGTTCTTATCTTGTGAAGTAACTCTTTGTTCTGCGTGATTGCATAGCCGAGACGAAGTCCGGGGGATGCGAAAAACTTCGATACGCCGCGAAGAACGATGAAGTTATCGAATCGTTCAGTAAGCGGAGCAGCAGAAGCGCAAGCTTCGTTTCTTGAAAACTCCATATAGGTCTCGTCTATCATAATGAAGGTACCAAGGTCCTTGCAAAGCTGCATGATAAGAGACAATATATCCTGTGAGATTATGCCTGAGGTTGGGTTATTAGGGTTACAGATTACGAGCATGTCATAGTGAGTCTTCTGCAATTCTGTGAAAAGCGCTTCAATATTAAGTCTGAAATCTTCGGATTCCTTTAATTCAAAGTAAGTGATACTTCCGCCGGAAAGGCCGATTTCGTGGCCGTATTCCGAATACGTAGGTCCTATGATAAGAGCTTTTTCAGGATGAATAAACTGCGCCATAAGGCTTATAAGCTCGGTTGAGCCGTTGCCTACTGTTATATATTCCGGATTACAAGCGCAGTACTTGCCGATTGACGCGCGTAAATCCGTATAATTTCTGTCCGGATAGGTTTCGATTACATTGATATGCTTCGTTAATTCCTCTTTTAAAAGAGGGGATATACCCATAGGATTAACGTTAGCGGCAAAGTTGATTATATTCTCTTTTTTAACACCGAATTCTTTCTCGATTAACTCAAGATCACTTCCGTGAAATGCTTTCTTTTTCTCCATTATAAGTCACCTTACATTCCCTAAATTGTTGCACGAATGCTTGAATTTGTATATAATTATTATTGGATTAATAGGTGAAGTATGCCCATTTGTTCCACTAATCATTATAGCAATAAATGCTTAAAAATCAACAGGTACGGATATGAGAAGAAGAATGCAGGATTTGTCTGCAGGCGTATTTGAATATGAGGGTCCGAAGATTAAGCTTTCGGATGACAGGCTGATGCTTACGGCAACCGAAGGAGAAGATCTTAAGGGAGCTTTTACCATAGAGAGCACCAATGGCATTAATATGCGCGGTATTGTATATTCCAATAATCCGCGTATGGAGTTAAAAGAGCCGCAGTTTTCGGGCACATGCGCTACAATCGAATACAGGTTTCATACCGATGGTCTTATAAGAGGCGATATTCAGAAGGGTGATTTCTACATTGTTCTTAACAAGAATGAATATAGCCTTCCTTTTGTTGTTGAGACAAGAAGAGCTTTCTTTAAGATAGGTGATGCGACGATCGACTCTCTTGAAAGTTTTCTTGATGCTGCAAAAAAGGACCAGTCGAGCGCTTTTTCTTTCTTCTCGTCACCTATGTTTAATTCCGTACTTGATAAGGAGAATCAGAAGGCAAGCTTAGCAGCACGCTTACTTTCTTATGAGAAGACAACTCTTCATAATATGGAAGAGCTCTTTACACTTCTTGGGTATAAGGAAGAGATGGTATTAACCACTGATTTCGAGGACCTTTACTATGAGAATCCGACGGAAAGCATAAGAGAGATTATTGAATTAAAAAAGTCTGCGTATGGATTTGCCGAAGTGGATGTAAGAACGGATGTGGGTTTTATAGTACTTCCGAGAGGACACTTCTACAATGAGGACTTTATAGGTTCAACTTTAAAGATTCCATTTTTCCTTGATATAGAGAAACTTCATGCCGGTATGAACTACGGCAGAATTAAGATTAATTCCGGAAGATTTGAATTTGTATTTAATATTATAGTCCATGCCAATAAGAATCGTGAGAAAGAGAAGAGCGAGCTTCTCGATAAGCAGGAAACAGTCTTTAATCTTATGAGTACTTATATAGATTACCGCGTAGGGCGCATTATGACGGCATCGTTCTCTACAAAGATGCTTATGATCTTGGATCATGCCATATCTATCTCGGAAGATACGCTGTTACTCTGGCTTTTTAAGGCACAGGTCTTCTCAGTCAGCAACAGACCTAAGGAAGCGCAGTGGGTTCTTGATCAATACAAGAATGATTTCTTAAGCGCTCCTTCGGATATTTACGGTTATTATTTATATGTAACGACATTCTTGAATCGTGAACCTGCCTATATTAAGAAGGTTGCGGATAAGATTAAAACTTTATATAAGGAATCCGAGCGTGACGAGCTTTTATTCTATTGTCTTTTATTTCTTGATGAAAGCTTTAAAGATTCGCCGCTTAGAAAGTACAGAGCCATTAAAGACCGTGTAATGAACCATCAGTCGAGCCCTATGCTCCTTGCGGAGGCTTATCACATCTTGAAGGATAACGTATCGGTGCTTGAAGAGGTAGGAGCTTTCGAGGTTAGATTGTTCTGCTTTATCAGAAAGTACGGACTTATGCAAAAAGAGATGATTCTTATGCTTTCGGATATGATATCTATGGACAATCTCTATAATAAGTCACTTATTCCGGTACTTATTGAAGGCTTTGACAGATTCGACAGTGACAGAATCCTGATTGCGCTTTGCAAGATGCTTATAAGAAAAGAGCATTACGACAGAAAAGCGAATAAATACTACCTTATGGCGATAGAGCGTGAGCTTAATATTCCCGGACTTTTCGAGGCATATATTATGTCTGCACCGAATAATGTAAGGGAAGCTTATCCCAAGATGGTGTCTTATTATTTCCAGTTTAAGACCAATCTTCCTTATAAGCATAAGGCGATTGTGTATGCGGGAATGATTAATAACCGCGATAAGCAGGAGCAGATATATCTTAAGTGTTGGCCTGAGATAGAAGAGTTTGCGGTTGAGCAGATATATGCGGGTCACCTTGATGAGAATCTTGCGGTAATCTACGAGCACTACCTTAAGGAGGTTTCGATTACCCATGAGCTTTCAAGAGCATTATCGCCGCTTTTATATATTCACAAGCTTATTATATTCGATAAGCCCTATTTAAAACGCGTAGTCTGTATTCACAGACAGACCAACAAAGAGATGTCATATCCGATAATTGACGGTGTGGCATATCTTCCGATATATTCGAAAGAGCACTTAATTGCATTTGAAGATGCTTTCGGCAACAGGTACATATACGGTATTGACTACGATCTCCAGATTCTTATAAGATCTGATGCTTTGACTAAGAAGTGCTTAAAGGTTGCGCCTGAACAGATGCCGTATCTTATTCATTACATCGATTCTATCTGGAAGTCGGACAGCGAGCAGATGGACTTTACGGATAATGATTTGAGTTATCTTAATATATTGTTGTCATCTAATGTTATTACGGATGATTACAAGCACATGCTTCGTCCGCAGATAATAGACTTTTATTACAGAACCGAGAGAATAGAGCTTCTTGACGAGTATCTTAAGTCGCTTGATTTCGAGGGCCTTGATGAGCAGCTAAGAATCCTTGCTACGGAGCTTTTGGTAACAAGAGGCTTCTACGACAAGGCATTTAATGTAATCGTGCATTACGGATGCAATCAGATTGCCCCATCGTTAATGCTGATTCTGTGCTCTAACGAGATAATTGCGCGTAATTATGAGGCGGATGATTATCTGATAGGGCTTTGTACCAATGCATTCTTACGCGGTAAGTACAATGAAGTGGTGCTTACTTACCTTTGTAAGTACATGTACGGCGCGACGGATAAGCTTTATGACTTATGGATTGCAGCCAATGAATACGAGATTAATACTTTTGAGCTTTCTGAGCGTCTCCTTGTTCAGATGATTTATTCGGAAGTATATATTCCAAAGAACGAAGAAATATTAAGGAATTACATAGAGCAGGGTGGTAAGAAGCTTGTACTTGATGCATATCTATCTTATCATGCGTATAAGTATCTTGTTAAGGAATCTATGTATAATCAGCTAACGATGATGCAGCTTCTTGAGATGTACGAGCATAAGATGAAGCTTAATACATGCGAGAAATTGGCGCTTCTTAAGTATCTTACGGAGACCGAGTCGGATAAAATCGATATTATTAAGGAACTTTACGATTTCTTTACGTTAAAGGGCTACGATTTCGCTTTCTTTAATG
Organism: Lachnospiraceae bacterium; assembly: GCA_016283755.1. GTDB lineage: Bacteria > Bacillota > Clostridia > Lachnospirales > Lachnospiraceae > XBB1006. The sequence goes on along the minus strand of JAEENO010000017.1, from coordinate 144,671 downwards.
AGATTCCGAAGGCTGCAACGGTAGATTTTCCACGTGACGGAAGGAAGATATTGGAGTACAGAACGAATCCGGGACGACAGGTATATCTTCGTTACAGGGTTCTTCGAGGTCATGACAACGAAGATACCGCATTTGTCAAAGAGCAGATGACGGAGATGTACGAGGGCATATTTGTTAAGGATTTCGTGCTTTTCTACGGAGATTCGGTACAGTATTACATAAGTGAAAGCAATGATTACCAGGTGGAGATTAAATCAAGCGGTGAAATCTCCAATATGGATATAAGACCTTTGAAGGAAAGTACAAGGTTTGAAATATTAAATGACCTTATAATTTCTGAACAGTTAGGCGAATTGTCGCTGTATGAGAGCAAGAAGAAGCGTTACGATATGCTGCTTGCCGAAGCGGATAAGCGCTTGAAGAGAAAGTAACCCCGGAAGGAACTGGAAATGGAAGAGATTACCTATTTCGGATTGGATTTATCTGAGTATTACAGCCAAATAAGTTATTTCAGAGACTCTATGGAAGAACCTGTCTCGATAAGTACGCATCCGGGAACGGAAGAGTATCTTATTCCTACCGTTGTCGGGAAAAAGACCGGTATCTCTCAGTGGTTTATCGGTGAAGATGCTTTGAAATTAAGTAATCCGATTAAGGGTATCTTAAGCAAGGCCTTCAGAAAAGAGAAAATCATTGTAGAGAATGAAGAATACGAGGCGACAGAGCTTTTATCCTTGTATATAAGAAAAGTGCTTACAATGGCCTCATCCGTATCTCTTGATAAGGAGAAGGATTACTTTATTATCTGTATAGACCATGCGACGCAGATGCAGACGAATACACTTCTTTCGATAATGGAGTCATTGTCTATAGCTAAAGATCGCGTAAAAATCTGCTCTAAGCAGGAGTGCTTCTGCTATTATGCGATGAATCAGGAGCCTTCACTTACTTTGCATGAGTCAATCCTTATGGATTACTGGAATAATTCATTGAGGTTATATGTTCTTAAGAAGGATACGAGGATAACGCCTATCGTTGTTAAGGTATCAGAATTACAGTTTCCTTCTTTAAGCCATATGTCGGATGAGCTTAATATGACCGAAGAGGAGCTGAAAGAGCATAAGGACGGCGTATTCTTAAAAGCGCTTGATGATATCTTGGGTGACAGAATTACATCTTCTGTATTTCTTGTCGGAGACGGATTCGACGGGGACTGGATGAACAGGTCGAAGAGCAGATTATGTGCCGGAAGAAGAGTATTCTTCGGTATGAACCTTTTTACAAAGGGCGCTTGTTACTACGGTCAGATTATAAGGCGTAAGTTCAAGAATCAGCCTGAATACCTATATATGGGTGGTAGCAATATGCTCTATAACATATGCCTTAAGGTATTTAACAAGGGCGATTTCAAGCTTAAGCCGCTTATTTCGGCGGGATATAATTATCAGGATGCGTACGGAGCTATGGATGTAATCGTTGTTCCTGATGAAGAGCCTGATATTACGATATACTGTAAGCCTATTAAGGGCGGGGATATTAAGGAATATACTTTCCCATTAAAGGGACTTGCAATAAGCGAGAATCTTACGACGAGACTTCGTGTCTTCGGTAAGGCGCAAAGCCCTGAGAGAATTCTTATAAGTATTAAGACCTTACCTTTTGGAGAGATAGAAAAGGATTTAGGACTTTCCTGGGAATATGAGATTATGCTCGGTAAGAGCGAAAATGAGGGAATATAGTTTTAGACATAAAATATAATGTAGAATTAAGAAAGGAGTAAAGATGTCCAGATTCATATATTGTCCGATATCGATGTCGGACCATCCGTATCATGTGAGAAGCCTTGATTATAACTTTTACTCCTTGGAAGAGCTTTTCTACTATTACAGGAAGAACAGGATTCTTATAGATAACAGTATAATGGAACCTGACTTCGTATATTGGATAAGACAGCAGGGCGAGGGAATGCTTGCCGAGAAGCTTACGCAGATTATTAAGGGTAAGGGCACTTTGATAATGTATATTGAGGCGCTTTTGCCGTATGTTAATACATTTACCGATGAGGAAAAGCAGGAATTCACCGAGAGTATCAGAAGGCTTGAGGACAAGAAGGAATACGAGAGACGGAAGATGCTGGCGGATCAGATGCTCGACAGAGGCCGTTACCACTCGGCGATTCTTGAGTACAGAAGAATTCTCGATTCACATCCGTACGAGCCCGGAGAGGAGAATTTCCTCGTTGCTGTATGGCATAACTTAGGTATTGCTTATGCTTACCTGTTTCATTTTGATGAGGCTTCGTCGTGCTTTAAGATGGCATACAGTTATTCGGGTAACGAGGATACTTTGGAAGCGGTTGATTTTGTCGAATATGCCAAGGATTTGCTTGCATCGGAAGTTAAGCCTTACGAGAACGATAACTTCGTACATATGCTTGAACTGTCGGAGACGAGAGGCTTAAGACAGAAAGAAATACAGGAAAGAACTACTAATTACCTAAGGAGTACAATGTAATGTGCCTCAGATTCTTTAAGAAAAGAAAAGAAAAAAAGAAACTTAAGGAAGTAACGGACAGATACGAAGCCGATATTCTTTCATCGGAACGATTGAAGGATATTGATTTCGTTAAAAGGTATGTTGTCGAACAGTGCGAGCAGATGACGAAGTCTGCGACGGAACTTTCAGACCTTAAGAAGGAATATGCGACGCTCACATCATATCTTACCGATATCCAGCTTATTGAGACGATGGACGAGGAAGACCATAATAAGCTTCTTGATATTGCCAATAATATCGTTAATCTTAATAAAGCCAAGAAGGATATGATGGAGACCCTGGGTAAGATTCCGGATTCAAGATATAATGCTTTGGATAGCTACGAGGATGATATACCTAAGGCAATCGAAAGATTAAGAGAAAACGAGCATACGCAGGCTGTCATGAAGAAGGATATGGAATATCTTGACGGTGAGAAGATTGAATGGGCGTATGAGAAGTCTGCTATCAATGATGAGCAGAATACTTTAAAAAAGTTTTCATTTTTGCTTATCTTGCTTATAGGAAGCGCAGCAATCGTATATTTCTGCCTTATGAATCTGTACGGCGGCGAGAAAGTTCATCTGGCACTTATTATAGCGCTTATATCGGGTGTTGCGGAATGTGGTATATTATGGCGTATGCAGAACAATAAGCGGGACATTTTGCAGTGTAACGTTAATTACAATAAAGCAGTCGAGATACAGAATTCGGTTAAGCTTAAGTATGTCAATATAACCAATGCGGTTGATTATGCGCATGATAAGTATAATACCAAGTCTGCGGACGATCTGGCGGCTGACTGGCAGAAGTATCTTGAGGCAAAAAAAGACAGAGAACGCCTTATTGAAGCCAATGAAGACCTTGAGTATTACAGAAATGCAATGGTAGAGCTTTTACGAAGTTATAACCTGTATGACGCAATTACATGGCCTTATCAGGTAGACGCATTGCTCGACCCTAAGGAAATGGTTGAAGTTAAGCATGCGCATCTTGAGAAGAGGCAGAATGTGCGACTTCGTATGGGTGAACTTATCGATACGGTAAGAGATACCAAGAATGTTGTTGAGAAGCTTACTACGGAGCAAAATGTGCTCAATGCGGAAGTAAGAGGTATCATAGAGACTGTTAACAGAATCACGGGTGATATTGCCTAGAATCGTCATATAAGGAGTGATAACCATATGTTAAAGGGTAAGACAGTTGTTTTGGGAATTACGGGTTCGATTGCTGCGTATAAGATTGCGAATCTTGCGAGTGCGCTCGTTAAATTGCATGCGGATGTGCATGTTATAATGACACAGAATGCGACAAATTTTATTAATCCGATAACGTTTGAGACATTAACGAGAAATAAGTGCGTGGTTGATACGTTTGACAGGAACTTTAATTACGAAGTCGAACATGTATCACTCGGTCAGAAGGCTGATATTATGATGATAGCACCGGCGTCTGCCAATATTATCGGTAAGCTTGCCAATGGTATTGCGGATGACATGCTTTCAACGGTAGCTTTGGCTATGAGAGCTCCGATATATATATCGCCTGCAATGAATACGGCAATGTATGAGAACAGAATCGTTCAGGATAATTTAGAAAAGTGCAAGTCTTACGGTATGCATATAATCGATCCTGCGGAAGGATTCTTAGCCTGCAGAGATGTGGGCGCGGGAAAAATGCCTGAACCGTCAGAACTTTTATCCTATATAATGCATGAAATTGCTTGCAAGAAAGATCTTACGGGTAAGAAGGTGCTTGTAACAGCAGGACCTACCCAGGAAGCAATCGATCCGGTTCGTTATATAACCAATCATTCTTCGGGCAAGATGGGCTATGCCATTGCCGAAAATGCGATGTTACGCGGTGCTGAAGTATATCTTGTTTCGGGACCGACTGCATTACCGGATGTTCCTTTTGTTAATATGTTAAGAGTTAATTCTGCCGCAGAGATGGCAGAGAAGACTTTTGAAATTAAAGATAAAATCGATTACTTCTTCTTATCGGCTGCCGTTGCTGATTATAGACCGGCAAATCCTGCAACGGAGAAGATTAAGAAAGCCGATAACGATATGGAGATTAAGCTTGAAAGAACTACGGATATATTGAAGACTCTTGGTGAAGACAAGAAGGATTCTCAATTCTTATGCGGTTTCTGTATGGAGACAGAAGACCTTGTAAACCGTGCAAAAGAAAAACTTGTAAAGAAAAATGCAGATTTAATTGTTGCCAATTCTCTTAGACAGGAGGGCGCGGGATTCAAGAGCGATACTAATATAGTAACTTTAATCGCTAAGGATTACAGCGAAGAATTGCCGATTCTTTCTAAGAAAGAAATTGCAGCAAGGATAATCGATTATGCGGTAAGTAAAATGCGTTAAGATAATCATTGAAAGTTTAGAGCTTTTATTATATTATTGATATTGAATTTTCTATAGAAAGCAGGAGATTATTATGAAGGTAAGAACAAGATATGCGCCGAGTCCGACAGGAAGAATGCACGTCGGTAACTTAAGATCGGCTTTGTATGAGTTTTTGATTGCGAAGCATGCGGGCGGAGACTTTATGCTTCGTATTGAGGATACCGATCAGGAGAGATTCGTCGAAGGTGCGACGGAGATTATCTATAGAACCCTTGAAAAGACAGGCTTAAAGCATGACGAAGGTCCTGATAAGGACGGCGGATACGGCCCTTACGTTCAGTCCGAGCGTATGAAGACCGGTATCTATATGAAGTATGCCAAGGAATTAATCGAAAAGGGCGAGGCTTATTATTGCTTCTGCGATAAGGAGAGACTTGAGACATTAAAGACAAGCGTTGTGGATGGCAAGGAGATTACCGTATACGATAAGCATTGTCTCCACTTAAGCAAGGAAGAGATTGAGAAGAATCTTGCTGAAGGTAAGCCTTTTGTTATAAGACAGAATAACCCGACCGAAGGAACAACCACTTTCCATGATGAGTTATACGGAGATATAACTGTAGATAACTCTGAACTTGATGATATGATTCTTATTAAGTCAGACGGCTATCCGACTTATAACTTCGCTAACGTAATCGATGATCATACAATGAATATTACACACGTTGTAAGAGGTAACGAGTACCTTTCATCTTCACCTAAGTATGTAAGACTTTATGAAGCTTTAGGCTGGGAAGTTCCGACATATATTCACCTTCCTCTTATAACCGATGAGAATCATAAGAAGTTATCTAAGCGTTCAGGTCATTCTTCATTTGAAGATTTGATAGAGCAGGGATTCTTAAGTGAAGCAATCGTAAATTACATTGCCCTTCTCGGATGGAGCCCTGAAGATAACAGAGAGATTTTCTCACTTGATGAGCTTATTGAGAAGTTTGATTATCACAGAATCAATAAGTCACCGTCAGTATTCGATATTCAGAAGTTAAGATGGATGAACGGCGAATACATTAAGATGATGGACTTTGATAAGTTCTATGAGATGGCATTGCCTTATATCAAGGAAGTTATCAAGAAAGATATGGACTTTAAGAAGATTGCCGAGATGGTTAAGACAAGAATCGAGGTATTCCCTGATATAAGAGAGCATATTGATTTCTTACAGGAGCTTCCTGAGTACGATCTTGCAATGTATGAGCATAAGAAGATGAAGACCGATATGGATTCATCTTTGAAAGTTTTAAAAGAGGTGCTTCCTTTACTTGAGGCACAGGAAGATTACTCCAACGATGCCTTATATACCATGCTTTGCGATTATGTAGCTAAGAATGAGTATAAGAATGGATATGTTATGTGGCCGATAAGAACCGCTGTATCCGGCAAGCAGATGACACCGGGCGGAGCTACAGAACTTATGGCACTTCTTGGAAAAGATGAGTCTTTAAAGAGAATAAGAAAAGGAATAGAGCTTTTATCAAATAGATAAGCTAAGATTACAATATGAACTATAACAAGTCTCAGCAAAGGGCTATCCGTCATAAGGATGGCCCGATGCTTGTAATCGCCGGACCCGGCTCAGGCAAGACATCAACTTTATGCCAACGGGTGTTCAATCTGGTGAGTGAATATGGGATTCCCGAGAATAAAATCCTGGTTTTAACTTTTACTAAAAAAGCGGCTGCTCATATGAAAGAGCGGTATGAGATGCTTTCAAAAAAACCTTCACAAGGTCGTTTTTCAACAATACATTCATTGTGTTACAGCATACTTTCTGACTATCGTCAAAGTAAATCCATTAATATTTTAAGCGAATCGGAACGGAATAAGATAATTAAAAGACTTATATTGGAAAAGTTCGGTATATCGGAGCTTGATGAGGAAACAGTGCAATATATTTGCAAATTATTATATGACATGTCGATTTCCGTGGAAATGGGAAAGAAATTTAATGGTGATATAATTAGTAGCGGAGTATTTCAATCGGAAGAGGGACTTAGATACTTTTACGATACTCTTCAGGAATATAAGAGAAAATATGAATATATGGATTATGACGATATGCTATATGAAGTAAGAAGGATTTTTCTTGATAATAAAAGGATTCTTGAAAAGTGGCAGCGTTTATTTTCTTATATTCTGGTGGATGAGTATCAGGACACAAATGAAGTTCAGTTTGAAATAATAAGGATGTTGGCGGAAAATTCTCATAACATTTTTGTGGTGGGAGACGATGATCAATCGATATACGGCTTCAGGGGAGCAACACCTGACATAATGAAGAAGTTTCTTTCGTGCTACGAGGATGCGGAAACGGTATATCTTGATATTAATTACAGGAGTACACCTAAGATTATCGCGTTTTGCAATAAGTTTATTACAGAGAATAAGGAAAGAATGCCAAAAGTTATGAAGCCGGTTGAAGAAAATACCGGAAATGTAATGATTAGAGTCTATAAGGATCAGGCAGCGCAGTATAAGAGAATCTTAAGCGAGATAATTAAATTTGGATACAATCCGGAAGATACTGCTGTTTTATTTAGAACCAATATACAAAAGGATGAATTTCTTGAAGAAATGGCATTTTATTCGTATTTATCAGGAAAAGGAGGAGGTAAAAAGCCCAAAGTATATAAAGGTATAGCTGCATTTTATAGGGTTTTATCGGGACATTATATTGCGGAAGATATTGCACTTAGTATGAATCTTTTCGGAGGCAATATATCTCCGTATTTTATGCCTAAAAGAAAAGAAGATTTAAAATGTTGGCCGGATATATGCAAGAGCTGCAATGAAGAGGAGGAAGCTCGTGAAGTCACTGAATATATCAATATGATAGATTTTTGCGAAAAATTGAATCCGAAAATCGTGTTTTTTACAATTGTCGGAAATAAAGGGTTTGTTAATATGTTAAAATCTGAGTTTGAAGAAGAAGCTGATTTTGAGAGATTTTTTAATGAACTTAAAAATAGTATTAATTTATGCCTTGAGGATTGTAATTCTTTTTCCGATGCAGCTGCAAAAATAGATAAGGCATATATCGTGGGAAAAAATTGCGGATTTAATTCTTTAAATGTATTAACTATGCATGAAAGCAAAGGACTGGAATTTGACAATGTATATATTCCGGATTTAAATATGGGATTAATGCCTATAAATAAAGCTTCGGGAGAAAACGGAATTGAAGAGGAGAGAAGACTTTTGTATGTTGCAATGACCAGGGCAAAAAAGAACCTGATGCTTTCATACTTTGCAACTGCTAACGGCCGCGAAACCAAAGCATCAGGTTTCATAAATGAATTGAAATAATTAATACATATTAATCTTCGTCGAGTGAGTCGTAATATGATTCATCCATAAGCTCGTCAAGACGATCGGATACTGCTTCGTATTCTTCATCATCTACGATATTCTCGAGAGAATAGTTGCCGTTTTCGTCTTCAAAATATCTGTATACGAAGATTTCAGCTTCTTCGGCATCCGGGTTATTGGCTGTTTCGGAAGGCTCGAGTACGATATAGCTCTGCTCACCAAGATCGAAGATTGTGAGAATCTCACATTCAACCTCAGATCCGTCATCAAGTGTGAGAGTTACGCATACGTCATCATCGAGTACTTCATTATTATTCTTATTATCGTTCATGTTATACCTCGCTTTAAAATTAATAACTATTAATACTATACTTTAATTTGTGAATTAAGGCAATACATATTGAAAGGAACCGAAATCGGCAGGTAACGGCGCGGTTATATGCATATTCTTGCAGGTTATCGGATGGGTAAACTCGATTTCTCCGGCATGTAAGAGCTGGCGTCCGTTAACACCGGTATTTTCTTCCTTACCGTATAAGAAATCGCCCACAAGAGGATGGCCTATATAAGCCATGTGCACTCTGATCTGATGAGTACGACCTGTCTTAAGTCTACATTTAACTAATGTATTACCACCGGCTGATTCAATAGGTTCGTATTCGGTTATTGCGTTCTGACCGGTTTGAAAGTTGACTTCTCTTGTAATGATTGAGTCGGAAGTCCTTGCAATAGGAGCATCTATGATTCCCTTTTTATCTATAATGCCACGTACAACGGCATAGTAGATTCGGTGAATATTGTCAGTCTTCATCTGCCTCGAAAGGATAGCTGATGAGAGCGGATTCTTGGCTATTATTGTTATTCCTGTTGTGTTCTTGTCGAGACGGTTTATGCATCTATATACAAACGGTGAATCTTCATTTCTATAGTAATAGCTTAGGGCATTGGCCAGTGTTCCTTCGCGGTGTTTTATCGAAGGGTGTATCGGCATGTCTTTATCTTTATTGATTATAATAAGATCTTCATCTTCACAAAGGATATCAAGAGGAATATTTGACGGAATAAAATCTGATTTTTCATATTCACGAATTACCGTTGTTAAGTTAATTCTATTTTTAATTTCTCTGTTCAAAAAGCCCGGTTCGCCATCACATATAACATCACATGGGTTGGCTTTCAGCTTCTGAAGTAAAGGAATAGAGTATCCTTTTTCTTTTAGAAATTCAATTATTGTTTTATAATCTTCGTTTTGAAGATTATAGCTTATCGTTCGATTCATTTTTCCTTATATCCATTCAAATTTTAGTTTTATTGTATCACGAAAAAGCTGAATTTTATAAAAATTTTATAATTTATTCGCTTTAAAGCTTTCTGAATATATGATATGTTTTACTTGTTCGTTATGGGTGACATTCGTCATCTTATTTCCTTTTGAGAGATACTATGTGGGATTAAGGAGGTCTTTTTTGCTCGGAAGTGCTATTACTGCAATGATGCAGGGAATGAAATGCATCATCTGTCGTGTTGAATGCGAAGTTGCAGACGGTTTGCCTATGTTTAATATGGTAGGATATTTATCCGGCGAAGTGAAAGAGGCAAGAGAACGAATCTTAAGTGCAATAAGACAGCTTGGGTATCATCTTCAGCCTATGAGAATAACAATGAATATATCTCCGGGATATTTTAAGAAATCAGGTACGGGATACGATCTTCCTTGCGCACTCGCATTACTGCAGGCTTATGCTTTTCTTAAATGTGAACATATTGATAAGATTTTCTTTGCGGGGGAATTAAGCTTAAAAGGAGAAGTTAAGGGCATTAACGGTATTTTGCCTATGCTTATTGAAGCATCCAAGCAAGGATACGAATATTTTGTTGTGCCGTATGAGAATCGTGCCGAAGCATATAAGTTACCCGGGATTAAAGTGTTGCCTGCACTCTCGCTTAAAGAAGTTATTGACTGTCTTGCTTCGTTTTCACCTGATTCACAGGAAGATGATGGCTTTTTTAAGCTTAACGAAGCTAAGGTTTTGCATTATGCTTCGGATAATAATAATGGAATTACCGATTTTTGCAATATAAAAGGTCAGATAATGCTTAAAAGAGCATGCGAAGTTGCTGCAAGCGGCATGCATAATCTTCTTATGATAGGTCCGCCGGGTACAGGCAAATCCTTAATAGCCAATGCTATGAGCGGGATTCTGCCGGAATTATCGGAAGATGAGGTTTTGGATGTTGCAAGCGTATATTCGGTAGCAGGACTTCTTAATGATGAAGACGAGCTTGCCAACAAAAGACCTTTTCGAGCTCCGCATCACAGCATATCAACTGCAGGGCTTGTGGGTGGTGGTAATCCTATAAGACCGGGTGAGATAAGTCTTGCCAATCATGGAGTGTTATTTCTTGATGAACTCCCTGAATTTAAGCGTCAGACCATTGAAGTATTAAGACAGCCGCTGGAAGAGAAACAGATAAGAATAACTCGTGCGACCGGGACTTTTGACTTTCCGGCACATTTTTCTTTAGTTACTGCGATGAATCCCTGCCCTTGCGGCTTTTATCCCGATTTAAACCGGTGTAAGTGCACTAAGGTTCAGATAGAAAACTACCTTAATAAGATAAGCGGGCCTTTACTTAACAGGATAGATATATGCGTTGAAGTTGATGAGGTGAAGTTTAAGGATATGGAATCGGAAGAAAAGGCGGAGAGTTCGGAAGAGATAAGAGAAAGAGTTACGAAGACTATAGAACGACAGAAAAAGCGTTACGTTAAGCATAATTTTAGTTATAATTCGGAACTTACCATTGAAGAGATTAAGAAATACTGTTCGCTTACACCCGAGTTAAAAGATTATATGGAAGATATCTACAATAATATGAAGCTTGGTGCGAGAGCATATCATAGGACTTTAAAGGTTGCAAGAACCATTGCGGATATGGCGGGTCGTGACGAAATCATTCTCGATGACCTTAATGAAGCGCTTTTGTACAGGGGAATAATGGAAAGATACTGGGGTGAGAAGAAATGAACAAGTATTTTTATCTGTCGCAGATTAAGGGCATAGGAATCATGCATATGGATGAGATATTCTCGGAGTTTCCTTCGATTAAAGCGCTAAAGGAAGCGGATGAACTTGCTTTGTACAGATGCCAGAGTCTTACGCCGAAAGAGATTAATTCAATTAAAAAAGCTCTGAAAGATGATGACTATATATGGAAGAAATGGGACAGATTAAAGGAGAAGAATGTAAGATATATAGGAAGAGATGATGATGTTTTTCCTGATTTTTTAAGATTCATAGCGCTTCCACCCGCGGGAATCTATGTAAAAGGTAATCTTCCTTCAAAGGATAAGAAGAAAGTCGGTATGGTAGGGGCAAGGATGTGCACGCCGTACGGTATGAGTGCGGCAAGAAGTATAGGAAAGTCACTTGCGGAAGCCGGGGCTGAGATAATAAGCGGAATGGCAAGAGGAGTTGATGCGTATTCTCATGAAGGAGCTTTAAACGGTAAAGGGAGAACTTTTGCAGTGCTTGCAGGAGGCGTAGACGTTATATATCCAAGGGAAAATGCCGGGCTATATAACAGAATTCTTGAGAACGGAGGAGGAATTATATCTGAACATTATATAGAAGAAGAGCCGTTGCCGGGTATGTTTCCACAGAGAAACCGCATTATAAGCGCTTTATCCGATGCGATTATTATAATAGAAGCAAGGCGTAAGTCGGGTTCACTTCTTACCGCCAATTATGCCATGGATCAAGGGAAAGACTTGTATGCACTTCCCGGAAGAATTACAGACGAACTGTCTCAGGGGACGGATGAACTTATACGGGAAGGCGCTTTTTGCATAGCATCCGTTGAGAAACTTCTTACGGATCTTGAGCTTAAGGGATGTGAGAGAGTATCTTCCGAAGATAATAAAATCATACTTGAAAAAGAAGAATCTTTGTTGTATAGTTGTCTACGGTTGACCCCAAAGGGACTTGATGAATTAAGCCGGGAATCGGGGTTATCATTGACTAAGGTTATTAATGTACTTGCAGCACTCCGGGCCAAGGGGTACGCGTCAGAGTACTTTATGAACCAATATATCAGGAGAGTTTAACCGTGGCTAAGAACCTTGTTATCGTAGAGTCGCCTGCTAAGGTGAAAACAATTAAGAAATTTTTGGGTAATACTTATGAAGTCGTTGCCTCCAACGGACATGTGCGCGACCTTCCGAAGTCTACCATAGGTATAGATGTGGAACATGATTATGAGCCTAAGTATATTACTATAAGAGGAAAGGGAGATGTACTTGCCAAGCTTAGAAAAGAAGCTAAGAAGGCTGATAAGATATATCTCGCAACCGACCCCGATCGTGAGGGAGAGGCTATTTCGTGGCATCTTATATTTGCGCTTAAGCTTGAAGATAAGAAGGTATACAGAATAAGCTTTAACGAGATTACCAAGACTGCAGTTAAGGAAGCAATCAAGAATCCCCGTGAGATAGATATGAACCTTGTCGATGCGCAGCAGGCTCGTCGAGCATTGGACAGAATTGTAGGATATAAGATAAGCCCGATTCTCTGGGCTAAAGTTAAGCGCGGATTAAGCGCAGGCCGTGTTCAGTCCGTAGCTTTGAAGATGGTATGTGAGAGAGAAGCGGAGATTGAAGCTTTTATACCTGAAGAATACTGGACGGTATCCGCAGATCTTGCGGCAGGTAAGACACTTTTTAATGCCAAGGTTATGACAGGCACTAAGGATGATGGCATTAAGACAGAGAAGGACGCGCTTAATATTAAGAAGAAGATTGAAAAGTCCGCTCTTAAAGTAACCGAAGTTAAAAAGGGCAGCAAGACCAAGAAGGCGCCGCTTCCTTTTACAACAAGTACTTTACAGCAGGAAGCTGTTAAAAGACTTAATTATGCTACACAGAAGACCATGCGTATTGCTCAGCAGCTCTATGAAGGCGTAGATATCAAGGGCGAAGGCACAGTCGGCCTTATTACATATCTTCGTACGGATTCCACACGTATATCCGATGAGGCAATCAAGGCATCTAACGAGTATATTAAGGAAAAGTACGGCGAAGCTTATCTTACTGCAGGTAACGCTAATAATAAGCAGAAGAATAAGGTGCAGGATGCGCACGAAGCGATAAGACCTACCGATATCAACAGAACTCCGGCACTTGTTAAGGATTCGTTATCAAGAGACCAGTACAGACTTTATCAGCTTATATATAACTGTTTCCTTGCAAGCAGAATGGCAGATGCAGTATACGAGACCTATTCTCTTAAGATTAAAGTTGATGATATGACGATGTCCACATCTTCTCAGAAGATGGTATTTGCCGGTTTCAGAGCAATCTATGACGATGATGTCGAGGATATAGAAGAGAAGGAGAAAGCAATTACTTCTATTAAAGAAGGTGATTCTCTTAAGCTTAACGAGGTTAATCTTGAGCAGCACTTTACACAGAGCGCTCCGCATTATACTGAAGCTACTCTTGTAAAAGCGCTTGAAGAGCACGGTATCGGAAGACCGAGTACATATGCTCCGACAATTTCGACAATTATTGCAAGAAGATATATTACTAAAGAAGGCAAGAATCTCTACGTAACAGAACTCGGAGAGATAGTTAATAAGATTACAACGGGTTACTTCGGACCTGTGGTTGACGAGACATTTACTGCAGAACTTGAAGAAAAGCTCGATAATGTAGCTGAAGGAAAGCAGGACTGGAAGGGCGTAATGCGTGATTTCTATCCTGATTTCAAGGATATGGTTGCGAAAGCGGACGATGAACTTGATAAGATTGATGTTGCCGATGAATTGGCTGATGAATTCTGCCCTGAATGCGGCAAGCAGCTTGTTATAAAATACGGCCCTCACGGTAGATTCCTTGCATGCCCGGGATTCCCGGAATGTAAGTTTACCAAGCCTTATCTTGAGAAGATTGACGTAACCTGCCCTAAGTGCGGCAAGGATATAGTCGTAAGAAGAAGCAAGAAGGGCAGACTTTTCTACGGATGCGAAGATTATCCGAATTGTGACTTTATGTCATGGGCTCGCCCGAGCACCGAGAAATGCCCGCAGTGCGGTAAGATGATGTATTACAAGGGTAATAAACTTATCTGCTCTGATGAGAAATGTGGCTTCATTTGTGAAAAAAGCGAAAAATAGTATCTACATTCTGTGAATTCTGTGAAAGTTGTTGATTTTCAGAAAATTCTGTGATATTATAATCGAGCGACTTGTAGCATAGGATTCGTATGGAGGTATGTAAATGAGCGTACAACTGCTTGATAAGACCCGTAAGATTAACAAGCTGTTACATAATAACAATTCTTCAAAGGTTGTATTTAATGATATATGCAGTGTACTTACGGATATTTTGAATTCCAATGTACTTGTAATAAGTAAAAAAGGTAAGGTTTTAGGAACTTCTTTAAGTTCCGCAAATGATGAGATAAAAGAATTGATTGTTGATGAAGTAGGCGGATTCATAGACGGAATGCTTAACGAGAGACTTCTCGGAATACTTTCCACAAAGGAAAATGTCGATCTTCAGACACTTGGTTTTGAATCTAAGAATATTAACTCATATAAAGCAATTATTACACCGATAGATATAGCAGGCGAGAGACTCGGAACATTGTTCATATATAAGGAGGGCTCGGCTTACGATATTGATGATATCATTTTAAGTGAGTACGGTACAACCGTTGTCGGACTTGAAATGATGCGTTCGGTTAATGAAGAGAATGCTGAAGAGACCAGAAAGATACAGGTTGTTAAATCAGCCGTATCAACACTTTCTTTCTCGGAACTTGAAGCAATTATTCATATATTCGATGAACTTGGAAGAACAGAAGGCGTGCTTGTTGCAAGCCGTATCGCTGACAGAGTCGGTATTACAAGATCCGTTATCGTTAATGCTTTAAGAAAGTTCGAAAGTGCCGGAGTTATCGAATCACGTTCGTCCGGTATGAAGGGTACTTATATTAAGGTATTAAACGATTATATATTTGAAGAATTAGCCAACATTAAGAAGCAGAGCACAAGGAAATAGCGTATTTTGCTTTTCATATGGAAATGAAGATTTAAATGGACTTATAGAGCAATCTGTAAGTCCTTTTTTGTACTTTTTTTGGAGGTGATTCCCATGGGGTTTTAATTAATTCGGGATTATATAAAAACGCAACAACCACTATATATAGTTAGTGCGAATTGAAATGCGTAAAATCAACAAATTGTGGACATCGTTCAAATTATACACAACATAATGTTAAAAAAGTGGAAAAACCCCTTGTCTTTTTTACAATATTCTTTATAATAGATAAGGAGATAGTATATCTATATTTAGTGGTGAAAGGAGATTGGCCTATGATAAAATCGGGAATTTACGATTATATCAACGTGTTGGATAAGGCTGCAGATGCAAGCTATTTACGTAATGAAGTGCTTGCTAACAATATCGCCAACCAGGATACACCGGGCTATAAGAGAAAAGATGTCGATTTCGAATCTGTTCTCACCCGTGAGCTTGGCAAAAGTAAATATATCTATCTGGATGATAAGATTAAGGAAGTTAATTTAGGCAGACTTGGTCAGGTATCATCAAGAATCGACAGAGAAGCATACGGCTTTTCATACAGACTTGACAGGAATAATGTCGATCCGGAGACGGAACAGGTAGAACTTGCATCCAATCAGTTGGTATACAAGGGTCTTATACAGAGTATGGGACAGGAATTCAACCGCATTAAGTCCGCTATCAAGTAGTGTTTAAATAGGAGGAAAAGCTATGTCAGTATTCCAATCGCTTAATATATCGGCATCCGGCTTAACAGCACAGAGATTTCGTTCTGATGTAATAGCCGAGAATATTGCCAATGTCAATACAACAAGAACTGCCAACGGTACGCCTTACAGACGTCAGGTAGTGACTTTTACGGAGAAGGACACATTGCCGTTTACACATCATCTTGCAAGAACCAAGTATGGTGCTGTAGGTAACGGTGTTAAGGTTTATTCTCTTACGGAAGACCATGAGTCTGATTTCATTATGACTTACGATCCTTCTCATCCTGATGCTGATGAGAATGGATATGTATCATATCCTAATGTCAATATTGTTACCGAAATGACCAACCTTATTGACACAAGCCGTTCTTACGAAGCCAATGCAACGGCTTTCGAAGCGAGCAAGTCGATTCTTTCAACCGGTCTTACTCTCGGGCAGAGCTAGGAGGAGTAATAAATGGATGCATTAAATGCACTTAGAGGTATATCCAATCAGTATAATAAGATAGCCGCAGGCTCAGCTGCCTCAGAAGTTAAGGACAACAGCTTTGCGACCATTTTTCAGTCTGCCAAGGATATGCTTGAAGAGACAAGCAATTTGCAGAACAAGGCGGAAGAGCAGGAGATAAAGTTTGCTCTCGGTCTTTCCAATAATACGCACGATCTTCAGATCGCGCAGGAGAAAGCTAATATCGCATTACAGTATACGATTGCTGTTCGCGATAAGGTTATAGAAGCATATAAGGAACTGATGAATATATCGGTTTAGGAAGGTTTTAATCTGTTATATCATAGGGAGTGGTTATCATGCCTGAGAAAATTAAAGAGATTCTGGACAAAATTGTAGAATGGTGGAAGCATTTCACGAGAAAGCAGCAGATTGTTATAGCGGGAATAACTGCGTCGACAATCTTATGTCTTGCTATACTGGCAGTCGTAATTTCACGCCCGAAGATGGTGACTCTCGTAATTGCGGATACGACCAAGGAGGCAGCCTCAATTAAGGACCTTCTTGATTCGGATACATCGATTGATTATACGATTGGTGAGGACAGCCTCACATTTAAGGTAAGACAGGAAGACCTTACAACAGCCAAGTATTTACTCGGTACCAATAAGATTCAGTCGGAAGGTTATTCCATAGAAGACGTTCTCGACGGAAGCTTTTCTACAACGGAAGCCGATAAGACCAAGAAGTATCAGCTTTTCTTAGAGAAGCAGCTTGCGGAAGATCTTATGGGATTTGAAAATATCGTTGAAGCAACGGTTAATCTTTCAATCCCGAACGATGACGGAACAATCTTAGCAAGAAAGCAGCTTACATTTGCGTCGGTTAAGCTTAAGCTTTCAAACCCTCTTGAAGAAGGTCAGGCAGAAGGTATAGCACAGTATGTTGCAACAGCGGTAGGTGATGCGACAACAGAAGCTATTACAATTCTTGATTCACAGTCCAACGTATTATTTGCGGGCGGCGATGAATCTTCTACAGCAGGAACGTTAACCAAGCAGCAGTCACAGAGAGCTGCAAGAGAATATGAGATTAAGAACGAGATTAAGTCAATAGTTATCGGAACCAATGTATTTGATAATGTAGAAGTAGCTCTTAATCTTAATATGGATTTTACATCCAAGACTATTAATGAAGTTATATATTCGGTAGCTGACGGTAAGGAACAGGGTTATCTTACCAACAGATCCCAGTATAACGAGGAATCGATCGGTGGTTATGCCGGAGTTCCGGGTACGGACAGCAATGACTCCGATACTACTTATGTTATACAGGACGGTAATACCCAGTCCACAACAATTTCCGATGTTACCGAGAATTTTGCGCTTAATACCAAGACAACAGAGACAGTCGATCTTGGCGGAACAGTTAATTACGGCAGTTCCACAGTTTCACTCGTTGCAATTTCTTATGTATTCTATGATGAGGATACAATGAAGAAGACGGGTCAGCTTGACGACATGACTTTTGATGAGTTTGTCGCAGCCAACAATAATCGTGTTCAGATTGAAGTGCCTGATGATTATTATGACATGATCGTTAATGCAACGGGATTTTCCAAGGAGAATATTACAATTATGGCTTATGAGGTTCCTTACTTCCAGTATTCAACGGGCCCAAGCCGTACAGTAATGGATTACATAGAGATAGCACTTGCGGTTCTTATATTCTTACTTTTAGGATTCGTAGTATTCAAGGCTACAAGACCTGTTAAAGAAGAAGAACTTGAACCGGAACTTTCTGTTGAGACTTTGCTCGAATCTACCAAGGCTGCAGAAGAGCCTCTTGAAGATATCGGTTATGCAGAGAAGTCACAGACCAGAATACTTATTGAGAAGTTTGTTGAAGAGAAGCCGGAAGCTGCTGCAGCTTTGCTCAGAAACTGGCTTGAGGAGGATTGGAACTAAGTTATGGCAGTTACAAGCGAATTTACATCGGTACAAAAAGCTGCGATTTTGCTCATCGCATTGGGACCTGAGAAATCCGCGCTCATATTTAAGCATTTGAAAGAAGAGGAGATTGAGACTCTTACTCTTGAAATTGCCAATACCCGTTCCGTATCTCCACAGGATAAGGAAGACGTATTAAACGAATTCTACCAGGTATGTCTTGCTCAGCAGTACATTGCCGAAGGTGGTATCGGTTACGCAAGAGATCTTCTTGAAAAAGCTCTCGGCGAAGATGAGGCTCAGAATGTCATTACAAGACTTACTGCGTCCTTACAGGTACGTCCTTTCGAATTTGTACGTAAGGCAGATCCGTCACAGGTACTTAACTTCATTCAGGATGAACATCCTCAGACCGTTGCCATGATTCTTTCATATCTTGCACCGGCTCAGTCGTCAATGATTTTAAGTGCGTTACCGCCGGAGAAGCAGTCTGACGTAGCCAAGAGAATTGCATTAATGGACAGAACCAGTCCTGATATTATTAAAGAAGTTGAATCTGTACTCGAGCGTAAGCTTGCATCTCTTATCAATCAGGATTACACCGTTGTCGGTGGTGTCGATGCTATCGTTGCCATCCTCAATACGGTTGACCGTGGTACTGAGAAGCATATTATGGAGACTCTCGAAATCGAAGAGCCGGAGCTTGCAGACGAGATCAGAAAGAAGATGTTCGTATTCGAGGATATCTTGTTGCTTGATGACAGAGCTATCCAGAGAGTACTTCGTGATGTTGATAATAAGGACCTTGGAGTTGCACTTAAGGTTGCCAACGAAGAGGTTAAGAATGTTGTATTTAAGAACCTTTCAAAGCGTCTTGCTGCTATGATTCAGGAAGACATGGAATACATGGGTCCTGTACGTATGAAGGACGTTGAAGAAGCACAGCAGAAGATAGTTGGTATCATTCGTAAGTTAGAGGATGCCGGTGAGATTGTTATTTCACGAGGCGGAGGTGACGAGATAGTTGTATAACCTTGTTAAATCCACCAATAATCAGCCTGATAACTTAAGCAAGCGAGTTATAGATGCTAACGAGAAGTTTAAGGAGATAAGGCAGCGTCAGGAAGAAGAGGCTCGTTTTAAGCCGGGACTTCCTATAGAGAATTCCGAGGAAGAAAAGATTAACTTTGAAGAATCGGGATTTGATGAGGGTGCGCTTTTTGAAGACAGAGGCGATGCTTCTTATGATAATTCCACACCGGAAGGATATATGGATGATGAGACTGTAGCGCCGGAAGAAGCTATGGATGAACCGGAAAGTGAAGGTTTTACACCGGGACTTGCCGCAGAGCATATTGATGATGCTTTGCCGGAAGATAACGATATTTATGGTGAGGAACCGGACGATACACCGATTCTTTCCGATGAAGAAATTCTAGCTTCGGTTCAGGAACGTGCAATGCAGTTTATCGAAGAAGCAAGAGAACGCGCTAAGCAGGATTCGGACGAGCTTTATGAAAAAGCTTATGAGAATGCGATTATCAATGCCAGAGCGGTTGCACAGGAAGAACACGACCAAATGATGGCTGAGATAGAGGCTAGAAGAGATTCTCTTAACGAAGAATTTGAAGCGAAGGTTGATGAATTAAACGAACAGTTTATTCCTACGCTTTTATCGGTATTTGAAGAGGTACTTTCGGTCGAAATCGAAGATTACAGACCGATTATATTTGAACTTATCAAGAAGACACTTCTTAATATAGACAGTCCGCGTCAGCTTACAATCAAGGTGTCTGCAGCTAATTATGATACAGTTAATGATGCTTTGCCGGAGATTGAAAGTATTATCGGACGTACGTCTTTGATTGAAGTATTAAGAGAAGAGTCTTTTGATGATACCATGTGTACGATTGAGACGGAGCGCGGCATATTTGACTGCGGTTTCGATACGGAGCTTAAGAACCTTAAGAAGCGTATATTCTTGCTCTCAAAATCGTAATATAGGAGTAATCTAGTGGATATTGGTAAATTTGAAGCACTGAAGGATGAGACCTTTTTTGACAGACTGGGTAAAGTTGTCAAGATCGTCGGATTGACTATTGAGTCGGTCGGTCCCGAGGCCAAACTTAACGATATATGTATGATCAAGACAGGCGGCGAAGGCGGCGAGACAATCTATTGCGAAGTTGTCGGATTCCGTGATAACCGCCTTATTCTTATGCCGTTTGGTCGTGCAGACGGTATAGGTATTGGCTCCGTTGTCGAGAATACGAATAGCCCGCTTATGGTTACCGTAAGTGATGAGTTACTTGGACATACCCTTGACGGACTCGGAAGAATAACGGATTCGGATACTGTAATATATGGAGACAAGGCACTTGTTGAGGCAATGCCGCCTGATCCTATGAAGCGTAAGATTATCTCAGAGGTTTTACAGCTTGGAGTTAAGGCTGTTGATGGCCTTATTACAGTAGGCAAGGGTCAGCGTATCGGCATTTTTGCAGGTTCCGGTGTTGGTAAAAGCACCCTCCTTGGTATGTTCGCAAGGAATACCAAGGCAGATATCAATGTAATAGCACTTATAGGAGAGCGTGGCCGTGAGGTTAAGGAGTTCATTGAACGAGACCTCGGTGAAGAAGGTATGGCACGTTCTGTTGTTGTAATTGCAACTTCGGACCAGCCTGCACTTATCAGAAATAAAGCAGCCAAGACAGCAACGGCTATAGCTGAATACTTCAGAGAACAGGGTAAGGACGTTCTTCTTATGATGGACTCGCTTACGCGTTTTTCCATGGCACAGCGTGAAATCGGTCTTGCCAGCGGTGAACCGCCTGTTACAAGAGGATATCCGCCGAGTGTATATTCGGAGATGCCGAAATTACTTGAACGTGCGGGTACTTCGGAGAAGGGTTCGATTACCGGATTATATACGGTACTTGTAGACGGTGATGATTTTAATGAGCCTATTACCGATACGGCCAGAGGTATCTTGGACGGTCATATTGTACTTTCAAGAAAGCTTGCACAGCGTAACCAGTATCCGGCTATTGATATATTGGCGAGTATAAGCCGTGTTATGTCGGCGATTGCAACTCCTGAGCATAAAAAGGCGGCAGGAACTTTTAAAAATGTATTATCTGTATATAACGAGGCCGAAGACCTTATCAATATAGGCGCATATAAGAGGGGAGCTAACCCTGATATTGATTATGCGATTGATAAAATAGCCAAGATTAAGGAATACATTATGCAGTCGACGGCGGACAGATTTGATTTTGATGATGAGATTGCAATGCTTGAGGGCATTTTTAATTAAGATTGGTGAGAGATTATGAAGAAATTTGCTTTTTCACTGCAAAGCGTATTGAATCTGCAATATAAGATTGAAGATCAGGAAAAGCAGGCTTTCCGTGAGGCAAGCATGAAGCTTACCGAAGAGGAAGATAAGCTTCGCGAGCTTATTACTCAAATGGAAGGCTATGAGAATGATCTAAAGGAAGCATTAAGCGGTACGCTTGATGTTATGGAAGTTAATAATATCAAGCATTCGATTGATGTTATGAAAAGCCGCATAAGAACGCAGATGATTGCGGTTCATGTTGCGGAGAAAAACGTGGAAGCTGCAAGAATAAGACTTACCGAAGCGGTTGTTAATCGCAAGACTTACGAGAAAATGCGTGAGAAAGCTTTTGAGGAATACAGGAAAGAAGCGGAGGCGGAAGAAGGTAAAGAGATTGACGAACTTGTCAGTTTCCGCCATGCCGTAAGCGAATAGTGGATCGGTGGTGAATGATATGGCTGAAGAATTCGATAATGAAGAGAAAGAATTAGACGAGAAAGCCGTTAAGAAAGCTGAAAAAGAGCGTAAGAAGCAGGACAAGGCCATGAAAAAGAAAGCCATGAGTGAGAGTGCTGCGGAAATTGAAGACGACGAGCCGGGCAAGGGAAGTAAGTTTTTGCTTTTCATGGTTGCTGCCGTCTTAATTGCGTTGTGGGTATTGCTTTTTGCTCTTCTTATTAAGTGGGATGTAGGAGGCTTTGGTTCTTCCGTATTATATCCGATATTTAAGGATGTACCTTACGTTAAAGAGATTTTACCTGAAGTAAAAGAACCTGAGGACGACGATCCGTATGCGTTTAAGACCATGGATGAGGCTGTTGAGCGTATTAAAGAGCTTGAAAGACAGCTTGAAGCAATTTCCGACGCAAGCGGAGAAGATAAGGATTTAATAGCTTCTTTGTCTGAAGAAATCGCAAGACTTAAGATTTTTGAGCAGCAACAGGCAGACTTTGAAAAAGTTAGAGAAAAATTTTATAAAGAGGTTGTTTTTTCCGACCAAGCACCCGATATAGAAGAATATAGGTATTATTATGAGCAGATTGAACCTGAGAACGCGGCAGCATTATATAAGCAGGTCGTTCGTAAGATTCAGGAAGATGAAGAACTTGCCGATTATGTTAAAGCATATTCGTCAATGAAACCTAAGAATGCGGCAGCAATTCTTGAAAAGATGACGGACGACCTTAAATTGGTTGCCAAAATTCTTAAGAATATGAATGCCGAAGCCAGAGGTGCTATTTTGGCCGCCATGGACGAGAAGATCGCAGCAGATCTTACAGAGTTGATGGAGCCTTAATATACAGTCGTTAAATCGACATACATCTAATATTATGAAAGGAGGATGTAAATATGACAGACGCAACTGTTCAGATGCTTGTATCGCAGCTTGGCAATGCAAACATCAAGAACTCTTCCAAGAAGGAACTTATGGAAGCTGCGGCCGGACTACCAGACTTTGGAAATATCCTTTCCAATGCCGGCAATCGCGTAGACAACGTTTCTTTCACGGAAGAAAGGGGAGCGGGTCAGTCATGGAAGAAAGATGCGAGCCTTTCTGATACATCTGCTTTGAAGCAGGCCGCAAAAGTGCTCAAGAATTCAAATAAGCCATCCGAACCTGACCGGGTAACGGGCGATAACAAGGAGATGAGCTTATCTGAGAAATTGGGATTCGGCGACGGAGAAACAGATGTAGAAGAAATGGCTGACGCACTTGTCTACCTTACTTCCCAAATGATGAATGTTCTTACGGAGAAGCTTAATGTAACCGAAGAACAGGTTAACAATTACTTAGAGCAGAACAATCTCATTATGACAGATCTTCTTGATCCTACCAAATTAGCTGAGGCTTTCATTCAGCTTACGGGCGAGAATCTTGAAACAATTGATGTTGTACGTGATGAGGAATTCAGTTCAATGCTTACTGCATTCGACAATGAGATTAATGAAATCTTCGGAGAGAATGCCGATATTAACAAGGCAGACCTTGTAAATAAATCTCATATCCTTGTTGATTACGGTGTTATTGATGCAAAGCTTACAACAATCTACACCGGCGAGCAGGTAAATAGCGACGATGAATCGGTTACCGAGATTTTACAGGACAATGTAGTATCCGACAACAACAATGGTGTCAACAATTTGTCTGAAAATATGGAAAATCCGTATATTTCGGAAGCAGTTGTTAATGATGCCGAGACAGCAACCGATAATATTATTGCTGATGCAAATTTACTTGCAAACGAAGCTTTAGTTAACGGCGAAGCAAAGAAGACGGAAACAACCGACAAGAACGGTGCTCCAACTACTTCACCTGACGGAGATCCTAAAAAGAAGCTTGTATTTACAACAGGCGGTGAGGCAACTCCGATTACACCAAGAGATTTAACACCTCGTGAAGGCGAAGATCCACTTGAATCTGTTCTCAGAAAGAGAATGAGAATCATAGACGGACATAAGACAGGTGATAATTCAGAAGAAATGATGGCATTCATGAGAGGTATTAAAGCTAATGCTAATGCCAATGTAACTGCCAATCAGGATGTACCTACAGTTGAATTCTCAGATATGATCTTCAAGGTTCAGGAGTACATCGAGACATTATCAAGAGACAGCAAGATTACATCTTTATCGATGCAGCTTAATCCTGAGAATTTAGGTAAGGTTACAGTAGAAGTTGCAACCAAGGACGGAATGGTTTCAGCTAAGGTCTATGCTGATACACAGGCAGCAAAAGAAGCTTTACAGATGAATCTTCAGTATCTTAAGACCAACCTTGAGAACCAGGGTGTTAAGATCGCAGATATCGAAGTAGCAGTTGAAGCTCATGCTTTTGAACAGAACTTACAGCAGGACGGCAGCCGTGAACAGGAACAGCTTGCAAAGGAAATGCAGCAGGAGACACAGCGTAATCTTAGACAGATTAATCTTAGAGAAGTTGGTCTTAATGAATTAAGAGGCCTTATGTCAGAAGAAGACATCGTTGTAGCCAAGATGATGGCAGATAACGGAGAGACACTCAATATTAAGGCTTAAGTATGAAAGGAGATTAGAAGATGGCAATTACAGCTTTGATTGAAAACGGTAAAGTTATTAGTACCGGCGCAACTACCTCTTCGAAGTCTACGGAAAAGGGCAATAACTCAGTTAATGAGGATATGTTCTTACAGTTACTTGTAGCTGAAATGAAGTATCAGGATCCGCTTGAACCGACTTCCAATACCGAATGGGTTTCACAGTATGCAACATTTACTCAGATTGAGCAGAGCACAGCAATGCAGCAGTCAATGAAGCAGATGGAAGCTCAGGACCTTGTAGGTAAGGAAGTAATTATGAAGTCGACCAATGAAATTACCGGAGAGACAAGTTACTTCAGCGGTGTGGTTGATTATATGTATGTTGAAGGTAATGAAGTATTCCTTTCAATTAACGATCAGCTCTATAACATCAATGATCTTGACTCGGTAGTTAACGGTGACTACATGAAGGCAGTATCTGTTGCCAAGGATTTTGAGACAATGATGAATAAGCTTCCGGGCATCAATGCTTTAACAATTGCTGATAAGCAGTTAATCGAGACAGTAAGAGCAACATATGATGCAATGACAACATATCAGAAGGAATTCGTAAGCAAAGATCTTACAGACCTTTTGGAAAAGCTCGAACAGAAGATGAAAGAGCTTACAGCAGCTGCTGAAACTGAAGAGCCTGAAGTAACTGACAACGAAGAGACAGAGACTACCGAAGAAGTAGCAGAAGAAGAACCTGAAAACACTGAAGAAGCTTAAGTCGATAGGATGTTGACTTTCTTAGAAAGAGGTGAATGAAATGGATTTCAATAAAATTCAAAACCAGTTTGCTTCAATTGAACAGGTTACCGACCAGTATTTAAATTCCCAGAAAAAGGCGGGCATTTCCAATACTAATGCAGCCGGGATGTCTTTCGAAGAAATCTTAAGTCACAGAACACGTGAGATTACCGATCTTAAATTCAGTAAGCACGCTGAATCAAGACTTAACGAGAGAAACATTAATTTATCAAGCGATCAGATGAAGCGCCTTAACGAAGGTACGATGAAAGCTTTTGATAAGGGAATTAACGAATCATTGGTATTGGTGGATTCACTTGCTTTTATAGTTAATACCAAGAGTAATACAGTAATAACGGCACTTGATTCACTTGATTCAAACGAAAACGTATATACAAATATTGATGGGGCAGTCATTATATAGTTGGACCTTATGGAAACTTATCTCCCTGACCGACTGATGGGAGAGTTGATTGTCCCCTCCAAGTAATTTAAGGAGGGTATGTCCTATGATGAGATCACTCTATTCTGGTGTTGCGGGACTTAAAACTCACCAGACAAAGATGGACGTTATCGGTAACAATATCGCTAACGTTAACACAGTAGCCTTCAAGGGCTCAAGAGTAACTTTTAACGACATTATGTATCAGACAACATCGTCTGCATCCGGCCCTAACGCTTTAACAGGCGTAGGCGGTACCAATGCAAAGCAGATCGGTCTTGGTGTTACACTTGCTACAACAACAACTTCAATTACAACTGCAGGTGCAACTCAGACAACAGGTTCTGCACTCGACTGTAAGATTAACGGTAATAGCTTTTTCATCGTTAATAACGGTACTGAGAATGTATTCACAAGAGCAGGTTCATTCTACTTTGATGCGGTTGGTAACTTATGTATGTCTTCAACCGGTTTTAACGTAATGGGATGGCAGGTTGATCCTGCAAGCGGCGAGATTAAGAAGGATACAGTTTCTGCATTAAGAATTATGTCGGAAGCTAACCTTGTATCTCCTCCTGAGGCTACTACAAACGCAGTTGCAACAGGTATTCTTGATGCTAACTCTACAGCAGTTGAGACTGATGACGGTTATGTAATGAACCTTAACTTCTACGACGCTTTGGGTTATCAGTATACAGCTAAGTTTAAGGTTGTAACGGACAGATCCGGTGAAAAGGGACTTTATGATGTATCTCTTTCCGATATCTATGATATCAACGGTAAGTCAATCCTTACAGGTCAGATCACAGCCAAGGATCTTTTCGGCTCCGCTGATACGGCTGTATCCGATAAGGGTACACTTCTTGCAGGCAGATATCCTAATAAGCAGCCTGATATCGTATCCGGTGCTACATATCCTGACGGTTATCCTGCACCTGCAAACCTTTATCATTACTACTTAACCGACGTTGACGGCGGCGATGAGAGCAACAAGATTGAAGGTTCCGATCTTTACATTGATGATGACGGAAAGTTCTATTGCAAGTATGAAGATGGTACCAACCCTACAGTTTATGTACCGCTTTCGGATACATCCGATAAATATGCCAACATAGTTTCCAAGACTTCTCTTGAAATCAAGGCATACTTTAAGAATAACTTTGCAAATATCGATTCTGACCTCTATGTAGACGGCAACTCAACATATAAGAATGCAACCGTTTATTCAGACTTTATCGAAATCGGTGGACAGAAGTTCACAACAGCCAACGGCTGGAGAATTAAGGGTGACAACCTTGATACAGATCATCCGACCAATATTTATCTCTGGAATCAGTTGACAGACGAGACTTATCCTACAGATAATGCAACACCTCCTCAGACACAGCCTTGGGCTAATGTTAAGTCAATGCAGGCAGCTTTTGAGGATCCGCAGTACTTCAAGACAACTGCAAATGCTACAACAATCACACAGATTCTTAGTGTCGCAGATCCTACAGCTAAGGTCGATGTTGATAACGATAAAGATAACTACACAGATTATGTAGTAGATATCGTTGGTACAAAATATTATACACAGCTTAGATTCAATACTGATGACGGTACATTCGCATCTATCGGTGCATCCGATATTGCAACACTTGCAATGAAGAATCTTGATGGAAAGTTTGAGAATATCTCCATCGACTTTACAACCGTATCAATGTTCAATAACGGTGGTACTTCAACAATGGGTATGGAATCCGGTAGCGTAGGTTCCACCGAAGGAGCAGGTAAGAAGCTCGGCGCCATGACAGGTGTATCAATTAACTCCAACGGTATGATCTATGGTTCATACGACAATGGTAATACAGTACTCTTAGGACAGATTGCAGTAGCAAAGTTTGCTAATGCATCCGGTCTTGAAATGATCGGTGACGGATGCTATCAGACAACACTTAACTCCGGTACATTCGATGGAATCGGCGTTGATATCTCAGCAGACGGTGGTTCGCTTACAACAGGTGCTCTTGAAATGTCCAACGTAGACCTTTCTTCAGAGTTTACCGATATGATTACAACCCAGAGAGGTTTCCAGGCTAACAGCCGTGTAATTACAACCAGTGATACCTTACTTGAAGAGCTTATCAATCTTAAGAGATAATTAATTTTAATTAAATATTGAAAATTTAGTGTATATTGGGGGAGCAAACTTCTTGCTCCCCCAATATCTTGTATTTTTTATGAAAAAATATATAAATATGAGTAGACAATAGCACAAAAGTTTAGTAAAATGTAAACAGATTATTTTAATGTCTACAAGTGTGTGCTGATTTAGGCATCATGCAGCACTTATATGACAGGAAGAAGAGGGTTTAACCATATGGATATAGCTTCACTCGCGGGTCTTGTATTAGGTTTTGTAATGGTTGTATTCGGTATATTCAGTTCCGGTGGTGTAACAGCCTTCGGTAACTTTATTGATGTACCTTCTGTTATTATTACAATCGGTGGTTCCATCTGTGGTGTTGTAGCTTCCAATACAATTCCTGACTTCCTCGGAGGATTAAAGGGTTTCCCGCTTTCACTCAAAGCATCCACCGACGATCCGGAGACAGTCATTAAGACAATTATTGATTTATCCAACGTTGCAAGAAAGGAAGGACTTCTTGCACTTGATGAAGCAAGTAACTCTATAGAAGATCAGTTTTTAAGAAAAGGCGTTATGCTCGTAGTAGACGGTACCGATCCTGAATTGGTGCGTGGAATTCTTGAGACGGATCTTGTTTGTATTGAAGAAAGACATAAAAAGGTTATCGGAGTATGGGATAAGTGGGCTGACTTAGGTCCTGCGTGGGGAATGATCGGTACTTTAATCGGTCTTGTTAACATGCTTAAGAACCTTGAGGATGCATCGTCCATCGGTCCTAATATGGCCGTAGCCTTACTTACTACATTGTACGGTTCTTTGATTGCCAACTGGATTTGTTCTCCTACGGCATCAAAGCTCCGCGTTAAGAATGCTACCGAGATCATGATGAAGGATATTATGGTTGAAGGTCTTCTTTCGATTCAGGCAGGTGAGAACCCGCGTGTTATCGAAGAGAAGCTTAAGTCATTCTTGTCACCTAAGAATCGTGAGAGCATGAAGGAAGGCGGCGGAGGTGAAGAGTAGTGGCTAAGAAGAAACAGGAAGAACAGGTCAAGTCCGGTGGTTGGATTACGACCTTCTCCGATCTTATGAACTTACTTCTTTGCTTCTTCGTATTACTTTTCTCCATGTCTACGGTAGATGCTCAGAAGTTCCAGGAAGTAATTGCTTCTTTGCAGAATTCATTCAGTATTCTTCCGCAGGGTGGTTCATCGGTCGGTGACGGCCAGATGGTCGGAAGCGGCATAAGCCAGTTAAAAGAGCTTGATATATATTTTAATCAGGTTATTAATAACAATTCCGACGGCAAGGAAGAAGAGAAGAGCGATGTTAAGGAAGAATTCGACAAGGAAGCTGAGAAAGAATCCGAGAAGATGGCTGAAGAGATTGGCAAGCTCCTTGAGGAAGCCGGTCTTGCAGACAAAGTTAATGTCGAATTTAACCAGCATTTCGTACTTTTGACACTAAATGGTGCTATACTTTTTGACTCGGGCAAGGCTGAGATTATGAAGGATGCCAAGCCTATAATTGAGAAGATAGCGATTATTCTTAAGAAGTACGAGAAGAATATTATTGAAGTTGAAGGACATACGGACAATGTTCCGTTATCGGGCAGGTCAAAGTTCGAGAATAATGATGTATTATCATTCTACAGAGCTTTAATGGTTGCCAATTATATCAAGGAAATAGCCAATGTAGATCCTAAGCGCCTTAAGTATGCGGGACGCGGTGAGACAATTCCTGTTGCCTCCAACAATACCGCAGAAGGCAGAGCCAAGAACAGACGTGTAGAGATCAAGATATATAACAGCTTTTATTCTAACTAACCAAAGGAGCAATTATGAAGAAGAATTTAATGTCAGTATTGATTCTGGTTTTACTTATCGCGAATCTTGTTATGACGGCGATTTTGACATTCTCCGTTATGCCGGCAACATCCAATGCCAACAAGCTTATCGAGCAGGTTGCCAATGCGATTCACTTAGAGCTTAATACGGGCAAGACAACAGGTCAGAACAACATTCCGCTTGATGATATTGTGCTTTATGAGGTTAACGAAGGAGAGCAGCTGGTTATTTCACTTACACACGGAAGTGATGATGTGGATCATATGTGTGTAGTTAAGGTATATCTTTCACTTAACTCAAAGCATGATGATTATTCAAAATGGAGTCCGGATAAGATTAAATCTCATGACAGTACAATCAAGAATTGTATTATCAATGTTATTTCCAAGTACACCAAGGATGAGATTAACAATCCTGATTTCCAGTATGAGGCTTCACAGAAAATCCTTGATGATTTGATAGCATTATTTGATTCTGATGTAATTGTAAGTGTAGGCTTCAGCTACCTTATTTGTCAGTAAGTTTGAATGAGATTTTGTTAGCGACAGGTGGTGAGGGAACATGGGAGAGGTACTATCTCAAAATGAGATAGATAATCTACTTCAAGCTTTGAACAGCGGTGAGCTGGATGTTGAAGAGATAAAAGAGAATACCGAGAAACAGGCGAAGAACTATGATTTCGCCCGCCCTGCCAAGTTTTCCAAAGAGCACTTACGTACGCTTGAGATTATATTTGAGCACTACGGACGTTTGTTATCAACAACAATGCCTGCTTACCTTCGCAAGACGGTACAGGTTGAGATTATGAACTCCGAGGCGGTTACCTATTCAGAGTTTTCCAATGCACTTTCGAACCCCGTTATCTTGGGTATAGTCGATTTTGCACCTCTTAACGGTAATATTATCATGGAACTTGCGACCAACCTTGGTTACGCAATGGTTGATAGAATGCTTGGCGGTCCCGGTGAACCGCTTGAACGCAGCCGAGAGTTTTCCGAGATAGAGCTTTTAATAGTAGAGCGTATGCTCTCAATTGCAATAGATCTTCTTCGTGAGCCGTGGGAGAACGTTATCGATCTTTATCCCAGACTTGAGAGAATCGAGACGAACTCGCAGTTCGCGCAGATTATATCACCGAGTGAAATGATAGCGATTGTTACAATCAACTTAAAAATCGGTGATGTTGAAGGCCTTATGAATGTCTGTCTTCCATATTTGACTTTGGAAGATGTTATGGACAAATTGAACACAAAATACTGGTATTCTAATACTAAGGCCAAAAAGGAATTACAATACAGGGATAACATCGAGATGCTTATTAATTACGCACCGATGCCGATTAAGGCAGTTCTTGGTAACAGTGTTATATCGGTTGATGATTTTATCAATCTTCAGGTGGGTGATATTATAAGGCTTGATAACAAGGCTGACAATGAACTTTCGGTTTATGTCGGTAACATTGAGAAGTTTAAGGCATTGCCGGGTTCGTCCGGCGACAATTATGCCGTACAGATAACAGAAATAATAAGAGAGGAGTAGGGATATGGACGGAGGAGTTTTATCACAAGAAGAGATTAACGCTTTGCTAGCCGGTTCCGGTGGCGATGATACATCCGCTGCAGATGATGGTGAAACCTTAAGTGATGAAGAACGCGACGCCATCGGTGAAATTGCGAATATAAGCATGGGAACTGCCGCTACGACACTTTTTTCTCTCGTTAACCGCAAAGTAGAGATTTCTACACCGGTTGTTTCTATTGCAACCTGGGAGGATGTAATTGAGAATTACGCCAAGCCCTGTGTATTTATCCGAATCGGATATACGGTAGGTCTTGACGGAAGCAATATACTTGTTTTGAAAGAGGGCGATGTTAAGGTTATTACCGACCTTATGATGGGCGGTGATGGTACCAATACAGACGGTGAACTCGGAGAATTGCATTTATCGGCAATCAGCGAGGCTATGAACCAGATGATGGGTTCATCTGCAACATCCCTTTCTTCAATGCTCAATAAGATGATAGATATCAGCCCGCCTACAGCTGATGTAGTCGATCTTCAGACTACGACAGACGGCGCCGAGATTGACGATTTCCTTAAGGGCAAGTTCGTAAGAATTACCTTTAAGATGGAGATTGGAGATTTGGTTGACAGTACTATTATGCAGTTGTATCCATTTTCATTTGCACGCGATATGTATAACAGCATTGCAAAGAACATGGAAATTGATATAGCTGGTGACGAAGCAGCAGTAAATGCTGCCGAGGCTCCAAAAGCTGAAGCGCCTGCACCGCAGCCGGCACCTTCGCAGCAACCGATGATGGGACAGCCGATGATGGGTCAGCCGATGATGGGTCAGCCAATGATGGGACAGCCGATGATGGGTTATCCGGATATGTCGATGATGTATCAGCAGCCTCCGGTTAATGTCCAGCAGGCACAGTTCCAGCCGCTTATGATGAGTGATTTTAATCCGATTCAGCAGCAGGAGAACATCGATCTTATTATGGACGTTCCGCTCGAAGTTACAGTAGAGCTTGGACGTACAAGTAAGTCCATTAAGGAGATTTTGGAGTTTTCACCCGGAACAATTATTGAACTTAATAAGATCGCGGGTGAATCAATCGATGTACTTGTTAACGGCAAGTACGTAGCCAAAGGCGAAGTAGTAGTTTTGGAAGAAAACTTCGGTATCCGTATCACGGATATCATAAAAGAACAGCCTAAATAATATATTTGTAAGGAGAGATGACAAATGGCTAAGAATATTTTAATTTGTGATGATGCAGCATTCATGAGAATGATGATCAAGGATATCTTGACCAAGAATGGTTACGGTATCGCAGGAGAAGCTGAGAATGGTCAGATTGCTGTAGATAAGTACAATGAGACCAAACCTGATCTTGTACTTATGGATATCACTATGCCTGAAATGGATGGAATCCAGGCATTAAAGAAGATTCGTGAAGCAGATTCCAATGCAGTTGTAGTTATGTGTTCTGCAATGGGTCAGCAGGCAATGGTTATCGAAGCTATTCAGTCCGGTGCCAAGGACTTCATCGTTAAGCCTTTCCAGGCCGATCGTGTTCTTGAAGCAGTTAAGAAGGTTATCGGCTAATCTGAGGACAATAATATGATAATTGGAGCTACAGGCGGTGATAGTCTCATTCAGCTTATCGTAGTCTTGGTTATCTTTGCTTTTGTACTTGTAATGACGGTATTTACAACCAGATTTATAGGTGGTTATCAGAAGCTTAAAATGAGCAATAAGAATATGCAGCTTATTGAGACATTAAGGCTTTCGAATACCAAGTATTTGGCGCTTATGAAGGTTGCAGATAAGTATGTTGTTATCGGTGTCGGCAAGGATGAGATTAACAAGATTATTGAGCTTGATGAGAGCGAAGTCCCGGATATTCAACCGGTTGAAGAGGGGAAGCCTGATAGATTAGTCGAAGGTTTTCAGGACATTCTTGAGAAATTTAAGAACAAAAAGGGCTAGGTGGAAGAATTGAAAAAGATATGCTGTATTGTGTCGATTGCGCTCGGTACGATATTTTTGGCAGGTGCTTTAACCTTGCTTATACCTTATCGTATTCACGCAACGGGATCTTCGGAAAGTACGTCGACTACAACTACTACCGATGAGGACATAATTGAACCTAGCGATCCTAGGGCAGATATTAATAATGGTTTTCATATAATTTATAATAACGACAGCGGTCAGATATCCGGTACGGTAAGGATATTACTCGTATTGACATTAATATCGATCGCTCCTTCGCTTATTATAATGTTGACGTCATTTACGAGAATCATTATCGTTCTGCACTTTTTAAGACAGGCGTTAGGTACTCAGACAGCACCGCCTAATCAGGTTCTTGTAGGACTCGCATTGTTCTTGACGGTTTTCATAATGTCACCGGTATTTTCGGAGATTAACGAGAACGCGATTAAGCCGTTTGATGAAGGTAAGATAACTCAGGATCAGGCAATAGAGGTAGGTACGGCTCCACTTCGTGAATTCATGTACGGACAGACACAGGAGAAGGATCTTGCATTACTTTGTGATATTGCCAAGCAGGATTATCCGGTTACGGATGAAGAGTTTGATACACTGCCGATGACGACGGTTATACCTGCTTTTATCCTAAGTGAATTAAGAACGGCATTTGTCTTGGGATTTATGATTTACATACCGTTTATCGTAATAGATATGGTTGTATCATCAATCCTTATGTCAATGGGTATGATGATGTTACCTCCGACAACGATTTCGATGCCGTTTAAGCTTTTGCTTTTCATACTTGCAGACGGCTGGGATCTCGTAATAGGACAGCTGGTTAAGTCATTTTTCTGATAGGGAAGGTGTTAGTTAATGATTACCGAAGGACAGATACTGGATATCGCCAGAGATGCAATCTATACAATTGTTATGGCCGCGGCTCCGGTGCTATTGGTTTCACTTGTTGTTGGACTTATTATAAGTATATTTCAAACAGTTACATCTATTCAGGAGCAGACTCTTACATTCGTTCCTAAGATTCTTGCCGTATTTGCAACAATCCTTATTGGCGGCGGATGGATGCTCAATCTTATGTCTACATTTACTGTCAATTTATGGCAGGATTTCAGTAAATATGTAAGATAGGATTTCTTGTAGATGGTAAATTATAATTTTGACTTAGCATCATTTGAATATTTTCTCCTGATTCTGGTGCGTATTACTGCGTTCATGGTAACCGCACCGTTTTATGGGATATCTACTGCACCGGGAAGAGTTAAAATTGGTTTTTCGGGAATTGTTTCGATTCTTTTGTATCAGACAATTCTGCCTAAAACTGATTTGGTTTATTCCGGTGTTTTTAGTTATAGCGTACTTGTTCTCCGCGAAACTTTTGTGGGACTTCTTTTGGGTTTTGCGGGATATATCTGCAACACGATTATTCTTACGGCGGGCAAGCTTATCGATATGAATATCGGTCTTTCAATGGCATCAGAATACGATCCGCTTACTCGTTCCGAATCTTCGGTAGTATCGCAGATGTATAACTATTTTGTAATGCTTTTACTTATAGTTACGAATATGCATCATTATATGTTAAGAGCATTGGTTGATTCATATGAGATTGCGCCTATCGGACGTGTTATTTTCGATATGGATCATCTGTTTGCGTCCATGGTCAGATTTATGACGGATACATTCATTATTGCATTCAGAATTTTCCTTCCTATATTTGCTGTAATAATGATTCTTAATGTTATTCTCGGTATTCTCGCCAAGGTTGCACCGCAGATGAACATGTTCGCGGTAGGTATGCAGATTAAGCTTCTTGCGGGGCTTGCTGTAATGTTTATTACGGTATTCCTTCTTCCTGATATAGCTAATTTTATATTCAGGGAGACCAAGAATATGGTAACGCTTTTCAGTAACGGAATCGGTACTTATTAAAAGGTGATGGGATGGAAGATAAGTTAATAATGCCGCTTTCGATGAACTTACAGTTCTTTGCGCAAGACGGCCCGGGTGGTGAGAAAACCGAACCCGCTACAGCCAAAAAGTTAAAAGATGCAAGAGAAGAGGGTAAAGTTGCCAAGTCTAAGGAACTTAACTCGGCGTTTGAGCTTTTATCCTTATTCCTTATTATTAAAACTCTTACGGCATTTTTTGCCGACGGATTTATTGAGACTTTCTTTGACGTATATAAGAAGATGCCCGATGTATGCCGAGACAGTGTATCGGGATTCAGTGGTAAACAGGCTCAGAGTCTTATTAATTATTCGCTTATTCAGATTATTAAGATTATCTGGCCGGTATTGCTTATTTCAATGCTGGTATGCTTTTTTACCAGTCTTGTACAGGTCAAATGGAAGCCGACAGCTAAGCCTATGCAGCCGAAGTTAAGTAAGCTTAATCCGGCACAGGGTATTAAGAAGATTATTTCGAAAGATTCGTTATTCGAGCTTCTTAAGTCAATCATTAAGATTGTTCTTATCAGTTGGATTGCTTATTCAAGCATTAAGGACTACGCCAATGAGCTTTTTATGTTGTATGAGATCAGTCTTAATGCGGCAATCGGTCTTGTTGGCAAGATAATTATTGATACAGGAATCAAAATTTCGATATTCTATATTGTCTTAGGTCTGTCTGATTACGTCTACAACAAGCATAAGTTCAATGAAGACATGAAGATGACCAAGCAGGAAGTCAAGGACGAATTCAAGAATACAGAAGGTAACCCTGAGATTAAAGGCCGTCAGCGTCAGGTTATGCGTCAGGCTTCGCAAAAGCGTATGATGCAGGCGGTTCCTAAGGCGGACGTAGTTATTACGAACCCTACGCATTTAGCGGTTGCTTTAAGCTATAATAACGAGCCGGGTTCGGCACCGATTGTTGTAGCAAAAGGTGAAGATTATCTCGCAATGAAGATTAGGGAAGTTGCGAAAGAAAATAAAGTAGAGATTGTCGAGAATAAGCCACTCGCAAGACAATTATATCTAAGTGTGGATGTCGGTCAGGAGATTCCGCCTGAACTTTATCAGGCGGTTGCTGAAATTTTAGCCGAGATTTACAGAAAGAAAATGGCTTAGTAAATTGAGAAAGATTAAAAGAAAGGGGGAAGAAAAGTGAAAAAGGGCGATTTGGGCGTTGCAGTATACTTGCTTTGCGCGGTTTTATTCTTTATTATCCCAATTCCGAATTTTCTGCTTGACGTAATGCTTGCATTTAATATTGCAATGGCATTGATAGTCCTTTTTAACTCACTTTTTGTCAAGGAAGTTCTGGACATGTCCTTCTTCCCGACATTACTCCTTTTTACAACCATATTCAGAATTTCGCTTAACGTATCGTCTACCAGACTTATCCTTTCAACAGGTGATCCGGGTAACGTAGTTAAGACTTTCGGACAGTTCGTAGGTGGTAACGACCTTGTTATCGGTGCAATCGTATTCATTGTACTTGTAATCATTCAGTTCGTTGTTATCAACAAAGGTTCCGAGCGAGTTGCAGAAGTAACCGCAAGATTTACGTTGGACGCTATGCCCGGTAAGCAGATGGCTATCGATGCCGATCTTAATACCGGTGCAATTACAGAAGCACAGGCAAGAGAACGAAGAAACAAGATTCAGGCCGAATCCAATTTCTTCGGTGCCATGGACGGTGCTACTAAGTACGTAAAGGGAGATGCGACCGCAGGTATTATCATTACGGTAATCAACCTTGCCGGTGGTACCGTAATGGGCGTTATGAATCAGGGACTTGGTGCCATGGACGCCTTCCAGAAGTACGGTTTGCTTACTATAGGTGACGGACTTGTATCCCAGATTCCTTCAATGCTGATATCTCTTGCAACAGGTATTCTTGTCACCAAGGCTTCCAAAGAATCAGACTTTGGAGATGTGCTTATATCACAGCTTTTCGGTATCCCGAAGGTACTTTACCTTGTCGGCGGTACTATGATTGCACTTGGATTTACACCTCTTAATTTCTTCTTGTTCCTGGCATTCGGTTTAACTTTTATTATTGCCGGATATACAATTCAGAAGAATACCGAGGTAAAAGCTATAGAGCAGGAGGCAGAGGCGGAGGAAGAGTCCGGCGAAGAGATTCGAAAACCGGAGAATGTTATATCGCTTTTGCAGGTTGACCCGATTGAACTTGAGTTTGGATACGGTATTATTCCTCTTGCGGATGCCAACCAGGGTGGTGACTTACTTGACCGTGTTATCATGATTCGTCGTCAGGTAGCGCTTGAACTTGGTACAATTGTTCCTATTATCCGTATGAGAGATAATATTCAGCTTAATCCGAACCAGTATATTATTAAGATTAAGGGTATTCAGGTAACGGAGGGTGAGATTCTTTTCGACCACTATATGGCCATGAACCCGGGACACGTAGAGCAGGAGATTTCCGGTATTCCTACGTTTGAGCCTTCATTCCATTTGCCGGCTATCTGGATTACCGAGAGCCAGCGTGAGAGAGCGGAGAGCTTTGGTTATACGGTTGTAGATCCGCCTTCAATTATTGCGACTCATATTACTGAGATTATCAAAACCCATATTGCAGAGCTTTTATCAAGACAGGATGTACAGACTTTAATTGATAACTTGAAAGAGACTAACCAGGTTCTTGTTGATGATCTTGTACCTAAGCTTCTCGGTATCGGTGAGATTCAGAAGGTATTGCAGAACCTTCTTCGCGAGCAGATTTCGATTAGAGATTTACTTACAATATTTGAAAGTCTTGCGGATCATGCGCAGACTACACATGATACAGATGTTCTTACGGAATACGTAAGACAAAGCTTGAAGAGATCGATTTCGGCGAAGTATTTCCCGGCTAACGAGACTACTTCGGTTGTGACGTTAGATCCGCAGGTTGAGCAGGACATAATGAATTCTATTAAGCAGACCGAGCAGGGAGCATATCTTACCCTTGATCCTGAGAAGACCAAGGCTATTATGAACTCGGTTGAAGAAGAAGTATCAAAGCTTGAGAATATGGGAAGTAATCCTATTATAGTTACTTCTCCGATCGTAAGAATGTACTTTAAGAAGTTAACTGAAGACTATATCAAGGATTTGATAGTGGTTTCATATAATGAGATTGACAACAACGTTGAATTACAGTCGGTAGGGATGGTGACTTATAAGTAATGAAGATTAAAAAGTTTGTAGGGAAAACGGAAGAAGAAGCTACCAAGAAAGCAAAAGCCGAACTCGGTCCAAGCACTGTCATAATGAATGTTAAGCAGACCAAGCCTTCGGGTTTTTTCAAGGCTTTTAAGTCCTCGACTTTTGAAGTGACGGCTGCGGTTGAAGAAAATGAATACAAGATTAATGTGTCCGACGCAATTAAGTCACAGACACCTATGCATCAGACCAAGATTAATCTTGCTGCCAACGATGAGATTAACGTAAAGGATATATCCAATACTACGGTAAGTCTGCCCAAGGATAACATGGCTTATAACAGAAACAATATAAGAAAAGCAGATCCTGAAGCGGAAATCAGAAGAATTATTCAGGAAATGCCTAAAAATAAAGGAATGGTTACCGATAGAATGCCGGAAGACAAAAGCTTAGACAAGAGTATTAACGGATTTGAAGAAAAGCTCGACAGTCTTCATTCCATGCTTGAAGAGAATCTTAAGACATCAAAAGAAGAAAGTGCCGTAAAATTTGAAGAGCCTGATGAAATGTCCGAGAAGGATATAAGACGTCAAGAAGGCGTAAAAATGGCTAAGATGATCTATAACACTCTTCTTGACAATGAAGTTGATGAAAAGTATGCCAATCTTCTTGTTGAAGAAATGGATAAGACATTAAACCACAGTTCGAATATTGATCTTATGCTTTCCAACGTATATCAGAAAATGATTCTTAAGTTTGGTGAGACAAGTGTTATCAATACAGGCGGAAGAAAGCCGAAGATGATATTTTTCATAGGACCTACCGGCGTTGGTAAGACAACTACGATCGCCAAGATTGCAAGTAAGCTTAAGTATGAAGAAGGTAAGAAGATTGCACTTTTTACAGCAGATACATACAGAATCGCGGCAGAGGAACAGCTTAGAACTTATGCCAACATTCTTGAGACACCGCTTACTATTATTTATTCTGCCGACGAATTAAAGCAGGCAATAGATAAGGTTAAGGATGCTGATACAATTCTTGTAGATACTGCAGGTTTTTCACATAAGAGTCCCGATCAGAAGGCTGATACAAGAAAGCTTATCGCATCGCTTCCACAGGAAATCGAAAAGGAAGTATATCTTGTATTAAGTGCAACCACGAAATACAGAGATTTACTTGAGATTTGCGATTCGTACAGAGAGATTTCAGATTATAAGCTCATATTTACGAAGCTTGATGAGACTTCGACATATGGCAATTTATTTAATATAAGAATGTATACGGGTGCTTCCATGTCTTATGTAACAACCGGACAGAATGTTCCGGACGATATAGAAGTATTCGATACGCAGCGAATAGTCAAGAGGCTACTCGGAGGGAAATAGGGGATATATAAATGGATCAGGCAACATCGTTACGTAATATGGTGAATGAGCGTAAAACAAGCGCTCCTATAAGAAAAGCCAGAGTTATTACGATTACAAGCGGAAAAGGCGGAGTGGGAAAATCCAATACGTCTGTAAACCTTGCTTTAGCACTTTCTGAACTCGATAAAAAAGTTATTATCTTTGATGCCGACTTTGGACTTGCTAACGTAGAGGTTATGTTCGGAGCACTTCCGAAATATAATTTAAGTGATGTAATCTACAGGGGAAAAAGAATAGAAGATATTATAACCGAAGGACCTAACGGAATAGGCTTTGTATCAGGCGGTTCCGGAATTGTCGGTTTAAGTAATGTCAACAGAGACCAGCTTGCATTTTTAATACATAACCTTAATAATCTCGACGGTCTTGCTGATTTCATAATCATTGATACCGGAGCCGGTATATCGGACCAGGTACTTTCTTTTGCAATGATGGCACCTGAGATTTTTATGATAACAACACCGGAACCAAGTTCACTTACCGACTCTTATTCACTTATTAAAGCATTATATCGTAATCCTAATTTTGATAAGGATAATACGACAATAAGAGTTATTGCCAACAAGGCTTCCACAATAGAGGACGGAGAGCTTGTGTATCAAAAGCTTTCGAGCGTGGTATCGAAATTCTTACAGGGAAGACTTGATTATCTCGGTATGGTACCGCTTGACTCGACAATTGATAAGGCAATAAGACAGCAGAAACCGGTAATGATATCGTTCCCTAACTGTAAGGCATCAAAAGCATATAAGCTTATAGCCAAGGATATAGTTGACGGAACGCATCTTGCCAACAATGTTAAACGTGGAATTTCAGAGATTTTCTCAAGTATAATGCTTAACAGAAGATTATAGAATACTTAAGGAGAGGAGAAAAGACATGGCAGACGAAATTATTAAGCTTGGAATGAGAATAGAAATAAGCGATGAATTTGTGACTGAAGAAGAGAGAGATGCCAAGCCCTTGTATATAAGTCAGGTTCAGAATCTTTTCTCTAACGGCGATTTCGAAATCGATATGCCTATATATCAGAGACAGTTAGTGCTTTTACATAACGGTTCAAGATATAAGTTCTTATTCTACGGTGAAAAGTATAATTACGAAGCTATTGTATTGATCAAAGACAGATATAAGGCAGATAACAGATATTTATTAAGAGTTCAGCTTATAACACAACCGGAAAAGGTTCAAAGAAGAGAATATTACAGATGTTGCACCACTTTTGACGTTAAATTTCACGATTTGGCCGAATCGGAAATCAATTCGCCACAATTAAGTGAGATAATGAATAGATATAATGGGATTAATTTGAGACCTCTTTTGACCGAAGGAATCGTACTTGATATAAGCGGAGGCGGAATGAAGATGGTTACCAAATTCCCTAATGAAGTTGGTAGTTATAAGAGACTCATATTTGAATTGCAACTGGAAGGAAGGACAGAAAAGTTTAATATATGCGGTCAGATATTAAGCTGTACCGCAAAAAAGGATACAGTTTCAAGATATGAGAATCGTTTGAAGTTTATTAAACTCGATCAGGATTCAAGAGAGAGAATAATACGATTTATCTTTGAGGAAGAGCGTAAGCTCAGGAGAGTTAGCAAAGAATGAAGAAAAATATTATGGTAGTTGATGACTCTGCACTCATGAGAAGAGCACTGTGTGATATAATCAACGCAGATGATTCGTTCACGGTGGTTGATATGGCACGCGATGGTCTTGAGGCTTATGACAAAATCAAAGCCAACAATTATGATGCAATCGTCCTTGATATCAACATGCCGAGGATGAACGGTCTGGAATTACTTAGAAAACTTCATACAGAACATATCGACGTTGTAGTTATCGTAGCAAGTACGTTAACTAAGGCAGGGTCGAAGGAAACCTTCGAAGCTTTGTCACTTGGAGCAGTCGATTTCGTAACTAAGCCTGAGAATATTATCGAGGCAAGAGGCGGTAGTTTTACTTCGGATTTAACCAAGGTATTACGAGCAGTCTTAAAAGTCGATACATTTAAGGCAGAGCCTACGACATCAAGACCTCCAAGCACCGAGCCAAAAGCTCCTGTACGAGAGATTAAGATTCCTGAGATAACTAAGCCGATACTTAATGCGGCTCAGGTTAAGAAGGATATTGAAGCAGGTGTTCCAAAAGTAAGTCCGGTCAAACCTGGTAATAAATTGATTGCTCTTGCTTGTTCTACCGGAGGACCGAAATCTTTGCAGGAAGTCATCCCGTTTTTGCCGAAGGGCATGAATGCACCTATGGTTTTGGTGCAGCATATGCCACCGGGATTTACGAAGTCCATGGCTGAGAGACTTGATGAGATATCAGAAGTCACTGTTAAGGAAGCTGAGGAAGGAGATGTGCTTAAGGTTGGACATGTATATGTCGCACCGGGAGGTAAGCATTTACAGGTTGTAAAGAAGCCTACCGGCGACCATGTTGTACATCTGGATGACTCGCCACCTATCGGCGGATTAAAGCCTTGCGCGGATATAATGTATTCATCGCTTAAGGGAAGTACCTTTGATGAGATTGTATGCGTGGTTTTAACCGGAATGGGTGCGGACGGTACCAAAGGTATTACGGATTTAAACGGTAGTAAGAAGATTTTCACCATATCACAGGATGAAGTAACATCCGTTGTATATGGTATGCCGAGGGCGATAAGGGCTGCAGGACTTTCTAATGTAGTAGTTCCGTTACAGGAAGTAGCATCAACAATCATTATGAATGTGGGGGTACGATAAGTATGGATGTAAGCCAGTATTTAGAGATCTTTATTGATGAGACAAGTGAACATATCCAGAGCCTGAATGATTGTATCATGAATTTGGAACAGGAACCGGATAATAAGGACACAATTAATGAAATCTTCAGAGCAGCCCATTCCTTGAAGGGTATGGCAGGTACTATGGGCTTCAAGAGAATGCAGCATTTAACCCATGATATGGAGAATGTATTCTCTGAAGTTCGTAACGACAAAGTAAAAGTTAACGGCGAGATGATCGACGTATTGTTCCAGTGCCTTGATGCAATTGAGGGATACCTCGAGACCATTAAGAGTACTTCTGATGAAGGA
Source organism: Lachnospiraceae bacterium (assembly GCA_016283755.1). Lineage (GTDB taxonomy): Bacteria > Bacillota > Clostridia > Lachnospirales > Lachnospiraceae > XBB1006. The sequence goes on along the minus strand of JAEENO010000017.1, from coordinate 101,492 downwards.
ACTGAAGAACATGAAGATATTATTACCAAGCTTAACGAGATGTTAAACGGCGGCGGAGCAGCAGCTCCTGCAGAAGCACCTAAGGCAGAAGCACCTGCAGAAGCACCTAAGGCAGCCGCTTACGAGGAGAAGTTCCTTGACGCTGAGTTTAATGATAGCGATAAGCAGGCCGTTAAGGATAAGGAAAAGGAAGGACTTAAGATTTACGGCGTTACGGTTTATGTTGACCAGAAGTGCTTACTTAAGTCTGCAAGAGCTTTCCTTGTATTCAAAGCTATAGAAGAAATCGGTTCTATTGTATATTACAATCCGTCTTCTCAGGATATCGAAGATGAGAAGTTTGATTTCGACTTCAATATAATTGTTGCAACAGATCATTCACTTGAGGATGTTCTTAATGCAGCTAAGGGTGTATTGGAGATTGAAAATGCTGTAGGACGTGAGATTAGTTCTGCTGAACTTGAGAACGAAGCAGGCAATGATGTAGCAGCTCCTGCAGAGGTAACTGAAGAAACCAAGAACGTTCCACAGGTTAAGACACAGGCAGCTTCTACAGGTAACAAGGCGCCGGCTAATAAGCAGGCAGTTACAAGCAGAACAGTCCGTGTAGATATTGAAAAGCTCGATACTCTTATGAATCAGGTTAGTGAGCTTATTATTGCTAAGAACTCACTCGTATCCATTTCGAGCGCTGAAGGTGCAGGCGGACAGAGCGCATCCTTCACAGAACAGATAGAATACCTTGAGAGAATTACCACAATGCTTCATGAATCAGTTATGAAAGCTAGAATGGTACCTATCGAGAGCGTAGTTAATAAATTCCCGCGTATGATCAGAGACCTTTCCAAGACTCTTAATAAGAAGATGGAATTGGTTATGAGCGGTGAAGATACAGAACTTGACCGTACAGTAGTTGACCAGATTGGCGATCCGTTACAGCACTTACTTAGAAATTCCGCTGACCACGGTCTTGAGAGTGATGAGTTACGTATTAAGAGAGGAAAGCCTGAGGTAGGTAAGATTTTCCTTAACGCTTACCAGGAAGGTAACAACGTTGTTATCGAAGTAGGCGATGACGGTAACGGCATCGATACTCAGCAGGTTAAGCAGAAAGCCATCGAGCGTGGTCTTGTTTCCGCAGATCAGGCAGAGACATTATCACAGAAGGAAATTATCGACTTCCTTTTCATGCCGGGATTCTCAATGGCAAAGAAGGTTTCCGATATTTCCGGAAGAGGTGTAGGTCTTGACGTTGTTAAGTCCAACATCGAAGCACTCGGCGGTGATGTAGAAGTTAAATCAAATCTTGGCGAAGGTTCCAAGTTTATCGTAAGACTTCCGTTAACACTTGCTATTATCCAGGCGTTGATGGTAGAGATAGAAGACGAGAAATATGCTATTGCATTAGGTTCCATTCAGAATATCGAAGATATTCCTGCAAGCGATGTTAAGTATGTACAGGCTAAGGAAGTTATCACATTACGTGGTTCCGTTATCCCGCTTATCCGTCTTGACAAGATGCTTGATGTAGAGAGAAAGGATCCTGAAGCAGAAGAGAAGAAGACAAATCTTACGGTTGTTATCGTTAAGAAGGGTGACAATTTTGCAGGTCTTGTAGTTGACAGACTTATGGGACAGCAGGAAATCGTTATCAAGTCTCTCGGAAAGTATATCAACAACAATAAGATGATCAGCGGCGCAACAATTCTCGGTGATGGCGAAGTTGCTCTTATCTTAGACGCCAATACATTAATTTAGGAGGTCTATAGCTATGGCAGATAATAAATTATTAATGACAGAAGCAGATGCTAAGCAGTATATTGTTGTTAAAATCGGCAACGAGCAGTATGGTATAGACATCAGTTATATTGATAATATAGTTCGTATGCAGAAGATAACGAGAGTACCTAAGGCACAGAGTTACTTCAAAGGCATCATCAACCTTCGTGGTGAGGTTGTTCCGGTAATGACCATCAGAGTTCGTATGGGACTTGATATGGATGAATTTACCAACGATACAAGAATTATTATCTTGAAGATGGAAGAGCACGGTAAGCTTGGTGTTATTGTAGACCAGGTTAAGGAAGTTGTTACCTTAACTCCTAACGAAATCGATCCTTATATTCCTGATACAAGAGATGAGAAAAGCGCTTTTATCAAGGGTATCGGAAAGCACAGCGATCAGCTTATTTCGTTACTTGAACTTAATTCCATTATTGAAGACAAAGAAGCAATCTAACATAAGATTGGCAGTAGAGGGACCCTTCCTTAAGGTCTCTCTATTGTCATAAAAAGGAGGACTTAATGGCCGAGTATAGTTTGGAAGATGTCAATAATATATATTTTGATGTCTTAAAAGAGATAGGAAATATCGGAGCCGGTAATGCTACAACAGCAATTGCATCTATGTTGCAGATCCGTCTTAATATGAATGTACCTAAGGTCCAGCTGCTTACTTTCCCTGAATTGGGTTCGGCAGTCGGTGGCGAAGAAGATCAGGTAGTAGGAATATTCCTTGAAGTAGGATCGGATATTTCCGGAAGCATGATGTTCATTCTTACACTTGAATCTGCAAAGTTTTTGGTTAATAAATTAATGTACAGAGAGCCTGACGCTGAAGTTTTATTTGATGAGATGGAAATGTCGGCATTAAAGGAAATCGGTAATATAATCACCGGTTCGTATCTTAATGCGCTTTCATCAATGACAGGTCTTACGATTACACCTTCAATTCCCTATATCGCAATTGATATGGCAGCTGCAATTCTTTCTGTTCCTGCTATTGAATTTGGTCAGTATGGAGATCATGCATTATTAATTCAGACCGAATTCGGTGATGATGTACTTATTGACGGTTACTTTATTTTATTACCTGAATTGGAATCATATGCAAAAATATTGAGTTCTTTAGGCATTCAGATGTAGGGGTGTAATAATTAATGCTAAATGATATGATTAAAGTCGGAATGGCTGACTTAAAGACCGGTAAGAACAGCGATATAATTACAACGCTCGGACTCGGTTCTTGTATCGGAATTGCATTATATGATCCGGCGACAAAAATTGGTGGTTTGGCGCACATAATGCTTCCGGATTCAACAGCCATTAAGAATAATTCGAATATAGCCAAGTTCGCAGATACCGGTATCACCGAACTGCTTAATCAGATGCTTGCGATGGGTGCTTCAAAGGCAAGAATTGTTGCCAAGATTGCAGGCGGCGCGAGCATGTTCGAAATGAAGGGATTGTCAAATATCGGTAATGTCGGAGACAGAAACGCAGAAGCTTCACGTAAGACGTTAAAAGAACTTGGAATCAAGCTTATTGCTGAAGATTGCGGTTTGAATTACGGTCGTACCGTTGAACTTTATTGTGATACGGGAAAATTTATTATTAAATCTGTAGGAAAAGATATTAAAGAAATATAAAATATGTTATTCTGTTATTAGGGAGAGTATAGTATGAAGACCAAATATATTCCGTCGATTATAATGCTAGTGGCGGGACTTATAAGAGCAATCGCCGGTGTATTCTATCGACAGGATATTAAGGACTTTTTATGGTCTATACTTATTGTAATGATTATCTTCTATATAATCGGCAGTGTTGTTAAGGTTGTTCTTGACAAGCAGGTTGTTGTTGAAGATGAAGAAAAGGAACCTGAGAGCGAGGTAGATATTGTACTCGGTGACATAAGTGAAGTTGAGGATAAGGAAAAAGAGAACTTCGAGCAGGAACCTGACGGAGGAATGGATTTCGTCGAGAAAATCAGTGAATTTTCTGAGAAAGTTGATGAGAACGAGTAATTATTAAGTCTGTAAGTAATTACTTTATTGGAGGACAGACATGAAGGCTGAAGAAAAAGACAATTTGTGGCTTAAATATCGCAAAACGCCTACTCCCGAACTTCGAGAGCAGTTGATTTTGGAATATGCTCCTTTAGTCAAGATTGTTGCCGGAAGATTAGGGATGTATCTTGGTGGCAATATTGAGTTTGAGGATCTGGTAAGCTATGGCATTTTTGGCCTTATTGATGCGATTGATAAGTTTAATCTTGAAAAGGAAGTTAAGTTTGAAACTTATGCAAGCTTAAGAATACGAGGCGCAATTCTTGATCAGGTAAGAAAGATGGACTGGATTCCACGTACTGTAAGACAGCGCCAGAAGAGAATAGACGAAGCGATTAAGACAATAGAAGCAAATTCCGGTAAGGCAGCAACGGATGAGGAGATAGCAAAAGTTCTTGATATCTCTAATGATGAATTTCAGGAATGGCAGAGTCAGATGAAGGTTACGAACGTAATATCTTTAAATGAGTTCGTTGACCAGGGGCCTGAACCGGTTATGGATGCCAGAAATAACAGCCATTTTATTGAGCCTGAGAAGAATATTGAAAAAGAGGGCCTTAAGGAAGCATTAGCAGTTGCGCTTGAGGCTTTAACTGAGAAAGAGAAACAAGTTATATTACTTTATTACTATGAAGAGATGACGTTAAAAGAGATCAGTTTAATTCTGGAAGTTACCGAATCTCGAGTGTCACAGCTTCATACCAAAGCATTGGGAAAGATGAAAGAGCATATGGGTGACTTTGTCGACCTGTTGTATGATTAGGAGGGGAATTATGCCACAGAAAAATGGATATGTTCAATTAGTTGTTAAGGGCGACGAGACATATGCGGTTGTTTGTCCGCCTGCTGAAGGTGGTACACCGTTGAATGTATCTGAAGTTATAGCTTATTTTGACAGACAGCAGCTTAAGAGTTATGATCTTAAGACTGTTGCGGCTGCATGTAATAATTTATCTCAGAGAACTGAGTTTAAGGTTGGTATGGCACCTTTCAGACCATACAATGAGATTATGGATGTCGATGTATCACTTGACAGAATGCAGGCGGTATGTCGTTTCTTCCCGCCTTCACAGGGTGGTTCACTTATGGATGAGCGAGAGATCTGTATGCAGTTACAGCAGAGTAAGATTGTCTTTGGCGTAGATCCGACTGCAATCAAGAGCTTTTTAGCAGATAGAGTATATTATACCGATATTGTTTTTGCGAAGGGTAAAGAACCTCGTCAGGGTCATGACGGTAAGATTGAATATTATTTCAATACATCACTTAATACCAAGCCTAAGAAAAATGAAGACGGTACGGTTGATTATCATAACCTTAATACAGTATCAATGGTACAGGAAGGCCAGAAGCTTGCATCTCTTATCGCAGCAGACCACGGCGATCCCGGTACCGATGTTATGGGTAATGTTATTAAACCTTATAACGTAAGAGAGTTCCATCTTGATTTTGGTAACAATATTATTGCCAATGAGCAGAGAACGGAGATTTATTCACAGGTAACCGGACATGCAACTGTAGTAGAAGGCAAAGTCTTTGTATCGGATGTGCTCGAGATTCCTGCAGATGTAGACAACTCTACCGGTGATATTAATTACAACGGTTCAGTTCTTATTAAGGGTAATGTTAAGAGCGGATTTAAAGTGTCTGCAAAGGGCGATATCGTTGTAGAAGGCGTAGTAGAAGGTGCTTATGTTCATTCTGAGGGACAGATTATTATTAAGCGTGGAATTCACGGTATGAATAAGGGTGTCCTTGAAGCGAAAGGCAATATTATAAGTAAGTTTATCGAGAGTGCTACGGTATCAAGCGGTGGATACATAGAGACAGAGGGTATTATGCATTCCAAGGTTGCTGCTGCAACCGAGATTCAGGTATCCGGTCGTAAAGGTATTGTTGCGGGCGGTGTTATAAGAGCGGGTAATCTTGTTATGACGCAGGTATTGGGCTCCGAAATGGGAGCACAGACTGTGGTTGAAGTGGGTTCCAGCCCTGAAAAGAAGGCAAAGTACAATCAGTTAACCGAGATTATTAAGGAAAAGAAGAAAGAGCTTGATACAATTAAGCCTATACTTACAACTTTCTCAGAGAAGATTGCACAAGGGGTTCAGATACCCAAGGATAAGATGCTTTACGTTCAGAAGCTTGCAACATCATACAAGAATATGCAGGCTGAACTTGAACCGTTAAGAGAGGAACTTGCCAAGCTTCATGAAGAGATTTCTTCAACAAGTGATGCCAGAGTTAAGGTTGGTAAGACAGTATATCCGGGAGTTACAATTGTAATTGCCGAGGTTAGTCTTACTACAAGAGAGCCTAGATCTTTCTGCCAGTTCGTAAGAGAGGGCGGAGAAGTGGCGGTCAGAAACCTGTAATTATCAGGAAAGTGAGGTGGCACTTATGTCTATAAGTCCTGTTAACTTTAACGGCCTGATGCAGCGTACCAATGATGTAAGTGCTGTCAAGGCTAACGAGGATCAGCATCCGATTGTAGAACAGCAGCATATCGGCGCTATGCAGGAAAAGAAACTTGATGAGAAAATGCATAGGGTCAATGATGCAGAGAACAGGGATGAGACCGATACAAGGCATGATGCGAGAGAAGAAGGACGCAATAAGTATTTTTCTACTCGCGATATGAATAAGAAAAAAGAACCACAGGATAAGGTTTCAAAAAAGCACGAGTCCGGAGGATTTGATATCAGAATCTGATGGATTTAAGATGAAGGAAAGTTTGTAATGGGAGTACTTGAAGCTGTACTTATTATAGTAGGTATTTTATTTGTATTCGCAAGCTTCTTTATACCTGATAGGCTTACTGCAAAGGAAGCCGAGAAGGTATCGAGATTAAGCGAAGATCAACTTAAGATTATTGTTGAGCGTAAGCTCAAAGAAGCCGAGAACGCGATCGACACTACAATTGACGATCGCGCGGATTTTTATGCGGAAAAAGCAGAAAAACTGCTTGAAAAAGAGTCAATTGAGAAAATTACTCACATAAGCGAGTATTCTGACGGTGTATTAAGTCAGATTAATAAGGCACATGAAGAAGTAATGTTCCTTTACAGTCTTCTTAACGATAAACATTCTGAACTTACAAATCTTGCCACTAATTTAAGCGGACTTAAGACCGATATCGAAGCATTCGGAGATAAGACTACCGAGATTATTAAGGAACAGACTCTTGCAATGGAGAATAGGGAAGTTATAGAGGATCCGGTTCCGGAACCGGTAGAGGACGATAATACAGTTGATGAGAGTCTTATAAGAAATCATAACGAAATGATTCTTGACGCTTATAAGGCGGGGCGCGATGAAGTCGATATAGCGCGTTCACTGGGGCTTGGAATCGGTGAAGTAAGATTGGTTATCGATTTATATAAGGGAGAACATAAGAATGAAGTTTAAGTATTACTTAAGGGGTGCCGGAGTAGGACTTATAGTCGCCACTGTAATCCTTATGATTGTGTTTTCCAAGCATAATGTGAAGCTTAGTGATGACGATATTATAGCAAGAGCCAAAGAACTTGGTATGGTAATGGAAGATTCCGGTGACAACAAGGAAGAAGAACCTGCCAATAACGATGATAACGGCGAAGATAATCCGGATGACAACGGGGAGAATAATGAAAACCCTGATAATAACGATAATCCGGATGACAATGATAATCCTGACGACGGTAACGACGATAACAACGAGAACGGCGAAGATAACGGTGGAGAGAATGAGACGGAATTCGTTGAGTTTGTAATAAGAAGCGGAGAGTTTTCGGATGTTGTAAGTAATCATTTATATGAAAAAGGCCTCGTTGACGATCCCGTTAAGTATAATGAGTGGCTTATGGCACACGGGTATGACAAAGACCTGCAACCGGGAACTTTTATGATACCAAAAGGTGCAACTTATGAAGAGATAGCTAAGATTTTAGTATATGTCGGAGAATAAAATGTCGACTTTCGGTCGGCATTTTTATTTTTACTCTTGCAAAGTATGTAAAGTTATGCTAAAATCTATCAGTCTGAGTGTGTGTGCTTAGACGAGTAACAATATTAATCACATATGCGGACATATGGGAAATGGTGCCTATGGTTTTCCCTTTGAAGGATGCATATGGAAGTTTTAACCAATGGAGGTAATTAAAATGGGCGTAATTTCTATGAAGCAGTTATTGGAAGCAGGTGTTCATTTCGGACATCAGACAAGAAGATGGAATCCTAAGATGGCTCCTTACATCTATACAGAGCGTAACGGAATCCATATTATCGATCTTCAGAAGTCTGTAGGCATGGTTGATGATGCTTACAAGGCAATCGCTGACATCGCTGCACAGGGTGGTACAGTACTTTTCGTAGGTACCAAGAAGCAGGCTCAGGAAGCTGTTCAGACAGAAGCTGAAAGATGCGGTATGTATTATGTTAACGAGAGATGGTTAGGTGGTATGCTTACCAACTTCAAGACAATTCAGAACCGTGTTCAGAGATTAAAGGATATCGAGAGAATGTCCGAAGACGGTACATTCGACGTATTACCTAAGAAGGAAGTTATCGAGATCAAGAAGGAATGGGCTAAGTTAGAGAAGAATCTTGGCGGTATCAAGGAAATGAAGAAGATTCCTGATTGTATCTTTGTTGTAGATCCTAAGAAGGAGAGAATCTGTATTCAGGAAGCTCATACATTGGGCATCACATTAGTAGGTATTGCTGATACTAACTGCGATCCTGAAGAATTAGATTATGTAATTCCTGGTAATGATGACGCTATAAGAGCAGTTAAGCTTATCGTTGCTAAGATGGCTGATGCAGTTATCGAAGCTAATCAGGGTGAAGCTTTTGTAGCACAGGAAGCAGTTGAAACTGATGAAGTATCTATGGAAGAGATCGCTTCAGAAGAGAACTAATTAATAATCTATATTCAAATTACGGAGGATAAATAAATGGCAGAAATTACAGCATCAATGGTAAAAGATTTAAGAGAAATGACCGGCGCAGGTATGATGGACTGCAAGAAGGCTTTAAATGAAACAAACGGTGATATGGATGCCGCTGTTGAATTTTTAAGAAAGAACGGTCAGGCTAAGGCTGAGAAGAAGGCTAACAGAATCGCAGCTGAAGGTCTTTGCTATGTAACTGTTGAAGGCAACAAGGCAGCTGTTGTAGAAGTTAACTCCGAGACAGACTTCGTTGCTAAGAATGAGAAGTTCCAGACATTTGTTAAGGAAGTTGCAGCTCATGCACTTACAACTAAGGCTTCCGATATGGATGGATTTATGGCAGACGCTTGGGAAGCCGGCAAGACAGTTAACGATAAGCTTGTTGAAATGATCGCTGTTATCGGTGAGAAGTTAAGCATTCGCCGTTTCGAAGTTGTTGAAGAGAACAATGGTTGTGTAGTTTCTTATGTACACGGCGGCGGAAGAATCGGTGTTATTATCGACGCTGAGACATCTGTAGTTAACGATGAGGTTAAGGAAGCTCTTAATAACATCGCTATGCAGACAGCAGCTATGTATCCGAAGTATATCGACAGAAGCGAAATCTCTGCCGATTACATTGCTCATGAGAAGGAAATCTTACTTGCTCAGATCATGAATGATCCTAAGGAATCTTCAAAGCCTGAGAAGGTTATAAATGGTATGATCGAAGGCCGTGTAAGCAAGGAATTAAAGGAAATCTGCTTACTTGACCAGGTATATGTTAAGGCTGAAGACGGCAAGCAGACAGTTGCTCAGTATATCGCAGAAGTTGGCAAGAAGGCCGGATGCGATATCAAGATCAAGAAGTTCGTTCGTTTCGAGACCGGTGAAGGTATGGAGAAGAAGAATGAAGACTTCGCAGCAGAAGTAGCTGCTCAGATGGGTAACTAATTCTAATCTATAATATTGACTTGATAGAACCCTCTTTATCTTACAACCGATAGAGAGGGTTTTTATCTTTTTTCAGGGAATCATTAAAATGCCTAATATTCATATATAAAGATTGATAAATCTTGTATTTGTTTGTTATAATATCCTTGTATGACTGTAGAAAGGTTTCGTTTGGGTTTATGATTTATTATATTGTGGCTCTTGCTTTATCGTTTATATTTACCGGAATATACGTATTGAAGTACAAGAAGTACTTTGATTCGCATGTTACGGTCTTTTTTACGCTTATTCCGGTTGTAGAACTCGGATATCTTATGTGTGCCCGTGCGACATCTTCACAGGCAGCGCTTCTTGCGGTTAATATAACATATATTGCGGGATTTTATCTTACGCTTTTTATGACTTTATATATATTTAAGACATGTAAACTTAAGATTCCTTCATTTGTTACATTCTTGATGTATGCTATCAATACAGGATTCTATCTTTTTGTTGTATTTTCCAAATCAAAAGCTTATTACAAGACGGTTGTGCTTGAATATAACGGTGATGTAAGTTATCTTACCAAGCAGTACGGATTTGCACATATGTTTTTCTATGTGATCCTGGTACTTTATATTGCTGCAGGCTTTGTTGCGCTTATTTTAAGCTTAAAAAAGAATGATGTACCGCGTGTCCTTGTTAAATATCTTTTGGTTTCCGAAGTTGTACCTCTTGTATTATATATTGCTACGAGAGCATTTAAGCTGGAGTATGAGATGCCTGCAATTCAGTATGTTATCGTGCAGGGAATTTTACTTTTGATTGCTGAAAGAACAGGTCTTTACGAGATTGACGAGTCCTTACTTGAATCCGTTATTAAAAAAGGCAAGATGGGATTCTTCTCGTTCGACCTTCACAGACGCTTCTTAGGTGTTAATGATGTAGCGATTGAGTTTTTCCCGGAGCTTGCGGAACTCGGTATTGATAAGAATATTATCTATAAGACCAATGACTTTTTTAATACTGTATATAAGTGGATAGATGAGACAGATTATGAGAAGCAGAAGGAATTTTTCTACGAAAGAGACGATAAGGTCTATAAGATAACACAGACGGTTATTGTTAAGGGTAAGCAGGTTAAAGGCTACCAGTTCTTCGTTATAGATGATACCGAAGAGCAGAAGTATATAGAGCTTATCAATAATTACAATACCGAACTTGAACTTAAAGTCAGCGAGAAAACCGCCCATATTCAGGAAATGCAGGACAGACTTGTCCTTGGTATGGCGGATATGGTTGAAAGCCGTGATGTCAGTACGGGTGGTCATATTAAGAGAACGAGCAGCGTTATTAAACTCTTTGTTGAAGCAATGAGACAGGACGTCAGACTTAAGATTCCTGAGAGCTTTTATATCCATGTAATTAAAGCTGCGCCAATGCATGATCTTGGTAAGATTGCGATTGATGATGCAATTCTTAGAAAACCTGAAAAGTTCTCGGAAGATGAGTATAGAATCATGAAAGAGCATTCCGAGAAGGGCGCCGGTATTGTGCGCCAGGTATTAAGCGGTATAGATGATAAGGAGTTCGTTCAGATTGCCGAGAACATGGCACATTATCATCATGAGAGATTTGACGGCAAGGGTTATCCTGACGGTTTAAAGGGTAATCAGATTCCGCTTGAAGCGCGAATTATGGCGATTGTTGATACTTATGATGCGCTTGTGTCCAAACGATGCTATAAGGAAAAACTCCCATATAGTGAAGTTTACGATATCATAGAATCAGGCATGGGAACACAGTTCGATCCTACACTTAATCAGTATTTCCTTGCGGCAAGAGAGAGTATCGAGGAGTTTTACAGAAATGCCCAATAATACAGTTTATAAAAAGTACCAGGGAAAGTGCGACTATTCATATACGCTTGGCGCTTTTCCGACGATAGAGCTTCTTAAGAATAAGCCCGAACATGTTATAAAAGTTCTTATCCATCCGGATATGGACAGTGCGGAACAGCTTTCGATTCTTACGGATCTGTGCGGTAAGAATGGTATAGATTTGGTTACAAGTAAAGCTGAAGTCGAAAGACTTCGCGATAAGGAGAATATATTCTGCATAGGACTATTCAATAAGTATAACGGAAAGCTTAATGATTCGAAGGGTCATATTGTACTTGTTAATCCGGGCGATATGGGAAACTTGGGAACAATCATAAGAACCGCTATAGGCTTCGGATTTAACGATTTGGCGATTATTGAACCTGCAGCCGATATATTTAACCCTAAGGTTGTTAGAGCCTCAATGGGTGCGCTTTTTCAATTAAGATTCAGGAGGTATGAAAGCTTCGATGAATATGCTTTAGAGAATAAGTACAGAGCTTTTTATCCTTTTATGCTTAAGGGGGCAACGGATTTACAGACTTTAAAGCGTGATATAAATGAAAAGTTTGCTTTGATATTCGGCAACGAAGCTACAGGATTACCTGATGAATTTGCAGAAAAAGGTAAGAGTATATTAATAAGACACGAGAAGACAATTGATTCCCTAAATCTTTCCATGGCATGTGGAATTGCACTCTATGAGTTTGCAAAATAGTACTTTAAAAAATAAATATTTAATTGCAGATTCTGTGGATTGTGATAAAATAAAATAGGAACTTTTTAGGGGAGGCAATTTATGAGTAACAGCACGATTGTCGGCTTGAAAGAAAAGGAAAAAAGGAGACGCAGAGTTAACCGACTTAAGAAAACTATTATCGGTGTAATCTCGTTTTGGATGCTTTTTTCTTTGGCAGCAATAATTATACTTACAGTTTCTCTTTGTTCTTCGAACAGGAGAGTTAATAAGATAGTAGAGAAGATTAATGCGTCGGGTGACGCAATCGGAGAAGTCGATAATAATAATAGCGAAGATGAATTGGGAGATTTTGAAGACGACGATCCGAAGGAAGATGTAACGGAGCCCATTAATAACGACCCGGAGCCGGAAGATCCGAACGATAACGTCGATCCTGATGCCAAGAAGGTATATCTTACATTTGATGACGGACCTTCAGTCAATACGGAAGCTATTCTTGACATATTAAAAGAATATAATGTTAAGGCAACATTCTTTGTAATCGGAAGAACTGACGATTATTCGAAGTCTTTGTATAAGAGAATCGTAGATGAAGGACATACAATAGCACTTCATTCATATACACACAGATACAGTTCAATATATGCATCACTTGATGCTTATAAGGAAGACCTTCAGAGAATAAGCGATCTTGTATATGAAGTAACAGGCGTTAGGAGCAAGTACATAAGATTTCCGGGCGGAAGCTCCAATCAGGTAAGCCGTGTATCCATGAAGGATATAATACGTTACGTATGCGGAGAGGGATATACGTACTTTGACTGGAACGTGATTAACGGAGATGCGACCGGTAAGGCATATACGGTAGATGAACTTGTTAAGAATGTCTTTGATGACTGTGGAAAGTATGATACCAATATCGTACTTATGCATGATTCAGAAGCCAAGACCTCAACGGTAGAAGCATTACCTAAGATCCTCGACAAGCTTATTGAGGATGGTTATTTAATACTTCCTATCGATGATAATACAACACCGATACAGCATATTAAGGCAAGCTCGGTGCTTAATAATTAATGGAGGAGAAAGATAGATGAGCTTTTTTAAGGATTTCAAGGAGGATTTATCAACTGCAGTTAATGAAATGCTCCCGGGGGAAGAAGAGAAGCAGACCGATTATTTAGAAGAGAGCGCTGCTTTAGATGAAGATAGTATCGATACAGGACGTATGGAGGAATTAACCAACGAATTAAAGAATTCTGTTTTCGCTGAGCCTGAGAAGCCTGCTGCAGATGATTTCGTGATTCCTACATATACAGCTAAGACACCTGAATATCATGCACCACGTGCACAGCAGTATGCAGCAGCATCCGAAGAGAATGCAATTATTACAGAAGGTATGACAATTACAGGTAACCTTGAATCAACAGGTTCTGTTGAAGTAAGAGGTACATTAAACGGTGATGTAAGATGTAATGGCAAGCTTGTTGTTACAGGTGTTATTAACGGCAATACACAGTCATCAGAGTTCTTTGCTGATAATGCAAAGGTTACAGGCGAGATTTTGGCAGATGGTTCTGTCAAGGTTGGCGCAGGTTCGGTTCTTATCGGTAACATTACAGCTACATCCGCAGTTATAGCAGGTGCTGTCAAGGGTGATATCGATGTAAGAGGACCGGTTGTTGCAGATACATCAGCAATCGTTATGGGTAATATCAAGTCCCGTTCAGTTCAGATTAACAATGGTGCAGTAATCGAAGGATTCTGCTCACAGTGCTACTCTGATGTAGATCTCTCAAACGTATTTAACGGTTAAGGAGTTATATATGAAAAGAGTGTTACTCAAGCTTAGCGGTGAAGCTTTAGCAGGAGAAAAAAAGACAGGTTTTGATGAACCTACGGTCATTGAGGTTGCCAAGCAGGTTAAGAGTCTTGCAGATAAAGGAATCGAAGTAGGTATAGTTATCGGTGGCGGTAATTTCTGGAGAGGAAGAACTTCCGAGAGAATGGAGCGCTCCAAGGCAGATCAGATCGGTATGCTTGCAACGGTTATGAACTGTATATATGTATCCGAAGTTTTTAAGAACGAAGGTATGAAATGCGCTGTACTGACCCCGTTTGAATGCGGTTCTTTCACCAAGTTATATTCTCTTGACAGAGCCAATAAGTATTTTGAAAAAGGTATGGTAGTGTTCTTCGCCGGAGGTACGGGACATCCTTACTTCTCAACAGATACAGCTACAGTACTTCGTGCGGTAGAGATTCATGCAGATGTTATTTTACTTGCCAAGGCAGTTGATGGAGTTTATGATTCGGATCCTAAGACCAATCCTAACGCAAAGCGCTATGATGAAGTAACAATAAGCGAAGTAATAGATAAGAAGCTCGCAGTAGTCGATCTTACGGCATCGATTATGTGCATGGAACAGAAGATGCCGATGTATGTATTTGCTTTACAGGAAGAGAATTCAATTGTAAAAGCTATCTCCGGTAACTTCAACGGAACTAAGGTTATATGCTAAATGGAGGTATTTATGGACGAGAGAATTAAGCCTTATCAGGAGAAAATGGAAAAGACTATTCAGAGTCTTGTAAATGAATATGGTACGATTCGCGCAGGTCGTGCTAATCCGCATGTTCTTGACAATATTAAGGTTGATTATTACGGAACTCCTTCCGCAATTCAGGCAGTTGCCAACATACAGGTTCCTGAAGCAAGACTTATTCAGATTCAGCCATGGGAGCCTTCACTTTTAAAGGAAATCGAGAAGGCAATCAATATGTCTGATTTGGGAATTCATCCGACGAATGACGGTAAGGTAATAAGACTTGTTTTCCCGGAGCTTACCGAGGAAAGAAGAAAAGAACTTGCCAAGGATGTTAAGAAGAAAGGCGAAGATGCCAAGGTTGCCATTAGAAACATTAGACGCGATGCCAACGATGCAATGAAGAAGCTTAAATCAGCTGATATATCTGAAGACATGATTGCTCAGTTGGAAGATGAGATTCAGAAGGTAACCGATAAGTTTATCAAGACAATTGATGAAACAATCGATGAAAAGACAAAAGAAATTATGACGGTTTAAATTTACGGGGACAGGCCGTTTGCCTGTTCCCGTTTTTTAGAGGGAAAGATGAATACATTGAATCATTTGGCCATTATCTTGGATGGTAACGGAAGATGGGCAAAAAGCAAAGGCTTGCCACGTAAAGCGGGCCATGTAGCGGGTGCCAAGAATGTCGAGACAATCTGTAGAGCGGTACATAAAAGAGGTATCAAATACTTAACGGTCTATGCTTTTTCTACAGAAAACTGGAATAGACCGGAAGATGAAGTTTCGGCAATTATGAAATTGTTTGATTCATATCTTGATACCTGTATTAAAGACTGTGAGAAGAATAATATGGTAATCCGACTTATAGGTGACAGAAGCGGAATCGGCAAGCTTCTTCCTAAGGTTGAATTACTCGAAGAAAAGTCTAAGAATAATACAGGCCTTAATCTTACAATCGCTATTAATTACGGAAGCAGAAATGAAATCTGTCATGCTGCCGAGAAAATTGCAGAAGATTATAAGGCAGGTAAGATATCCGAGATTAATGATGAACTATTTAGTGATTACTTATATACCAAAGATATTCCTGACCCGGATCTTATATTAAGAACCAGCGGAGAACAGAGATTGTCGAACTTTTTATTATGGCAGGCCGCTTATTCGGAATTTCTTTTCGTAGAGAAGCCTTGGCCTGATTTTGATGAGAAAGAGCTTGATAAGGCGATTGAAGCCTATAACAATAGAGACAGAAGATATGGGAAGATAAAGGAGGACAATTAATCGGTGTTTTGGAAAAGAGTTGCCAGTGGAGTTATTTTAATAAGTGTATTGGGAGCCGGTTTTTATTTCGGCGGTATTCTTTTACTTGTAATTATGTGGCTTCTTTCACTTATAGGACAGTTTGAATTATATAGGGCTGTTAAGATTGAAAAGTCATTATTTGCATATTCGGGATATTTTATAACTACAGGTTATTACATTAATCTGTATACGGACATAATCAAGGATCCGTTACTTTTCATTATTCTTACGGTACTTGTGTTCATGTTCATTTACGTATTCAAGTACTATAAGTATGACATAACTCTTGCGGGACTTGCGTTTTTGGGAGTATATTATGTGCCTGTAATGCTTTCTTTTATCTACAGAGTAAGAATGCACGGTTATCATGGTTTCTTTTTTGTATGGCTTATTATAATCGCTTCATGGGGAGCGGATACATGCGCATATATTGTTGGAATGCTTTTCGGAAAGCATAAGCTTGCACCTGTACTTAGCCCGAAGAAGTCCATTGAAGGCGCTATTGGAGGAGTAGTTGGTGCATCATTAATTGCATTACTTGATGCATTCTTAATGACAAAGTACAGTGATATATCTGATTATGAGCTTTTAATAAGTGTAATCGTCACTATTTGCGGTGCATTGATGTCTATATTCGGTGACTTGGCGGCATCGGCAATTAAGAGAAATCATGATGTCAAGGACTTTGGTAATCTTATTCCGGGTCATGGCGGCGTATTGGACAGATTTGATTCTGTAATCTTTACGGCACCGCTTGTATATGTACTTGTATTTTATCTTACGTAAATCGGGTAAGTTTGAAGGAATAAAGAATGAAAAACGTTGCAATTTTAGGTTCTACAGGTTCAATCGGTACACAGACGCTTAATATCGTAAGGCGTTCCCGTGATTTGAATGTAGTGGCATTATCTTGCGGTAAGAATATCGAGCTTCTTGAAAGACAGATCAGAGAGTTTGAGCCGCGCCTTGTTTCGGTTGAGACAGAAGAACTTGCGAATGATCTTAAGAATCGTATTAAGGATTTAAATGTTAAGGTTAGTTTCGGTCTGGACGGTTTGTGTGAAGTAGCTACAATTAAGGAGAGTGAAATCTTAGTTACCGCAATAGTGGGAATGCTCGGACTTATTCCTACAATCGAAGCGATTAAAGCAGGTAAAAAGATTGCACTTGCCAATAAAGAGACGTTGGTTACTGCCGGTCATATTATTATGCCGCTTGCACGTGAACTTAAAGTTCCGATACTTCCGGTTGACAGTGAACATTCTGCAATATTCCAGTCAATTCAGGGAATTAGCGGTAACAAAATTGAGAAAATTCTTCTTACCGCTTCGGGCGGTCCGTTTAGAGGCAAGACTTTAAAGGATTTAAAAAATGTATCCGTCAAGGATGCCTTAAAGCATCCCAACTGGACGATGGGCAAAAAAATTACCATAGACTCTGCTACAATGGTTAACAAAGGACTTGAAGTAATGGAGGCTAAATGGTTATTTGATGTAAATGTTGATAATGTGGAAGTTTTGGTACATCCTCAGAGCATATTACATTCTGCGGTTCAGTTTGAAGACGGAGCGGTTATAGGTCAGCTTGGTGTTCCTGATATGGAATTACCTATCCAGTATGCGCTTTTCTACCCGGAGAGAAGAAAGGGAAGCGTTGAAAATCTTGATTTATTTAAGATTAGTGAGCTTACTTTCGAGAAGCCTGATTTGAAGACTTTCTACGGATTAAGACTTGCATATCAGGCTATGTATATGGGCGGCAACGCAGCTACCGTATATAACGCAGCCAATGAAGCTGCAGTTAATCTCTTCCTTAATGAGAAGATTAGATTTATCGAGATTCCTGAGATTATTCAGGGCGCACTTGAGAATGTCAAAGCAAATAAGGCGCTCACAATTGATGAGATTCTTGATACCAAGAACGAGACTGAAGAATATATTAAATTAAGGTGGATGTAATGAACATAAAAAGCATTATTATAGCAATTATCATATTTAGTCTTATAATCCTTTTCCATGAACTTGGCCATTTTCTTTTGGCAAAAGCTAACGGAATCAGAGTTAATGAGTTTTCGTTAGGCTTGGGACCGACACTTATCGGCTTTACCAAGGGCGAGACCAAGTATTCGATTAAACTTTTGCCTTTCGGCGGCGCTTGTGCAATGGAAGGTGAGGATGAGGATAGTCCGGATGAAAGGTCCTTTAACAATAAGAATGTGTGGCAACGAATGAGTGTTGTATTTGCCGGTCCTTTCTTTAACTTTATAATGGCATTTGTTTTGTCTATCGTTGTTGTTGCTGTATCAGGTGTAAGCAAGCCTGTTATAAGCTCCGTTATGGACGGTTACAGTGCTAAGAATGCCGGTATCGAAGCGGGAGATACCATTGTTAAGCTTGGTAATAAGCGTATTCATCTTTTCTCTGAGATTACTTTCTACATGTTCGTTCATGCCGGCGAAGATGTAGAGGTTACTTATGAAAGAAACGGTGAGAGATATGAGGCTGTATTAAAGCCTACATATAACGAAGAGTATCAGAGATATATGATAGGTATATCGAGCACATATCCTGAGAAAACAGGTTTTTTTGAGACCTTGAAGTATAGCTTTTACGAAGTGAAATATTATATCGATACGACTCTTGTAAGTCTTAAGATGCTTGTGACAGGTAAGGTTTCGGCTAATGAGCTTTCAGGACCTATCGGAATAGTTTCAACAATAGGAGAGACATATGAAGAGACTTCGGAAGCAGGCTTTTTATCTGCATTCCTTTCGATGTGCTCCATGTGTATTCTTTTATCGGCTAATTTGGGAGTTATGAATCTTCTTCCTATTCCGGCACTTGATGGCGGAAGACTTTTATTTATGATTATTGAGGTCATAAGAAGAAAGAAGATTGATCCCGATAAAGAAGGAATGGTTCATTTTATTGGCATAATATTGCTTTTAGCACTTATGGTAATAATTATGTTTAATGACATTAGAAAGTTATTCATGTAATGAGGTAAATATGGCACGAAGATTAAGCAGGGAAGTTAAGATCGGTAACGTAACAATAGGAGGTAACAATCCTATTGCAATTCAGTCTATGTGTAATACCAAGACTGAAGACGTTAAAGGTACGGTAGAGCAGATTAAGAGTCTTACGGCTGCGGGCTGTGAGATTATTCGAGTTGCTGTGCCGACGGTTGAGGCAGCCAATGCAATTAAAGAGATCAAAAGTAAGATTTCAATTCCGCTTGTTGCTGACATTCATTTTGATTACAAACTTGCTATTCTTGCCATTGAAAACGGTGCGGATAAGATTCGCATCAACCCGGGTAATATCGGTGATGAGACTAAAGTTGAAGCTGTTATTGACGCCGCTAAGTCCCGCAATATACCTATTAGAGTAGGCGTTAACTCGGGTTCACTTGAAAAAGACCTGGTAAAAAAGTACGGCGGTGTTACGGCAGAAGGAATTGTCGAGAGTGCGCTTTTAAAAACAAAGCTTATAGAAGATATGGGTTACGATAACCTTGTTATAAGCATTAAGACTTCGGATGTTATGATGTGTGTAAAAGCGCATGAATTAATAGCAGATAAGACGGATTATCCTTTGCATGTAGGCATTACTGAGCCGGGTACACTTTCTTCAGGTAATATCAAGTCGGGTATAGGTTTAGGGCTTATTCTTTCACAGGGAATAGGTGACACCATTCGTGTATCTTTAACCGGTGATCCGATTAATGAGATAATATCCGCAAAGACTATTCTTAGGACGTTAGGCTTAAGAAAGGGCGGTATTGAGCTTGTTTCATGCCCTACATGCGGAAGAACCGAGATAGACTTGATTTCTCTGGCCAATAACGTTGAAAAGCTCATCATGAACTATGATTACAATATAAAAGTTGCGGTTATGGGTTGCGTTGTTAACGGTCCGGGTGAAGCTGCAGAAGCAGATCTTGCGATTGCCGGCGGAAAGGGAGAAGGACTTCTTATTAAACATGGCAAGATAGTCGGTAAGATTAAGGAAGAATATTTCCTTGATACATTGAAGAATGAGCTTGACCATTGGAGTGATCATTAATGAATTTGTTTTTGGATGTATTTCCGAATATTAAGATAAGCGATGATATAAAATCGCTTTTGAGTGATGTGGAAATAGTCAAAATTGCATCTAATTCCGCATCTACAAGAATAAGAATATATATTAAATCCAATCATATAATTGAGAAAAAAGCGGTATACGAGCTTGAAAAAGTTATTAAGAGTACAATTTACGGCAGCATCAATAATGCTACGGTCAAGATTAATGAGTGCTTTACGTTATCCAAGCAGTATACGGCGGAATCTTTCTACAAAGAGTACAAAGACAGTATCATGCTGGAGCTTAAGAATACAGAGGTAATCTTAAGCGTTTATTTGGATGAAAGTAATGTTACTTTCAAATCCCCTAACGATATGTTAATAACGCTTCCGAATTCAATTATTTCGGAAGGAATTTCTACGGACCTTAAAGACTATCTTTTAAGGGTCTTTTCTGAGCGCGCCAATTTATCGGATGTTAATATTGATATAGATTATTATGAAGTCGATTACGAAGAGTCCAATCTTAAGAAGGAAGCTTTGCTTAACGAGAAGGTTATGAAGATTATGACTCTTAATAACCTTGCGAAAGAAGACAGTATAGATATCAGTAAAAGTATCGAGGCAACGGAACAGACAGAAAAAACCGAAAAGAAGAGTACTGCTTCTAAGGGCAATTACGCAGGTTCCGGCAAAAAATCTTATTCCGGCGAGAATAAAGCATCTAAAAGTGTTAATCCCGATGTTGTATATGGAAGAGATTTCGATGATGATACGATTAATATTGCCGATATCGAAGGCGAGAATATGGAAATTGCCGTAAGAGGCATGATCCTTTCCGCAGAATCCAGAGAACTTAAGAAGACAGGTAACTTTATATATATTTTCAGTATTACAGACTTTACCGATACCATTTCTTTTAAGCTTTTTATTAAGCCTGAGAATAAAGAAGAGATCGAGTCGGGCATTAAGGTAAAAGGCTTTTATAAGATAAAAGGTCTTGTTGCCATGGATTCATATGACCATGAACTTACATTATCTCATGTATCCGGAATCAAGAAGTCATCTGATTTCAGAGTTCCGCGTATCGATAATGCGTTGAAAAAGCGCGTGGAATTACATTGTCATACCAAGATGAGCGATTCCGACGGTGTATCTGCGGTTGAGGATATTATAGACAGAGCTGTATCTTTCGGCCATAAGGCACTTGCGGTAACGGATCACGGTAATGTTCAGGCGTTCCCGCTTGCTTTCCATCATTTGGAGAAGAGAAAATATACAGAATCCGACATTAGAATTATCTACGGAATGGAAGGCTATATAGTTGATGATACCATTGGTATAGCTGTTAATTCCAAGAATCAGTCACTTGATGATACCTATGTTGTATTTGATCTTGAAACTACCGGATTTAGCGCTACAAATGACAGAATTATTGAGATAGGTGCGGTTAAGGTAGTTGACGGTAAGATAACGGATCGTTTCTCACAGTTTGTTAATCCGAAGATTCCTATTCCGTACAGAATTACGCAGCTTACAAGTATTACCGATGAAATGGTAATAAATGCCAAGACGATAGAAGAAGTGTTGCCTGAATTTATGGAATTTGTGGGCGACGCAGTTTTGGTTGCGCATAATGCGGCATTTGATGTGGGCTTTATTAGTGCGAAACTCGAAGATATGGGTATTAAGCGCGAGTTTACGGTTGTCGATACCATTGCAATGGCAAGATGCCTTATTCCGACTATTTCGAAGTATACGCTGGACCATGTTGCCAAGACGCTTAAGATAAGCCTTGAGAATCATCACAGAGCGGTTGATGATGCAGAGTGTACGGCACTTATATTTCTTAAGCTTGCCGGAAGATTAAAAGATGCGAATATATCTACTCTTGATGAAGCCAATACTTTTGCAAGAGATGATGAAGCATCCATAAGAAAACTCCCTCATTATCATATTATTTTACTTGCGAAAAACGAAGTCGGAAGAGTTAATCTCTATAGACTCGTATCCGAATCGCATCTTAAGTATTATAACAGAGTACCTTGTATGCCTAAAAGCTCTGTCGAGAAGTATCGCGAGGGCTTGATCTTAGGTTCTGCCTGTATAGAAGGAGAACTCGGACAGGCATTGATTCGTAATAAGAGTCAGTCGGAGATTGCGAATATCGTTGAGTTTTATGATTATCTTGAAGTACAGCCGATTGTTAATAACTTCTTCTTGCTTAGGGGAGACAAGAAAATATTTGATTCCGAAGAACAGTTAAGGGATTTAAACCGAACCATAGTTAAACTTGGAGAACAGTTTAATAAGCCGGTATGTGCTACCTGTGATGTTCATTATCTTAATCCTGAGGATGAGATATACAGAAGAATAATCCTGGTAGGCAAGGGAATGGAAGATGAGGATTCAGCGCTTTTCTACAGAACTACTGAGGAGATGCTCGAAGAGTTTTCATACTTGGGTTCTAAGAAAGCTGAAGAAATCGTTGTTACCAATACAAATATGATTGCCGATATGTGTGAATACATTGAACCGGTGCGTCCGGATAAATGTCCGCCTGTTATTCCGAATTCCGATAATATGCTTCGAGAAATCTGTTATAACAAGGCTCATTCGATGTACGGTGAGGATTTACCGCCGATTGTATCCGAGCGACTTGAAAGAGAACTTAATTCAATTATCGGTAACGGTTATGCGGTTATGTATATTATTGCCCAAAAGCTCGTATGGAAGTCTGTCGAAGACGGTTATCTTGTAGGTTCCCGTGGTTCTGTAGGCTCTTCTTTCGTTGCAACAATGGCGGGTATTACGGAAGTTAATCCTTTATCACCGCATTATTACTGCAAAGAATGTCATTACAGCGATTTTGACTCTGATGAAGTTAAAGCGTATGCCGGTATGGCAGGATGTGACATGCCTGATAAAAAGTGCCCTAAATGCGGTGCTCCGCTTGCTAAGGATGGATTTGATATTCCTTTCGAGACTTTCCTTGGATTTAAGGGTGATAAGGAGCCTGATATTGACCTTAATTTCTCGGGAGAATATCAGACCAAGGCTCATAAATATACAGAAGTTATATTCGGAGAAGGCCAGACATTCAGAGCGGGAACCATAGGTACACTGGCTGAAAAAACCGCATACGGACTTGTTAAGAAGTATTACGAAGAACGAGGAGTTCATAAAAGAGAAGCTGAGATTAACAGACTCTTACAGGGCTGTGTTGGTGTAAGAAGAACAACGGGACAGCATCCGGGTGGTATTGTTGTATTACCTTTCGGAGAGGATATCAATTCGTTTACACCTGTTCAGCATCCTGCTGATGATATTAATTCGGATATTATAACAACTCATTTTGAGTACCATTCAATAGATAAGAACCTTTTAAAACTTGATATATTAGGACACGATGATCCGACAATGGTTCGCCGTCTTGAAGATTTATCCGGCGTTAACGCGATGAGCATACCTTTTGATGATCCTAAGGTTATGACTTTATTTAAGAACACGGAAGCACTTGGAATTATGCCCGATGATATCGACGGATGTCCGACAGGTTCATTAGGACTTCCTGAATTCGGTACGGATTTTGTTATCCAGATGCTTCTTGATGCTAAGCCTCAGTGCTTTTCCGATCTCATAAGAATATCCGGACTATCACACGGAACCGATGTATGGCTTAATAATGCGCAGACACTTATTCAGGAAGGCAAGGCTACAATTTCTACTGCAATCTGTACAAGAGACGATATTATGACTTATCTTATCCATAAAGGGCTTGAACCTGAAATGTCATTTAAGATTATGGAAGATGTCCGTAAGGGAAAAGTTGCGGGCGGAAAAAGCGATAAATGGCCGGGCTGGAAAGAGGAGATGAGAGCACATGACGTACCTGAATGGTATATCGAATCATGTGAGAAGATTCTCTATATGTTCCCACGTGCGCATGCAGCTGCCTACGTTATGATGGCTTGGCGTATCGCATACTGGAAAGTATATTATCCGCTTTGTTATTATGCTGCGTATTTTTCCATAAGAGCACCGCTTGATTATGAGCTTATGTGTCAGGGAAAAGATAAGCTTAAATTCCATATGGAAGAGATTAGAAATAAAGAATTCCCGACTGCTAAGGAAAAGGATATGCTTAAAGATATGCGCTCCGTTCTCGAGATGTACGCAAGAGGCTTTGAGTTTATGAAGATAGATATATTTAAAGCAGATGCCAGAGATGTCAAAATTATCGATGGCAAGCTTATGCCGCCTCTTTCAAGTATATCGGGACTTGGAGAAGTTGCTGCGGATTCAATAGTTGAGGCTGCAAAAAATGGCCCGTTCCTCTCGAAGGATGACTTCAAGAGCAGGGCCAAAGTTGGTACATCTGCAACGGATCTATTAAGTTCTCTCGGAATAATAGATCTTCCTGAGAGCAATCAGATCTCATTATTCGACTTGATATAAGTTATTTTGTTTTACCCGGATTAAAAAGCTGTACGTATACTTTGCCGGTCGTAGGAGTCATGAAAAAGGTCTCCGGATTCTCATAGCTTGCGAAGTATACGTATTGGCTTGTGACGTTGATATTACAGAATACTCCGTCGGAGATTTTGGTAAGTTCGCTTCCGTCAAGTCTTATACGTAAAAGCGCCGGAGATTCAGCCGAACTTCTTTGGTAGAAGATGAAGTTACCGTACATATTAAAGCAATCCGCACGCTCCTTAGATATATCGAGCTTTTCGCCTGAGTTAAGGTTATAGCATGTTACATGGAAGTCGTTATCAGGATCCATATAGTAGACGCATTTGCCGTCTATTATCGGATTGTAAAAGTTCTCTGACGATACCTGGATAACAGAATTATCTGATGTATCGATTCTGTACAATGCGTGGTCTCTTTCGTAACCTACATAGTAAAGGTATCTTTCATCGGTAACGAGAGCGGTAACGGGTTCACGCATAACCATGCCGCCATCTTTACCGTCAATTTTAATACGGTTAAATGTGGATGCATACTTATCCGTATATCTTATGTAATAGAGATAATTACCGATAAGAGCAACCTGCATGGAAGGGTCGTGTACAAGAGTCACTTTCTGCTTGCCGTTCTTCTTAACGCGGCACAAAGCGCATCTGTCCACTACAAGGAATGAGAACGCAGAACCGTTAAGCTTGTTGTTACGAGCGTAATATATATAATTGTCATCAACATTGATATAAGTTACATAGTCTGATGTGATTTTCTTAAGATCGGTACCGGCTCTTGTGATAGAATAGAGCGACATACCGTCATCCGGATTGGCAAAGTATATAATGCCGTCTTTTTCACAGAAATAGCCGCCGTTATAAAGATTGCCCGCAGTATTACCGTTGACGTAAGAGTCATTGTAGCGAACTTTGGAATTAACGCGGTTAACGATTATAATTATTGCAACAACCACAGCGATAGTTACAACCAATACTATTTTGAGTTTTTTTATAATAAAGTCTTTGACATTTTGAAATAACATCTTTACACCTCTTTGTTATTATTATAAAGAATGTATAAGTTATGTTCAAGAAAAAAGGAGAGAGCATGAACAGAAAATATATTTTTACCGATCTTGACGGAACACTTCTTGATGATAACAAAGAAGTATGCGAAGAGAATAAAAAAGCAATAGAAGAAGCCTTATCTAAGGGACACCAGATTATTGTTGCGACGGGGCGTCCGCTCCCTGCTGCGGTTATAGGTTCAAAGCACGCAGGGTTATATAGAAAAGGCTGTTATATCCTGTGCTATAACGGAGGCATGATATTCGACTGTACCGAAGAGAAAGTCATATATGAAGCAAGCCTTGATATGGACAACATAAGAGCATTGTATAAAAGCGCCAAAGAGGCAGGCATACATGTGCAGGCATATGACAAGGGTAAGGTTATATGCGAAGAAGATGATGAGGAGATTAAGTTCTATGCAAGACACGGACAGATGGAATATGAGTTGAGGGACAATTTCCCGGAAACCTTATCCAAGCCTTCTTTAAAAATGCTTTTGATTTCATTTGACAACGAAAAACTGGTTAAGTTTAAAGAAGCGCATCCCGAACTTGAAAATGACAAAATGCATTCGTTTTTTTCTTGTCTTGAATATCTGGAGTATATGCCGGCCGGAATATCAAAAGGCGATGGAATAATTAAGATGGCAGAGCTTTTACACTTTGATATTAAGGATACGATTGCAATAGGCGACGAGAGAAACGATCTTACGATGATAGAAAAGGCCGGACTTGGAGTTGCGATGCAAAATGCGGCAGAAGACGCAAAGAAGGTTGCTGATTATATTACTGTTAAGAATAATAACGAAGGCGGAGTAGCGGAAGTGATTCGTAAATTCGCATTATAAAACAAGCGGAAGCAAATGCTTCCGCTTTAATTATCTAGTTATTAAAATGAGCTTCTTTAAGCTTTTCAAAGTATTTATAAGGTACATGCAAGTTGCCGCGACCGCTTCCCAAATGGATGAAAGGCTTATTAATTCCGTGATAATCGGAACCGCCCGTTAAGAGAAGATTGTATTTCTTGGCAAGTTCACGCATATTACGTTCATCATCATTATGATATGTTGAGTAGATTGCTTCGATGCCTTCTAATCCATTATCTTTGAAAGTTGAAACCACCCGGTCTAATTCGGCTTTTTCCATTCTGTATAACGGAGGATGCGCAATTACTGCAGTTCCACCGATGTTTTTGATAAGCTTTATGGCATCAAGAGAATTAATCTTTTCACGCTTAAAGTAGCAACATTTACCATCACCGATATACTTATCAAAAGCATCTTTCTGGCACTTTATCTGTTCAGTCTTAAAAAGATAAGTAGCAATATGAGCTCTTGTTATTACAGCAGCGGGATTAAGCTTATATAAGTCTTCAAGGGTAATATCAAATCCGTTGTCGCGTAATGCGTTTAAAATGCGCTCTGTTCTAACATCACGAGCTTTTACATTCTCGGAAAGCATGCTTAAAAGCTTTTCATCGGTGTAATCATAATAATAGGCCAGGATGTGTATTTCATGTCCTTCGTAATCTGTTGAAAGTTCTATTCCCGGGACAAATTCTATATTGGCTTCTTTACAACAACGAATCATTTCCGGGATACCGTCGACGGAATCATGGTCCGTAAGCGAGAGCGCACGAAGCTTAAGCTTACTTGCAAGCTTTACAATTTCTTCCGGAGAATCGGAACCGTCGGAATATATGGAATGAAGATGTAAATCGATTGAGTTATCCATAGGTTACCTCATATTATAGGTTTATTTTTGATATATTATATTGTATAATTAGAATATCATAAAAAGCATAAGTTTAACAATTGTTTTTCTTTCGAAGATATGTTTTTTGAAATATGTGTTGACAGAAGTAATAGCTTATGTTAAGATATGAAGCGTTGAATAAATCAAGCAGAGTTCCACTCTCACCTTAGCATTACGAATGACTAAGAGTTCATAACGAGATTTTTAAGAATCGTACTATGATTATGTGGATAGCTTTGCTGGCCACATTTTTTTTATGTTATTTGATTTGGAGGTGTTAACTCATTAGCGAATTAATGATCAACGAACAGATCCGTGATAAGGAAGTTCGATTAATTGGAGAAAACGGTGAACAGCTTGGCGTTGTTTCCATTGAAGAAGCAATGCGACTCGCAGACGAAGCAGAGCTTGACCTTGTTAAGATCGCGCCTAAGGCAGAACCACCTGTATGCAAGATTGTAGACTACGGTAAGTACAAGTATGAACAGCTTCGCAAAGAGAAAGAAGCAAAGAAGAAACAGAGGACTGTTGAGTTAAAGGAGATCCGTCTGACTCCGGTCATTGACAGCAATGATCTTAACACCAAGATTAATCAGGCTATCAAATTCCTTCAAAAAGGTGACAGAGTTAAAGTTACTTTAAGATTCAGAGGTCGTGAGATGGCTCATATGCAGCAGAGCAGGGGTATACTTGATCAGTTTGCAGAGGCCGCAAGCGAAGTTGCAGTGGTTGAAAAGCCTGCAAAGATTGAAGGTAGAAGCATTTCTATGGTGCTGGCAAAGAAAAATTAGAGGATTTTAGGAGGACAAAATCATGCCAAAGATGAAAACCAAGAAGAGCGCAGCTAAGCGTTTCAAATTGACAGGAACAGGAAAATTAAAGAGAAATAAAGCTTTCAAGAGCCATATTTTAACCAAGAAGTCCACAAAGAGAAAGAGAAACTTAAGACAGGCAACAACAACCGATCTTACCAATGTAAAGGTAATGAAGAAGATTTTACCATATTTATAATATAGGATTTCAAGGGAGGAAATATCATGGCAAGAATTAAAGGCGGATTAAACGCTAAAAAGAAGCATAATAGAGTATTAAAGTTAGCAAAGGGTTATAGAGGAGCAAGATCCAACCAGTACAGAGTTGCAAAGCAGTCTGTTATGAGAGCTCTCGCATCTGCATACGCAGGAAGAAGAGAGAAGAAGCGTCAGTTCAGACAGTTATGGATTGCTCGTATTAATGCTGCAGCAAGACTTAACGGTCTTTCATACAGCAAGTTTATGTATGGTCTTAAGCTTGCAGGCGTTGATATGAACAGAAAGATTTTAGCAGAGCTTGCTGTTAACGATGCAGATGGATTCGCAACACTTGCAGAGCTTGCAAAGTCAAAGCTTAATTAATATCTCTCTTGACGAAGTCAAGAGTGCCCGCCGGCATTGAGGCATAAGAGAATCCGCAGGATTCTTACTTTGTATAATACGCTATTTAAGTAGTTTACAAAAAAATAAAAAAAGTGCTTGCATTATTTATTGGTTTATAGTAAACTACTTTTTGCGTGGCTCGTTGGTCAAGAGGCTAAGACGCCGCCCTCTCAAGGCGGAATCACGAGTTCGATTCTCGTACGAGCTGCTTTCCTTTAAAGAAAATCCGTTTTATGCGGATTTTCTTTATTTTTATTATTAAAGCACTTGCAAAGATATGTAAAAAGTGTTACTTTAATAATGTAATACGTGTTGATGCTTGAGAGTGGGCCTAAAAAGTCCACTCTCAAATCATTGTATAGGTATTTTTTCGGAGGTAATATGGACAAACGAAGCGAATATGAAATGAGAGCGGAAGCTCTGATTGAACCGATTGTAAGCGCTAAGAAATTTGAGCTTGTTGATGTTGAATATGTTAAAGAAGGCAGTGATTATTACCTTCGTGCATATATTGACAAAGAAGGCGGTATAACAATTGATGATTGTGAGCTTGTAAGCAAGGCATTTGAAGAAAAGCTCGACCGCGAAGACTTCATCAAAGATGCTTATATTCTTGAAGTAAGTTCTCCGGGGCTTACAAGACCTTTAAAGAAAGACAAGGATTTTGACAGAAGCATCGGTAAAGAAATAGAGATTAAGACTTATAAGCCTATCAATAAAATTAAAGCTTTTGAAGGAACATTAAAGTCTTATGATAATAATTCCGTTACGATTGAATCTGACGGAGAATCAATTACGATTGAGCGCGACAATATATCACTTATTCGTCTTGCGTTTGTCATGTAACAGATCAATATAGGAGGATTAATATAAAATGAATGAATTAATGGAAGCGCTTGCAGTGCTTGAAAAGGAGAAGAATATTAACAAGAACATACTTCTTGATGCTATTGAGAATTCACTTATAATGGCTTGCAAGAATCAGTACGGTAAGGCTGATAATGTTCAGGTTGACATGAACAGAGAAACAGGTGAATTTCATGTATATATGGTAAAGCAGGTTGTTAAGGAAGTTGAAGATCCTGCACTTGAAATTTCTGTTGAGGATGCAAAGAAGATTAGTTCTAAGGCTAAGGCAGGTTCTGAAGTCAAGATTGAAATCCAGAGCAAGGATTTCGGACGTATTGTTACTCAGACTGCTAAGAATACAATCTTACAGAAGATCAGAGAAGAAGAGCGTCATGCTCAGTATGAAGAGTATTCAAGCCAGCAGCATGAAGTTGTTACAGGTATAGTTCAGAGAGTTGTAGGTAAGAATGTTAAGATTAATCTTGGTAAGATTGATGCAACATTAACCGAGAATGAGATGATTCACGGTGAGGTATTAAAGCCTACAGACAGAATCAAGGTATATGTACTCGAAGTTAAAGAAGGTTCCAAGGGACCTCAGGTACTTGTATCAAGAACACATCCTGAACTCGTAAAAAGATTATTCGAATCTGAAGTTACCGAAGTTCGTGACGGTATCGTTGAGATTAAGGGCATCGCAAGAGAAGCAGGTTCAAGAACCAAAATTGCCGTATATTCATCAGATGAAGATGTAGATCCGGTAGGAGCCTGCGTAGGTGTTAACGGTTCAAGAGTTAATGCCATCGTTAATGAATTAAAGGGTGAAAAGATTGATATTATCAACTGGAACGAGAATCCTGCAATTCTTATTGAGAATTCTTTAAGTCCCGCAAAGGTTATTTCCGTTATTGCCGATGCTGATGAGAAGGTTGCAAAGGTAGTTGTTCCTGATTATCAGTTATCACTTGCAATCGGCAAGGAAGGTCAGAATGCACGTCTTGCTGCTCGCCTTACAGGATTCAAGATTGATATCAAGAGCGAGACTCAGGCAAGAGAAGCAGGAGATATCCTTGACTACGATGAGTACGATGAGTATGAAGATGAAGAATACTACGACGAGGACGGCGAATACTACGATGAGAACGGTGAGTATTACGACGAAAACGGCGAGTATTACGATGAAGCCGATGGAGAAGGTGAAGAAGATAGAGACAAGTAATAAGAAAACTCCACTTCGTATGTGTATCTCATGCAGAACGATGTTTCCGCAAAAAGAGCTTTTACGAATTGTAAAAACAAAAGATAATGCGGTAATGATAGCAAAGAGCAGCAAAGTTAACGGAAGATCGGCATATTGCTGTCGCAATAAAGAATGTATCGAGAAGGTAATAAGCAAGCATCTTATCGATAAGCATTTTTCGATGTCGGTACCGGACGGCGTATACGAAGCGTTGAAAAAGGAGATGAATTAATCGCATGCAAGATAAGGTCCTTTCGCTTTTGTCACTTGCTACTAAAGCGGGTAAGACAGTAAGCGGTGAATTTATGACCGAAAACGAAATTAAGTCCGAAAAAGCAAAGCTTGTAATATTAGCTTCCGATTGTTCGGATAACACTAAAAAGAAATTTGAAGATATGTGCGCGTACAGAAATATTAAGATAGTGCAATACGCAAACAAAGAAGAACTCGGTAAGTATATCGGTAAAGAATTCAGAGCTTGTGTAGCGGTATTGGATCAGGGTTTTGCAGCGAGCATTCTTAAACAACTTGAAAATTTTTAACGATTAAACGGAGGTATATACGTGTCTAAGATAAAAGTACATGAATTAGCAAAGGAATTAAATGTTCCTTCATCGGCAGTCGTTGAATACTGCTTAAATCATAATATTCCGGCAAAGACTGCCAGCAACGCTCTTGAGGATGATGTGGCCGATTCTATAAGAAAAGGTTTTTCCGCAAAAGCTAAGCCGGAAGCCGCTCCTAAAAAGGAAACTGAAAAGGCTGTTTCTTCGGAAGCAGCACCTAAGAAAGAAGAAGTTAAGTCTAAGCCTGAAGAAAAGAAGGCCGAAGAGAAAAAGCCTGAAGATAAGGCATTAGAACATAAGAAAAAAGCCAGTATTTCTGCTGTATATAATCCGCAGTTCGGTAATAATCCGGGTGCGAAGAACGGCAAGAGAAAGACTATGAGCGGTATAGGCCAGCGTCCTGATGATAAGAAGCGTCCTATGCCGGGTCAGGCTCCAAACGGCGAAAGAAGACCTGTTAGACCGGGTCAACCGGGACAGCCAACACAGCGTCCAATGTCAGGAGAGGCACCAAAGCCTGTTCGCCCTTCAGAAGGTAATGCCGAAAGACCGGTTGTAAGACCGGCTGAAAATAGACCTGTTGAGAACAGACCTGTAGAAAAACCTGTTGAAAGACCTGTGGAAAAAGTTCAGGATAGACCTGCTGAAAGACCTGTTGTAAAACCTCAGGAGAATAGACCTACTGATAGACATAAGGACAGACAGTTTGACAGACCTTCCCAGGACAGAAATCAGGACAGACCGAGAAGGGACTTTAATAAAGACGGTAA
Source organism: Lachnospiraceae bacterium (assembly GCA_016283755.1). GTDB lineage: Bacteria > Bacillota > Clostridia > Lachnospirales > Lachnospiraceae > XBB1006. The sequence goes on along the minus strand of JAEENO010000017.1, from coordinate 69,173 downwards.
CAGAGAAGGCAACAGAGATTTTAACAGAGACGGTAACAGAGGCGGCAACAGACCTTTCAACAAGGAAGGCGGTAAGCCGTTTAACAAAGATAATGACAGAAGAGATAACAGAAGAGATAACCAGGGCAAGAACAGACTTGACGGTGAAATCGATCGTATGAACAGAAATTCTGAGGCCACATCGGAAGAGAAGCCTAAGGACAGAGAACAGAGAAGATTTAACTCCAAGCCTCAGAAGCCTTCATACGGACAGCAGAAAGAGAAGCATTCCGAGAACTTCTTCCAGCTTGAGAAAGTTACAAAGAAGAAGAATCACGGTCCTAAGCATGAAGTTGTTGATACAGATGAAGTAAGAACACTTGTCCTTCCTGATACTCTTACCATAAGAGAACTTGCGGATAAGATGAAGAGACAGCCGTCCGAAATCGTTAAAAAGCTCTTTATGCAGGGTAAGATTGTTAACGTTAACCAGGATATCGATTTCGATACAGCTGAAGAGATTGCACTTGAATTCAACTGCATCTGTGAACATGAGGTTAAGGTAGATGTTATTGAAGAGCTTTTACGTGAGGAAGAAGAGGATACGTCATTAATGACAACACGTCCTCCTGTAGTCTGCGTAATGGGTCACGTTGACCATGGTAAGACATCGCTTCTTGACGCAATAAGAGATACACATGTAATCGACAGAGAAGCCGGCGGTATTACACAGCATATCGGTGCATCTGTTGTTACAATCAACGGACAGAAGATTACATTCCTTGATACACCGGGACATGAAGCATTTACAGCAATGCGTATGCGTGGTGCTAAGTCTACGGATATCGCAATTCTTGTTGTTGCGGCAGACGACGGTGTAATGCCTCAGACAGTCGAAGCTATTAACCATGCCAAGGCTGCAGGCATCGAAATTATCGTTGCAATCAATAAGATTGATAAGCCTAGTGCCAATATCGATAAGGTTAAGCAGGAATTATCCGAATATGAACTTATTCCTGAAGACTGGGGCGGAAGCACAGTATTCGTACCTGTATCCGCTCATACACATGAAGGTATCGATACTTTGCTTGAAATGGTACTTCTTACAGCAGAAGTTCTTGAACTTAAGGCAAATGCCAAGAGGCTTGCAAGAGGTCTTGTTATCGAAGCTAAGCTTGATAAGGGCCGTGGTGTTGTTGCAACACTTCTTGTTCAGAAGGGTACATTACATGCAGGTGATCCTGTTGCCTGCGGCAGCTCATACGGTAAGGTAAGAGCCATGGTAGACCCTGTAGGTCACAGAGTTAAGGACGCTGGTCCTTCAATGCCGGTAGAGATTATCGGTCTTAATGAAGCGCCTAATGCGGGTGATACTTTCGTAGCATTTGATAACGAAAAGGAAGCAAAGAACTTTGCTAACGTATTTATTTCTCAGAATAAGGAGAAGCTTGTTGAAGAGACCAAGGCTAAGATGAGTCTTGACGACTTATTTAATCAGATTCAGGCCGGTAACCTTAAGGAACTTAACATTATCGTTAAGGCAGATGTTCAGGGTTCCGTTGAAGCCGTTAAGACATCACTTCTTAAGCTTTCCAATGATGAAGTTGTTGTTAAGGTTATTCACGGTGGTGTAGGTGCCATTAATGAAAGCGATGTTACACTTGCATCAGCATCCAATGCAATTATCATTGGATTTAACGTACGTCCTGATGTTCAGGCCAAGGCAACGGCAGACAGAGAAGGCGTAGATGTAAGACTTTACAAGGTTATTTACAATGCAATTGAAGACGTTGAAGCTGCAATGAAGGGTATGCTCGATCCTATCTATGAAGAGCAGGTAATCGGACATGCAGAGATAAGACAGATCTTCAAGGCATCCGGAATCGGTAATATCGCAGGTTCATACGTACTTGACGGTAGATTCCAGAGAGGCTGCAAGGTTAGAATCTCAAGAGACGGAGACCAGATATTCGAAGGAAATCTTGCATCACTTAAGAGATTTAAGGACGATGTCAAGGAAGTTAAGGCGGGATTCGAATGTGGTCTTGTATTCGAAGGCTTCAGTGATATTCAGGAAATGGATATCGTAGAAAGCTACATCATGGTTGAGGTTCCAAGATAGGAAGTGGCTATATATGAGAAAAAACAGTATTAAAAATACAAGAATCAATGAAGAGGTATTGCATGAACTCTCCAATATCATAAGAGGAGAGATTAAGGATCCGAGAATCAACGAATTCACTTCTGTTGTAAGTGTTGAAGTTGCACCGGACCTTAAGACATGCAAGGCTTATATAAGTGTCTTGGGTGATGAGGAGTCACAGAAGAGTACGCTTGAAGGACTTAACAGTGCAAGAGGATATATCAAGAACCGGCTTGCCAAGTCAATTAATCTTAGAAATACACCTGAGATTACTTTTATCATCGATCAGTCTATAGAATATGGTGTGAGAATGTCCCATCTTATCGATGAGGTTAACTCAACCATCAAAAATGAGGCTTAAATCGAATTTTAAGAGGTTTTGTAATGAATCTTGACAGTATTTTAAAAGATGTTAAATCGGTCGGAATATCGGGTCATGTGAGACCCGATGGCGACTGCGTCGGTTCCACTCTCGGACTTTACGGATATATTCGTAAATATTATCCCGAGATAGACTGTAAACTCTATCTTGAGAAGGTTCCGGAATGCTTTTACTTCCTTTCGGGAGCAAAAGAGATTGTTCATGTTCCGGACGACAGAGTATTTGATTGTTATTTCGCGCTTGATTGCGGTGATTTAAGCCGTCTCGGAGACTTTGCCGATATGTTTTCTAATGCAAAGAAGACGGTTTGCATAGATCATCATAAGTCGAACAGCGGATTTGCCGACGAAGAACTGGTTGTACCCGGTAAAAGCTCTACATCGGAGTTGATCTTCGAGCTTTTACCGAAGGAAAGGATTACCAAGGAAATAGCGGAAGCTTTGTATGTAGGTATTGTTCATGACACGGGTGTATTCCAGTATTCATGCACAACAGCGGCAACAATGAATGCCGCAGGTTTTCTTATGGAATGCGGAATAGATTATTCGGGAATAGTTGATTACACATATTACGAGAAGACTATTAACCAGAATAAGATTCTTGCATATGCGATTAATATATCGAAGCTTGTGCTTTCGGGTGCTGTGATTGAATCCGTTATAACCAAGGCAGATATGGAACGTTTTGAAGTAACTCCTGCGGACCTTGACGGAATAATCAATCAACTTCGAATAACAAAGGGTGTTGAAGTGGCTGTCTTCTTATATGAAAGCGGCGATAACGAATACAAGGTTTCTTTAAGAAGCAAGAGGAAAGTTGACCTTTCCGAGATTGCCCTTAAATTCGGCGGCGGCGGACATGAAAGAGCCGCAGGCGCTACAATGAAAGGAACACCTGAAGAGATATTCGCTAAACTTGAAGAAGAGATTAAGATAAGGCTTTAATGTATGAATAACGGTTTTCTTATTGTTAATAAAGAACGCGGATTCACATCATTTGACGTATGTGCCAAGCTAAGGGGCATACTTAAGACCAGAAAAATAGGACACACCGGTACGCTTGATCCGGACGCGACCGGTGTCCTTTTAGTATGTGTTGGAAATGCAACGAAGGCGGTAGATATACTACCTTCCGAAGATAAAGAATATAGAGCGGTTGTTCACTTTGGAATAACAACGGATACCGAAGATATATCGGGGCAGGTACTTACAACCTGTGATGATACAGTATCGGAAGATGCCGTAAGAGAAGCAATTTTAAGCTTTACAGGAGATATCAAGCAGATACCGCCTATGTATTCTGCAATTAAAGTGGACGGTAAAAAACTATACGAACTTGCCCGTGAAGGCAAGGTTATTGAGAGAAAAGCGCGAGACATAACAATACATGATATAAGAATAGAATCGATAGATTATCCTTTTGCAACTATTCTGGTTAAGTGCTCGAAAGGCACATATATAAGGACTTTGTGTAAGGATATCGGTGAGAAGCTTAATGTTGGCGCTTGTATGGAGTCGCTTGTAAGAACAAGTGCCGGAGGATTTAATATATCCGAAGCGCTGACTTTATCTGAAATAGAAGAGAAGGTTAAGGCGGGGCTTATTGATGAAATTATAATTCCTACCGAGAGATTGTTCGAAGAATATGAGATTTCTTATATGAAAGATGACAGGATAAAGCTTGCGGAGAACGGCAATCGATTGAATGCCGATGATTTTAAAAGCATACCGAATACACTTCGTACAAGAGTTCATATCGGCAATCGTTTCATCGGAATATATGAATATGATAATGAAAAGGGCGATTATAAGCCTTACAAAATGTTTTTGGAGTAAGTAAAAGTGGAGATTCTGGATAAAAATTCCGTTGAAAAACTTAATACATATACATGCATAACTATCGGTAAATTCGACGGATTGCATACCGGTCATGACTACGTATTCAATACGGTTAAAGATATAGCTGCGAAGGATAATCTTAAAACCATGGTATGTACCTTTGAGGCTCCGCCGCTTGATTTTATAGATAACAGAGAAAATGACATACTTCTTACCCTTGATGAGAAGAAATCAAGACTTAAGAAGATGGGAATCGATTATCTTAACATTTGGTCGTTTGATGAGCGCTTTATGCATATTATGCCCGAAGAATTCATTAAAATGCTTTTAGAAAAGTTCGGAATGAAGGCTTTCGTATGCGGAGATGACTTTAGATACGGCTACAGAAGACAAGGTGATACAGAGCTTTTACATAAGCTTTCCGAAAAGTACGGGTTTAAACTTTCCGTATTAAAGAAGTTTAAGGATGATGAGATCACGGTTTCGTCAACCAAGATTAAAGAGCTTTTAATGTCGGGTGATATTAACGAAGCCAACAGATTACTGGGATATGAGTACTTTATAGGCGGTAAGGTTGTGTCGGGTGCTCGTCTCGGAAGAAAGATGGGTTTTCCGACGGCCAATATAATTCCTGAGATTCAAAAAGTGCTTCCGCCTTTCGGAGTATATGAATCAAAGGTTGAAATTGGTGGCAGAATCTATAAAGGAATGACGAATATAGGTACAAAACCTACAGTAACAAGCGATCTTAAGATAACGGTAGAGACTTATCTTAAGGATTTTACGGGAAATCTTTACGATGAATATATCGATGTCGAGCTTGTAAGATTCATCCGTCCGGAGAAGAAATTTAACAGTATAGAAGAGCTTGAAATGCAGATAAAATCTGATGTTGAGGCGATTTAGCAGGAGCAATTATTACATAATTATTACATAAAATTTGACTTTGTGTTTTTTTAGTGATATAATAACTAAAGTTTATAAATCAGTATGTTTGTAAGGAGTATTCAATAAAATGAAAAATCCGATAAGAAAGCTCATTGCGGGAGCGCTTATAACATTTATGGTAATTACTTCTTCATTTGCGGGAATGTCAAATGAAGTACATGCAGATATTGAGAATAACAGATTACAGGCAGGTGTTACCGCAGCCTTTTCATATCAGCTTATGAAGACGGTTGCATCTGTAAGAGCCAATCAGACATCACTTTCACTTATGTCCGGTAACGGTGGTGTAGCTGATGAACTTATTTCATATAATGAAGACGGTAACAGAACAATCTGCGGTTATATTAATCTCGGTATCGTACAGGTAGAGGGTAACCTCAATGTTAGGGAAGAGCCGTCAAAGGATGGTAAGATTGTAGGTAAGATTACCAACAATTGCGGATGTGAAGTTTTTGAGATTGAGAACGGCTGGGCAAGAATTGAGTCCGGTAATTGTAAGGGATATATTTCGGCTGAGTATCTTGTATACGGAGATGAAGCACTCGAGCTCGTTAATGAGGTTGCACGTCACGTTGTAACAGTTACAACAGACTGCTTAAGAGTTCGTTCCAATCCGTCTACGGATTCATCAATTATGACTACAGTCGGCAAGGGTGAGCAGCTTGAGATAGTTGAGATTCTTGACGGTTGGGTTAAGGTTAACGTAGATGATGATGAAGGTTATGTAGCAGCTGATTATTGTACCATTTCTTATGAACTTAAGAAGGGTATGACACTTTCTGAGTTGTATTTTGGCTCGGGAGTATCGGATTTAAGAATTAAGCTTGTACAGTTTGCTCTTAAGTATGTGGGCAACAGATATGTATGGGGCGGTACATCACTTACCAACGGTATCGACTGTTCAGGTTTCACAATGAAGGTATATCAGCAGTTCGGTTATTCACTTCCTCATTATTCCGGTTCACAGGCACAGATGGGTACAAGAATTAAGGCTTCGGAAGCTAAGCCGGGTGACCTTTTCTTCTACGGACACGGTGGAACAATCGGACATGTTGCAATTTACATCGGTAACGGACAGATAGTACACGCAAGCAATAAGCGTGACGGTATCAAGATTTCGAGCTGTTCATACAGATCGATAATAAGAGTTGTTCGTATTCTTCCGGATTAATGTAAGAATACTTAAATATTGTATTTACAAGACATTCTATTTATGATAGAATGTCTTTTGTATTATGGTTAGCAGTAGCCTTTTGCTATGTTTTGGGACACTCCGACCCGATACTTGGTATTTGGCGCTTTTGCTGACAGATTATAGGAGGATTTTAAAATGATTTCTAAGGAAAAGAAACAGGCTATTATTGCCGAGTACGGCAGAGGCACAGGCGACACAGGTTCACCTGAAGTACAGATTGCTCTTCTTACAGAGAGAATCAAAGAGCTTACAGAGCATTTAAAGGCTAATGACAAGGATCATCACAGCAGACGTGGTCTTTTAAAGATGGTTGGTCAGAGACGTAGTTTACTTGCTTACTTAAAGAACAAGGATATCAACAGATATCGTGAACTTATTTCACGTTTAGGAATCAGAAAATAATCTCGTATACGAGATTAAAAATAGGGCGGATTTTATTTTCCGCCCTATTTGTTTAAAAATAAAGTCTATTCGGGGATTATACCCGAAGCCACTGAAAAGTTAAATATGACATTTGATTTTTCAGTAGTTTCGGATCCTCGAATAAGTATAAAGGAGGATTAAGATGTTTAAGAGTTTTACTATGGACATTGCCGGCAGAACTTTAAGAGTTGATGTCGGCAGAGTAGCAGCTCAGGCTAACGGCGCTGCACTTATTTATTACGGTGACACCTGTATTTTATCTACAGCAACCGCATCAGAGAAGCCAAGAGAAGGTGTAGACTTCTTCCCGCTTTCAGTTGAATTTGAAGAGAAGATGTATTCTGTTGGTAAGATTCCGGGCGGATTTAACAAGCGTGAAGGTAAGGCTTCAGAAAATTCTATTCTTACCGCACGTGTTATCGACCGTCCTATGAGACCGTTATTCCCTAAGGATTACAGAAATGATGTATCCCTTAATAATATGGTAATGAGCGTTGACCCTGAGTGCAGACCTGAACTTGTTGCTATGCTCGGAAGCTCAATCGCTACATGCATTTCGGATATTCCTTTTGACGGACCTTGTGCTATGACTCAGCTTGGTATGGTTAACGGCGAGTTTATCGTTAACCCGGGCCAGGAAGTATGGGACAACGGAGACCTTCAGCTTACTGTTGCATCCACAAGAGAAAAGGTTATCATGATTGAAGCAGGTGCTAACGAAGTACCTGAAGATAAGATGATTGAAGCAATCTATAAGTGCCATGACATTAACCAGGGCATTATTGCTTTTATCGATAATATGGTTAAGGAAGTAGGCAAAGCTAAGCATGAATATGTAAGCTGCGCTATTCCTAACGAGATGTTTGAAGCCATGAAGAAGATTGCATCTCCTGAAGAAATGGAAGTTGCAGTATTCACAGATGAGAAGCAGAAGAGAGAAGCCAACATTTCCGCTATTATGGATAAGATGACTGAAGCTTTTGCTGATAACGAAGAGTGGCTTGCAATTTTACCTGAAGCTTTATATCAGTATCAGAAGAAGACTGTAAGAAAGATGATTTTAAAGGATCACAAGCGTCCTGACGGCCGTGCAATCGATCAGATTCGTCCTCTTTCTGCAGAAGTTGATCTTATTCCTCGTGTTCATGGTTCTGCTATGTTCAAGCGTGGTCAGACTCAGATCTGCACAGTTACAACGTTAGGACCTTTATCCGAGGCTCAGAAGCTTGACGGTATCGATGATTTTGTAACAACCAAGAGATATATGCATCATTATAACTTCCCTTCATACTCGGTAGGTGAGACAAAGCCTTCAAGAGGACCGGGAAGAAGAGAGATCGGACATGGAGCATTGGCTGAGAAGGCATTGGTTCCTGTTCTTCCTAGCGAAGAAGAGTTCCCGTATGCAATAAGAACAGTATCCGAGACTTTTGAAAGTAACGGTTCCACTTCACAGGCTTCAATCTGCGCATCTACAATGTCACTTATGGCTGCAGGTGTTCCGATTAAGAAGCAGGTTGCAGGTATTTCCTGCGGACTTGTAACAGGTGAGACAGACGATGATTACATCGTTCTTACAGATATTCAGGGACTTGAGGACTTCTTCGGAGATATGGACTTCAAGGTAGCCGGTACTCACGACGGTATCACAGCTATTCAGATGGATATCAAGATTCACGGTCTTACAAGACCAATCGTAGAAGAAGCAATTGCCAAGACAAAGAAGGCAAGAGAGTACATCATCAACGAAGTACTTACACCTGCAATTGCAGCTCCTCGTGCTGAAGTATCCAAGTATGCACCGAAGATTCGTCAGATGCAGATCGATCCTTCCAAGATCGGTGATGTTGTCGGACAGAGAGGCAAGACAATCAATACGATTATCGAGCTTACAGGTGTTAAGATTGATATTACAGATGACGGATTCATTTCAATCTGCGGTACAGATCTTGAGAAGATGCAGGAAGCTATGCATATGATCAAGGTTATCGTAACAGATTTCGAAGAAGGCCAGGTATTTACCGGTAAGGTTGTAAGTATTAAGGAATTCGGCGCATTTATTGAATTTGCTCCGGGCAAAGAGGGAATGGTTCACATTTCCAAGATTTGCAAGGAAAGAATCAATCATGTAGAAGATGTTCTTACACTTGGTGACAAGGTAACTGTTGTATGTCTTGGTAAGGATAAGATGGGAAGATTAAGCTTCTCCATTAAAGACGTAGATCCTAACGCTGAGGTCATCTAGAATATTTAATAAAGCCGGAGTATAAGCTCCGGCTTTTTTTAAGGAAAAGTTTATGCCATATATTTTATTGATAATTCCCGCACTTATCGCTATTCATTATATCTTCTTTTTTTTCTTTAAAGTAACAAGATGTGAGATTACGACGGATAAGATAAGTAAAGACTTGAAAATAGCATTTATATCTGACCTTCACGGCTTTACATACGGTAAGAGATTGTATAATAAGATAAAAGCGCTTAACCCGGATGTTATTTTAATAGGTGGTGACTCCGTCAATAAAGACGAAGCTGAATCCATAAGAAAAGTTAAGCCTTTTATATGTTCGCTGCCACTGATTGCACCGACATTCTATGCTTTCGGCAATCACGAGGCATTTATACAGAATCTTTCGTATGATAATAATGCCGAGCTTAAGAGTGAATTTAATGCATTTATAAGCAGTTTGCGCGAGAATAATGTATGGCTTCTCTATAAGGAAGTTGAATATTACGGTGAGCTTGCATTTATGCCGATAGATCTGCCGTTATCGTACTATAAAAAGCGTGAAATCAAGCCTTATGACGCAAATGAAGTAATGAGTTCCGTAATCGGTGACCTTTCTGTGTCCGGTTTTAACATAATACTTGCTCATAATCCATGTTATGCAGGAAATTATGCAGAATTAAATCCTGATCTTATACTTTGCGGACATACACACGGTGGTTTAATAAGAATCCCGTTTATAGGTGCTTTTTTAAGTCCGGAACTTACATTTTTTCCAAAGTATTCGGGCGGAATTTATGATATAATGAGTAACGGCAGAAAAATAAAGCTGATTGTCAGCAAGGGCTTAGGTACGCACGGATTTCATATTAGAATCCATAATATGGCTGAATTAATAGAGATTAAGCTTAAAAAAGGCGAGAGTAATGAGTGAAATCAGTTTCAAATTAGAGAAGTTTGAAGGACCGTTGGACCTTCTTCTTCACTTGATTGATAAGAATAAAGTTAATATATATGATATTCCGATTGCGCTTATTACCGAGCAGTATATGGAATATTTGGAGGAAATGAAACGCCGTGACTTAAATGTCATGAGCGAATTCCTTGTAATGGCGGCAACTCTTCTGGATATTAAAGCCAAGATGCTTCTTCCTAAGGAAGTCAATGAAGAAGGCGAAGAGATAGATCCTAGAGCAGAACTTGTTCAGCAGTTGATCGAGTACAAGATGTATAAGTACATCTCACTTGAACTTCGCGACAGAGAGATGGATGCCTGCAAGACCTATTACAAGAAAGAGACTTTGCCGAAAGAAGTTAAAGAGCATGTTACGCCTGTTAACCTTGAAGAACTTGTCGGCGATATGACTCTTCTTAAGTTAAATACCATATTTAAGTCACTTATCGAACGTCAGGTAGACAGAATCGATCCTGTACGTGCGTCTTTCGGTAAGATTGAAAAAGAAGAAGTTTCGATGGAAGAGACCATGGAATTCTTTGATCTTTATATAAGAGAGCATAAGAATTTTACCTTTAGAGAAATCATGCAGGAAGCAGGTTGCTCGAGAGAGAGATTAATCGCATTTTTCTTATGTATTCTTGAGAATATGAAAATGGGAACCATTAAGATATCTCAAAAAGAGATCTTTGATGATATATATATCGAATCTAATCTTGCAAAGTAGGAGATTAATAAATGGATACGAATAAATTAAAAGCGGCCATTGAAGCAATACTATTTTCGTTCGGTGATACAGTTCCGCTCGGTAAGATTGCTACGGCGCTTGATATGGATAAGGATAAAGTTAAAGCACTTATCGAGGAATATGCCGAAGAACTTGAAAAGGATGAGGATAGAGGCCTTCGAATAGTCTCTTATGAGAATGCATATCAGTTATGCACCAAGGAAGATTATTACGATTATCTTGTTAAGATTAACGAGGTTCCACGTAAATACGTACTTACCGACGTTCTTCTTGAGACTTTGTCCATAATTGCCTATAAGCAGCCTATTACAAGAATAGAAGTCGAGAAAATCCGTGGAGTTGCATGCGATCATGCAATCAATAAGCTCATTGAATATAAACTTGTACAGGAACTCGGAAGACTGGATGCACCGGGAAGACCGTTACTTTTCGGTACGACTGAAGAGTTCTTAAGAACGTTCGGAGTTCGTTCCATTGATGAACTTCCGACGATTAAGCCGGATCAGCTGGCTGAATTCAAAGAGCAGGCAGAGCGCGAGATGAACGATATTAAGACAGTAGAAGTATAGTAATTATAATAACCACATCAGGGCATAAATTAATTTTTATGTAAAGATGTGGTTTTTTTTCGTCTTTATTCTCGGAATCTATTGTTTTTTGGGCAAAGAATGATATTATTAAAATTGAGGGAAATTTGGAACTTCAATATATATATTTATACGGAGGTATGTAAAATGAATCAAGGTCATAACAGTAAGGCTTATGATGCAATTAAGCTTTTGCTTGATCAGAACAGTTTTGTTGAACTGTCAGGTTCTGTATGTGCCCGTACTACAGATTTTACCATTAATGAGCTCTCCGAAGAGTCTGATGGTGTAATAACTGGTTACGGTCTTATGAACGGCAGAGCAGTATTTGTATTTAGCCAGGATGCCGAAGTTTTACAGGGTTCTATGGGAGAGATGCACTGCAAGAAGATTGAAGAGCTTTATAACATGGCTATCAAAGTCGGTGCACCTGTTGTAGCTTTATTAAACAGCACGGGAATGCGTATTCAGGAGTCTGCGGATTGTCTTACCGCATTCGGTAATGTAATTAATGCAGTTAATAACGCAAGCGGACTTGTACCGCTTTTTACCGTTGTTACAGGTAACTGCGGCGGAGGACTTTCACTTATCCCGTCAATGTCAGACTTTAATTATGTAGTTAAGGACGAAGGACATCTTTTTGTTAATGCGCCTAATACCATTGACAATAATTACACCGAGAAGTGTGATTCTTCTGCGGGAGATTTCCAGGGTAAGTACACGGGTGTAGTTGATGACTGCCTCACATTGGAAGAGATAAGAAATTCAATCATTAATATTTTAAATCTCGTTCCGCTTAACAATACGGAAGGCGTTACAACATATGAGTGTAACGACGATCTTAATCGCGAGATTACAACAACATTTGATACATTCGAGCCATATAACTTAATAGCAGAGATAGCTGATAACAATATCTTTGTTGAGACAAAGAAGTTATATGCTCCTGATATGATTACAGGATTCATTCCTATGAACGGAATTACTGTCGGTGTTATAGCCAATAATGATAAGGACGGAAGAATCACTGTTGATGCATTAAGAAAAGCTAATTCATTTGCACTTTATTGCGACGCATATGAGATTCCGATGCTTTTCATCGAAGATGCTGTAGGATTTGAAGCAACTATGTGTGCTGAAAAGCACATTGCCAAGGAGATGGCCGCTTTCGTTAAGACATTATGCGAAGCAGATGTACCGAAGATTACATTAATTCCAAGACGTGCTTACGGAACACCTTATGTTATGATGAATTCCAAGGCAATCGGTGCTGATTTCGTATATGCTTACGAGAGAGCATCAATCGGAATGATGCCTGCTGAATTTGCCGGCAAGATTCTCTTTGGTGACGATCCTGAAGCACAGGCTAAGACAGCTGATTTTAATACAACTCATCAGTCTGCAATCGCTTTTGCAAAGCGTGGAGCGGTAGACAGAATCATTGCAGAGAAGGATACAAGAAAATATCTTCTTTCAGCATATGATCTTTTATATACAAAGTACAATGCGGTATGTGATAAGAAGCATGGCTTAAGATAGGAGAATATATATGATAGTTGATGCATTACTTAATATGGTAATCGGTATGGCATCGGTATTTATGGTTCTTATTCTTATAAGTTTACTTATCGCAAGTCTTAACATTGTTCCTTATTTACAGAATAAGTTAAATGCTAAAAAGAAGGCGAACGTTACCGAAAATACCGCATCCGTACCGGAAGCAAGTGTAAGTTCATATGACGTATCAAATGATACGCAGCTTGTAGCCGTAATTACGGCAGCAATAATGGCATACGGCAACAATGCATCGGATAGCGATTTTGTTGTCAGAAGTATTAAGAGAAGATAATAAGAAGGAGATATTAAGATGTTAAAGAATTATACAATTACGGTTAATGGCGTTGCATATGATGTAACAGTTGAAGAAAACGGAGCAGGCGCACCTAGAATGGAAATGCCGGCAGCTCCTGTAAAGAGCGTTATGCCGGCGACTCCGGCAGCACCTGCAGGCCCTAAGGGCGGCAAAACCGTTACAGCCGGCGCAGCAGGAAAGCTCCTTAAGGTAGAAGTTAAGGTTGGAGATACAGTTAAGAAAGGACAGTCCGTAGCCGTTCTTGAAGTTATGAAGATGGAGACACCTATTGTTTCCAGCGAAGACGGTGTTGTAGCATCTGTTGAAGCAAAAGAAGGCTCAATGGTTGAAGCAGGACAGGTATTGGTAACTTTAAATTAGGAGGATATCATGCAGTATATTGGTAATACATTAATCAACCTCTTTCACCAGACAGGTTTCTTCAGCCTTACGTGGAAGAACGGAATAATGATTCTTGTAGCATGCCTTCTTCTTTACCTTGCAATTCAGAAGGAATTTGAACCTTTGCTTTTGGTTCCTATCGCATTCGGTATGTTACTTGTTAACCTGTTTCCGGATATCATGCAGACTATTGAAGATGCTCCGAACGGAGTCGGTGGTTTGTTCAGATATTTTTATTTACTTGACGAATGGTCAATCCTGCCGTCAATCATATTCTTAGGAGTCGGAGCCTCAACTGACTTTGGCCCGTTGATTGCCAACCCGAAGAGCTTTTTACTCGGAGCGGCAGCACAGTTTGGTGTATTCGGTGCTTACTTTATGGCAATCGCATTAGGATTTAACAATAAGGCTGCTGCAGCAGTATCCATTATCGGTGGAGCAGACGGTCCTACATCAATCTTCCTTGCAGGTAAGCTTGGACAAGGTGACTTAATGGGACCTATCGCAGTTGCTGCATATTCTTATATGGCACTTGTTCCTCTTATTCAGCCGCCTATTATGAAGGCGCTTACAACCAAGAAGGAACGTCTTATCAAGATGGAACAGTTAAGAAAGGTTTCCAAGCTTGAGAGAATACTTTTCCCGATTATCGTTACGATAGTCGTATGTTTGCTTATTCCGCAGACAACACCTCTTATCGGTATGCTTATGCTCGGTAACCTTTTCAGAGAGTCCGGTGTAGTTAAGCAGCTTACAGAGACAGCTTCGAATGCTTTGATGTACATCGTAGTTATTATTCTCGGTGTATCCGTAGGTGGTACAACATCAGCAGAGAACTTTCTTAAGTTTGATACACTTAAGATTGTATTCCTTGGACTTGTTGCATTTGCATTCGGTACTGCTGCCGGAGTATTATTCGGTAAGCTTATGAGCAAGATTTCACACGGTAAGATTAATCCGTTAATCGGTGCTGCAGGTGTATCCGCAGTTCCTATGTCTGCCCGTGTTGCACAGAAGGTCGGTGCAGAAGAAGATCCAACAAACTTTTTACTTATGCATGCTATGGGACCTAACGTAGCCGGAGTTATCGGTACTGCAGTTGCAGCCGGTGTATTCATGGCAATCTTTGGGGTTTAGGAGGAATTATAAATGTCTGAGAATATTAAAAAGAAAGTCGGCATTACCGAAACCGTTCTTCGTGATGCACATCAGTCTTTGATTGCAACAAGAATGACAACAGAAGAGATGCTGCCGATTATTGATAAAATGGATAAAGTAGGATATCACTCAGTTGAGTGCTGGGGTGGTGCTACATTTGATGCCTGCCTTAGATTCTTACATGAAGATCCGTGGGATAGACTTAGAAAACTTCGTGACGGATTCAAGAATACCAAGTTACAGATGCTTTTCAGAGGACAGAATATCTTGGGATATCGTCATTATGCAGATGATGTTGTTGAGTACTTCGTACAGAAGTCTGTTGCCAACGGTATCGATATTATTCGTATATTCGACTGTCTTAACGATATCAGAAACTTAGAGGCTGCAGTTAAGGCTGCCAATAAGGAAAAAGCTCATGCACAGATAGCTCTTTCTTATACATTGGGTGATGCTTATACACTTGATTATTGGAAAGACGTTGCTAAGAGAATTGAAGATATGCACGCTGATTCCTTATGTATTAAGGATATGGCAGGTCTTCTTACACCTTACCGTGCAGAAGAGCTTATTACAGCATTAAAGGAATCGGTTAATATTCCGATTCAGTTACATACACATTACACATCCGGTGTTGCTTCAATGACTTATCTTAAGGCAATCGAAGCGGGTGTTGACGTAATCGACTGTGCAATGAGCCCGCTTGCTTTAGGTACCAGCCAGCCTGCAACAGAGGTTATGGTTGAGACCCTTCGCGGAACTCCGTATGACACAGGCCTTGATCAGAATCTTCTTGCTGAGATTGCTGATTACTTTAGACCGTTACGTGAGAAGTACATTGCATCAGGTCAGCTTAATACCAAGGTACTCGGTGTTAATATCAACACTTTAAGATATCAGGTACCGGGTGGTATGCTTTCCAACATGATTTCACAGCTTAAGGAACAGCATGCTGAAGATAAGTACGAAGAAGTTCTTAAGGAAATTCCTAGAGTTCGTCAGGACTTAGGTGAGCCGCCGCTTGTTACACCTTCATCACAGATTGTAGGTACACAGGCTGTATTTAACGTACTTAGCGGTGAGAGATATAAGGTTATTACAAAGGAGACTAAGGCTATCCTTAAGGGTGAGTATGGTCAGACAGTTAAGCCTTTTAATCCCGAACTTGTTAAGAAGGCACTTGGCGATGAGAAGCAGATTACCTGCAGACCTGCCGATTTAATCGAGAACGAGCTTGATTCTCTTAGAAAAGAAGCAGCTTCGTACATTAAGCAGGAAGAAGATGTTCTTACTTATGCATTATTCCCGAAGGTAGCTGTAGATTATTTCAACTACAGAGATGCTCAACAGGGTAAGATTGATACTTCTATTGCAGATAAGAAGACCGGTTCTTATTCCGTATAAGATTTTATCTTAATAAATACAAGAAAAGGGCAGAGATTTTCTCTGCTCTTTTTATTGTTAGAGCTTTAAAATTATGCTAAAATACATTTGATTAAACTAATTGTGAGGAAGTTATGGCTTATAAGAACGATCTTTTGACAAGAATTAATGACAAATACGGTTCATTAAGCAAGGGACAGAGATATCTTGCAAAGTATATTTCGGAAGAGTACGATAAGGCGGTTTTCTATACCGCGGCCAAGCTTGGTGAAGCAGTCGGCGTCAGTGAATCTACGGTTGTAAGATTTGCGTCGACCTTAGGATACAAGGGATATCCTGAGTTCCAAAAAGCTCTTGAAGAGCTTGTTCTCGAGAAGCTTTATACAAGTAATAAGGTTGAAGTCAATTATGGAAGACTTGATAAGGATAATCTTCTTAATTCAGTATTGTTAACCGATATCGACAGATTAAAAAGCACGGTTAATTCAATCGACGAATCCACTTTTAATCTTGCAACGGAACTTATATCCCAGGCGAAGACCATCTATGTAATCGGACTTCGTTCTTGTATGATGCTTGCAGATTTTTTGAGCTTTTATCTTAATCTTGCATTCCCGGATGTAAGACAGATTAAGACAACTTCCTTAAGCGAGATATTTGAGCAGATGGTGCATATCGATAAGGATGACGTAATAATCGGCATAAGCTTCCCGCGTTATTCAATGAGAACAATTAAAGCCCTTGAATTCGCCAATATGAGAAGTGCTAAGGTTATTACAATTTCGGACTCGATTCATTCACCGCTTAATCTATACAGTTCCTGCAATCTTGTTGCGGAAAGTCATATGACATCTTTTGCTGATTCTCTTGTGGCGCCGCTTTCACTTATTAATGCGCTTATTGTAGCGCTTTGCATGAAAAAACAGACGCAGGTTGTTAAGACGCTCGAAGAGCTTGAGAATATATGGGATGATTATCAGGTATACGGTACCGACGAGATAGATTATTTTGATGAAAGTTCGGTTCAAAGATATCCAAGGCCCGAAAAAGCCTGATTATTACGGTAAATCTTATGAAAAAAGTAATTGTTGTCGGCGGCGGTGCTGCAGGTATGATGGCTGCGATAGCAGCTTCCAATAACGGAAATAAAGTTACTCTTCTTGAGAAGAATGAAAAGCTCGGTAAGAAAGTCTATATTACGGGCAAGGGCAGATGTAATCTCACCAATACCTGCGATATGGAAGAGTTATTCAAGAATATTGTACATAACGGTAAATTTATGTATTCATCGCTTTATGCTTTTGATAATAAGGCGACTGTTGAATTCTTTGAAAAGCTCGGCCTTAAGGTAAAATATGAGCGCGGTAATCGTGTATTTCCTGAGTCGGATCATTCTTCCGATGTTATAAAAGTCTTACATAATGAGCTTTTACGAAGAAATGTTGATATAAGACTTAATACAGAAGTCAAATCATTGATTATAGAAGATGATTGCGTTAAGGGAGTTAAGCTTAAAAACGAAGAATTATCGGCCGATGATGTAATTCTTGCTACAGGCGGTATATCTTATCCTTCAACGGGAAGTACCGGTGACGGCATAAGATGGGCAGGGGAGACAGGTCACGACCTAAAACCCCTTTTGCAGTCACTTGTCCCGTTCGAGACCAAAGAGACCTTTGTCGAAGAACTGATGGGACTTTCTTTAAAAAACGTGGAAGCCTCCGTCTATGATAGCCGGGATAAGCTTTTATACAAGGATTTCGGAGAGATGCTTTTTACACACTTCGGTGTAAGCGGACCGATTATTATATCAGCATCTGCTGTGGTTAATGAGAGACTTGCCAAGGAACAGTTAAAGTTATACATAGATCTTAAGCCTGCCATGAGTCACGAAGAATTGGATAAGCGTGTACTTCGCGAATTCGATATGAATAAGACCAAGCAGTTTAAGAATGCTGTTACACCGCTTTTTCCGGGTAAGCTTGCACCTGTTATGGTTAAGTTATCGGGAATTAATCCTGACATTAAAGTGTGTGAGATTAAGGCGAATGAACGCAGTAACTTTGTGTCGCTTATGAAGAAATTACCGCTTACGATTACGGGATTAAGGCCGTTTACGGAAGCAATCGTTACAAGAGGCGGAGTATCGGTTAAAGATATTAATCCTAAGACTATGGAATCAAAGAGAATTAAGAATCTTTACTTTGCGGGAGAAATGATTGACGTTGATGCATATACGGGAGGCTTTAATCTCCAGATTGCATGGTCGACGGGAATGACCGCCGGTAAAGGAATAGATGAAGTATAGGAGGACGTTATGAGCTACAATATTGCAATCGACGGACCTGCGGGTGCGGGTAAAAGCACAATTGCCAAGACATTGGCCAAGAATCTTTCGTTTATCTATGTAGATACGGGAGCAATGTACAGAGCTTTGGCAATTTTCTTTATAAGACAAGGATTAAGTAAAGATGATGAAGCGGGAATCTGCGCTGCTGTTAAGAATGCAACCGTAACGATTGAATATAAGGGCGGCGTTCAGCAGGTTATCCTAAATGGTGAGAATGTAACCTCCATGCTTCGTACGGAAGAAGTCGGCAATATGGCTTCCGCATCATCGGTATACGGTCCTGTAAGAGCTCATTTACTTGAATTACAGCAGTCTCTTGCAAGAGAAAACGATGTAATAATGGACGGACGTGACATCGGAACCTGCGTATTGCCTAATGCGGATCTTAAGATATACCTTACGGCATCCGTTGAAGAACGTGCAAGACGTCGCTATACGGAACTTAAAGAAAAAGGCGAAGACGCTGACATGGAGAAGATTAAAAAGGATATAGAAGAGCGTGACTATAGAGATATGCATAGAGATATAGCACCGTTAAAGCAAGCAGACGACGCGATATTCGTAGATTCTTCCGATATGACAATTGATGAAGTTGTTGAGAAAATTGCTTCTTACGTAAAAAAAAACCAATAATTAAAGTCGCTAAGACCGCAGGATTTTGCTTCGGAGTCAAACTTGCAGTAAATAAAGTATATAAGCTTTCGGAGAATGCCAAAATTCCGATATATACATACGGTCCGATAATCCATAACGAAGAAGTAGTAAAAGAACTTGAAGAAAGAGGCGTTAAGATAATAAACGACCTTAATAAGCTTTCCGAATATCCGAAAGGAATCGTTGTCATTCGTTCGCATGGTGTAACACGTGCAGAAGAGGCTTTACTTAGGGAAAGTGGGTTTACGGTAGAGGACGCAACCTGTCCCAATGTGAAAAAAATTCATACGCTGGTTTACGAACATTCAAGTAACGGTGAAACAATTCTGATAATAGGAGATAAGAACCATCCGGAAGTAAAAGGTATCATGGGATGGTGCGTAAACTCTAAGGTTTACGCGATTGACAAGGCAGAAGAAGCGGAAGAATTTCGTGCAGAAAAAAATGAAAAAATATGTATTGTTTCACAGACAACATTTAATCTTAATAAATTTGAACAATTAGTTGAAATTATTCGTAAAAAAAGGTATGATATAAATGTTATAAATACCATTTGTAACGCAACAAGAGAGAGACAGGAAGAAGCCGAATCTCTTGCGAGGACTTCTGATTGCATGATTGTTATCGGGAGTATGACCAGTTCGAATACGCGTAAGCTGTATGAGATCTGTTTAAATACATGCGCCAATACTTACTATATTCAAACCATCAACGATCTTGAGGGTGATTTTCCTCGAGAGGTCCATTCTGTAGGTATTACAGCAGGGGCATCAACCCCACACAAATTAATTGAGGAGGTTCAAACTAATGTCAGAAGTAAGTTTTGAACAAATGCTTGAAGAATCTTTTAAAACTATAAGGAATGGGGAGGTCGTTGAAGGTACAGTTATCAGCGTTAAGCCGGAAGAAATCGTTCTTAACATCGGCTATAAGGCAGACGGAATTCTCTCACGCAATGAGTATTCCAACGAGCCTGTTGATTTAACTACTGTTGCAAAGCCGGGCGATAAGATGGAAGTCAAAGTCGTTAAGGTTAACGACGGTGAAGGCCAGGTAATGCTTTCCTATAAGAGATTAAGAGCAGAAGCAGGCAATGAGAGACTCGAAGCCGCATTTAACAATCACGAAGTATTAAAAGCTCGTGTAACCGAGGTATTAAAGGGCGGAATTAGTGTAATCGTTGACGAAGCTAAGGTATTCATTCCTGCAAGTCTCGTTTCCGATACTTTTGAAAAAGATCTTACAAAGTACAAAGATCAGGAGATTGAATTCGTTATTACGGAATTTAATCCGAGACGTCACAGAATCATCGGTGACAGAAAACAGCTTGTTGCTTCCAAGAGAGCTGAAGCACAGGCAGAATTACTCGGAAAGATTAAAGAAGGAGATGTTATCGAAGGAACAATCAAGAATGTTACTGATTTCGGTGCATTCGTTGACCTCGGCGGAGCTGACGGACTTCTTCATATTTCCGAAATGTCATGGGGCAGAATTGACAACCCTAAGAAGGTCTTTAAGCCGGGCGACAGCGTAAGAGTTTTCGTTAAGGCTATTAAAGATACAAAGATTGCTCTTTCAAGAAAGTTTGAAGATGAGAATCCTTGGAGAGATGCAACAACCCGTTTTGCTGTTGGCAACATCGTTAAGGGTAAAGTTGCTAGAATGACTGACTTTGGAGCATTCATCGAACTTGATGAAGGCGTTGATGCATTATTACATGTGTCACAGATTTCCAAAGAGCATATCGAGAAGCCTGAAAATGTGCTTAAGGTTGGAGATACAATCGAAGCTAAGATTGTTGACTTTAACGAGGCTGATAAGAAGATCAGCTTAAGCATCAAAGCAATGCTTGAACCTGATGCACCGGCTGAGGCTTCCGAAGACTTAGCAGACAAACAGTAAATGAGGTGAATCAATGCCAGTTCTTGAAGGTTACGAGAAGTTTAAAGGCGACGTGTTCAATCTTACAAAGATTGATCTTAATGCTTACAAAGAGAAGCAGATGAAAAGGCGTATTGATACGCTGATCGGTAAGAATATGTGCAGCACATACGATCAATATGTTGCATTAATTCGCGGAGACAAAGAACGCTTTGAAGAATTTGTCAACTTTCTTACGATTAATGTGTCTGAGTTCTATCGTAACCCTGAACAGTGGGAGCTTCTTGACAAAGAAGTATTTCCTAACTTAATCAGCAAATTTGGTAATAACCTTAAGGTTTGGAGTGCAGCCTGCTCGACAGGCGACGAACCATATTCACTGGTTATGGCTTTGTCCAGACATTTACCGTTAGAGAAAATCAAAATATTTGCAACTGACATAGATAAGCAGGTCATTGCCAAGGCTAAGGTTGGATTATATGCAGCCAAGAGCGTTGAGAATGTACCGGCTGATCTGAAGAAAAAGTTCTTCACTGAAATAGGCGGCTCCTACCAGATCTCTGACGCGATCAAGCAGAGAGTTGAGTTTAAGGAACATAATCTTTTAAAGGATCCTTACCCGACTGGCTGTCATTTAATAGTTTGCAGAAACGTATTAATATATTTCACTGAAGAAGCAAAAGAGGACATTTATGCCAAGTTCAATGATGCACTTGTGACAAATGGTACACTCTTTATTGGCTCAACAGAACAGATCATCAACTATCGCGAATTAGGTTATGACCGTTCCAAGTCTTTCTTCTTCACCAAGAACAAATAGTTTGAGATTTGATGACGTATAGTGTCACTTATCTACTGTAGATCAAATAAGTTTTGAAAAGAGTCTCCGAATAGGGGGCTCTTTTTGCAGGAAGGAGTTTCCCTTAGGGAAACTCCTTCCGTATATGACCAAGTCCGAAGGACTTGCCGCGAAGCGGGTAAGGCGCGGCATTCTCATTAGACGCCGCGCCTTAAGTCTAATAGAAAACGGGTTTCTCTAAGAGAAACCCGTTTTCTATATTATAACCCGCAGTATTGCCAGCATATATTCCTTTAGCAATTCTTTGTTGTTTAAACTGTCTTTATCAAGTGTGTATTTTCCGTAGCAGTTTTCTTTAGTCGCGCGTTTTTTATTATTCTTATCAACGCAAGTGGCAAGTTCCTTTAATACAGCCATATCTTCGCTTATAAGATATACATACTCCTTGTAATTCTTATACGGGACCCTTATCTTGCCGTCTTTAACGGGACTTGTTATTACAATCTTTTTATCATATATGCTTATGTAATAACCATATTTATTGTAAGACACAGGATTTAAGACTTCGTTTTCGATACTTCCTATAAGTACAAGTTCTTCGATTTCATTACCGTAGTAATCATTGGATTTCTCTGTGTGTGCGCTTTTATATGAGAATTCTCCGGATAATGGCTTTAAGTAGTCCTTAATATTAAGAAGCTTAATCATACCGAGGACATCTTCATAGTTATGAAGAAGAAGTATTGCTTCATTTTCTTTATCGTGTAAGTGAAGATATGCTTCATATACTTTAATTAATTCACCGCCTGAATAAGGGTCTCGTCTATCTATTCCGAGGAACTTTTCAAGGGTTTTCTGCTTCATATCCGGTAATTTAAAAAAGTCCTTATATGGCTTTAATTCCTTGTATATGTCATAGGACGGGAGCATGAACATATCTGTATCAATATTGTATTTATCTGCTTTTTCAATAAGGTACGGTATATCAAACTGGTTACCGTTATAACTTATGTAAGAATTTATACCGATGTTCTGAGAGAAGAATGAAGTAAGAAGCGATACTTCTTCCTTTTTATCCTCAGCAAGATACTGAACTATGTTAAGGTAATCGCCTTTTCTTTTTGCACATCCGATCATATAAAGAGAGGATGTCTTGGCCGAAAAGCCCGTAGTTTCAATATCAAAGAAAAGCGCATCCTCGGGGATGTATGTTTCGTTAATTCCGTTTATATCTTTAATTTTCAATTCACTTTGAATGATTTTCACAGACGGACATCCTTTCATTTTTGTATTATTTTGTATTTGAAAAAAACCACGTTAGAATAATAACATAATATCATATAGTAAATCCCTATGATATAATTAAATTGTATTTTTTCGTACTTAATTATTTAAATAAAATAAACAGGAAAGTGAGACGAATATGGGAGATTTAACTTTTAAAGGCGGAGTTCATCCTTATGAAGGCAAAGAACTCTCAATGGATAAGCCGATTAAAGAATATCGTCCAAAGGGCGAATTGGTATATCCGCTGTCACAGCATATCGGAGCACCTGCAAAGCCTGTTGTTACCATAGGAGAGCATGTTAAGATCGGTCAGCTCATTGCTGCAGCTGACGGTTTTATGTCAGCACCTATATATGCATCGGTTTCAGGTACGGTTAAAGCTTTTGACAAGAGAATGAATGCAATGTCCAATTACGTTGATTCTATCGTTATTGAGAACGATAATAACTATGAAAGCGTTGAATTCTCTGAGGTTGAAGATGTAACTAAGCTTACACGCGAAGAGATAATGGAGAGAATTACGAAATCGGGTATTGTCGGCATGGGCGGTGCGGGTTTCCCACAGCATGTTAAGCTTAGTCCTAAGGAGCCTGAGAAGATAGAATATATCATTGCAGACTGTGCTGAGTGCGAGCCTTATCTTACATCAGATTACAGACTTATGATGGAAGAGCCTGAATCCCTTGTTGAAGGTATGAAGATTCTTGTTTCATTATTTGACAATGCAAGAGGATATATAGCTATAGAGAATAATAAGCCTGACTGTATAGAGAAAGTTAAAGCGCTGGTTAAGGATAATGACAAGATCGAAGTTAAAGTTCTTGAAACCAAGTATCCTCAGGGTGGTGAGCGTCAGATAATCTTCGCAACCACAGGAAGAAAGCTTAATTCTTCCAAGTTGCCGTCTGATCTCGGATGCATCGTTCTTAATAACTCATCTATTATGAACATGTATAAGGCTGTTAAGTTCGGAAGACCGCTTACACACAGAATAGTTACCATTACAGGTGAAGCAATCAAGGATCCTCGTAACTTCGATGTTCCACTTGGAACCAACTTTATGGAACTTGTTGAAGAAGCAGGCGGATTTGTTGATACACCGGCTAAGATTATCTGCGGCGGTCCTATGATGGGATTTGCGGTATCCAATATGGATATTCCGATTGTTAAGACAAGCGGCGCAATGCTTTGCTTCCTTAAGGATCAGGTTGCAATGTATGAATCCACACATTGCATTAACTGCGGTAAGTGCGTTGAGGTATGTCCTCAGAGACTTGTTCCTTCAAGACTTGCCAAGCTTATGGAACATAATGATATCGAAGGCTTCGAAAAGATGAACGGACAGGAATGTATGGAATGCGGTTCCTGCAATTATATATGTCCGGCTAAGAAGCATTTGACACAGATGATAAGAACAGGTCGTCAGACGGTTCTTGCCAATAGAAGAAAGAAGAAGTAGGAGGAAATCATGGGAGATTTATTAAATGTATCTTCATCACCGCATGTAAGATGCAAGCTTACAACTCAAAGAATCATGCTTATGGTAATAATTTCATTACTTCCTGCTACGATCTTTGGTGTAATTAACTTTTATGCCGTATCCGGCTTGAATTCATTGTTACTTATCTTAGTAACAATTGCAACTTGCGTATTGACAGAATACGTATTTAATCTTGTATTAAAGAGAAAGCAGACAATTAATGATTTATCTGCAGTTGTTACGGGACTTTTGCTTGCGCTTAACTTCCCGTCAACATTACCTTGGTATCTTGCGATTATCGGCGGTTTCTTTGCAATTTTCTTTGTAAAGATGGTATTCGGCGGTTTAGGTCAGAACTTTATGAATCCTGCATTAGCTGCAAGATGCTTTATGGTTATCTCCTTTGCGGGATATATGACAAACTTCCCGTTAGATGCAATGGGTCGTGCAACACCTTTAACATTACTCAAAGCAGGTGAGAGTGTAGATGTATTCAAGATGTTCTTCGGTAATATTTCGGGTACAATTGGCGAGACATCTGTTATTGCTATTCTTATCGGTGCTATAATTCTTCTTGCTTTCGGAATTATTGATATTACAATACCGGGAATGTATATTCTTACTTTCTCCGTGTTTATCCTTTTATTTGGTAAGCATGGATTTGATATGCATTTCTTAACCGCTCATCTTTGCGGAGGCGGATTAATGTTCGGTGCATTCTTTATGGCAACCGATTATGTAACAAGTCCTATTACAACAAAGGGTCGCATTATTTACGGTGCAATTTTAGGTATCCTTACAGGATTATTCAGAATCTATGGTGCATCCGCAGAAGGCGTATCATTCGCAATTATATTCTCAAACCTTCTTGTACCGCTTATTGATAAGATATCAATGCCGTTACCGTTTGGTTTCGAAAAGACGGGAGGTAAGAAGAATGAATAGAATAATTAACGATACATTAAGAATCTTCTTAATTACTCTTATTGCAGGAGTTTTACTTGGTGCAACATATATGATTACCAAGGATCCGATTGAAGAAGCTGAGAAGAATGCGAAGATTGAAGCATATTCGATGGTATTTGAAGATGCTGCCGATTTCCATGATGACTGGGATGCTTCAATAATTGATGCTTCTTACGGTGAATTATTTGAAAGTCAGGGAATTGAAGGTGTTACAATTAATGAAGTTATTACCGCAGTTGATAAGGACGGAGCGATTCTCGGTTATTGCGTAACCGCAACATCATCAAAGGGTTATGGCGGAGATGTAACAATTGTTGTAGGTATAAGAAATGACAATACGGTTAACGGCATTTCATTTTTAACGCTTAACGAGACACCGGGTCTTGGTATGAAAGCAAAAGAAGAGAGATTTTATTCCCAGTTTGCTAATGTTAAGACCGAAAAGTTCCGTTTGACGAAATCCGGAGCGACAGGCGAAGATGAAATTGATGCGATTTCCGGTGCAACAAAAACTTCAAATGCAGTTACTTCAGCTGTAAACGGAGCGCTTTTATACAAAAATTCCGTACTGGGATATTATGAAGACGGAGGTGATAACTAATGAATAAGCCTCTTGAGAGATTATATAACGGTATTATCAAAGAGAATCCTACCTTTGTGCTTATGCTTGGTATGTGTCCGACACTTGCGGTTACAACTTCTGCAATTAACGGTATTGGAATGGGACTTTCCACAACGGTAGTACTTGCATTATCCAACTTACTTATATCGATTTTACGTAAGGTAATTACCGATAGAATAAGAGTTCCTTCTTTCATCGTTGTCGTAGCTTCATTCGTAACTATGGTACAGTTTTTGTTACAGGCTTATGTACCTGCAATATACAGTGCTCTTGGAATTTATATTCCTTTAATCGTTGTTAACTGTATTATCTTAGGACGTGCGGAAAGCTATGCTTCCAAGAATCCACCGATTCCTTCATTATTCGACGGTATCGGAATGGGTCTCGGATTTACCTGTTCAATTACAATTATCGGCGCAGTACGTGAACTTATCGGTTCCGGTACGGTATTTGGTTTTAATATTATTCCGATTAAGGATGTAGCAGCCGGTACCCACGGATATATTCCGATTTCGATTATAGTGCTTGCACCGGGTGCATTCTTTGTACTTGGTATTATAATGGCTATAATCAACAGAGTAAAACTTAACAATATCAAAAAAGGCCGTAAGGTCTATGAAGCAAACTGTAAGGAATCCTGCTTCGGTTGCCCGCACAGCAATATCTGCCTTAACTCAGCATCCGAAACCAAGGTTATTAACAGTAACAAAGCTAATGAATAGGAGGGGATAATATGAAGACGGTTTTAGTTGTAACTTTAGGCGCAGCAATCGTTAATAACGTTGTATTAAGCCAGTTCCTCGGATTATGTCCTTTCCTTGGAGTAAGTAAAAAAATCAAAACAGCTGCAGGTATGGGCGGTGCGGTTATCTTCGTTATGACGCTTGCTTCACTTGTCTGCAGTATAATCGACAAATTCATACTTAAGCCTGCAAATCTCGAGTATCTTAATACAATCGTATTTATTCTTGTAATTGCAGCTCTTGTACAGTTTGTTGAGATGTTCCTTAAGAAGAATGTGAAGAGCCTCTATAATGCACTCGGTGTATACTTACCGCTTATTACAACCAACTGTGCGGTTTTAGGTATTGCAATTAAGAATGCGCAGACAGGCTACAACATATTATTATCTACATTAAACGGAACTTTTACCGCTGCAGGTTTTGCGATTGCAATTATTATTATGGCGGGTATAAGAGAAAAGATAGAATACAACGACTATCCTGAAAGCTTCAAAGGCCAGGCATCAGTATTGATCGCTGCAGGTCTTATGGCAATAGCTTTCTTCGGATTCTCGGGCTTAATATAAGGAGGATAAAATGCAGGGAATAATTATTGCCGGCGCATTAATTGCCGGTGTAGGTTTATTTATCGGTATCTTCCTCGGTATTGCAGGTAAAAAGTTCGAGATTGAGGTTGATGAGAAGGAAGAAAAGATTCTTTCGCTTCTTCCGGGCAATAACTGCGGCGGATGCGGATATCCGGGATGCGCAGGACTTGCAGCTGCGATTGCAAAAGGCCTTGAGCCTTGTAACAAGTGTCCTGTCGGAGGTAATCCGGTAGGTCAGGCAATCGGTGATATAATGGGTGTATTCGTAGCTGACCAGAAGAGAATGACGGCATTTGTTAAGTGCAGCGGAAACTGCGAAAAAGCCGGTAACAATTATGTGTACTATGGTAAGCTTGATTGTAACTTTGCATTTAAAGTTCCGGGACAGGGAGCTAAGGGATGTGATTACGGTTGTTTAGGTTACGGTAACTGTACCAAGGTATGCGAGTTTGATGCAATTCATGTAATCGATGGTATTGCGGTTGTAGATAAAGACAATTGTATGGCTTGCGGAAAGTGCGTTAACGCTTGTCCGTTCCACTTGATAGAGCTTGTACCGTATGATGCAAAGCATATTGTACATTGTTCAAGTAAAGACTTCGGTAAGAAAGTTAATGAAGTATGTTCCGAAGGTTGTATCGGATGTAAGATCTGTGAAAAGAATTGTCCAAGCGGTGCAATTACTGTCACAGACAATCTTGCTCATATCGATCAGGAAAAGTGCAATCAGTGCGGAATATGTGCTGAGAAGTGTCCGAAGCACGCAATATTGTAAGTTTAAGACCTTCAAGTCGAAATATCGATTTGAAGGTCTTTATTTTCTTTACGATTAAATGAGTAATATGATAAAATATCATTTGAAAGTAATTGTAGTAAGGAATATAAGATGAGTAAGAAACTTGTAATTAATCCAAAGCTTTATGATATTCTTGACAATGCTCCCGAAGAAGAGGTTTCACGTCAGGAATATTTTATTGAAAAATTAAGAGAAGAAGTTGAGGAACGAGAAAAGCGCCTCGGCAGAAAGTTAAAATGCATGGTTAACACTTTCGGTTGCCAGATGAATGCCAGAGATTCCGAGAAAATCCTGGGAGTCCTTGAAAAAGCAGGATATGAAGAAGCTGAAGATGAGAAGCATGCTGATTTTGTTATATATAATACCTGTACAGTTCGCGAGAATGCCAATAACAAAGTATACGGCCGTCTTGGCTACTTAGGTTCATTAAAGCGTAAGAACCCTGATATGATAATTGCTTTATGCGGTTGTATGATGCAGGAAGAACATGTGAGAGAGAAGATTAAGGAAACTTATCGTTTCGTTGATCTTGTATTCGGTACACATAATATCTTCAAGTTTGCAGAACTTGTTGTTAATGCCGTATATACGAATAAGCAGGTTATGGAAGTATGGGATTCAACTGACAAAATTGTCGAAGAACTTCCTATTGTACGTAAGTATTCTTTTAAATCCGGTATAAATATTATGTTCGGCTGCAATAATTTCTGCTCTTATTGCATAGTTCCTTATGTTCGAGGAAGAGAGCGTAGCAGAAAGCCGGAAGATATTATTAATGAGATTAAGACGCTTGTAGAAGACGGTGTTACCGAGATTATGCTTCTCGGTCAGAATGTTAATTCTTACGGTAAAGAGCTTGAGACACCTATGACATTCGCAGAGCTTTTATCAAAGATTACAGAGATTGATGGCTTAAAGAGAATAAGATTCATGACATCGCATCCGAAGGATTTATCCGACGAACTAATTGAAGTTATGGCATCCTCGGATAAGATATGTAAGCATCTTCATCTGCCTGTTCAGTCCGGAAGTACCGAGATTTTGCGAGTTATGAACAGAAAATATACGAAAGAGCAGTATCTTGCACTTGTTGATAAGATTCGTGCCCGTATTCCTGATATTTCGCTTACAACGGATATTATTGTCGGCTTCCCGGGCGAGACTGAAGAAGATTTCGAAGAGACAATCGACCTTGTTAAAAAAGTTCGATACGATTCGATATTTACCTTTATTTATTCGAAGAGAACCGGAACGCCTGCTGCCAAGATGGAGAATCAGGTACCTGAAGATGTAGTATCCGCACGCTTTGACAGACTTCTTGATGTGGTCCAGAAGATTTCCAACGAGAATATGGAAAAACTTACAGGTTTTACCGTAGAAGTGCTTGTGGAAGATGTTAATTCGCAGCTTGAAGGATACGTTACCGGAAGACTTGAGAACAATGCCATTGTACACTTTAAGGGCGACAAGTCCTTAATCGGTAAGTATATAAATGTTACTCTTGATGAATGTAAGGGATTTTACTTTATAGGAACCGCGAAAGCCTAGGAGGACTTAATATGTATGCTTTTATACAAGGAACTCTTGAAGATATAGATGCTTCCGAAGTAACAATAATGGCCAATAACGTTGGATACAGAATTGCAGTACCTATGTCTGTAATTAACGAATTGCCGTCTCTTCATGAGGAAATAAGATTATATACTTATCTTTCGGTAAGAGAAGACGCATTGCAGTTATTCGGTTTTCTTACGAAAGAAGATAAGGAGCTTTTTAAAAAGCTTATTACCGTTAACGGCATAGGACCTAAGGGAGCTCTTGCGATTCTTTCAATTATGTCACCGGAGCAGCTTATAATGGCCATATTTAACAGTGATGATGCAACTATAAGTAAAGCACCGGGTATAGGTAAGAAAACGGCTCAGAAGCTTATTTTAGAGCTTAAAGATAAGCTTGATTATGAAGGAACGATAAACAGATCATTAGATAAAGGTGCCAAGGAAGAGATATCGGGTATTAGACAGGAGATTAACGATGCGGTTCTTGCACTTACTTCTCTCGGTTATTCTTCGACAGAAAGCAAGAATGCCGTTTCCCGTGTGGAAGTTACCGAAGGCATGAAGTCTAATGAAATATTAAGAAAAGCATTACAGTATCTTGCATTTTAAATAGGGGTGCGTTATGGAGAAACGTATTATCGAAACCAATATATTAAAAGAAGACGAGAAGATAGAACAATCTTTAAGACCGCACTTTTTAAGCGAGTATATCGGACAAAGTAAGGTCAAAGAGAATATGAAGATAGCGATAGAAGCTGCAAAAAGACGTAATGAGCCGCTCGATCATTGCCTTTTCTACGGACCTCCGGGACTTGGTAAGACAACAATTTCTTATATTATCGCCAATGAAATGGGTGTTAATATTAAGATATCTTCAGGCCCTGCAATTCAAAAGCCGGGTGATATGGCTGCTATATTAAGTTCATTATCAGAAGGCGATATATTGTTTGTGGATGAGATTCACAGACTTAACCGTGAGATAGAAGAAGTATTGTATCCTGCGATGGAAGACTTTGCGATTGATATTATGATAGGCAAGGGCACATCGGTTAAGTCCGTTCATCTTGACTTGCCGCATTTTACTTTAATAGGCGCAACAACACGTGCCGGAATGCTTTCAGCACCGCTTCGTGACAGATTCGGTGTAGTAAATCATCTTGATTTCTATACTCCTGAAGAATTAAAGGATATTATCCTTGCTTCTTCGAAAAAGTTAAACGTAAAGATTGAGGAAGACGGTGCAATCGAGCTTGCAAGAAGATCTCGAGGAACTCCACGACTTGCCAACAGATTGTTAAAGAGAGTTAGAGACTTCTCAGAAGTTAAATATGACGGGGTTATAACAAAAGCCGTTGCGGATGAAGCGCTTACCAATCTAGAAGTTGATGAACTGGGCTTAGACAGAAACGACAGATTAATTCTTCTTACATTAATCGATAAGTTTAACGGCGGTCCTTTGGGTCTTGAGACAATGGCGGCATCAATCGGTGAGGATTCGGGAACCATAGAAGATGTATATGAGCCTTATCTTTTAAAACAAGGCTTTATTACAAGAACTCCGCGTGGCCGTATGGCAACAGACAGAGCTTATGAACACTTCAAAAGACCTAAGCCTGCAATCGAATAATTCACTATTGTAATTAGTGGCTAACGAGGTTATAATATACAATATATAGTGTAATTTAATTCATATAAGGTGGTTATTGTATGGCAACCAAGATCAGTGCCGATGTGCTTATCGGTGGCAAAGTATATACATTAAGCGGTTATGAAAGCGAAGAATACCTACATAAAGTAGCTTCATTCCTTAACAAGAAGATAGATGAGCTTGTTAACGGACTTGAAGGTTATAACCGTCTGCCGCAGGATACCAAGGCTTTGCTTTTACAACTTAATATTGCCGATGAATATTTCAAGAGCAAAGAGCGTGTCGACGAACTCGAGACAGATCTTGCCGATTATAAGCAGAATCAGGCTGATATGAAGCATGAATTGATTGCTTTGCAGATTAAGATGGACACCTTGAAAGATTCTATTTTGGAGCTCGAGACAAGAAACAAAGAGCTTCTTCATAACAAAGAGCAGCTTGAAGCTGCTTTGGAGAAAAAGTTATTATGATCGAATTATTGGCTCCGGCAGGGAGCTTGCCAATATTTTATGCGGTAATTAATGCCGGCGCTGATGCTGTGTATGTGGGCGGACCGAAGTACGGTGCAAGGGCATATGCGAAGAATTTCAGCGAAGAAGAACTCATTACCGCGATTAATTATGCTCATTTATTCAAAAAGAAAGTCTATATGACTTTCAATATACTTCTTAAGGATGAAGAATTCTTCGAATCTCTTAAGATGCTCATTCCTTTCTACGAAGCCGGACTTGATGCGGTAATTATCCAGGACTTAGGATTAATTCCATATTTGAAAGAATATTTTCCGGGAATGGAGATTCATGCAAGTACTCAGATGTCAGTAAGTGATGCGGCCGGTGCTTCATTTTTAAAGGAACAGGGCGTAGTAAGAGTTGTAACATCCAGAGAATTATCCCTTTCTGAAATTAAGAATATTAAGGACGCCGTAAATATCGATATTGAATCGTTTATTCACGGTGCTTTGTGCTATTCATATTCCGGTCAATGTCTGTTAAGTTCATTTATCGGTGGACGTTCCGGCAACAGAGGTCGGTGTGCACAGCCTTGCCGCATGCCTTATAAGGTCCTTGACGAGAATAAAAAAGCTATGACTAAGGAACTCGATATCTTAAGTCTTAAAGATTTATGTACTATTGAGCTTTTACCGGAGATTATTAAAGCCGGAGTGACTTCTCTTAAGATTGAAGGCAGAATGAAGCAGGCTTCATATGCTTATACTGTAACTTCAATTTACAGAAAGTATCTTGATATCTATCTTAATAATCCTAAGGGTGAATACAAGGTAAAAAAGGAAGATTACGATGCCTTGCTTAACGCAGGTAACAGAAACGGTTTTACAGAAGGCTATTACAATAAGCATAACGGCAAAGATATGGTAACACTTTCATCCGCCAATCATGAAAGCGCCAAGGGAAATATTGATGAAGCGGAAATCTGTACTTCGAAAAAGCTCCCGATTGTAATTGATGCAAAATTTTCGGTGGGCGACGATGCAATTAAAGTTTCGCTTAAGAATAATAAAGATAATGTATCTATCGTTAATAATATATGGTCGCGTGACAGTATAACCGAGCCGGCTTTGAACAAAGCCATGACAAGAGACGACTTTGCCAAACAGCTTAAAAAGCTCGGCAATACATTCTTTGTGGTTGAAGATGATGAGAAAGACCTTAATATTTCGATAGAAGGAGACCTGTTTGTACCTGTATCAAAGCTAAATGAGTTAAGAAGAAAAGCGTTATATGAGCTTATCAATAATCTGCTTCAGAATAAGAAGAGAAGATTCAGGGGCGAGATTTCGAGAATTAAGCCACATGTATCTTCTGTAAGTGACGGGACAGCACCGTATTTATCTGTCGGTTCATATGAGAATTTCATACCGGATGCGTTTCTTGATAAGAAATACGTAAAACGAATCTATATTGAACTTGCTAACTTTAACGATAATACGATTAAGCTTATAAAGCATATCAAAGATAAGTATGATTCCAAGGAAGTTTATCTTTCTTTCCCTTATATCTTAAGGAATCATAATAAGAATAAGATTGCTAAAGCTATAGAATCATTGGGAAGTGATTACTTCGACGGTATTTTGGCCCGTTCCCTGGATGGTTATTCATATGCAAGACGTTTTAAAAAGCCGATTATACTTGATCAGAATATATATTCATATTCGAAATATACTGTTGATTACTTAAGTTCATTTAATCTTGTCGAGGGATTAACAGTACCTTACGAACTTTCCGAGTACGAGATGAGTGATAGAGCACGTAGCGGTTCAGAGCTTTTATTATACGGATATGTACCTGCAATGATTACGGCAAACTGCATTCATAACACATATAATAAATGTATTAAGAATACAAAACTTTTGTACATTAGAGATAAGATGGGATTCAACTTCTCGGTACTAAATAGATGCGCATTCTGCGAGAATCTTATATTTAACAGCGCACCTATATGCCTTATCAATAAGCCTACGGAATTTAAAGAGAACTTCGGATCATACAGAATAAGCTTTTTAAACGAGAATATAGACGAGATTGAGAATATCTTATCTTTATACGAAGCCAATATACTTAAGAGCAATGTAAAAGCAAAAGAATTATCGCAATTTACAAAACAGCACTTTAAAAAAGGCGTGGAATGATTCCTTTGATTTTAGTGCCTTGATGCGTTATAATTAAGACAATTAACTGAGCAACATCATGGAGGGCGTACAATGATAAAAGCTACGAGCAGTGGTGGTGTAGTAATATTTCGCGGTAAGATTCTGCTTCTTTATAAGAATTATAAGAATCGCTATGACGGATGGGTTTTGCCGAAGGGAACGGTTGAAGAGGGAGAAGAGCTCTCAGATACGGCAGTTCGTGAAGTCAAGGAAGAGACCGATGCCACAGCCTCAATAATCAAGTATATCGGAGAGAGCAGTTATTCTTTTAATGCTCCGGAAGATACGATAGAGAAGACGGTTCACTGGTTTTTGATGTCTTCTGAGAACTATCACAGCAAGCCGCAGAAGGAAGAATTTTTCAAAGATTCAGGCTATTATAAGTTCCACGAAGCATATCATATGCTTAAGTTTTCAAATGAGAAGGCAATCCTTGAGGAAGCATACAACGAGTACCTTAACATGGTTAAGAAGAATTTGTGGAGGAGCAAGAAGTACTTTTAAATGAAATGGTATAAGCCTCTATATATCGGAGAATCTATAGAAAAGAAG
The DNA here is from genome assembly GCA_016283755.1 of Lachnospiraceae bacterium. GTDB lineage: Bacteria > Bacillota > Clostridia > Lachnospirales > Lachnospiraceae > XBB1006. The sequence goes on along the minus strand of JAEENO010000017.1, from coordinate 34,358 downwards.
AAAACGAAGATCGTATGGAAGATTGAGCACAATGTGCTGCAGCCAAGTATTTATTTAATACTTCTTTCAACCAACGGCAAGGATAATTTTAAAATCATACCGTCTGCGCTTTTCTTACAAAAGTTCTACCCGAAAGATGATGCCTATATATTGGGTATTGCCAAGGGTACCGACGAAGCAACCAAGCTTGTAGGTCTTATGGTAGAAGATGCTATAAAGAAGACGGGAGACACGGACAAGATAAGAGAGTACTTTTGCTAACGGATAAATATGGCTATATTTTTGCTGACACTTAAGATAATCGGAATAACACTATTGGTAATCTTAGGGATTATTGTTCTTTTAATCCTTATGATTCTTTTTGTGCCGACAAGATATAGAATTGATGCGGTTATTCCGGAAGAAGACATTAAGTTAAGTTCTGTAAGTGCTTATATTAGATACATGCATCTAATAAGAGTGTGGGTCGAATATAAGGAAATGAACCTTAATTACAGGCTTAAAGTCTTATGCTTTAAGATAAACTTAGATAAGTTCAAAGATACTGAACCTGTTCATGAAAATGAGAGTGAAGTTGTAAATAAAGAAGTTTCCGATAAGATAACTGCTAAACCGTCGGAAGATATTACGAAAGAAATTCCGAAAGAGACGACCGTTAAAGAACCTGTTAAAAAAGAAGAGTCTAAACCATCGAAGAATACGGGACATAAATTCGGTAGTAAAAAACCGAAGAAGCCTACGAATAAAAAGAAGCCTAAAGCAAAGAAAGAAAAGGGTAAGTTTAAAAAGCTTTGGAGAGAGATTAAGTTCTACTATAAGATGCTTAAAGATGAGCATAATAAAGATGCCTTCGGTTATTGCATTAAGCGTCTTAAGAAATTACTTAAGCATTATATGCCGAGAAAAGCGGCTGGATATGTCAATTTTGGACTTGACGATCCTTCGAATACAGGACTTATAACCGGATTTTTAAGCCTTTTTCCTTTTATGTATACGGGCAAATTTCATGTATATCCTGATTTTTGCTTTGATAAGAATTACATTAACGGTGAAATACATATAAAAGGTCATTTAAGACTTGTGCATTTACTTAATGCAGCAATACTGATATACTTTAATAGAGATGTAAGAAGATTTAGGAGACTATTGAAGAGACATAAGCAAGGAGGAATAGATAATGTCAGAGAATAATTTTGTTTCAACTGTAGAATCACTTTTCCACGGAATGGATAATTTCATACATGCAGGTCTTGTTGTAGGTGAGGCAGTTCATATCGGTGATACAATAATCCTTCCGCTTGCCGATGTGTCTTTCGGTTGCGCTGCAGGCGCTTTTGAAAAAGCTCATAATGAAAGCGGTGCCGGTGGTCTCGGCGGTAAGGTTTCACCTTGCGCAATCCTTGTTATTCAGAACGGTCATACCAAGCTTGTTAATGTTAAGAATCAGGATTCCATGACCAAGATTCTTGATATGGTTCCTGATATAGTTGACAGATTTACAGCAGGCAAGGAGCCTTCACTTGATGATATGGTAGATCATGTAAAGAATATCAGAAAAGATAAGAAGAATAATAAAAATACGGAAGAGGCAAAAGAAGAGTAATAAGTAAAAAATAAAGCCGAGGATTAAATCCTCGGCTTTTAAATCAACTACAATTATGCTCTTTCAACCTTGCCACTTCTTAAGCAAGAAGTGCAAACATACATCTTTCTTGGTGTACCGTCAACCATACACTTAACGGACTTGATGTTAGATTTCCACATTCTAGATGATTTGTTATTTGCGTGGGAAACATTGTTACCGAAGTGAACGCCTTTTCCACATACACTACATACTGCCATTCTAAGCACCTCCTTGCAAATTTACTACGAATGGCTCAACATGCCAAAATCGCAACACGTATATTTTAACAAACCTCTTGCTATAATGCAAGAACTTTTTCAATAAAATGTTTTGAATTTGACGAGTGTACCAAAAAAGGATATAATAGTTAGGTCGTTGACATTTGGATATTAAATGGAGGGAATCTTATGAACGGTAGATTAGACACAAAGCTTGGCAAAGTAGTTATTGATGAAGAAGTAATCAAAGCTTATGCCGGTAGTGTGGCAGTTTCATGTTTCGGTATTGTCGGCATGGCTGCTGTTAATATGAAAGACGGAATCGTTCATCTTCTTAAGAAAGATTATTACAATCATGGAATCGCATGTCGTATCTTTGATAACAAGATTGATATCGACTTCCATGTAATTATTGCTTATGGCGTTAATATTGAGACTATTTCAGAGACATTGATCAGCACAGTTAAGTATCAGGTAGAAGAGTTTACCGGACTTAAGATTGAGAAGATCAATATATATGTTGAAGGCGTCCGCGTCATAGATTAAGGGAGGAACGTAATACATGTTAACTATAAATGCTGAATTACTTGGCAAGTGTTTTGTTGCGGGTGCCAAGAACCTGGAAGCCAAGAAGGAATGGATTAACGAGCTTAACGTATTTCCTGTTCCCGACGGTGATACAGGTACGAACATGACAATGACAATTATGTCTGCCGCATCTGAAGTAGCCAACTTAAGCAATCCTGATATGAAGACCTTGTGTAAGGTAATAGCATCAGGTTCTTTAAGAGGCGCAAGAGGTAACTCCGGAGTTATTCTTTCACAGCTTTTGCGTGGTTTCACAAGAGTATGTGAGAATTATAATGAAATAGATGTTGTAACGCTTTCCGAAGCAATTGAGAAGGCTGTAGAGACTGCATATAAGGCAGTTATGAAGCCGAAAGAAGGTACAATCCTTACGGTTGCAAGAGGAATCAGTGAAAAGGCATTATCCCTCGTTAACGAGGTTGATGATATAGAAGAGTTTGTTTCGATTCTTTTTGAAGAAGGCGAAGCAGTTTTACAGACCACACCGGATCTTTTACCTGTATTAAAACAGGCAGGAGTTGTTGATTCCGGCGGACAGGGCCTTATCGAAGTATTAAGAGGTGTACTCGATGTACTTAAGGGTAAGGAAGTTGATTATTCTATCGAAGCAGGTAAGTCGGGTGGAGTTTCTTCATTTGCTAAGATTACAGCTGAGACTGAAGCAGAGATTAAGTTTGGTTACTGTACCGAATTTATTATAGTACTTAATAAACCTATGACAGAGGCAGAAGAATCCGAATTCAGAGTTTTCCTTGATAATATCGGTGATTCAATCGTTCTTGTTGCAGATGATGAGATTACCAAGGTTCACGTTCATACGAACGACCCGGGTAAGGCAATATCCAAGGCGCTTACATTCGGTTCTTTAAGTCGTATCAAGATTGATAACATGCGTGAAGAGCATCAGGAGAAGCTCTTTAAGGACGCAGAAAAGCTTGCAAAAGAGCAGGCTATGCAAGAAGAAAAAAAGGAAGAACCTTCTGAGCGTAAGCAGTTCGGATTTATCTCCGTAAGTGCGGGTGAAGGTCTTGATGAGATATTCAAGGGATTACAGGTTGACTATATGATTAAGGGCGGTCAGACCATGAATCCCAGTACGGAAGATATGCTTAATGCAATTGAAAAGGTTAATGCCGAGCATATATTCATTCTTCCGAATAACGGTAACATTATTATGGCAGCTAATCAGGCAAGAGATCTTACAGAGGATAAGACAATTCACGTAATCCCTTCTAAGACCATTCCGCAGGGTATTGTTGCTATGATTAACTTTATTCCTGAGAGAACAGCCGAAGAGAATGAAGCAACAATGATTGAAGCTCTTAGCACTGTTAAGACAGGTTCCGTTACCTATGCGGTTCGTGATACCGAAATAGACAATGTTAAGATTAATAAGGACGACTATATGGGAATCGGTGACAAGACAATTCTTTCAGCCGGAACCGATATGGACGTTGTTATAAAAGAGATGCTAGATAAGATGGTTGACGAAGATTCTTCGATTATCACCATTTATTACGGTGAGGATAAGACAGAAGATGATGCCAATGCACTTATGAGTAAGTTTAATGAGTATTATCCGGACTGCGACTGCGAAGTATATTACGGAGGCCAGCCTGTATACTATTACCTTATCTCAGTAGAATAGGAGCAAACATGGACCTTAATTCACCTGTATCCGTTATTAAAGGAATAGGAGAAAAAACAGCCAAGACGTTAAATAAGATAGGAGTATATACCGTAAGGGATATACTCCTTCGTTTTCCGTACTCATTTTTGGAGTATCCGGAAGTTACTGATATTGCTGCGTCCGAAGATGATGTACTTGTTGCAATTAAAGGAAAAGTTTGCGCAGTTCCGTATAAAAAGGGCGGTAAAAACGACCAGGTTATTACAAGAATTACGGACGGTACGGGGAACTTAAGCGTCCTTTTCTTTCATATGCCGTATGTAAAGAACAACCTCCATGTAGGCGATACATATGTATTCTACGGTAAGATTTCCAGAAAAAACTCTAATCGCGCGCTTATTCAGCCTAAGATATTCTCTGAAGAAGAATATAATTTAGTTAGAAAAGCTCCTGTGCCTGTATACCATCTGACACAGGGCTTATCCAATAATGCTTTTACGAAGTATGTAAAAGAAGCCTTAAGTTTTGCATGTCTTCTTGATGATTATCTTCCTGATTCCGTTATTACGGAAAATAAGTTATCAACCAAAGAAGATGCGATTAAGACAATGCATTTCCCGTCTGACTTTAATGAGCTTATAAAGGCCCGAGAAAGAATAGTATTTGAAGAGTTTTTCTTATTTTTACTTAAAATCGAGCTTAATAAGGAAAGCGTACTTCATAATGGAATTGTATTCACACATAAGAATGACGTATTAAAAATTGCCGATAATCTGCCCTTTACATTAACGAACGGACAGAGCAACGCATTAAATGATATATTAACCGATCTTGAGTCTGATATTCCAATGCAGCGTCTCCTGCAGGGTGATGTAGGCTCCGGTAAGACCATTGTGGCCTTTCTTTCCATGCTGGATTGCGCTTTTTCGGGACATCAGTCAATACTTATGGCACCGACCGAAGTACTTGCAACTCAGCATTATGAGAAATTATGCGACTTTATTAGCACACAAGAACTTGACTTTAATGTATATCTTCTTACGGGAAGTGTTACTCCGAAGGAAAAGATAAGGATAAAAGAAGCAATACAAAATGACGATACTGCACTTGTTATCGGTACGCATGCTCTTCTTGAAGAAGACGTGGTACTTCCCAAGCTTGGACTTGTAATTACGGATGAGCAGCACAGATTCGGCGTAAAGCAGCGTGAAACCATGTTTTTAAAAGGGGTTAATCCGCATGTACTTGTTATGTCCGCAACCCCGATACCGCGTACGCTTTCCATAATTCTATACGGTGACCTTAAGGTTTCCCTTATTACGGAGCTTCCGAGTAACAGAATTCCGATTAAAAACTGCGTGGTAAATAGGTCATTCCGTAATAAAAGCTATGAATTTATAGAAAACGAAGTGAAAGCAGGTCATCAGGCATATATTATCTGTCCGCTTGTCTCGGAATCTGACGGCCTTGACCTTTGTGACACCGAAAGCTACTTTAAGATGATGACCGATTATTACGGTGACAGAGTTAAAGTAGGTATTTTAAACGGAAAGATGCGTAATAAAGATAAGACAAGGATAATGGAGAATTTTAAGAACAAGAAAATCGATGTTCTTATATCAACAACCGTAGTTGAAGTAGGTGTAGACGTACCGAATGCAACGGTTATGATGATTGAAAATGCCGAGAGATTCGGACTTTCACAGCTTCATCAGCTTAGAGGAAGAATCGGTAGAGGTGAGAGCCAGTCATATTGCATCTTTATGCAGGGAAATAACGGTGAAATCAATAAGAGACTTAAGATATTAAACGAAAGTAATGACGGATTCTATATTGCAAATATGGATCTTAAATTACGAGGCCCGGGAGACATATTCGGAATAAGACAGAGCGGTGAGCTTAATTTTGTTGTTGCGGATATATATAACGATGCAGAAATCCTTAAGACAGCTTCAAATGAAGTCTCCAAAATAAAAGATGCTGCAACAATCTCTAAATACAGAGAATTATTGCAGCAACAGAGTCTTAATCTTTAACTAATGTAAGTGATTCTACAGACGGCGTAATAGCCATGGAATAGTTCGTATAGTATACGACAAATCCCGGCTTTGCGCCGTTTGGTTTTTTAACCTTGGATTTAATCAGGTAATCTACTTCAACCTTATCGGTATCGCGTGCTTTCGAATAATATGCGGCAGCTGCTGCAGCCTCCGTATAAGATTTATCGGTAAGCTCTTTACCGTTTGCACGTAAAATTACATGGCTTCCCGGTATTTTCTTGGCATGAAACCAGTAATCATTATTACCTGCAAATTTAAAGGTTAATTCATCGTTCTGGGTATTGTTCTTGCCGATATAGATATCAAAGCCTTCGCTTGTAACGAAGTGAAGCGGAGCACTTTTATACTTTTCTTTCTTTCCCTTAACGTGCTTTTTGATATATCCTTCTGCAGATAATTCATCCTTAATGGCTTTAAGATCGTCCTCTGTTTCAGCCATATCAAGGCAGGAGAGTACCGACTCCAAGTAATCAATATCTGTTTTTGTCTCAACAATCTGAACATCAAGAGCTTCTTTGGTCCTTTTTAATTTACCGTATCTGTCGAAGTATTTCTGAGCATTTTCCATTGCGGTTTTGGTATTATCAAGAGGAATGGTAATGTCTTCGTTGGTATAGTAATTAAGGCAGGTAAATTCTTTACTTCCCGGCTCAATATTATATCCGTAGGTATGCAATAATTCGCCGTAAATCTTGTATTTATCTCTTGATTCTGTATCGTTAAGCTGTTTTAACTGAAGATCAAGTTTTTTTACGTTTCTTTCGAGCACCTGCGTTGCAAGAGCCCGTAATTCCGATGATTTCTGGCGATTACGTAAGTACTTTTCTTTTTCAAGATAAAAATCTTCGAGCTCTTTTGAAATAGATTCGTACATACGCTTATTGCGGTCTTTGAGACTCACATAATCAAAGCAAGTATATTCAACAGGCTTATTGCCTTCATAATAGACATATGGTGTAAAAGCGCTGTTTTTAACGTCATCGAAATAATTATTAAATGTATTGATTATATGAATACGCTCTATATCTGTAAGAGAATCCGTTATTCTGTCAGGGTCTACGGAAGCTCTTATTAAGATTTCAATTGCGGCAACATTACTTACACCCGTAAAAGAAGATGAGAGAGCTTTTACAACGGAAGACGGTTTCTTAAGTATCTCTTTAAATGAATCATCCGTAACGGTTAAAGGGTTAATCTTATCCATTGTATTCGGTATAAAGTAAGTTCTGCCCGGTAAAACCTCACGAACGGATGATACGGATGAAGGAACATGCTTAATTGCATCAAGTATTATGTTGTTGTCATCGGTAAAGATGATATTGGAATACTTGCCCATAAGCTCAATTATTAAGTGCTTAACGCATAAATCACCCATTTCGTTTAAATGTTCAAGCTTAAAATCGATGATTCGCTCAAATTCAGGCTGGGTAACATCGATAATTCGGGCATTTCCTATGTGTTTTCTTAAAAGCATAAGAAATGCAGGCGCTGTAATAGGGTTATTCTTTTTATTTTCAGTAAAATAAATAAGCGGAAGAGAAGCGGATGCAGACATAAGAAGCATTCTTTGCTCTTTTGTATTTTTAAGCGTAATAACAAGAGCATCCTTTTCGGGCTGTGTAATCTTGGTAATTCTTCCGTTTATGAAATTATCCTTTATTTCGCTTACGATAGAAGCAACGGTAATTCCGTCAAAAGCCATTTTTTAAACCTCATAATCAATTAAAAATTATAACTTGTCACATTCAATTATTATACGCATTTTATTGACTTAAAACAAGATTTTATCTATAATAAAAGTATCTGTGCACAGATACAAATTTGTTGGATGCACACAATACTTTTAATTGAATATAAGGAGACATTATGTTAAGGAGCATGACCGGCTTTGGCCGTGCGGAAGCCGTTAATGAACAGCACAAATTTACCGCCGAACTCAAAGCTGTTAATCACAGATATCTTGATCTTAGCATCAAGATGCCTAAGAAGCTCAACATGTTCGAGAATCAGATAAGAGCACTTATCAAGAATTATATTGAGCGTGGTAAAGTAGACCTTTATATTTCTTTCGAAGATTATACGGAAGAGAATGCACTTGTTAAGTACAATCATGAGATAGCAGGCGAATATCTTAAGTACTTGAAACAGATGGGTGAAGATTTCGGACTTGAGAACGATATCAGAGTATCGACTCTTTCGAGATTTCCGGAAGTATTCACTATGGAAGAGCTTGAAGTTGACGAAGATGCACTTTTCTCAGAATTAAGCATTGTAATAGAAGATGCCTGCAAGAAGTTCGTTGAAGCCCGTGAGGTTGAAGGCGAGAAGTTAAAAGAAGACCTTCTTGTTAAGCTTGATGAGATGAAAGGATATGTTGATTTCATCGAGAAGCGTTCACCGCAGATTATCGAAGAGTATAAGAATAAGCTTGTCGAGAAGATTGAAATGTTACTCGGTGACAATAAGATCGACGAATCAAGAATTGCTCAGGAAGTTACAATCTATGCGGATAAGGTATGCGTAGATGAAGAGATTGTAAGACTTAAAAGCCATATAGAAGCTATGTGTTCAGCGCTTTTATCCGGCGACAGTGTCGGAAGAAAGCTTGATTTCATCGCTCAGGAGATGAATAGAGAAGCTAACACAACACTTTCCAAGTCGACAGATCTTGAGATTACCAATATAGGAATCGAACTTAAGACTCTTATTGAGAAGATAAGAGAGCAGATACAGAATATCGAATAAGGTGACAAAAATGAATAAAAAAGGTGTTTTAGTTGTATTTTCCGGCTTTTCCGGTTCCGGAAAGGGAACGATTATGAAGAAGCTTATGGAGAATCACTCCGATACATATGCTCTTTCGGTATCGGCCACAACGAGATCTCCTCGTGAAGGCGAAAGAGAAGGAATTGAATACTTTTTCAAGACTGTTCCTGAATTCGAAGAGCTTATCAAGAATGATGAGATGCTTGAATATGCTCAGTATGCCGGTAATTATTACGGCACACCTAAGGCTTATGTAGAGCAGAAGCTTAATGAAGGATTCGATGTAATCCTTGAGATTGAGACACAGGGAGCTTTGAAAGTTAAAGAGAAATATCCCGACACGTTATTGCTTTTCGTAACTCCGCCCTCTGCGGATATCTTATATGACCGTCTTAAGGGGAGAGGTACGGAAGAAGACGATGTAATCGCTAAGCGTATGAACCAGGCCGTTAATGAAGCCAAGGTCATCGACAGATACGATTATCTTGTTATTAATGATGATATTAATGAATGTGTAAGTCACGTTCATGAAATAATTAAGAATACACACGACCGCACAGTATTTAAGGCCGATACAATCGAAGCTTTAAAGAACGGTCTTAACAAATATCAAAGGAGAGATTAATATGTTACATCCATCTTATGTAGATCTTATGCAGGTAGTTAACAGCGGTGTTGAAATCGGTGAAGAACCGGTAGTTAACAGCCGTTATTCCATCGTAATCGCAACAGCTAAGCGTGCACGTCAGATTATCGACGGTGCAGAGCCTAGAGCAATCAGCACATGCGGTAAGCCTTTCTCTACAGCTGTAGAAGAGTTATATCGCGGCAAAATCAAGATTATGACAGACGAAAAGGCTTAAATTATAAGCCTTTACAGTTAGTGCCTTAACTCAAGGCACTTTCTTTTTTGAAATGGAGAAATAAATGAAACTTTTTCTTGCATCACTTGGTTGTGATAAGAACCTTGTTGATTCGGAGAAGCTTCTGGGACGATTTATCGAGCAGGGTTATACATTAACCGATGATGAATATGAAGCAGATGTTATTGTAATCAATACCTGCGCATTCATTCATGACGCGAAAGAAGAAAGCATTGATACGATTTTAGAGATGGCTGAGCATAAAAAAGACGGCAATCTTAAGAAGTTAATCGTAACCGGATGTCTTTCCGAGCGCTATAAGGATGAATTCAAGAAGGAACTCCCTGAAGTAGACGAGATAATCCCTATGAAAGAGCTTTTCAACATTAAGGCTGACAGAATTATCTCAACACCGGGTCATTACGCACATTTAAAAATTGCTGAAGGCTGTAACAAGAACTGTGCATATTGCGTCATTCCTTCGATTCGCGGTAAATATGTATCTTATCCGATAGAAGATCTTGTTAAAGAAGCGGGAGGCCTTGCATCCCGCGGCGTTAAGGAATTAATCCTTGTTGCACAGGAGACTACGATGTACGGAGTCGATCTTTACGGCAAGAAATCCTTACATATTCTTCTTAATAAACTCAGTAAGATAGAAGGTTTAAAATGGATAAGAATCATGTATTGTTATCCCGAAGAAATCTACGACGAGCTTATAGAAGAGATTAAGACTAATGAAAAGGTCTGCCATTATATTGATATGCCTATTCAGCATGCTTCCGATGAAGTTTTGCGTAATATGAACCGCAGAACCAATAAGGCGGAACTTACGGAAAGAATTAATAAACTTCGCGAAGAGATTCCTGATATAGTACTTAGAACAACGCTTATATGCGGCTTTCCGGGTGAGACCGAAGAGAATCATAAAGAACTTAAGGACTTTGTCAAGACGATTAAGTTCGACAGACTGGGAGTATTCACTTTTTCACCTGAAGAAGGAACCAAAGCGTATGATATGGACAATCAGATAGAAGAAGATGTCAAAGTAAAGTACAAAGACGATATAATGTCTGTATCAGAGAAAGTTATCGCCAAAAAAGGAAAAGAACGTATCGGTAAAACTTTTACCTGCATTGTTGAAGGAAAAGTTCCCGACGAAGATACCTATATAGCCAGAAGTTACATGGATGCACCTGATATTGACGGATATGTTTTCTTCGAATGTGACCATGAACTTCTTACCGGAGCTTTTGTTAATGTTAAGATAACGGGCGCTTCGGAATATGATTTACTGGGAGAACTTAAAAATGAACTTACCTAACAAACTTACAGTATTCAGAGTATTGTTAATACCTTTATTCGTACTTTTTATGCAGCCGTTTATGCCTTACGGTGATGTGATCGCACTTATTATCTTTATTGTTGCTTCACTTACAGACCTTTTCGATGGCAAGATTGCAAGAAAGTATAATCTTATTACCAATTTCGGCAAGCTTATGGATCCTTTGGCAGATAAATTGCTTGTATGTACCGCAATGTTATGCCTTATGGATATCGACAGACTTCCTGCAATTGCTGTAATTATTATTATTGCACGTGAATTTATTATCTCGGCGGTTCGCCTCGTTGCAGCATCGGAGAATGTTGTAATTGCTGCATCTATGTGGGGCAAGGCCAAGACCGTATCTCAGATGACAATGGTAATAATCTTACTTTTACACTTTGACTGGCCTTATTATAATTACCTTGAGCTTTTATCAATCATTGTTGCGACAGCACTTACGGTAATTTCGCTTGTCGATTATCTTATCAAGAACAGATTTGTATTTAAAGAGATCAGTTAATGAATATTGATTTAAGTAAAGAAACACAAGAATTATTTGAATATCTTACTGATAATGACTTGACGGTTACCTTCGCGGAAAGCTGTACTGCAGGCCTACTTGCAGCCAACTTTTGCGATATACCCGGTGTAAGTTCCGTATTTAAGGGTTCGCTTGTATCATATTCCGATGAAGTAAAGGTTAATAATCTTAATGTTAAACCTTTTACAATTAATGAATATACAGCTGTAAGCGAGCAGACAGCATTAGAGATGGCAGTTAACGCAGCGGAGTTATTCAATGCGGATTGTGCAATATCCGTTACGGGATATGCGGGACCTACGGGAGGAACCGACAAGGATCCTGTCGGAACTTTTTACATCGGAATGTACGACAGAGGTTATACTCTTGTTACAAGAGAGTACTTACCCGGACTTACAAGAAACGAATTAAGGCAGAAAGCCTGCGAGTATGCCTTTATGCGTTTTACGGAGAATATTGTATTAAGGAACATGAAGTTGGATTGATAAGGAGCTTTTGATGCGTGTAATAGCCGGTGAATTCAGAAGACTTATATTGGAGACTCCGAAAGGGGATAATACAAGACCGACACAGGACAGAATTAAAGAAACTCTTTTCAATATGATTAATGATAAGCTCTATGATATAAGATTCCTGGATCTTTTTTCGGGAAGCGGCGGAATAGGACTTGAAGCAATAAGCCGAGGCGCGAGAGAATGTTATTTCATTGAGAATAATAGAGATGCTATTAAGTGCATAGAGAATAACATTAAGAAAACCAAAGCCGAATCTCGTGCACACCTTATTAAAGGTGATGTATTCTCGACAATTCCGACATTAAGAGGCGAATTTGAAATTGTATTCATGGACCCGCCTTACGGCAATGAATATGAGAAAAAAGCTCTTAAACTGCTCGCCGACAATAAGAAGATTAACAAGGATTCCTTAATAATCGTTGAAGCAGACCTTAATACCGATTTTTCATACCTTGAAAAGTATGGGTTTACACTTATAAAAGAGAAAATATATAAGACAAACAGGCATTTATTTATTGCCTTAAGTTAGGAGAACTATGGTAAAAGCTATATATCCGGGTTCATTCGATCCGGTTACAAACGGACACATTGATATTATCAGAAGAGCATCGGGATTATTCGATAAACTCTACGTCGGAGTGCTCTCTAACAGCTCCAAAAATCCGTTGTTTTCTATTGATAATCGTGTTACTATGATTAAGGAAGCAGTAGGCGATATCGCTAATGTAGAGGTCGTATCATACGACGGATTACTTGTCGATTATTGTAAGAATAACGGCATTACGGCAATAGTTCGAGGACTTCGTGCCATTACCGATTTTGATTATGAACTTCAGATAGCGCAGACCAATAAGGTTATGGAACCTGAAGTCGACACGGTATTCTTAACAACAAGCCTTGAATATGCTTATCTGTCATCCTCGATAGTTAAGGAAATAGCCTCGTATCACGGTAATATAGATAAGCTTGTACCGAGTAACGTAAAGTGCGAATTAGAAGCAAAATATATATAAATCGAAAGGGGAATAAAGATGACAAGCAAGATGGAACAGATGATTGAAGAGATTGAAGCGTATATTGAAAGCTGTAAATTCGCGCCTCTTTCAAAAGACAAAATCATCGTTAATCATGATGAATTATTGGAGCTTATCGAGGACTTAAAGAATAAGACTCCGGAAGAAATTAAGAAGTATCAGAAGATTATAGCCAATCAGGAAGCTATTCTTGCAGATGCAAGAAAGAAAGCCGAAGATATTATATCCGAAGCACAGGTTCACACCAACGAACTTGTATCAGAGCATCAGATTATGCAGCAGGCTTATGCAGAGGCTAACAGAGTAGTAACTCTTGCAACCAATCAGGCACAGGAGATTCTCGACAATGCAACAACGGATGCCAATAACATTAGAACAGCAGCGATTTCTTATACACATGATATGCTCAACAATGTTGAAACTATCTTAAGAACCGCTATAGATACATCAAAGCAGCGTCAGGAAGCATTTATCAATAACCTTAATAACTGTCTCGACGTTGTACTTTCCAACAAGGATGAACTTTTACCTGATGAGAAGCAGGATGACATCCCTGTTCTTGAGAGACTTGAAAAAGAGATCGATCTTCCGCTCGGTAATACAGGAAAAATCGACAATTTAAACTAAGTAATGTGAGAGGGGAAGAATAATGCGTAATTCATTAAATCTTAATCCGGATGAGGTATTTTACTATTTTGAGGAGCTTTGCAAGATTCCTCACGGCTCAGGCAATACAAAGGCAGTAAGCGATTACTGCGTGAATTTTGCAAAAGCTCATAATCTTGAGTATCATCAGGATGAAATCAATAACGTTATAATTATTAAGGAAGCTACACCGGGATACGAGAAGGCTGAACCTATCATTATTCAGGGACACCTTGATATGGTATGCGAAAAGGAAGAAGACTGCAATATCGATTTTGAAAAAGACGGTCTTGACCTTTATGTTGACGGAGATCTTCTTAAGGCTCGCGGAACAACTCTCGGCGGTGATGACGGTATTGCAATTGCTTTCGGACTTGCGCTTCTTGAGAAAGAAGATCTTGAGCATCCCAGAATGGAAATGATTTTCACGGTTGACGAAGAGACCGGTATGGACGGTGTTCAGGCAATCGATTTAAGTCCTATAAAGGGACATATAATGCTTAATATTGACTCCGATGAAGAAGGTATCTTCTTAACAAGCTGCGCAGGCGGTGCCGAAGTTAATATTTCTCTTCCTGTTGAAAGACAGAAAGCAGAAGGAACAATCCTTAAGGTTACCGTTAACGGTCTTGTCGGAGGTCATTCAGGAGCAGAGATTCACAAAGAGCGTGGTAATGCCAATAAGCTTATTGCCCGTGTACTTAAGAAATTATATGATTCTGTTGACTTTAAGATGGCTGAACTTGCCGGTGGACAGAAGCATAACGCGATCACACGTATGGCTTATGCAACAATCGTTGTAGATGATTCGGACGTTGAAGTTGTTAAGAATGCCGTTAAGGAAATTGAAGCCGATTTCAAGAACGAGTATAGAACAGCAGATAAGGATGTATTTGTTAGTGTTGAGAAGTTAGACGGTAATTCAATCGATGTTATCGATCCTACATCTTTAACCAAGATTATCTTCTTGCTTAGAGAAATTCCTTACGGAGTACAGGCTATGTCCGTAGAGATTCCTGATCTTGTTGAGACATCAATGAATTTAGGTATCTCAAAGCTTGAAAAGGATGCATATAACTTATGCGTATCAATCAGAAGCTCGGTATCATCAAGAAAGTACGAACTCGTTGACAGAGTTATCTTCCTCGGTGAATTCTTAGGAGCGGATGCTTCTAAGGGTGATGATTATCCTGCATGGGAATATAAGAAAGAATCAGCTGTAAGAGGCAAGATTGCAGATCTTTACAAAGAACTCTTTAATGAAGAGCCTCAGATCAAAGCAATTCACGCAGGACTTGAGTGCGGATACTTTGATTCGATGATTAAGGATCTTGATGCGGTTTCCTTCGGCCCGGCTAATTTCGATATTCATACTCCTCAGGAGAGATTAAGTATATCTTCAACAGAGAAGTATTGGAAATTATTGGTTGAATTCTTAAGAAGAGCAAAATAACTGATTAGATTAACCGGGAAACATTATTGCTTCCCGGTTTTTTAAGGTGATATGACGATAAGACTTGATAAATGGATATGCGATAATCTTAATAAAACAAGAAAAGAAGCCAAGGATTATATTAAGGCCAATAATATTGTTGTTGACGGTGTAAGAATCAAAGATTCCGATTATAAATTCGATCCTTACGCCTCGGAAATTACGATTAACGGTAAGTCAATAACTTCAAAGCCCGAATATACCTATATTATTCTAAATAAGCCTGCAGGGTACGTATCAGCCAATTCAGATAACGTACATAAAACGGTGTTCGAGCTTTTACCGAAGGAATATAAGGATTATTCGATTGTGGGACGTCTTGATATCGATACGGAAGGATTAATGCTTATAACCAATGACGGTGCGCTTAATCATAAGATTACATCTCCCAAGCATCATTTTGACAAGACTTATTTCATAAGAACCGATTCGCCTTGTAACGAAGATGATGTCAAGAAGGTTGAAACAGGCTTTGATTACGGTGAAGAGAAGCCATCACTTCCGGGACGATTAAATATACTTTCGACAGAAGAAAATGACTGTACGGCCGAAATTACGATTCATGAGGGCAAGTTTCATCAGGTTAAGAAGATGATGCATACCTTGGGACATGAAGTTATATATCTTAAGAGACTTTCCATGGGGCCGATTACCCTTCCCGAATCATTAAATACCGGCGAATGGCGTCTGCTTAACGAAGAAGAGATTAAAAGTATAGAGGAATACAATGTTTGATAATATAGATACTCTAATTTTCGATATGGACGGAACGCTCATAGATTCAATGAATATATGGCACGAGATTGATAAAGAATTCTTTGAAAACCATGGGAGAGAGTTTCCGTCAGACCTTGTCAAAAAGTTAGACGGATTATCCTTTGATGATACCGCTTATTTGTTCATTAACTATTATAAGTTTGATTATACCAAAGAAGAAATCCAGGCAATCTGGCATAAGATGAGCTACGACCATTATAAGAATACGATTCCGTATAAAAAAGGTGCGGAAGAATTCATTAAGAAAGCCAAAGAAAAGGGCTTTAAGATGGGTATTGCGACAAGTAACTCAAGAGATCTTGTAGAAGCTATAGATTCAAGACTTCATATAAGCGATTACATCAGTGTATTTATTACCAACGATGAAGTAAGTAACGGTAAACCTGCTCCTGATATTTACTTAAAAGTTGCGGAAGTTCTTAATTCCAAGCCTGAGAATTGTCTTGTATTTGAAGATGTTCCGGGAGGAATAAGAGCCGGTAAGGCTGCAGGTATGAAGGTTGTGGCGGTACAAGATGACTTAACGGCTTATCTTGATGATGAAAAGCGTGCACTTTCAGATTATTATATCAAGGATTATAACGAAATCGAAATAAAATGAAAGAGATTAAAATCAGTAAAAACGAAGAGAATACAACTTTAATAAAAGTGCTTATCAAGCATTTTCCAAATGCCACTTCATCATTTTTATATAAGATGATACGAAAGAAGAACATAGTTCTTAACGGTAAGAAATGCGACGGCAAAGAGCACCTTGCAGCAGGTGACACTATATCTGTGTTCTTTTCCGATGACACTTTTAATAAGTTTTCGGGTAATACTGATTCCGGTTCGGTCGATAGGGAATTCGATATACTTTCAAAGCTTGATACAAATGAATTTGAAGTAATATATGAAGATGAAGATATCTTGGCTATCAATAAGCCTGTCGGAATGCTTTCTCAGAAAGCAGAGAAGAATGATATCTCGGCTAATGAGCTTTTCTTATCATATATGATAAAGAATAAGCTTCTTACACTTGAAGAATATAAAGTATTTAAGCCTTCTGTGGCCAACCGCCTCGACAGGAATACGTCGGGGTTATTGCTTTTCGGTAAGACTATGAAAGGACTTCATTATTTATCGGATGCACTGAAAGAACGAAGTATCGATAAGTATTATGTATGTCTTTGTGAAGGTGTAATCAAGGATAAAATTAAAACTGAAGCTTATCTTATAAAGGATGAAAAAACCAACAAAGTTATAGTTAAAGATTCATACTTTAAAGGTGCAAAAAGTATTATAACCGAGTATGAACCCTTATCTGATAACGGGAAATATACAAGACTTCGTGTTCATCTTATTACCGGAAAAAGCCATCAGATAAGAGCACATCTTGCATTCCTGGGGTATCCGTTACTCGGAGATGAAAAGTATGGTAATCATAAGCTTAACAAAGAATTGAAAATAAGGTACGACATCAATTCACAGCTTTTGCATGCGTATGAAATAGATTTTAAAAACGGAAACAAAATAATCGCACCGATTCCACAAATTTTTTATAAGATAGAATTTGGTGTGTGAGGACAGATTATGCCAACATATAATTCGCGTGGTTTACGAGGCTCGGCGCTTGAAGAAATGATTAATATGTCGAATGACAAGTACGAAGAATCGGGACTTGCGCTTATTCAGAAGATTCCGACTCCGATAACGCCGATTGAAATAGATCACGATACTAAGCAGATTACACTTGCATATTTTGATAAGAAAAGCACGGTCGACTATATAGGCGCTGTGCAGGGTATTCCTGTGTGCTTTGATGCGAAAGAATGTAATGATGATACGTTTACTCTTCATAACATTCATGAGCACCAGATTAATTTCATGAAAGAATTCGAGCATCAGCAGGGTATAGCTTTTTTCCTTTTGTACTATACAAAAAGAGACATATTCTATTATCTGACACTCGAGAAATTGCTTCAATTTCATAAAAGAGCCGAAGAAGGCGGAAGAAAAAGCTTTACTTTCGATGAACTTGATGAAGAATATTTCTTTAAAAGTAAAAACGGTGTATTGGTACCGTATCTCGATAAATTAAACCAGGACTTACAGTCAAGATAGGAGTTAAAAATGGATATCACAACAGATAAGAAAAACCTGATGGCGACCATTTATCTTAAGGCGGGTCGCGCAATTAAAAGTGCCGAAGATAATACAACTTTGGGCAAAGCTGTAGATATCGCACGTATTTACAACGATTCCGGTGTAGATGAATTGTTGCTATACGATCTTTCCGAGACAATAGAAGAACACGAAAGAACGTTATCTGTAATCAAGGAAATCAACAGGATTCTTGAGATCCCTTCATATGCTTTCGGCTTTACCGGTACGGTTCGTAATATCAGAGAATATCTTGTATCGGGCTGTAAGAGAGTAGTTCTTAACTCTTCAGACCCTGAATTACTGAATATTCTGCCGGAGTGTCTTCAGTTATTTAAGAAAGACAGATTGTCTCTTGCAATCGATGACGTTAACTTCTTATTCAAGAAAAGAGCGGAGATTGATGAAAGTTTCCACGATTTATATGTATTTGACGACAATATCCTTGATTCTATAGCTTTTATGACATCATTCCCATATTATTACATGGTTTCTTCCGTAGAAACAGAGGAATACAAAAAAGCTCTTGAGAATCCACATTGCTTGGGCGTTATGGGTCCGCTTATCAATGATACGCTTACGGATATCGTATTACTTAAGCGTTCTTTAAGTAATAACGGAATAAATGTTAATGTATACGAAGCTTCAATGCATTATCAGGATTTCAACATTGATAAGGTAGGCTTTATTCATTACGTAACTCAGGATTACATCACCAATGAAGTAATCGGATACGGAATTATGAATGAAGAAGCATTCGAAACCAGTATGCAAAACGGTAAAATGCATTATCTTGACCCTAAAACAGGCAAGGTCATAAGACAGGGCTGGGAGAATAATAACTTCCAGTATATCAAGTCGGTATATGCAGATAAGGGCAAGCACGGAATAGTAGTTAAGGTTTCTCAGCTTGATTCTACGGCAAAAGATGACGAACCTTTCTTAATCGAGATTCTTCATAAGGATTTTGCCGATAAAAACACCGGTAAATTACTTGAAACCATATATAATCATATCTGCGAGCGTCGTGTTAATCCTCGAGAGGGTTCGTATACAACTTCTGTTCTTGAATCCGGTAAGAACGGAATTGCAAAAAAGTTTATGGCTGAAGGTACAGACCTTGTATTATCGGCAAAAGTTCATGATACGGAAGGCGTAAGAGCAGAGATATCAGATCTTATCTTCCTTATGATGATTATGATGAGCGAATTTAACATCTCCTGGGATGACATTATGAATGAGCTTTCACAGAGAAAGTAGGTAAATATGAGAAAACTTGCCTTATCCGATGACATATTAATGTCCATAGATAAGCCTGCGCGCTATATCGGAAACGAAGTTAACAGTGTTGTAAAAGATAAAAACAAGATAGATATTAGATTTTGTATGTGTTTTCCTGATGTATACGAGATCGGTATGTCGCACTTGGGCATTCAGATTCTCTACGATATGTTCAATCAGAGAGAAGACACATGGTGTGAGAGAGTGTATTCTCCTTGGCCTGATCTTCATAAGATTATGAAGGAGAAGAACATTCCTCTTTTTGCGCTTGAATCTCAGGATCCTTTGAAGGATTTTGATTTTCTTGGTATTACAATACAGTACGAGATGTGCTACACGAATCTCTTACAGATTCTTGACCTGGCTCAGGTTCCGCTTTTATCAAAGGATAGAACTAATGAGCATCCTATCGTTATTGGTGGTGGTCCTTGTACATATAATCCTGAACCGATTGCCGATTTCTTCGACATATTTTATATAGGAGAAGGGGAAACCGTATACGACGAGCTTCTCGATACCTATAAGAAAATGAGAGACGAAGGCTGCGACAGGCGAGATATATTGCATGAACTTGCCAAGATTCGCGGTATTTATGTACCTGCACTTTATGATGTAACATATAACGAAGACGGAACTATAAGTTCATTTAAGCCTATATATGACGACATTCCTGCGGTTATCGAGAAGAACGTCGAGATGAACACAAGTAATATAGGTTGGCCGAGAAAGCCCGTTATTCCTTTTATAAAAGCTATACAGGACAGAGTTACGCTTGAAATTATGCGAGGCTGTATAAGAGGCTGCAGATTCTGTCAGGCAGGTATGTTATATCGACCTACAAGAGAGCGCGATGTTAACGAACTTAAGGCTATGGCTGATCAAATGCTTTCTTCGACCGGTTACGATGAAATATCGTTAAGCTCCTTAAGCTCGAGTGATTATCGACCTTTGAAGGAATTACTTGACTATTTAATTGAGAAATACAACGGAAAGGGAGTCAATATATCTCTTCCTTCATTAAGAATAGATGCTTTTTCACTTGATGTAATGAGTAAAGTGCAGGATGTCAGAAAAAGCTCATTAACCTTTGCGCCCGAAGCCGGAACTCAGCGTCTTCGTGATGTTATCAATAAAGGTCTTACCGAAGAAGATATTCTTAACGGTGCCGGACTTGCTTTTGACGGGGGATGGCAGAAGGTAAAACTATACTTTATGCTCGGACTTCCTCTTGAAACAGAAGACGATATCAAGGGAATTCCGCAGCTTGCGGAGAAGATCTGCAGAAGATATTACGAGATTCCTAAGGACCAAAGAAACGGAAAATGTCAGGTAACAATGAGTACTTCTTTCTTTGTTCCTAAGCCTTTTACACCATTCCAGTGGGTTAAGATGGCTACTTCCGATTACTTTATCGAGTCAGCCAAGCTTGTTAAAGCAACCATGATGGAACAGCTTAATAAAAAGAGTATGCACTATATCTGGCATCACGAGGATGTAACAATTCTTGAAGGTATATTTGCAAGAGGCGACAGAAAACTCTGCGACGTAATCCTTAAGGCTTACGAAAAAGGCCAGATTTTTGATGCATGGGAAGAATACTTTAAGGTTGACGTATGGAATGAGTGCTTCAGGGAATGTGATGTTGACCCTGACTTCTATATATTCCGTGAAAGAGATTACGACGAAATCCTTCCTTGGGACTTTATTGATGCAGGTGTAAGCAAAGATTTCCTTATAAGAGAGTATGAAAATGCCAAGAAGGGTATTGTTACGCCTAACTGTCGTAAAAAATGCGCCGGCTGCGGTATAGCTCAATATAAAGGAGGTGTCTGCGTTGAACATAAGGGTTAAGTTTTCAAAGCATGGTTCAATGAAGTTTATAGGACACCTTGATATCATGCGCTTTTTCCAGAAGGCAATCATACGTGCCGGTATAGATATTGCATATTCCGAAGGATTTAATCCGCATCAGATCATGTCATTTGCGGCACCTTTATCCGTAGGTGTTGTAAGTGACGGCGAATATATGGATATTAGGGTTAAATCGACTAAGTCTTCGGCAGATTCAATAAGAGCATTGAACGAATGCATGGTAGAAGGCATAAGAGTTGAAGATTATAAGCTTTTACCGGATAATGCAAAGAATTCAATGTCAATAGTTGCATCTGCAAAATATGCGATATATAATAAGACTTCGGGCGTTGGATTCATAAACGACGTTGATTACCTTAATAAGATGATTTCTGATTATTTAAGCCAAGAGGAAATCCTTATTACCAAAGAAACTAAGAAAGGCGAGACAACACTCAACCTTAAACCTTTTATATATGAATTTAAGGCGGAAGTTAAGAGCTTTCCTGATGAAGAAGCAGTAGACAGAGCCTGTCTTATCTTCAATATTTCAACAGGTTCTCTTACCAACATTAAGCCTGAACTTCTTTTGCAGTCATTCTTTGATTACTGCAAGGAAGAATTCAATGAGAATATTTATCAGATATATCGTTTGGAAGTATATAGTCGCGATGAAAGCGAGAATCTAGTATCTCTTAACGATTTGGGAGCTAACATTGAGTACTAAACTGATTCTAACCAAAATGCAGATTAATCATGAGGTTGCGACCAATAAAGAACTATTGGTTGCGGCCAAGATTGAGAACGATCACTTAACCGACCTTAACGTGATATCGGACAGACAAGGTTCGCTTATTAATCATGTATTTATAGGTCGTGTAGATAAAATAGCAGAGAACATTCACGCGTTCTTTGTTAAATTCGGTCCGAACGAGACCTGCTATGTACCTTATTCCGATGCGAAATATGCAATATTTACGAAAAAGCTTTCGAAGAAGAGCATAGCTGTCGGGGATGAGCTTTTAATACAGATTGTTCGAGACCCTATTAAGACTAAGCTTGCAGCTGCATCAACAGCCATAACATTATCCGGACAATACGTTGTGCTTTCGAGTAATAAAAAGCAAAGCGGTGTGAGTAAGAAAATCACGGGACGTAAGCGTGAGCATCTGTCCGAGCTTATGAAGGAGATTAACGACGAATATCCTGAAATCGGTATAGTTGCAAGAACCAATGCAAAGCACGTAAGTAATGAAGAAATCTTAAAAGAAGCGCATGATATGGCTGAAGTCTTTAACGAGATGTTAAAGACTGCGCCTTATAAAACAAGATATACCTGCATATATAAAGCTATGCCGGAATACTTGAACCTTATTAAGAACAGTTATAAGGGCGAATTTGATGAGATAATTACCGATGACAAGGAAAAGTTCGACACAATAACCGAATATATGAATACTTTTCCGGAAACCCTTCATACACCGCTTAGATTCTACAATGATTCTTATCCGTTGGAAAAACTCTTTTCACTGCAGCGTGAGATAAGTCAGGCACTTGATAAGGTTATATGGCTTAAGTCAGGCTCATACCTTGTTATAGAATATACCGAAGCAATGACGGTTATCGACGTTAACAGCGGTAAGAATGCCAATAAAGACTTTGGAGACTTCTTCTTAACAATTAATCTTGAAGCAGCTAAAGAGATTGCACGCCAGTTAAAGATTAGAAATATATCCGGCATGTGCATGATAGACTTTATCGATATGAAAGATCCCGAACATAAATCCAAGCTTATCGATACATTCAGGGAACTTTTATCAAAAGATCATATTACAACGACGCTTGTAGATATGACAAAGCTTAATCTTGTTGAAGTTACAAGAAAAAAAGTAAATCGTCCGTTAATTGAACAAGTAAGAGAAGAAAATGCTTGACTTCAATAATAGGCTGTGTTATTATACTTTAGTATGCCGCACAATTAGGTTAAAAGTTCTATGCAAGCCGGCGACAAGGAAAGAATCCTTAAGGATTCTTTTGATGTCTCAATGCCGACGGGCACTCTTGGCCAAAGCCAAGAGAGACACCAACATTGGCGAGTAATGATAAATAGGAGGTGCCATATGTACGCAATTATTGCAACAGGTGGTAAGCAGTACAAAGTAGCTGAAGGCGATATCATTACCATTGAAAAGCTTGGTATGAATGACGGTGATGCCGTAACATTCGATCAGGTATTAGCTGTTAATAACGGCAAGTTATCCGTTGGTTCACCGGTAGTTAAGGGTGCAACCGTAACAGGATCCGTTGTTCGTGAAGGCAGAGCAAAGAAAGTTATCGTTTATAAGTACAAGAGAAAATCTGGTTATCACAAGAAGAACGGTCACAGACAGCCTTTCACACAGGTTAAGATCGAGAAGATCAACGCTTAATCAATAATGATTGAAGTTACGTTTGATATTAGAGACAAAAGCCTTATAGGCTTTGAATTTTCAGGACATGCAGGCTATGCCGAATCAGGTAAAGACATTGTATGTGCCGGCGTGTCTTCACTGGTTCTTAACATGATTAATTCGGTTGAGGAATTCTGCGAAGACAAATATATGCTGGATATCGATGAAGATATGGGACATGTTAAATTCTCATTTGTGGACAACCCGTCTTACAATGCGATACTTCTCATTAATTCGTTGGAACTTGGCATAAAAGGAATTGAAAAGACATACAGTCAACATATTAATTTGAACTATAGGGAGGTGTAAACATCATGTTATTAATGAACCTTCAGTTATTTGCTCATAAAAAGGGAGTAGGTTCTACCAAGAACGGTAGAGACTCAGAATCCAAGAGACTTGGAGCAAAGAGAGCAGACGGACAGTTTGTAAAAGCAGGTAATATTCTTTACAGACAGCGCGGAACCAAGATTCATCCTGGACTTAACGTTGGTCGTGGCGGTGATGACACATTATTCGCTTTAACAGATGGAATCTTAAGATTCGAGAGACTCGGCAAGGATAAGAAGCAGGCTTCCGTACATCCTGTAACAGAGAAATAATTGTATTAACCGGCCCGACTGAAAGTAAGCTTTTGGTCGGGCTTCTTTTCAAATGTAAAGGATCAGTTATGTTCGCAGACAGAGCAAAAATATTTATTAAATCAGGAAAAGGCGGCGACGGTCATGTAAGCTTTCGCCGTGAGAAATATGTTCCTGACGGCGGCCCCGACGGTGGAGACGGCGGTAACGGCGGTTCCATTATTTTTGAGGTTGATGAGGGCTTAAATACATTAACCGATTACCGTCACATAAGAAAGTATGTGGCTGAAAGCGGTGAAGAAGGAAAGAAGAGAAATTGTCACGGTAAAAACGGCGAGGATCTTATCTTAAAAGTTCCTAAGGGTACTGTGATTAAAGATATAAATACAGGTAAGGTTATTGCTGATATGTCAGGCGATAACCTTAGAACCGTTGTGCTTCGCGGTGGAAGAGGCGGCAAGGGTAATCAGAATTACGCAACTCCTACAATGCAGGCACCAAAGTACGCACAGCCGGGTCAGCCTGCGCTTGAACTTGAAGTAATGCTTGAACTTAAGGTTATTGCCGATGTAGGTCTTGTAGGCTTCCCTAATGTAGGTAAGTCAACATTCTTAAGCCGTGTAAGTAATGCACGCCCTAAGATTGCAAATTATCATTTTACGACATTACAGCCTAATTTAGGTGTTGTAGACCTTGACGGTGCAAAAGGTTTCGTTATAGCCGATATTCCGGGTCTTATTGAAGGTGCTGCGGAAGGTTTGGGACTTGGACATGAGTTTTTGCGTCATATCGAGCGTACCAAAGTTATGATTCATATTGTCGATGCAGCAGGTACCGAAGGAAGAGACCCTATTGAAGATATCAAAACCATCAATAATGAGCTTTTATCGTATGATGAAAAGATATTGGAAAAGCCTTTTGTCATTGCAGCCAATAAGATCGATGTATCACCTGACGGATGCGAGGATACAATCGAGAAGTTAAGAATAGAATTTGAGAACGAGAAAACCAAAGTATTCCCGATTTCTGCAGTTTCAGGACAGGGAGTTAAGGAATTACTTTATTATGTAAACTCACTTTTGGAAAAGCTTCCTAAGGAAGATACTGTATTCGAGAGCGAATACGATCCGATGGAAGATTACAACGCACCTACAGAAGGTTATACCGTTACCTACGATGCCAAGGCAGATGAATACGTAATCGAAGGACCGAAGATCGAGAAGATGCTCGGTTATACCAATCTTGAATCCGAGAAAGGCTTCATTTTCTTCCAGAAGTTTATGAAGGACGAAGGTATTCTTGATAAGCTTGTTGAACTCGGTTGCGAAGAAGGAGACATTGTTAGACTTTACGGAAACTCATTTGAGTATTACAATAATTAAGAGGATAAATTATGAATCTTACCAGTAAACAAAGAGCATATTTAAAAAGCAAAGCGCAGACAATGGACCCTGTGTTACAGATTGGCAAGTCGTCCGTTACAACAGAACTTGTTCAATCAATATCGGAAGCTATTGAGAAGCGCGAACTTATTAAGCTTCATATATTGCAGAATTGCCTCGACGATCCGAAGGAAATCGCCAATACGATTGCTGAAAGAACTCAGTCGACCGTTGTGCAGATTATAGGCAAGAAGATTGTGCTTTTTAAGCAGAAAAAGAAAGATTCGGCTTACACATTGCCGTTATAATCGGAGGCCTTATGAGAATTGGAATCTTGGGCGGTACTTTTAACCCTATTCATCTTGGACATTTACTTATAGCAGAGAATGCATTCGAACAGTTTAAGTTAGACAGGGTCAATATTATGCCTGCACATATTTCTCCATTTAAGATTGATACGAAGGTACTTGATAAAGAGCACAGAAAGAAGATAATTGAGCTTTCAATAGCCGATAATCCTCATTTTGTGATGGATCCGAGAGAGATTGATTCCGATTCGATAAGCTATACTTACTTAACACTGTCCGATATGAAGGCAAATAATCCTGAGGATGAGCTTTTCTTCATCCTGGGTGCCGATTCTCTTAAGACGATTAAAAACTGGCGCAATCCGCAAATTATATTCGATAACGCGACAGTACTTGCAGCTGTTCGTGATAATGACGATACAGACGATTTAAAGTGTTATGCAGATGAGCTCAAAGCACTTTTTAACGGTAATGTCGGTTTTATCAAGACTCCGACATATGATGTATCTTCAACGGATATAAGAAGACGAATTGCCTCCGGCGAAAGTGTCAGATATATGTTATGCGATGCCGCAATAGAATATATTACCGACAATAATCTATATAAGGAAATTAACTGATATGGATGCAACAATAAGCAAAATCTTAAAAGACATACGTCCGCAGATGAAATGCGAGAGATATGAACATACTTTAGGTGTAATGTATACCGCAGGCGCTCTTGCCTTCAGATATGAATATGACCCGAATAAAGCTATGCTTGCCGGTGTTCTTCATGACTGCGCAAAGATATATACATGTAAAGATTATGTGGCAGAATGCCGGAGTCTGGGTATTGAAGCGACTCCTCAGGAAATGGCATTGCCGCATTTGCTCCATGCACCTCTGGGAGCATATTATGCAGAGCATAAGTATGGAGTAACCGATCCGGAAGTATTACATGCCGTAAGAGTTCATACCTTAGCAGGTAAGGACTTAAGTCTTCTTGATAAGATTGTTTATGTTGCGGATTATATAGAACCATCAAGAAAAGAGTGCCCTAAGTTATCAAAGATAAGGGTTCTTGCTTTTACGGATATAGATAAAGCTATATATGCCAAACTTGAAAACGTTGTATGTTACCTTAAAAAATCCGGATATGAGGTAACAGATTCAACGCTTGAATTACTTGAATACTATAGAAAGATAAGTGAAGGAGAAACTAATGAATAACGCAAAAGAAATGATGGAAATCGCTGTTAACGCTCTTGATGAGAAAAAAGCGATTGATATAAGAGTAATAGACATAAGCAATGTTTCTCTCGTTGCTGATTATTTCGTTATTGCCGCTGCATCCAATCCCAATCAGATGTCAGCTTTAACAAGAAATGTAGATGAAATGCTTACCAAAGCAGGATATAATCTTAAATCCCAGGAAGGTAACAGCTATTCAACTTGGATTCTTCTTGATTATACCGATATTATTGTTCATGTATTCACTGAGGAAGACAGAGAATTCTATAATCTTGAGAAGTTATGGCAGGACGGTGTCGAAATTCCTGTTAAAGATATTATTAAGAAAAAAGAAGAACAGTAAATATAATAAATGCCTCCGTTATACGGAGGCATTATTAATTATATATTATCTGAAGAATCTGAAGACACCGATTACTTTACCTAATATGCTGCAGTCGTTGACAATAATCGGATCCATATGATCGTTCTCAGGCTGTAAACGAATGTGATCTTTCTCTTTGAAGAACGTCTTAACCGTTGCGGAATCATCAACAAGAGCAACAACTATATCGCCGTTTCTTACATCCTGAGTCTGTTCGACAAGGATTAGGTCTCCCGAGAAGATACCGGCATTAACCATGCTTTCACCCTTAACACGTAACATAAATGTCTGCTGATTAGGCATATATTCAACCGGAATAGGGAAGTAGTTAGATATGTTCTCAACAGCAAGAAGCGGCTGACCTGCAGCAACCTGACCAACAACAGGAACATTAACCATTTCTTTTCTGATAACTGTGAATTCATCATCTACAAGTTCGATCGCACGAGGCTTCGTTGGGTCACGTCTTATCAGTCCCTTCATCTCGAGACGCTCTAAATGAGCATGAACGGTAGAAGTAGATTTCAAACCGACGGCTTCGCATATATCTCGAACAGTAGGCGGATAACCTTTCGAGAGAATCTCTTGCTTAATAAAATTCATTATCTCTAACTGTTTGGATGTAAGTCCTCTTTCATCTCTTTTCAGTGTCATCATATCCCTCCTTAAGATCTGTATATATATATATATAATATCATAGGGTAGAAGAATATGCAAACATATATTCCGAAAATTTGTTCGAAAAAACTGTTGACAAACAGCTGTTCGATTATTATAATATAATCAAACAGTTGTTCGGAACATATTTTCGGAGGTTTGGATTATGAAGTACAATAACGAGGAATATATTAAGAGAGTCGCTGCAAGAGAGAAGCAGTTGAGAACCTATAAGAACATCTTTTATCTTTTTCTTATAGCATTATCTTTAACATTTATTGTTTTTATCGGAATTGCCTTTAATAACGGCGGAAGAAGAGCAAATGCATCATCTGATTTCAGTACATGTTACATTTCAGTAATGGTAGAAGATGGTGATACACTTTTTTCACTTGCGGATAAGTATTACAGTTCTTATTCCGGAACCAAAGAAAACTTCATAGAAAGTATTTGCAGAATCAATAATATCGATTCCGATAATATTGATGCCGGTGAGTACATAATTATTCCATTGACCGGTACAGACAATTAATCCTTCACCACTTATTATTTATACATTTTTACAAGGAACACTTGCTTTTGGCAAGTGTTTTCTTGTATTTTATTTGTTGTTTTTATCTCAAATTCAGATATAATATACATTATAGGAGATACAATATGATAAGATTTTATTACTCAATTATAATGAATTTTTTCCATTTATGGCTTATTCCATACATGAGATATGTCGATATGCATAAGGACAAATATTCACCGGAATACAAGTATTCTCTGGTTCAAAGAGTAGTAAGACATGTAACACACGCCAGTAACGTTACAACCAATTACCATGGTACAGAGAATATACCTAAAGATGGCAACTATGTCGCTTACATTAATCATGAGGGCAAATATGACACTATAGCGCTTTTACCATCTTTCAAAGATCCGATGTCGATTGTAATGGATTACAAACGTTCGCATATGGTTTTGTGCGATGAAGTAATGCGTATGGTTGACGGCAAACGTCTTAAAAGAGACGATGTCAGACAGGCAATTACAGTTATGGCCGAAGTTACCGAGGAATTGAAGAAAGGCAGAAGATTTCTCATTTTCCCGGAAGGCGGATACTTAAGAGATAAGGGCAATAAATTATATCCTTTTAAGCCCGGTGCTTTTAAGTGTGCTTTAAAAGCTCATTCAACTATAGTTCCTACGGTTCTTTATAATATGGGTGATGTTTATAAATATACAACTCTTAGACACATGGAGAATGATATATATTTCCTACCGCCTATTTATTACGATGAATATAAAGATCTTAAGACTCAGGAAGTAGCTGAGCTTGTGCGCTCTAGAATAGCTGAAAAGCTTGCTGAACTCGATAATATTCCTGTTGAGGATGTATATGAAGAGATTCCTGAGGGAGCAATACTAATCTAAATGTTTTAAGGAGATAATTGTTATGAGAAGTATTAAAAAACTAGTTTCCGTACTTATGGCATTGACTATGCTGGTATCAATGTTTCACGTTGTTGATGTAAAAGCGGTAAGCGCTGATTATTCAGTTAATCGCAAGGCAAGTGATACCGAATCGGGTATTATTGATCGTATTAACAGTGCTTTTGAGACTGTAGGCGGTAAGACAACAGCTTCCGGTAATACTGTTGTAGATGCTGAAGTCAGAGTAAACTTTAATGAAACTCTTGATGAATTAAAAGCAGCGCTTGCAGCAGCCAGAGTTACTGTTAAAGATAATACTGGCGCCCCTCTGGGAACATTCCCGGTTACCGGCCTTCCGGAATATGATGGAGATCTTTATAAAGAACTTAAAAAGCAACTTGGAAATAAAGAATATGCACCTTATGCAGCAAACTTTACCGGCAGAACATATACTTTACACGGAATCGCTGATTTACATTCAATTGGCGACCCAGAGCTTTCAGCTACAGAAGCAGTATTCGTAAAGCTTACAATTTCTCCAATGTTTAAGGAGATGGTTGATTCTACTATTACGGTAGAGGTTAAAGCCGGAACATCATTAGACCAGTTTAAGAGTACAGTTAATGCTGCCACCAAATTAGCAAGGGTCAGACTTACCGATAACAGTGTTGTACAAGTACCGATATTCATAGGACTTGCATCGAATTCATATTCATATTCTTCTTACTATGAAATGTTTGATTTATGGTACCGATATACTTATAATCCAAACGATACTTCTGTAAGACAATATGTAATGGAAGTATCTGTTGATTTATCGAATTACGGTGTTACAACCAAGAGAGCAATTGCTTTTATAATTAAAGTTACCGAGAATAAGACGGTTAAGTCTGTAGATAATATTGAAATTAAGATTAATTCCGGTGTTAGCGAAGAGCAGTTTAAAGCAGCTGTAAATGCCGTACCTAACGCTACTGTTAGATTTAATGATAATACAACCGTAAGCTTAAAGGTTTATCCGATTTACAGAGCTTCAACCCAGACAAGATATTCATCTTTCTATGAAGAATTTACTGCCAAGTATCCGGGTAGCAAGGGATATGACAAGAACAAAACCACTACACAGAACTTTGAAATAACCGGTCATATTGATTTGTCACCATACGGTAAGCTCAAGGATACAGTAGTTACTATTAAAATTATTGTCGGAGCTGCCAAGAAAGTAACCAAAATTGAACCTATTACAATAAATGTCGAAAACGGTATTTCTTTAACCGAGTTTATGTCAACTTTAAACTCAATTAAAAAGACTACCATTAAATTTGAAGACGGAACTACATCTACAATCGATGTAACACCCGGATTTGTAGGAAGCTCCAGTAACAGATATGCAACATTTTATGATCAGTTACATTCAATATACGGAGAGAGAAGCTATAGTCCTGATAATAAAAGCGCTCAGACTTATATCATATTCGGCAACATAGATCTTACCAAATATAACGGTAGTACTAAAAATGATGTACAGATTACCGTAAATGTCAGCGCATGCAAGGAAGCAACCGTTACATTCGATGGTAATGGCGGAGAATACTACGGCGATAGGACAATGAAGGTTAAGATTGGTTCTTCATATGGATTTACATATGTACCTTCTTATTTCATAAAGGAAGACTACATATTCGAAGGATGGTATACAGAACCTGTCGGAGGCGACAGAGTATGGGCCGGCACAATTTGTACTAAGGATATTACTCTCTATGCACATTGGCGTAAAGTATTCTGCGGTAAAAGTTGGGGAATAGAAGCTAAGTCATGGAAGAAAGGTTGCTTGACCGTAGAATGGGAGACAATTCTTACCAAGGTTAACGGTTATGAAATTGCTATTTCTACAGACAAGAAGAATTGGACGATTTCAGCCGCTCCGTTTAGCAGAGTTAAATACTTTACGGGACTTAAGTCGGGAAAGACCTATTATGTTAAGGTACGTGGCTTCAGATATGATTCTGTCGGAAAGAAGATTTACGGAGTTTGGTCAGATATAGAAAAGAGAAAAGTAAAATAATAAAACATTTAAGGCCGTGTGAATTTCCACGGCCTTTAAATTATTCATCTTTTCTTAGATGTACTGCATTTGCGGCTCTGCGACGTCTTTCGTCTTCAAGAGCTGCATAATGCTTCTTGGTAGTATTAACGTCCTTATGACCAAGCACATCGGCTACAAGATATATATCACCTGTTTCTCGATAAAGCTGTGTACCGTATGTACTTCTTAGCTTATGAGGTGTAATATTCTTTAAAGAAGTAACAGTGCGAGAGTACTTCTTAACCAGATTCTCAACGGAACGTACCGATATGCGCTTTTTCTGCAAGGAAAGGAAGAAAGCATTCTCATGACCTTCAACAGGCATTATTCCCTGACGCTCATAATAGTAGTCATGAAGCGCTTCCTCAACTTCGGGGCCGAAATATACAACAGATTCGTTACCGCCTTTTCTGAATATCTTAACTCCGTTATTCTCAAAATCAATGTCGTTAATATTGATTCCTACGCACTCCGATACACGGATTCCGGTTCCGAGTAGAAGAGTCATCATCGCAAGATCTCGTACCTTAGTCTGCTCGTGAAAGGCTTGTTGTTTTGGCGTCAATTTATCGCCATTTTCAACTTGATCTAAAAATTTGACTATTTCATCGACATCAAGGCGAATAATATTCTTTTCGTGCCTTTTTGGAAGCTTAACGAGCTCTGCAGTATTCTTTTCTATAAGTTCTCGTCTGTAAAAGTAGTTATAGAAACTCTTAAGAGATGCAAGCTTACGAACAAGACCACGCTCGTCATTTGTAAATTCTTTGCCGTCCTTCTCATAATAGCGAAGATAGGAGAGATATTCTTCAATATCCGCAGCAGAAATTCTGTCAAGAACAGATATAGGGAAGTCTTTAATCTCCATTTTGGCGCATTCCGGGTTATTTTCATGCATAAAATGGAAGAATACACCAAGATCGTAAGCATAAGCAATACGAGTCCTAGACTGAGTCTGTTGCTCGATTCCGATAAAGAATTCCTTACAGAATTCAGGTAAATCCTTCAAAAGCTCTCGAAGCTTAAGCTGATTTCTTTTATTAACTTGATTATGATAAGCTTCATCAGGCATAAAACAACTCCTTATGCAAAATACTGTGGTTTCTATGGCTTAATTATACTATAGATTGTAAAATTATTCCATAAATGATAATATATCTTTACTGAATAAATTATAAGAGGTATGCTATGAAATTCGTTATTCAAAGAGTAACCCATGCAAGTGTTACTGTAGAAGAGAAGATTATCGGAAGTATTGATAAAGGTTTTCTTGTATTAATAGGAATATGTAATGATGACACCGAAGATACAGCCGATAAAATGATTAAGAAAACTGCCGGTTTAAGGATATTCGATGATGAAAACGGTAAGACGAATCTATCGTTAAATGATGTCGGCGGAGAACTTTTACTTGTTTCGCAGTTTACATTATATGCAGACTGTAAAAAGGGATATAGACCATCATTTATCAATGCAGGTTCTCCGGATCACGCCAATAAGCTTTACGAATATATTATTAATGAATTTAAAAAGCTTGAATTTAAAGTTGAAACCGGTAAATTTGGTGCTGATATGAAAGTAGATTTACTAAACGACGGACCGTTTACAATATTACTTGATTCAAATGAATTATAATATAAAGGAAAAGGCTAACCATTCATATATGGCTAGCCTTTAATTTTATACTGAAATTCCGATATAAGAGCATTGCTTATCCGACATGCAACTATTCGCGAAAGTCAAGTTTAACGAAAAGTTAGAACGATATTTAAGGAAAAATCGCTATATAAGTCCTTCTTTATGCTTTTTCTTAATATCAATGTAATTAAGGATTACATCAACGGCGC
Source organism: Lachnospiraceae bacterium (assembly GCA_016283755.1). GTDB lineage: Bacteria > Bacillota > Clostridia > Lachnospirales > Lachnospiraceae > XBB1006. The sequence continues at coordinate 674 of JAEENO010000017.1, read as the reverse complement.
CTTCAATACCTACATCACTTGTATTGATACATAAGTCGTAACTTGATGCAGCTCCCCATTTTTTACTCGTATAATAATCATAATAACTTGCACGTTTTTTATCTGTCTTAATCATTAAGTCACGTGCGGTTTTTTCATTGCATTGATATCTTTCCATAAGACGTGCAAGCTTAAATTCCTCATCTGCACGAATAAACACGGAAACAACGTTATCATAATCCTGTAAAGCATAATCAGCGCATCTGCCGATCATAACACATGATTCCTGGTCGGCAATCTTCTTAATCGTATCAAACTGAGCAAGGAAAACCTTCTGATTAAGAGGCATATCAAGTAATCCCGGTGCAGTCTGATATGTACCCAAGGCATGTGAATCCATTACCAATGAGTATAAAAAGCTGTTTGTAGGCTTTTCATCATGATGCTCGAATATTTCTTCGCAAAATTCGGATTCTTTTGCTGCTCGTTCCAATAATTCCTTATCATAACAAGGTACATTTAAGTGTTCTGAAAGGCTTAAACCAACGTTTTTACCTGCAGAACCAAATTCGCGTCCTATAGTAACTATTAAATTTCCCATAAAATCGCCTCCTTAGATGTCAATTTTGATTATATAATACACCTTTTTTTCTGAAAATTCAATTAATTTCAATCAAGTTTTTTCAAAAGTTCAT
>JAEENO010000016.1 GCA_016283755.1 Lachnospiraceae bacterium | reverse complement strand
ATAAGAATAAATATAAAGCGGGTTCTGCTGTTGAGACTTGTCCTGCGGATATCCCTGAAGATATCGCCAAGAAGATGCAAGGTTATGCAGAAGATGCATTTAAGTGCTTAAGATATAAGACTTATGCCAGAATGGACTTCTTACTCGGCGATAACGGTCGTATGGTATGTCTTGAAGCCAATACCCTACCGGGCATGACACCTACATCGCTTCTCCCTCAGGAAGCAGCGGTTCTTGGCATGGATTATGATGAATTATGTGAGTATATCATTAAGATATCGCTTGCAAAGTATTAGATTGGAAGATTATGAGATTAACGGTTGAAGAGTTAATTAAATCCACAAACGGAGAATATCACGGCGATTCAGGGCTTTTATCAAGACAGATTACAGGCGTATCAAAGGACAGTCGTGAGATTGAAGAAGGGTATCTGTATATCCCGTTCGTCGGAGAGCGTGCAGACGGTCACGCTTTTATAGCACAGGTTTTTGAGAAAAAAGCTCTTATTACCTTGTCTATGCGAGACTTACAGCTTGATGTGCCTTATATCAAGGTAGAATCCACCGAGCAGGCATTAAAGGATATCGCCGCATACTACAGAAGTAAGCTTACAACGAAGATTGTCGGAATTGTAGGTTCTGTAGGCAAGACCTCTACGAAAGAGATGGTTGCTGCGGTATTGTCTAAGAAGTATAGGGTCACCAAGACGAAAGGCAATTTCAATAACGAGATAGGATTACCGCTTACGATTCTTGATATAAGAGACGAGCATGAAGTTGCTGTGGTCGAAATGGGAATATCGGGATTTGACGAGATGACGAGACTTGCGAAAATAGCGCGCCCCGATGCGGTTGTAATGACCAATATAGGTGACTGCCATCTTGAGAACCTTCATGACCGTGCGGGAGTACTTAAAGCCAAGTCGGAAGTAATCCCGTTTATAAGAGACGGTGGCTTCCTGGTTATCAATAATGATGATGAGTATTTAAAGACTATCAGAGAAGACAGAATTAAAGTTATAAGATATGCGATAGATAATTGCGAAGGTGCATTAACAACCGCGGAAACTATTGAAAGTATCGGTACTGAAGCAATTGCTGCAACACTTTCGATTAATGGCGATAAGTGCCGTGTTACAATCCCGATGGCGGGGATTCATAACGTATATAATGCAATGGCAGCAGCGTCTGTCGGACATATGATGGGGATGGATACCGAATTCATACAAAAGGGTATAGAGTCCGTTGAAGTCTTAAGCGGAAGAAACAACAGACTTGAGTTAAACGGAATTACGGTATTTGATGATTGCTACAATGCCAATCCGATGTCGATGAAGGCCGCGATTTCCGTATTATCAAATGCAAAAGGACGCAAGATTGCGGTACTCGGTGATATGGGAGAACTCGGACCTACTGAAGAAGAGCTTCATTATTCGGTAGGAGAGGCAGCGGGAAATGCAGGCCTTGATCTGATTATTCTTTCGGGAAAATTATCAAGAAAGATAGCGGAAGGCGCATTAACGGTTAACCCGATGCAGACTGTTATGCATTTTGATGATGTGGAAGAGATGAAATCCGCACTTCTTGATATAATTGAAAAAGGCGATACTATCCTTATCAAAGCTTCGCATTTTATGAAGTATGATACGGTTGTTGAAGAACTAAAAAAGGCATATAAGTAAGCTTAACAAGTGGAGGGTATTATGAAAGTAAAAGAGTTTGAGAAGATTTTTAAGGACACTGATTTTGTGCATATGAGCGGCTCGAGAGAAGAAAAGGAAGTTGCCGAATATTTAAGAGACCGCTGCAAGGACTTAGGCGTTAAGGCTTCACTTGAGAGCTTTGAAGTTGAAATGTCCAAGATGGAGGACTTCATTCTTACATGCGAAGGTAAGGAGATAATGTGCGAGGCATTTAACTGCTGCGGAAGCGGTGAGGTTACCGGAGAAGTATATTATATGCCGGCAACGGATCCTGTATCGATTGCAGGTGCAAAAGATAAGATTGTATTGATGGATACATCGGGAATAGGTTATTTCGCTTACCAGGATCTTGTAAAGGCAGGTGCTAAGGCAATCCTTTTCAGATACGGTAATGTATATCACAAGAATGATGATATCGATATAAGAGATCTTCGTGCTGCAGTTGTTGGTGAGTCAAAGAAGCTTCTTTGCGCCATGATTAATTCACGTGATGCGATTAAGCTTGTTAAGGCAGGCAATAAGACTGTTACATTAAAGGTCAAGCAGGAAGAATACAAGGGCAAGTCACATAACGTAGTTGCAACTATAGAAGGTAAGCGCGATGAGTATATCGTATTAACAGCACATTATGATACAACATCACTTTCTCACGGTGCATATGATAATATGACAGGATGCGCAACACTCCTTCATATTATGGAAAAGTTTGCGGGCAAGAAGCCTAATTACGGCTTAAAATTCGTATTCTGCGGAAGTGAAGAGAGAGGCTTATTAGGTTCTAAGGCGTTCGTTAAGAAGCATGAGAAGGAGCTTGAAAAGTTCGCATTGAATGTTAATATTGATATGGTAGGCTCAATCATGGGAGCATTCCTTGCTTGTGTATCAGCAGAAGAAAAGCTCACTAATTACATTTCTTACATGGGTGCGGAAGTAGGATTTCCTGTAAGAACGAGAACCGGTGTATATTCGTCTGACTCTACACCGTTTGCTGATGCCGGAGTTCCGGCACTTTCATTTGCAAGAATGGCAGCGGGAGATGTTGCTTCATTCCACAGCAGATATGATACAATGGCACTTTTATCCATGAAGCAGCTTCTCGCAGATTCCGAATTCGTTGCAAAGTTCGTAGACAGAATGGCCAATAGTGCTTGTTGTCCGGTATCACGTGAGATACCTGAGAATGTTAAGAAAGAACTCGACGAGTACTTATTTAGAAAGAGAAGAAAGAATTAATTCTTAAATATACATAACTTGAAAGGTAACTTAAATATGGAAAGCTACAATCATAAAGTAATCGAGAAAAAGTGGCAGAAGTACTGGGAGGAGCATGAGACCTTTAAGACAGACATGCATGATTTTAGTAAGCCTAAGTACTATGCACTTGATATGTTTCCGTATCCTTCGGGCGTAGGCCTTCATGTAGGACATCCGGAAGGTTATACTGCAACGGATATAATGAGCCGCATGAAGAGAATGCAGGGATATAATGTCCTTCATCCGATGGGATATGACTCTTTCGGACTTCCTGCAGAGCAGTATGCCGTACAGACCGGTAATCATCCTGCAGGCTTTACGGAGAAGAATATTAAGACATTCGAAGGTCAGTTAAAGGAACTTGGATTCGACTTTGACTGGTCTAAGAAGATTGCAACTTCGGATCCTAAGTATTATAAGTGGACGCAGTGGATCTTTAAGCGTCTCTATGAGAAGGGATATGCAAAGTATATCGATATGCCGGTTAACTGGTGCGAAGAACTCGGTACCGTTTTATCCAATGACGAAATCGTAGACGGCAAGTCAGAGCGAGGCGGTTACCCTGTTGTAAGAAAGAATATGAAGCAGTGGGTAATCGACCAGCAGGCATTTGCTGAAGAATTGCTTGACGGCCTTAATGAGATAGATTGGCCTGAGTCAACGAAAGAAATGCAGAGAAACTGGATCGGTAAAAGCACCGGTGTTGAAGTTGATCTTAAGATTGTAGGCGGTGGTGAGTTCTCCATATTCACAACCTGTATAGAGACAATTTACGGTATCACATTTATGGTACTTGCGCCTGACAGCGAGTTAACCGCTTCTTTACTTGACAGAGTGGAGAACAGAGCTGAAGCGGAAGCCTATATCGCAGAGACTGCAAAGAAGAGCGACATGGACCGTACAGAGCTTAATAAGGGTAAGTCAGGCTGCCCGTTAAAGGGTATCTATGCGATTAATCCTGTTAACGGCAAGGAGGTTCCGATATTTATCGGTGACTTTGTACTTGCTTCATACGGTACCGGTGCCGTTATGGCAGTTCCGTCTCACGATCAGAGAGACTTTGAATATGCGATTGCACATAATATTCCGATGATTCAGGTAATTGACGGCGCAGATGTATCTGAGCATGCTTTTGAGAAGCAGGATTATCTTGGAAAAGGCTGCAAGCTTATGAATTCCGAGGAATTTACGGGAATGACGGTTGAGGAAGCTAAGGAAGCAATAACGGTTAAACTTGAAAAGATGGGTGTTGCAAGAAGAACGGTTAACTATAGATTCCGTGAGTGGATATTCGCCCGTCAGCGTTATTGGGGCGAGCCGGTTCCTTGTGTATATACGGATGACGGCAAGATTTACTTCCTTCCTGATGAGGAATTACCGCTTGTACTTCCTGAATTACAGGATTATAAGGGTAAGAACGGTAAGGCACCGCTTGAGAATGCAACGGAATGGAAGCAGTATGATAAGAACGGTATTAAGGGCGTCCGCGAGACTTCGACAATGCCGGGTTCTGCAGGCTCATCATGGTATTATATGAGATATATCGATCCTAATAATGATGAGAAATTTGCGGATTATGAGCTTTTAAAGCATTGGCTTCCTGTTGACCTCTACGTAGGAGGACCGGAGCATGCCGTAGGTCACCTTATGTATGCGAGAATCTGGAACAGATTCCTCTATAACGAAGGCTTATCGCCTGTTAAGGAACCGTTTAAAAAGCTCGTTCATCAGGGTATGATCTTAGGAGAGAACGGAATCAAGATGGGTAAGAGATACCCGGAATTCGTCGTAAATCCAAGTGATGTAGTTGAAGAATACGGTGCTGATACCATGAGATTATATGAGATGTTCATGGGACCACTCGAAGTATCAAAGCCGTGGAAGAAAGATAACGTAATGGGCGCTAAGCGTTTCATTATCCGTGTATGGAACTTCTTTACAGAGCCTGAGAATATAATTGACGGTGAGTGCGAAGAGTTAAAGAAGGTATATCACCAGACGGTTAAGAAGGTTACTTCCGACTTCGAGCAGCTTGCATATAATACTGCAATAAGCCAGATGATGATTTTCGTAAACGAAGTATATAAGGTTGGAAAGTGTCCGAGAGAGTATGCAGAAGGTCTTATCAAGATGCTTTCATGTATCTGCCCTCATGTAGGCGAAGAAATCTGGCAGATTATGGGACATAACGATACTATCGCTTATGAACCGTGGCCTAAGTATGATGAGGCTGCAACGGTTGATAATACGGTTGAGATTGCGGTACAGATTAACGGTAAGACGAAGGCTACCGTAGCACTTGCTAAGGATTGCGATAAGGATTCTGCAATTGCGGCAGGTAAGGAAGTGCTCGGTAATAAGCTTGCCGGAGAGATTGTGAAAGAGATCTACGTACCGGGTAGAATTATTAATATCGTAGTTAAAGGTTGATTAAATCAGAAATGAGGTTAACTGCTGATATAAACAGCGCAGGAAGTGATTCCCGCGCTGTTTTTTTGTTAAAGGCGTTAAAAATTATAAGAATATAAACAAATGCTTGCTGTATGGGATGCATTATATATTGCATTTATATATTGCATTTATATATTGCATATATATATATATATATATATAATGTTTATGGGAGTTTGCTTTTGCTTTGGGGTATTAAGATGAAACGACTGGTGACTTATATTGGTATTTTGTTTACACTTATTATGCTTTTGTCGGCATGCGGAAAAAGCGATGTGCCGGTAGAAAATAGTGATAATGTAACGATTGAGAAGCCTGATAATTCAAACGAGAAGTTTGAGAAAGAAAACGAAGGTGAGAAAGAAAAGGAAGATAATGAAGACCTTCCGACTCTTGAAAGAACATATGAAAACTGGACAGACGGATATAGACGTATTATAGAGGATAATTCCAAGAATATAGAGTATTTATATGATTTTATATATATAGACGATGACGAAATTCCTGAGATGTTAATTGAAATTCCGGGAATGGCTTACGTAATTTATACGAGTTATAAAGAGGATGATGCAGATGAGTATAGAATCAGTGAAGGAATCTTTCCGTATAATATTAGCGGGATTCTTGGATATACATATATTGAGAAGTCTGCAATTAAAATGTCACAGAGCGGTGCAAGCATAAAGGAAGATAAAGAATATGACCGTTATACAATTATTTGCAACGGGGAGCTTGTAGAAGCATATATTATGACCTGGAATTATAACGACTCCGGTGATGTTATTATTGAGTATTCATCAATATATGAGAATCTTTCCGAAGATGAAATAAAGGCTCGAATCAGAAAACTGGAAGAAGGAAGAAAGGAATGCCCGATTGAAGGGTATATGGAATACAAGGAAGCAATTGAATATTTGATATCCAATTATGGCACCGGTTCGCAATCATATTGATAATAAGATTCATGTTGAAAAGGAGAATTGTTAATAATGACTCAAAAGAGTAAGTATAATATTTCTAGAATAATGGCGATATTATCGATAATTGCTTTGATACCATTGACTATTGAGGGTATTTTTTATTATTGTGATTACCTAAAAATACATTCATTTTATGCAGCGATGATCATACTCCAGAATGTAATCGGGGGTTTTTTATTTAAACCGGAGATTAAGCTTGAGGCGGCATACAAGGCATTGCTTACTTATACGGATTCTTCATATTATTTGGGATTGCAGATCATCACGTATGTATATGGAGTTATGATATTCGTAGCACATTTTTGCGCATTGGCATGGATATATGAATTCCTTTCAAAAATATTTAAGATAAGAAACATATTTAAAGGCATAAGCAAATATAGAAATCATATTGTTATATTTGGTTATAATGATTGCGTAAAGATGCTTCTTAACAATAAAGTCGTGGCTAATGGTAAAAAGAAAATACATATTCATCTTGTTTGCGCTGATGATTTTAAAGAAGAAATGCTCTATAGTTTGGCAAAAAAGAACATACATATCCATAAATATGATATTTATAAAGAAAATGGAGATAAGATAGAAAGATTCCTTACAAGCATAAAAGCTGATAAGGCAGCGGTTTTCATTTTGGCAGATGATAGTTCGATTAATAATTTTTCTGTTTTTCAATCGCTTTGTAGCGAACGAAACAGTAAGGTAATATCGACAAAAGCAAAAGTATACTGCAGATGTGAAGATTATGAAATAGAAGAAATGATAGAACACTTTTATGATGCGAAGAAAAAATCCTTGAATTTGTTTGACTTTGAAATGTTTAACATTCCGGAACTTCAGATTCGTAAGATGTTTGAGAAAAGTAAGCTTCATTGTAAATATATCGATTCAAATGATAAGGGGAAGTGGGATACAAATGTCCTTATTGTTGGATTCGGATTACTTGGCAAACAGGCATTAAAACAGGTGATGGAGTTGGCACCGGCTGATAGTGACAATAAGATAAATGTCGATATCGTAGATTATAAAATAAAAGAAAAGGCAGGTATCTATGCAAATTATTTCAGGGTGAATGATTTTGAAATGACTAAGGAAGATAGCGGCCTTGTGGAGGGATTTGATAACTGGAAATTTGAAATGAGAGACACAGTGGTAGATAATCCGATGACAATTAGATTTATTGATATGGATGTCCATGATAGAAGTTTTAGAAAACTTATGGATATAGGGGTTGAATCTGAGAAAAATGGAGATTCGGGGGAAATACCATATACATATATAATAATTGCCATAGATAATGCTGAAGTTGCCGTGCATTGCGCTAGAGAAATTGCATATTCGTTTCATGACGGAGACGGACATGTGCCGGTGATGATAAGAATTGATTCCGATTATCGACTGCGTGAATTGTTCACCGGTGATGATGAAATGTTACGATATATAAGTCTTATTCCGGCTCCGGCAGATGTGCTCTCTGTTGATTATCTTCTTGGCGAAGAACTGGACAAGAAAGCAAAGAACTTCAACTATGTGTATTCAAAGCTGTATATTGAGAAAGATTATAAGCCTTGTGATATGAGCGAATCAGAGGCATGGAAAGGGCTTGAATACTACAAAAGAAATGCAAATAGAGCGTTGGCTGCATATTATGAGCAAGTTTTTAAACCAAAGCTTCGCGTTAAGTATGGTGAGTATAGAGTAATTGATGAGCTTAATAAATTACTTCAAGTATATTTCGAGCATGATGAAAGTGATAAGTATTATTGGAAACTAAAGTTTAAAGATGCGGAATTCTGGGAACGGCTGAAAAATGACAGTGAATTCTATGAGATGTGCAAGACGGAACATCGGAGATGGAGTTATGGATTAATAGCGCAAGGATGGGAATGTGCCGAGAAGAAATCGCCTGCTTGGCATAAGCACAATTGTCTAATACCATTTAATGAACTTGCGAAAAACGATGCTACATTGGGGACTATTAAATATGACACTATGAAGCTGATGTATTATTTTATTAGGAAAGATGAGGTATAAAAATGGGACTGACAGAAGAAGCTAAGAAAAAAAGAAATGAATTAACGGATCAAATAGTAACATTTAAGCCTGGTGATAATGTTGATTACGTATTTATCAGTTATAAGAGTGATGATTGGGAAACAGTGATTGGAGATATAGTAAAAACTCTGGTAACCCGATGTGGTGTTCGTGTTTTTTTTGACAAAAGCTTTGCCGAAGATAATGATTCATGGGTAGACAATATGAAATCGGCAATAAAGACGGGAAGGTGTAAGGCCGTGTTGTCTTTTATAAGCAAAGGATATATGGAAAGCTATGCGTGTCTGATGGAGCTGCTGACTGCCCGTTCAAAGGTGGCCGAAAATACACATCGTGAAAAGAAGTTACCAATTATACCGATTCTTCTTAATGGAGGAAAAGTTTCAGAGTATCGATCCGATTCGACTGAAAAAATAAATGTTTCGGAATGGGATGCTTATGAAGCAATTGTTGATAATGCGTTTTTTAATGAGCCGTGGATAAAAGGTAAAGTTAAGGACGCGATCGAGGTGCTCCGCGATGAAAAATCCAAGGCTACAATAGAGGAAATGTCATTGGCGATGGAGTCGATTCTGAACGATGGAACGTATAGCCGCTACTTTGATGGAACAGATCATTTTTACAATGAATTGAAGAAAGCCTTGGAAAGTGAGAGTAAGACTATTTTTGATAATAGTCTGATTAAAACACCTGATTGCAAGAAAACAAAAACAGAGGAAACGGTGCCGGCAGAGTCTCCTCTGGAGAGTACAGTCGAAGAAAAACCAAGGAAATCGAAGAAACCTAAGGAAACTAAATCCCAAGCAGCTTCATCGGACATAGAAGTAGATTTAAATGGTATTACTAGTAAGGATTCAAGTGTTACTATTGGAATGGTAAGAAATTATATGTCAAATGCAGTTAATGCTAGAAAATTTAGAGAGGTTCGAGAGTCGATGCCTCACGGAGGAAAGGCAGCTATGGACTATGCAATGGCAGCCATCCTATATGGTTGTAATAGTATTGTGGACGATAGTCCGGAATATCAGAAAAATTATTATTTGTTTGATATTGCAGATCCTTCGAAGGCAAAAGAAGATGGAAAACTGGGTGCAACCTGGACGTGGTCATCTAATTGCAGAAAACTACTTAAAATGGATGGGAGCGGGCAAATTGATAAAGAAATAGATAGAAAATTTAAAGAGATGGAAGAATCTATGACTTTAGGAATGTTACAGAAATGCTTTGAGACACATGCTGAAAAGTCATATATTACTACTAAGAATGATTTGGTTATTTTGGCACTTCAGAAGATTTCGGATGCTGTTTCACATGGTTAAATGAAAATATTGACAAATTTTGCGTATATGGTATTATATAAGTAGCTTTTGGGCTGGCAGAAATGTCAAGGTCCAACCTAATCGGCGGGGAGACTCCCCGCCATTTTTATATACAGAGGTTTTATGAAAGAATTAAGTATTTTTGTAGACGAGTCAGGCGACTTCGGCCATTATAATACAAAATATGCACCGCAGTATGTTTTTTCACTGGTGTTACATGAGCAACAGAATAGTATCGAGGAACAAATAAAGCAGTTCGAACGCGAGATGTTTAATATGGGATATTTGAATCATGTTGTGCATACATCTCCTTTGATCAGAAAAGAAGATGTATATTGTAATCTCTCGCCAAACGAACGGCGTTCTATTTTCATAAAGTTGTTTTTCTTTGCTAAAAATTTGCCTATAAAATATAAGACATTTGTTTTTGAAAGAAAGCAGTGCATAGATGAGAGCCAATTGAAAAATCGTATAGAAATAGAGTTGTCGCGTTTTATTGAGCTGGAGTATGAATATTTTAGCTCGTTTGACAAGGTGATTCTGTATTATGACAATGGGCAGAAGCAGCTTGCATCGGTATTGAACAAGGTTTTGGATGATAAATTAGTATCATTTGAACGAAGGCTTGAGGTAAAACCATATAAGTATAAGCTATTGCAAGTAGCAGATATGGTTTGCACATTGGAGTTATTAAGGATAAAGGCGGAGAATAATAGGCTTAACATATCAGAAATGGCGATTTTTCATTCGGTTAGGGATTTGAAAAAGGACTTTTTAAAGAAGTTGGCCGAGAAAGAATTTTGAGCGCACCGCAGGGTGCGCTCTTTTAAATATATAAGGATTATTTGATTGTATTGTAGAGTTCCTGCACCTTGTCGTGACAGTAGTCACCGAGGTGCTTTTTGCTTTCTTCATCAAGATTCTCGATAATGATAGGTTCTCCGAATGCTACACGTACTTTTCCGTAGCGCATAAACGGTGAATGATCTTCGAATACCCTGCGGGTTCCGGCAATTGCGATAGGAATTATCGGGCAGCCGGTTTTAGTAGCCATCTTAACGGCACCTGCTTTGAATTCCGCAATCTCATCAACGTTACCCTTGTTCCTTGTGCCTTCAGGGAAGATGAAGATTGATATTCCGTTCTTTATATATTCGATGGATTTAAGAATCATATCAAGTCCTGCGCGCGGGCTCTTCCTGTCAAGGAAAATGCAATGAAGTCTTCTCATCCATACGCGAAGAAGCGGTACATGGTTAATTGTATCTTTTGAAATGAAGCCTGTCTGGGATATCATTAAAGGATAGGTAAGCGGTATATCGAGAATACTCTGGTGATTGGCTACGAAAAGAACCGCTTTATCCTTAGGAATGTTCTCGATTCCCGTAACTGTAGGACTCATTCCGGATAGCCTTGTTACAACTCTGAAAGCCCAGGATACATTACGAAGTGCGGCATCACCGCCCTTCTTCGGATTAATCTTGCTCCAGAAGTATGTAATCACCATATAAGGTGAAGACAGTATTAAGTATAATGCTACGAAAAGCACGGTTATTATTGTTCTTATCATTTAATATCTCCTAATCTATAATAGTCAGCCTAAGCCATATTATTTGTGGGTGAAGTTATACCTTATGTGGATAGTATACTCTTAAATCTGCTTAAATTAAACCCAAAATTTGATATAAAAGCGCTGTTGGAGCTTTTATACAAAAACACAAGATATTGTGCTTTACAAAATAAATAAATTGACAAAAACACAAAATAGTGGTATTATGGACACATAAATGACAAGGCTTTATCAGTCAGAATTATGTCTTCGTAAGAAGAGGGATTATGGAGTAGTAGCTATGGCAATGGAGCAGGATTTAATTGACAGAATCAGAGCATCTGTTACCTCTGAATTGGGCAGCAGAGTGCAGATAAGACAGGATGAAGGACGACACAGATCCAACATCCATGAAGGCGTATTGCAGAGCGCTTACCCGAGCGTATTTACCGTATTGGTTGACGGCAAGGGCGATAATTCTGCACAGGTACTTTCCTTCAGTTACAGCGATATCGTAACTAAGGTAATTCGCATGAGATTGTGCGAAGCAAGTTAAGATTATCGGATATTACAAATTGTGCATGCCGTGTGGCAACTATGACTTTGAAATCTCTGTGCTATGCACAGAGATTTTTTCTTTATGAAACAGTCGGTTTGTTGAAAAAATCACGAAATTTTGATATAATTTTAGGGACTATGAGAATAGTGTCAGGGTTAACCTTGAAGAGAGGAGAATTCTTGTGAAGAAAAGACTTCTTTCGCTGTTAATTGCAGCAGCTTTAGTATTCTCGTGTTTTCATACAGTCGCATACGTAGAGGCAACCACCAAGCAGGAGGCTGAGCGTAAGAAGAAAGAAGCTGAGGCTAAGCTTAAAGAGGTTGAAGACCAGATTAAGAAGCTTAAGTCGGAGCAGGCAGGTATATTGGGTCAGATGGATGATGTGCAGGCTGAGATAGTACAGCTTGTAGCCGCCATTGACGCGATTTCGGATGAGATTATATATGCCGAGAAGGACCTTGAGAGACTGGAAACAGAGCTTGAGATTGCAATAGAAACTGAACAAAGACAGTATGAAGCGATGAAGCTTCGTATCAAATACATGTACGAGCGTGGTGACACTGCTTTTGTGGAAGCGATTCTTGGCGCTTCAAGTATGGCGGATCTTCTTAATCAGGTTGAGTATTTTGAAGAGATGTACACATACGACCGTAAGCTTTTGGTTTCTTACCAGGAGACGAAGATAAGAACCGAAGAGCTTAAGAACGACGTTGAAATCGAACTTGCCGAACTTAATGAGATGAAAGAGGCTCAGGAGGGACAGCGAGTTGCATTGCAGAAGGTTATGGACAAGCTTGAATCCGAGAACAGCGACTATGCGAAGCAGTTACGTACAGCGCTTGCAGCGGCAGAACAATACAAGACTACGATAAGCCAGATGAATGCTTTAATTGCACAGATTGAGGCTGAAGAAGACGACGATGATGACGACGATGACGGTGGCGACGATCCGGGTTATAGGACCAATGTCAGTCCGTCGGATGTAATAGATTACGCTAAGCAGTTTGTCGGTAATCCTTATGTGTGGGGCGGAACGGATCCGCACACCGGAGCTGACTGCAGCGGATTCTTACAGTATGTATTTGCACATTTCGGTATAAGAATACCGCGTACATCATATGAGCAGAGAACTGCGGGCAAGAGAGTAAGTTATTCGAACATGAAGCCGGGTGACATCGTATGCTACTCCGGTCATGTAGCAATGTATATCGGCAATAATCAGATATTACATGCTCGTAATGAGCGTGCGGGAATCGGAATCACGAGTAACCCGCGTTACAGAACGATTGTTACTATCAGACGTGTATTATAGTATATAAGAAGAAGGGGCCCACGGGTTCATTATTTAGAAAAGAATAGAGGTATTTATCAAATGAAAAAAGTCGAAGATTATGTAAGAAGTATACCGGATTTCCCGGAGAAGGGAATTATCTTCCGTGATGTTACATCCGTATTGCAGGATGCTGACGGATTTCAGCTTGCGGTTGACGAGATGACCAAGCTTTTGGAAGGACTTGACTTTGATGTTATAGTAGGTGCGGAGTCCAGAGGTTTTATCTTCGGAGCACCGATTGCATACAAGCTTCATAAGCCGTTAATTCTTTGCCGTAAGAAAGGTAAGCTTCCTTGCGAGACAGTTTCGCAGGAGTATTCACTTGAGTACGGTACAGCAACAATAGAAATGCATAAGGATTCGATTAAGAAGGGACAGAAGGTTGTTATTATCGACGACTTAATCGCAACGGGCGGTACCGTCGGAGCAACTATTTCCCTCGTAGAAAAGCTCGGAGGCGAAGTTGTAAAGCTTGTATTCCTTATGGAACTTGCGGGCCTTAAAGGAAGAGAGTATTTAAAGGGTTACGATGTTGCATCTGTAGTTTGCTATCCGGGAAAATAATCCCGATTTACACTCCGGAGGAAGTGCAATGGTGAATTCCGATAACGCTAAGATATTGATGGAAAAAGGCTTCGAATACATGGATGAGGGGCAGTTTGACAAGTCTATTGTGGCGCTTGAAGAAGCTGCGGATATATATGATAAGGATGGAGATCTGGCAGGATATACCAGAGCCATTAACGGTGTCGGTGTAGCCTATGCTGAAGGAGGCAATGAGGCCATAGCTGTAGAGTTCTATATGCGCGGCCTTGCTCGTGTACGTAAAGAAAAGGCAGTAGGGCTGTCTCATCTATTCTATAACAATATCGGAACGAGATATCAGGATTTGAGAGATTACCAGACTTCCATTAAGTATTTCATTATGTCCGAGGAAGATCTTGTTGCAACCGGCCCTATTAATGAGAATACTGCATCGTGGTTCGTTGGTTGCTATCTTAATCTTGGAATTTCCTATTGGCATACGGGTAATTATCTGTATTCTGAGTTATATCTGTATAAGGCTAGAGATGTGGCAAACGATTTCAATATCCACAAACATGATTTTGCAAATGAGATTATGTTTGCACGTCTTTATTGTTCAATCGGTAATGCAGAGTATGCGAGGGTAAAAATTCCCCAGCTTTTAAAATATCTTGACTTAAGCAGTGAAACTATTCAGGAATATCAGCAGGATGTTCAGGAACTGATGTCACTTCTTGAAGAGATTAAAGAGTATGATGTTATGAAGCAGGTTCTTGAGAGGTTTGAAATTGTAGCCGGTAAGGTGAACTCTCCTCAGGTTAATCTGCGTCTTAGCATATATAAAATGAAATATTATTCTCTTATAGGCAATCAGGAAGAATACGAGAAAGCATGTATCGATCATGCCGATTATTATATGCAGGTTCGTAAGAAAGAAGAAGAAGAGAATATAATTGCGATTAACGTTAAGCTTGAGATAGGTCAGGTTTACGAGGATCAAAAGGAAGCCAATCGTATAGCTGAGGAAGATGCATTGACGGGAATAAAGAATCGATATGCTCTTTCCAAGCAGTATAAGGATATCTGTGTACGCTGTGCGGAAGCAAGAACAAGCATAGTTGTCGGAATAATCGATGTTGACTTCTTTAAGGAATATAATGATACATACGGTCATGTGGATGGAGACGAGGTTCTTCGCAAAGTTGCAAATGTTCTTAAGACATCAATTTCACAGGACAGCCAGATTTATCGATACGGTGGAGATGAATTCTTGATAATTGCAGGTCAGAGCTTTTACAATGATGCATTAAGATTTGCGGAGACAGTAAAGCAGAAGCTTTCGGAACTTAAGATTCCAAGCGGCGAAGGTGCTAAGGAAAAGTATGTTACGGTTTCACAGGGTTATTACACTTTGTATCCGCAGGCTACAGATGATTTTAAGAAGATAGTCGAAGAAGCGGATGCGCTTTTATATAAGGCAAAGAGACAAGGTAAGAATGCATATCTTGTTAAGGATAAAGAGAAAGGAGACTAATTATGATATATGACGTGGTTATACTCGGCGCAGGACCGGGAGGACTTACAGCAGGTATCTATGCAGGAAGAAACAGATTGAAAACCTGTATAATAGAGCAGGGACAGGATGGCGGTCAGATTGCTCTTACCGCTGATATAGAGAATTATCCGGGACAGATGTTAGAAGGGGAGAGCGGAATATCTCTTGCAGAGCGTATGGCTAAGCAGGCAGAACATTTTGGAGTTGAGAGAATAACGGATTCGATTGATTCCGTTTCATTATCGGGTGAGATTAAGACACTCCATGGCAAGAAGGCCACTTATGAGGCTAAAACAGTAATACTTGCGACGGGAGCTTTTCCGAGACCTATAGGCTGTAAGGGTGAGGCAGAGTTTTTGGGACGCGGTCTTTCTTTCTGTGCAACTTGCGACGGAGCTTTCTTTACCGGACTTGAAGTATTTGTTGTAGGTGGCGGTGATTCGGCCGTTGAAGAGGCGATATTCCTTACAAGATTTGCCCGTAAGGTAACGATAGTTCATAGAAGAGATGAACTTAGAGCAGCCAAGAGTATTCAGGAGAAAGCTTTTAACAACGAAAAAATCGCTTTTGCATGGAATTCTGTTGTAACAGAGCTTAAGGGTGAAGATGTAATAAATGCAATCGTTCTTAAGGATACTGTAACGGGTGAAGAGCGTGAGATTAAGGCAGACCCTAAGGACGGAATGTTCGGTGTGTTCGGATTTATAGGATTCCTGCCTCGTACAGATCTTTTCAAAGACCAGATTACACTTGAAGACGGCTACGTTGTAACCGATGAAGATATGCGCACCAATATTCCGGGTGTGTATGCAGTCGGGGACGTGAGAAAGAAGAGTTTAAGACAGGTTGTTACTGCTGCAGCAGATGGTGCAATTGCTGCCATGCAGGCAGGTAAGTACCTAAGCGAATAGATAGGGGATTGAAATGAAAAGTTTTATTAAGGGTCTGTTTATAACGATATTAACGCTTACGCTGATTCTTGTGGTCAGCGTATTCGTATTGAAGGTAAAACAGGGCAGAGAGGCCGGGGAACAGGTCGCTGTTGATGATATTGTCGATCCCGAGCCTGAACCGGAACCTGAACCGGAGCCTGAGCCGGAACCGGAAGTTGTGACAATTACAATTTCATGTGCAGGCGATTGCACTCTTGGTAATACCCAGTTACAGGGATATGAGAATTCGTTTATTGAGATGTACGATAATAAGGGGCCGGAGTGGTTCTTTGCGGGAGTCTTACCTGTGTTCTCAACCGACGATATGACGCTCGTTAACTTTGAGGGAGTTCTTACGACAGCCGAGGACCATCCGGAGAAAGCTTTTAACCTAAGAGGACGTCCCGAGTTTATGCAGATACTTCCGCTTGCATCTATTGAGTGCGTAGGATTTGCGAATAATCACAGAATGGATTATTACCAGGTTGGCGCGGATGATACGGTTGAAGGATTTAAGCAGTACGGAATAACTTATGCGGTTAACGATACTTATGCTATCTATGAAGTTAAAGGAATTAAGATAGGTTATGTGGCAGTTAATGCGCTTAATATGAGCGGAGTTATGGATTATCTTACCAACGGTTATGCTTATCTTAAGGAAAATGAGTGCGATGTAATTATCGCATATTGCCATTGGGGAATTGAGGGTGATCACATTGCCAATTCCGAGCAGCAAAAATTAGGTCGCGAGATCCTCGATATGGGATATGATCTCGTGCTTGGCGCACATACTCACGTTCTTCAGGGAATTGAAATCTATAACGGTAAGCCGATAGTATATTCAATGGGTAATTTCTGCTTCGGCGGTAATCGTAATCCTGCAGTCAAGGAAACTATGATTTATCAGCAGACATTTACATTTATAGACGGAATTAAGCAGGAAGGTCTTAATGCCAAGGTAATTCCTTGTACGATTAGTTCGGTTAGTTCACGTAATGATTTCCAGCCGACCATAAGAGACGGTGAGCGCGGTCGGGAGATTCTACAGATGATCGAATCATATAGTGCGAATTACGGCACCAGGATTGATGCCGATGGATATATATCTAAGGAGGATTAGAATGGAAAAGATTATAGTCTTGGACTTTGGCGGACAGTATAATCAGCTTATTGCGCGACGTGTACGTGAGTGCCATGTCTATGCGGAAGTTCATCCCTTTACAATGGGAATTGACAAGATTAAAGAGATGGCACCTAAAGGAATTATTTTTACCGGTGGCCCGCAGAGCGTATATGCGCCTGATTCTCCACAGATATCTAAAGAGATATTTGAACTTGGCATTCCGATATTGGGAATATGTTACGGTTCACAGTTTATAGCACATGCTCTTGGCGGGCGTGTAGCAACCGCTCCTACTTCAGAGTATGGTAAGACTGAGGTTTGCGTTAATACGAAGTCAGAGCTTTTTAAAGATGTTAATCCGGCAACTATAGTATGGATGAGCCATACGGATTATATAGAGACTGCACCTGATGGATTTAAGATTACGGGGTCTACCGAAGTGTGTCCTGTTGCAGCTATGGAAGATGCAACGCGTAAGATTTATGCCGTTCAGTTTCATCCTGAAGTTATGCATTCCGTTGAAGGCATGAAGATGCTTCGTAATTTCATTATTGACGTATGCGGATGTAAGGGTGAATGGAAGATGGATTCTTTCGTTGAAAAAGCGATTGAGGATATACGCGCCAAAGTCGGAAACGGTAAGGCTTTGTGTGCGCTTTCCGGTGGCGTCGATTCATCCGTTGCAGCGGTTTTGATGAGCAAGGCAATCGGTAAGCAGCTTACATGCGTATTCGTAGATCACGGTCTTCTTCGTAAGAATGAGGGAGATGAGGTTGAGGAAGTATTCGGACCTAACGGATCTTATGACCTTAATTTCATTCGTGTTGACGCGAAGGATAGATTCTATGCTAAGCTTGCAGGTGTAACAGAGCCTGAAAAGAAGAGAAAGATTATCGGTGAAGAATTTATCCGTGTATTTGAGGAAGAGGCAAAAAAGATTGGGGCCGTTGATTTCCTCGTACAGGGTACAATATATCCTGATGTTATTGAGTCAGGACTGGGTAAGTCCGCAGTTATAAAGTCTCATCATAATGTAGGCGGACTCCCGGATTGCGTAGATTTTAAAGAAATCATAGAGCCGCTTCGTATGTTATTTAAGGATGAAGTACGTAAGGCCGGCCTT
>JAEENO010000015.1 GCA_016283755.1 Lachnospiraceae bacterium | reverse complement strand
GTGTAATAAGGTTTTAATAGAGGAGGGTATCTCATGGATCAATCTGCAATGTACAAGTTATCCTATGGTCTTTTCGTTTGTACAGCCCGCGAGGGTGACAAGCTGAACGGCTGCATTATTAATACTGCGATTCAGGTTGCATCGAATCCGAATCTTATCTCCGTTGCGATTAATAAGCTGAATTTCACACATGACATGGTAGTTAGAACCGGAGTTTTAAATGTGTCGGTTTTAAGTGAGAAGGCTGATTTTGCGATTTTTAAGCACTTCGGATTTCAGTCCGGTCGCGATGCCAATAAGTTTGCAGATTTCGGAATGGTTGTTGCATATAAAATTGCTGATAATGGAGTGTCTTATATTGCTGCCGGTACCAATGCGTACTTTTCTCTTAAGGTTAAAGAGATGGTTGACTGCGGTTCGCATACATTATTTATAACGGAACCGACCGATATGGTCGTGTTAAATGATGATAGGCCTTGTACATATAGTTACTATCAAGAGAATATTAAGCCTAAGAATAATGCGGCTGCGGATGCTGCCAAGATAGAGCTTTTACAAGGACAGCATGTCTATAGATGTAAAATATGCGGATATGAATATGTGGGGGAATCATTGCCGGAAGGTTTCATCTGCCCGACTTGTAAGCATGGCGCAGAAGATTTTGAATTAGTAAGATAGAATTAGAAAAAACAAATGTAATTGTTTAGAGGATACCAACTTGACAAACATAAGTTCGGGTGATATAGTAAATTCACTATCCTAATTTAGCAATTGTAAATTGCGTCTATATTATGATCGATATTATTATATGATATGGCATAAGAAATCATTGTAAAGATAGCTTTGATAAAGGGGATGAAACCATGGCAAGCGCGAAAGAAGTAGCAGTTTATTTAATGCAACTTGATAAAGAAGGAAGGTTCAATAGCAAGAATTTAGTAGAAGCAAACGGAAGGACCTTTTATGAAGGAAGAGCCAGATTGAATAAGTATCTCCATTTAGCGCAGAATATTTATTATGCAAAAACTTCTAAGTTGCTGTTTGAGGAGCCCCTCTATGCATATGATAATGGTGGAGTCGTTGAAGATGTTAGAGAGAGCTTTGATATGTTAATCAAAACTAAGGATAAAAGAAGCGTCTCATTAAATGATGAGACTAAACTATTTTTAAAGAAGATTTTCATCGTTCTTGAAAAAGCAGATATTTATAAGCTTATGGATTTGTCACACGAGGATCCTGAGTGGATTGCCAAGCATGGTTTTTATAATAAGCAAGAGCAGATAATGGACACTGCCGCTAGGCTTGATGAGTACAAGGAGCAATATGCCGATATAATACGACTTATGGACGGTATGGCAGTATGAAAGATCTGGTAATTGGTCAGGTACTTTTGCTAAGAATTAGGATAGATTATTATGGGGTATTTAAGGATAAGCATCCTTATTTGATATTAGATATAAGGGAAGAGGATAACGTTATAGAGGTAGGACAGTTACATTCTCTTGAAGGCAAATTCTTTGAGGCTATCGATAATAAGAACAAGGTTATATTTAATAGCAACCCACAAGAGACAGTTATAGATAAAGATAGTTTTATTCAAAAGAATAATACAATCTTGCTTGAATACTTTGAAGGAATCGAAAGATATCGAAGGCAGACGGATGTACTAAGTAGCAATAAGTTGCAAGATGTTATTTCAGCATACAGGGATTACCATATAAAGAATGAGATCCCCGAAAACAGAATAGTATATCTTGACAAAAAAGAGATAGAAGAATTAAATTCGTAATGGAGTTATAAAAGCAGAGTTTAAATTATGAAATCTTTCTAAAATCTTCCCCATACCCATTGCTATAATCCCCCCCACATGATAATATGAACTATATGGGGTACTTTTATGACTACGGTTCCTCACAATAATTACTATTTAAGGAGGCTTATATATGGCTAATAAATACGCTGGCACTAAAACGGAGAAGAATTTACTTGAAGCATTTGCGGGTGAATCGCAGGCTCGTAATAAATATACCTATTTCGCATCAAAAGCTAAGAAGGAGGGCTTCGAGCAGATTGCAGAGCTTTTCCTTAAGACGGCTGAAAATGAGAAAGAACATGCTAAGCTTTGGTTTAAGGAGCTTGATGGCATTGGAGATACTGTAGCTAATCTTAATGCCGCAGCATCCGGTGAGAATTATGAGTGGACCGATATGTATGATAAGTTCGCAAAGGAAGCTGAAGAAGAAGGATTCCCGGAGCTTGCCAAGAAGTTCCGCGGTGTAGCAGCAATCGAGAGGCGTCATGAAGAGCGTTATCGCGCACTTCTTCATAACATTGAAGCACAGGAAGTATTTAAGAAGTCTGAGGTTAAGGTATGGGAGTGCAGAAACTGCGGTCATGTCGTAGTTGGAACCGAGGCACCTGAGAAGTGCCCTGTATGCGATCATCCTCAGAGCTTTTTCGAAGTAGAAGCTAAGAATTATTAGAAGGAGGAATGGTTTATGGAACTTAAGTTTTACCGTTGTAAGCATTGCGGTCAGATAGTAGCTATCGTTAAGGGTACCGGTGTTCCGGTTATCTGCTGTGGCGAGCCTATGCAGGAGATTAAGGCGGGCGAGATGGATGCATCAGTTGAGAAGCATGTGCCTGTATTTGAAGTTAAGGAAGATAAGGTATATGTGACGATAGGTTCTGTTAATCATCCGATGGAAGAAGCTCATTACATAGAGTGGGTTGCTTTAAAAACTAAGTTCGGTAATCAAAGAAAGGCTTTAAAGCCGGGCGATGAACCGAAGGTGGTGTTCCCGTTATTACCGGGAGATGAAGTCGAAGCGGTACTTGCATATTGTAATTTGCACGGGTTATGGAAAGC
>JAEENO010000014.1 GCA_016283755.1 Lachnospiraceae bacterium | reverse complement strand
ATTGTTCCTAACAATATTGATACCAACGCTGCAATTCCCCAATATGCTATTAGCTCATATTCCTCGGAAAGCGCAACTGATAATACCACTGATACTAAATAAGCACAAGCAACTTCTGATATAAATAAAGCAATTTGGTGAATTATCCCAAATTTAATCGTTTTCTTAAATATGCTAACATATATCCCTTTCATTATGCTTCCTCTCCACATATTCATATGCATAAAATGCAAAATACCTACATGTATACAATACGTGTATGCATTCTACCGCTCTATCTCTATATTCCCACCATTAAATGTCATAACCACATTACATTCCACATTTCCGTAATTCTGATGGTCTGTTACGAAAATGATTTTATCGCGTTTTTTTGCATATCCGGATAAAAGTTCCTGCATTATAGGTACAGTCTCAACATCCATTCCGGCCGCAAGTTCGTCTGCTATTATGACTGCAGAACTATCTGCTCTTGCGAGCAGCTTCATGAGAAAAAGTTTCTTTCTCTGTCCGCCCGAAAGCGAATCACCGTTTCCGGTTATCATCTCATCTTCTCGATTAAAGTGAAATCTTTCCTGCCACTCTTCTATTGTCGCATCCGAAATCTCGCTGCCGCTTATCTCTCTAAGATAATTCTTAATACTTCCGTTTAAGCACTTTTCATCCTGACTTATGTATAGTATCAGCTTATTAAGCGATTCTCTTCTTACCTCTGTAAGTGATTCGCCGTCAAGCTTTACGCATCCTGTAACCGGGCGGTATAATCCGGTAAGTAACTTATAGAAAGTTGACTTACCCGCACCATTCAAGCCCTTTATGCATACGGTATCACCCTTCTTTAATATAAAGCTCACATTCTCCAGCACTTTTTGCTCCGAGTCCGGATATGAGAATGTTACATTTTCAAACTCTATTTTCTCAATATCACCAATATCCTTATCTCCGTCAGCTTTTTTAAGCGACCGAACTTTTTCAACATTATAGCAGCTCGGAATATTCCTTACTACCTGCAGAATCATCTGCGATACATTCTGCGACTCTGAAAGAATCATATTCGCAATTAACGTAAAGAAAAGCATGTCAACGACATTATGCCCGGCAGCCGGCCACACAAGTATCGCGGACAGCAATATCGAGAACACGGCATGATATCCACCCACAAGCCCTGTCCACAGATCAACAGGCACATCCGCTTTTCTTGATGCCTCGATAAAAGCTCCTATAGCACTATTCGTTTTCCTCTGAAAGTATCCCACAAGATTATTTGTCTGAACCAATGGAATCAGGGATATATATTCGGAACATCCCGCGTCGAACTTTTTCATCATAAGATTGGTCTCTTTGACTGCTTCCGCAATATGACGCTTACTCTTAACCGAGATAATTATCCCGATTATGGTCGCGGTAAGAATTAGAAGTGACATCCACATATCCTGAAACAGCATATAGATAAGCAGCAATACTATGGTAAATAGCGAGCTTACAATATTCGGTATGTGATGCCCAACCGTCACAAAGACGTTGATTACATCCGTATAAAGGATATTTCTTAGTACGCCTTCAGACATTACCTTGATATCTGCATAATCCGCTTCCTGAAGCGTTTTCTCGAGTGAAATCGCCAGATGTGACATGTACCTGCCGCCAAACAAATCAAATGCTCTATATAAAAAGATATTGATAACCGTCTTGATTGCGTACATACCGCAGAATACAAGTAATCCGACAAGTATCACATTAATCCCGCAACCATTTGAAACCTGCATTATATAATACCTTGACCCGATTGGAATCAAGACTCCAACCAGCATCATGACAACCGCAAGTATGATGCATATAGCAAATTCCTTCGTGTATTCTCTTAATGCCTCTTTAAAATATTTCGCTATAACACGCATCGCTAATCCCTTCTAAGTATGATTTATGTTCTCATTTTTATCATCTGTTATCATTTGAGATTTCTTTTATAATTTGTTATCATCTGTTATCATTATCTCCATCAATATGTCCTCCTCCGTACGGCCATACTCGCGGAAACCGCACTTTTCGTACACATGTATTGCTCTTAAGTTATCCGGGAATACTCTTAAGAAGATTCTCTTTAAATTAAGCTTTTTCATTCCATAGTCTACGATTGCCGGGACAGACTCGGTTCCGTATCCCTTATCCTGCATACTCGCAGTTATTGTAATACCAAGCTCGGCTTCCTCATCATGGACATCCATAAGCTCGATATTACCGATGAATTTTCCGCTGCTCTTCTCAATCATTGAAAAGACAGGTGCTTTATTCTCAAGGTTCTTATGAATCCAGTTAAGTTCGCCTTCTTCTGTCACAGTCTTCGTTCTTCCCAATAATCTTGCGACATTAATATCATTTATCATCTCAAGATAATCCTGCACCAAAAGCTCCGTAAGTTCAATAAACTTAATATTCTCTGTTTCAAATACTGTATTCATGCCTTATCCCCTCCCTAAAAATTTAAATCCAATTATACCAAACGTATCCCCCATATTCAATTATATTTTACAATACTTACAGTGACAACATTACAGGAGATTTATAAAATGATTCGTAAAGCAGAAAATAATGAATTGCAGGTTCCGTCACTCATGAATAATTATGAAACCACCTCCGTAAGTAATCCTATGATGTGAGCATATTCGATATAGCCCTTAAATACAAGGATTATTATCCAAGAGGTCATGATTTACGCCTGACAGGTATGATAACCCCGTCTTCTCCGACAAACTCAAAAAAGGAGCCGCATAATGCGACTCCCTTCTATTATGAGCTTTTAAACTTTAAAGAATCCTATAAGATCCGATAATTCTGTTGATAATCCCTTAAGTTCATCGGACATTGTGCTTACCTGCGATACCGCATTTGAAATCTGTTCAACCGATGACGCAGTCTCTTCTGCAGATGCCGCATTCTCCTCACTGATTGCCGATAGATTCGACACACTGTCATTTAACGAAGCACAAAGTTCCTTTACTTCATCACTGCTTTCCTTGATCTCAAGTACTCTTTTCTTGGTATTGCTTATGCTATCTACAAGGCTTTCAAGCGAACTTCTTGATTCATTACTGGATGCTTTCTGGCGATTCATTACTACATTCATATCCTTTACAAGTTCTACTGCAGTATCTGTCTCACCATGAAGCTTAACCATTATCTCATTAATCTTATCGGCACTTTCCTTAGACTGAGCCGCCAGCTGGCTGATCTCTCCCGCAACAACCGCGAATCCCTTTCCTGCTTCGCCTGCTCTTGCAGCCTCAATGGATGCATTAAGCGAAAGAAGATTCGTCTGTGCGGCGATTCCATTAATATCATCCGCCGCCACAGTTACATCGTTAACTGCGCTCGCTACACCTTCCATCTTGGAAACGATATTATCAAGGCTCACTATACTTACATCTATATCATCAATAAGCTTACCGAATGTATCAATAACCTTATTTGATGCTGCCGTCATCTCATCTGTATTATCACGTGTGCTTATTACGTTCTTATTAACGTCTTCCATCTTGCTTAAGATACCCGCAACATCATTTGCTGCGGACGTAACTTCCTGAGCCTGAGACGTAGCGCCTTCGGCGATACCGTTAATTGCACGCGACAAATCATCCATTGTTGTGGAAGTACCGGTCGCAGTATCTGCAAGCCCGTCAGAGTTTTTAAGCAAGGTGGTTATATTTGATCTTACACCACTTATAGCCTCACCAAACTTTTCCTTAACCGTATTAACACCACGTGCCATATCACCAAGCTCATCACCACGCGAAGTTCCAATAATAACCTGATTCCCGGTAAAATCTCCACCCGCAAGATCCATACATACCTTCTGTGATGCCATAATTACACGATTGATCGTTCCTGTGAGCATTACTGCTACGATAATCGTAAGCACCATAAAGATTGCTACGATTAAAAGAATTCCCAATACTGTCTGTGCGATAGAACTGTTTATTTTTTTCATACTCATGCCTGTGAATACCGAACCGCAAATATCTCCGCTATCCTGGTACAACGGAATATAAGCCACTACGCACCTGGTTCCCCCAACCATCACATTAGCTGCTACATACTCTTTGCCACCCATCACCTCGGAAGCAATTCCCCCATCTATCTGAGTCCCGACTGCCCTTTCTGTACCGTTCTTAACAGATGTAACCATTCTGGTATCACCCAGTATAAGCGTCGCATAAACTTCTGTTTCTTCAAAATATTGATCAAAAAGATCATTAACGTAAGTCATATCCTCTCCACCTTTGTAGAGGACACCATTCTCCGCTGTAAAATCACCATCCGTTGCAAGCGTCAACATAGTTCGTATCGCTCTTGCAGAATTCTTTAAAGAATCCTCCGCGTCGGAAAGCATTATTGATTTCAGCCTGAGAAATACCACAATCGATACTATCAGCGAGATAACTATCACAGGTACAATTACCAATGCCATTAATTTTGACTTGAAGCCTATCTTCTTCATAACTTACCTCCAAACTTGCTTCAAAATTCTTTCCCATTCCACAAATAACAGTTAAGCACCTAAATGTGAACAAAATGTTGACTTTAGAGACTTTTACCGTCTTTTTTTTCGGACATAACATCTTTTTTGCTTTTCATATTTTTTTCACATAATGCATAAAAAAAGAAGCGGCACAAAGCCGCTTCCCGCTTAATGTATTACTTAATATTTTTCTTAAGTTGTACTTTAGGCTCTCTTGGTATAGCAAATCTCGGAACGAATCTATCGAGTCCGGTAAATGTAAGAATAAGTAGAGATCCTACTGCAATGATTGCAATAAAGTTATACTTTAAGAAATCCATCTGGCGAAGCTGTACAAGCGGATATACCGCAGCTGCAACGCCTACATAGAATCCCAAGTATACGTGCCAAGGAATAAGCTGTGAGCCGAATACACCCATCGCATCCGAGAATGTTGCGTTACGAAGGCTTAAAGTATACATGTCTTCCTCGGAACCCACGACATTCTCTTCCGTAATATCCTTAATAACAGGTCCGATTGTAACAATCTGAGCCATCTCATCGGAAAGTGCAGCATTACCGAGAAGTGACATAACCGCATTCCAACCCATTAAGTGACGTACCTTAAACGAAATCTTACCTATAAGCTTAGCAAGAGGCTCAAATGCATTCATAAGCTGCATTACGCCACCAAAAGCTGCAACCCACATCATCATTGGTATAACCCATGAACCTGCGCTTGAAAAGCCTTCATATACATAGCTGTCAAGGAAGTCCTTTAAAGAACCTGCTGTACCTGCAAATAATCCCAAGATATATGAAGAAATAATACCGGAACCGATGCAGATAAACGTATTAAACTTGCATACTGCAAGAGTTACAACCAGGATAAGCGGAATAATCATATATAACGGAATAGATCCACTGTCTACCTGGTTTAAAAGTTCTAACGCGATAGGCTTATTCTCTGTTAAGTATTCTATAGCTTCAGCAGAAAGATTCTCAGTGAGATTGAATGCCTCTGCTCTTGCATTTGAAAGTCCTAATGCAACACCTGCAAAGTAATCGGCAATAGCTGCCAAAATAAGACATGCTACAGACCATACACCCTGATGACGAACACGGTCAGGAATATTTTTAATTCCCTGAATAGCTGAAGATACGATCATACAATCGGATATAAGTCCCAGGTTATCACCGAAGCAAGCACCACCGGCGATAGCGCAGGCCGTAAGATAAATATTACCGCCCACTATATGAGATAACCATAAGAAAATCGGTGCACAAGCAGCAAATGTTCCCCATGAAGTTCCCGTTGCAACGGAAAGAATCGATGTACATACAAGACCTACTACAGCAACTGTTCTTGCAGTAACTCCTACCTTAAGAGATAAAGTAACTACCGCAGCACCTACTCCGAATCCCATGAAACAATTGGCCATTGTATAAGCCAGCATAAGAATAAATACTGCAACCAATATATTCTTAACGGACTCAAGTGCCGAGTCAAGGCACTCCTGCCATTTCTTCTTCTCTGTTATCATTGCGACTATAACTGCCGTAAAGAACGCAATCGGTGCAACTACCAACGCATCAAATTTCGCAATCATAAGTCCAGCCAGTATAAATACCGGAACGAATTTTAAGAAACCTTTTACAAAATTCATTCTACATTCTCCTTTTTATCCCAAAGCAATAATTAAAGGCCGGGCACAAATGCCCAGCCTTTGTATTATAGCATATAATTTAAATACATTCTACATCAATTTATTCGTTGGAAGAAGAATCGTCGGATTCGTTTGTTTTAACCTCTCTGAATTCTACATCCTCAAAGTGACCTTCTTTTACAGCTTCCTTTACTTCCTTGGCAGCTTCCTTAGCTTCCTTAGCCGCCTCCTTTATTTCCCTCTCGGCCTCCCTTGTATTCTTACGTCTGCCATGATCATATGTAACAAAATCATATTCAGGAATAACCATCGTAAGTCCAATCGTAAGAATCAACGCAATAAGCATCATTGGCCAGAACTCTACGATAGGAAGACCTAGCGGTTCATCTATAATGCAGTATACGATACCTGCAGGAAAAGTCATCTGCCATGGTTCGAGTTCTGCTATACCGCTTATGAAAAGAAGTACACATATAACAACCGCAGCCATCTCCCAGCCGCTAAGCTTGGTTAATACCGCAAGGTCCTGTAAAAACGGAATCTCGACCTTAAGCTGTGCAAGAAGTATACATACAGCTGCTGCTATAAGTAAAATTCCGGCGAGTAATTTACGTCCGTATCCGAATCGATTTCTTATAATTACACTCATAACTTACCTCCTACACATAGATAACTTCAAGATGAGAGAATACTCTGTCGCCCTTAACAATAATCGTCGGTGCGCCTTCTACATAAGGATCCTTTGGTCCCTTTGTTGTAACTCCGCCACTGAATACCGAGTCGCCTTTAACTTCTACATTCCATCCTCGCGGAACATATAATTTCAAAGTGGAAAATACTAAATCCGTATTAAATATTGCTTTATCATCTTTAAGCTTTGCCTTATCAAGATAGATATTAACCGACGAGAAAACAATATCGCCATTATATCCCGAGAAGTTCTGACTATCTATATATCTTGAAGCTGATGAGAATACACAATCATGATTGATTTCATCGGAAGAATCTCTCGTTCCGTTCTTTTCCCATGCTTCATCGGAATCATAATCTCCGACTCTCTTAAAACTAAAGCTGGTCTTAAAATTCGGGAATATCAAATGTAGTCCGAATACAATTACCGCACATATCGCTACCATTGTAAAAGTACCAATCTGCGGTAAACCTAACGGCTTATCAATAATGCAGTAACAAATTCCAACTGCGAATACCATTATTCCGAAGCTTTTATCAATTGCTCCTTTAATAAAGCAGAATACACAGCCAAGTGTAAGAATCAAGTGCCACAACCCGAAATTCTGAAGGAAACCTCCTCCAAATATCGAAATATCAAGTCCGAGATGCTTAAGAAGAAGCGCTACCGCAAATATAATAAGCATTACTCCAATAAGCCCGGTTGTCTTTCCGACTGCTCTATATTCTCTTTTCTCTCCGTTATTGTCTATAACACATTTCATCTTATATACCTCCTATTTTCCATTCTCTCCTGCAAGGCCTTAAAATAGCTTCGCGATACATATAACTTCTTGTACGATCCTGCAAATTCGACCTCGCTCGCCCCGGCAAGATTCCTTACCATAGATCTTATATGATGAATATTGATGATCGATGATTTTGATACTCTGACAAAATAACCCGGTAATATTTCTTCAAGTTCATATAATCTATTATGAACCTGGAAGACATCATCAACGGTGTGTGCACTCACCTTGCTGCTGTCTGTCTCGAAGAACAGAATCTCATCAAGCGATAAGTAATATTCTTTTTCTTCTTTGTAGAATATTATTCTCTGTGTCTTGGAATTAATATCCTGTATGGATTTCTGTATCGCGGTTATCTCATCAGTAACGCTCTTGCATCGAATTATGACTTCGTCTTCCGTAAGACTGTCGTCTATTTCGATTCTGATTTTCATCGGATCACCTCCCTCAAAGTATATTAAAACAGAAAGAAACGTATAAATAAATAGGTTTTCACTAACAGGTTGAATATCAAATGTAAGTGGTCGAAAATAAAGCGCATTCGTCAACTAACGGATGCGCTTTTATACTTATATGTTAATTGAGAATTCGAATGACAATCTGGGCTGGCCGTTAAACGGAAATTCGTCACGTGTTATAGCCTTAATAAATACGCTCATAAACTCATCCTTAAGGTTATTCTCTTCCATAGCCTTAAGGCCTTCAATATCGTCGAAAAGCACATACACCGTAATCTTCTCTCCGTCTTCTATATGGCTCTGATATACGATATCACCGATTGGTGCAGCGGTCTTCTTTGAAAATGTGATCGTCTCTTCTGCTGCATTATTAAGTATCTCTTTTGCTTTTAATTCCTTATCTTCCATACTCTCACTCCTTATGCGTTGTACTCCGACTGCGGATTAACCGGCTTTCCGAATTCCTCAACGTTCTTCCTATACAATAAATACGCTATCACAGCAGCAATTACAGCTTCAATAAGAATAATAACCTCAGTTACAAATACATTGCTGATTGCTTCCTTCTGATAAAGTGCTGCAGGCATATCGAAAAGCGCATGCAATACTACTGCAAGTAATAAATATATGTAATTCTTCTTACCTGCTCCTTCTTTAACAGCCTGGAATATAATCATTGTAAGCGCAATCTGCATAATAACTGCGGCAACTCTCTCAACACCGCCCAAAAGACATGTAAGATTATTCTCATAGAGCATGCTCATATTACTCTCAAATGCTTCTATAGTGGCAGCATCAGCACCTTGTTCTGCCAATGTCTCAATACACTTATCATAACCAAGCTTATTAATCTGAAAAGCTGTTGCAAGATTACTTGCAAGCGGTAACACACCTAATATCGCAGCTTCTGCTATACCGTATCCTACACCGAACTGCAATGCAAACCCCGGGCTTGTAGGCTCTTTTACCATATACTTAAGACCGACGAACTTAGCTGCACCTTCAAATACAGCTGCCATAAGGCATCCATAGATAACATAATAAGCTGTCACCGTCATTATCGGGCTGCCTTCTTTCAAGACAATCGAATGAACAAGGCGCTCAAGTAATAAAGCAAAAACTATAAATAAAATAACTCCCGTAAGCATAATTCTTGCTCTAAGCGGCATCTTTCTCCCGATAATAACAAGAAAAGCTATAGGTCCAAAAACACATATAACCAATGAAATAATTAAATATGCAAATGTACTTGCAGGAATTGCCCCCATTATAATGTCCTCCATATTTCAAAATGCAGAGCTTTTATACTGCCCTATGTATAAGATTTTAACAAAAAAAATAAGGTACCGCAAGTCACCTTGCGATACCTTATCATATTATCATTTGTAATATTAATTACTGATGATCCTTGTTAACCTGTCTCTTAACATACTTTGTATGAAGAAGGTGATGTGCCTTCTCTCCACCCGGCTTGCCAAGGTACTCATCGTAAAGCTTCTTGATTGAAGGGTTATCCTGAGACTTTCTAAGCTTAGCGTCCTTATCGATGTTATAAAGAACTGCTGCTCTCTTAGCACGGATATCAACAGTATTTCTGATGTATCCAGGTACCTGAGGCTGTCCACCACCGTTTACACATCCGCCAGGACATCCCATGATCTCGATGAACTGATAATCAGCTTCACCCGACTGAACCTTATCAAGTAACTCTCTTGCATTAGCAAGACCTGAAGCTACTGCAACCTTAACGTTAAGATCGCCTACCTGGTAAGCAGCTTCCTTGATTCCGGCTGTTCCACGAACATCCTGGAAATCAATAGCTCCAAGTTCCTTACCTGTGATAACTTCAACTGCATAACGAAGAGCTGCTTCCATAACACCACCGGTAGCACCGAAGATAACGCCTGCACCTGTGTACTCGCCCATCGGATCATCGAATCCTTCTTCAGGAAGTTCGTTGAACTTAAGACCTGCTCTTCTGATCATACGAGCAAGCTCACGAGTTGTAAGTGCGATATCAACATCCGGAACACCGTTAGCAGCCTGATCGTCACGATTGATCTCGAACTTCTTAGCTGTACAAGGCATTACAGATACAACAACTATCTTCTCCTTCGGGATGTTAAGCTTCTCTGCTAAGTAAGACTTAGCGATAGCACCAAACATCTGCTGAGGAGACTTGCATGTTGAAAGGTTCTCTGTCATATCAGGATAGTAGTGCTCGCAGTACTTAACCCATCCAGGAGAACAAGAAGTGATAAGCGGAAGCTTGCCGCCGTTCTTAATTCTCTCGATTAACTCTGTACCTTCCTCAAGGATTGTAAGGTCTGCAGCAAAGTTGGTATCGAATACCTTATCGAAACCAAGGCGACGAAGTGCTGCGCACATCTTACCCTCACCATTAGTACCGATTGGGTTACCAAACTCCTCTGCGATAGCTGCTCTTACAGCAGGAGCTGTCTGAACAACTACAAACTTATCAGGATCTGCGATAGCATCAAGAGCTTCCTTGGTGAAGTCCTTCTCATAGATAGCACCTGTAGGACATGCAGCGATACACTGACCACAGCTTACGCAGCTTGTTTCACCAAGTTCCATATCGAAGATCTGTCCGATATATGTATTGAATCCACGCTCGTTAGCACCGATAACGCCGATTCCCTGTGTCTTCTCACATGCAGCAACGCAACGACGGCAAAGAATACACTTGCTGTTATCACGTACCATATGTGCAGCGGACTCATCAATCTCAGATTCAGGCATTGCACCTGTATAACGAGCTGAGTTGTCTACGCCGTAATCCTTACAGAGCTTCTGCAATTCGCAGTTCTCAGAACGTACACAAGCAAGGCAGTCCTGTCTGTGAATTGAAAGAAGTAACTGTAATGTCTTCTTTCTTGATTCAACAACCTTTGGTGTGTTGGTGAATACTTCCATACCCTCGTTAACCGGGTATACACATGCAGTAACGAGTGTTCTAGCACCCTTTACTTCAACAACGCACATTCTACATGCGCCGATTTCATTAATATCTTTTAAGAAACATAATGTAGGTATCTCGATATGCGCAAGTCTCGCAGCCTCTAATATGGTGGAGCCTTCCGGAGCTGATACTTCAACATTATTAATCTTTAATGTAACATTTGCCATTTTCGTATCCTCCACTTATTTCTTGCTGATTGCGCCAAACTTACAGTTATCCATACATGTACCGCACTTGATACACTTGTCAGTATCAATAACGTGTGGCTCTTTAACTGTTCCTGTAATAGCGTTAACAGGACAATTTCTAGCACATAATGTACATCCCTTACACTTAGCAGGGTCAATTGAGAAGTTAAGAAGTGCCTTACATACACCTGCAGGACATCTCTTCTCCTTGATATGTGCTTCGTACTCATTACGGAAATATCTTAATGTGGAAAGTACAGGGTTAGGAGCTGTCTGACCGAGTCCGCAAAGAGCATTCTCCTTAATGTAGTATGCTAATGACTCAAGTTCATCAAGATCCTTCATCTCACCCTTGCCATCTGTGATCTTATTTAAGATCTCAAGCATTCTCTTAGTACCTACACGGCATGGTGTACACTTACCGCAAGACTCGTCTACAGTAAACTGTAAGAAGAACTTAGCGATATCAACCATACAGTTATCTTCATCCATTACGATAAGTCCGCCGGAACCCATCATGGATCCGATAGCGATTAAGTTATCGTAATCGATCGGTACATCAAAGTGCTCTGCAGGGATACATCCACCGGACGGACCACCTGTCTGAGCTGCCTTAAACTTCTTGCCGTTAGGAACGCCTCCACCGATGTCTTCAACAACGGTTCTAAGTGTTGTTCCCATAGGAATCTCAACAAGACCTGTGTTGTTGATCTTACCGCCGAGAGCGAATACCTTAGTACCCTTGCTCTTCTCGGTACCCATATCAGCAAACCACTGAGGACCGTTAAGAATAATCTGCGGAATGTTAGCCCATGTCTCAACGTTGTTAAGAATGGTTGGCTTTCCGAATAATCCCTTAACTGCAGGGAATGGCGGTCTTGGACGAGGCTCACCACGATTTCCTTCGATAGAAGTCATAAGAGCTGTCTCTTCACCACATACGAACGCACCGGCACCAAGACGAAGATCGATATCGAAACTGAAATCTGTTCCGAATACGTTCTTGCCAAGCATTCCTGCTTCTCTTGCCTGCGCGATAGCAATCTTTAATCTTTCAACAGCGATCGGGTACTCAGCACGTACATAAATGTAACCCTGTGTAGCTCCGATAGCATAACCTGCGATTGACATAGCCTCAAGTACTACATGAGGATCGCCTTCAAGTACGGAACGATCCATGAATGCACCAGGGTCACCCTCGTCGGCGTTACAGCATACATACTTCTGTACATTTCCTCTGTTGCCCGATGCAAACTTCCACTTAAGACCTGTAGGGAATCCTGCACCACCACGGCCACGAAGACCGGAGTCGATCATAAGCTGGATTACCTCATCAGGAGTCATCTCTGTTAATACCTTGCCTAATGCCTGATATCCGCCTGTACCGATGTACTCGTTGATATCTTCAGGATTGATAACACCACAGTTACGAAGTGCTATACGATGCTGCTTGGTATAGAAATCAGACTCTCTGTATGTCTTGGTAACACCGTTATCTGTCTCTCTGTAGATAAGACGATCAACCGGCTTACCACCCTTAAGATGCTCTTCAACAACTTCATGAACATCTTCAGGCTTAACCTGTGCATAGAATACTGCATCAGGATATACGACCATAATAGGTCCCATAGCGCAAAGACCGTGACAACCTGTCTTAACTACAGCTATTTCATTGTCAAGGCCGTTCTTCTTTAATTCTTCTTCTAAGTTAGCAATTATCTTGCCGCTGTCAGATGATGTACATCCGGTACCGGCACAAACCAATACGTGATAACGATACTTGCCATCTCCACCCTTGTGCTCTGCGAACTTTGTACGGGTTTCGATTCTATCAAGCATGCTCTCACGGACAGTTTTTAACTCTTCTAATGTCTTCATTTTTAACCTCCATAAAAGTTTTCATTTGTATGAATCCTTACCTCACCCGAAATACGGGCGCCCCCAATACGTAAACGTTAAAATGTCAAACGTTGACTTCAATTAGTTGTACTTCTCAAGGATTCCTTTTACCTGATCTACTGTGATACGACCATATACATCGTCGTTAACGAGCATAACCGGCGCAAGACCGCAAGCTCCTACACAACGGCAGGTATCCAAAGAAAACTTTCCATCAGGTGTGCACTCGCCATCACCAATGCCGAGAATCTTCTGAATTTCGTCAAATACCGGACCGGAACCCTTAACATAGCAAGCTGTTCCGAGACATACAGAAACCTTATAGGTTCCCTTCGGATAAAGATTGAACTGTGCATAGAATGTTGCAACACCGTATACCTTCTCAGCCGGTATACGTAATTCATCAGAAATGATCTTCTGAACTTCATAAGGCAGATAACCGTAAATGTCCTGTGCTCTTTGCATAATAGGCATAAGACATCCAGGTGTATCACGCAATTCTGCGATTACTTCAAGCAGCTGCTTTTCCTGCTCTTTTGTACCCTTAAATGGGACTCCCGCTTTTTTACTCACGTTTGACCTCCTACAATATTTGAAATTAGGCGCACTTGTCCCTATACAAGTGCGTTAATATTGTAACACTTTCCTATAGCGAATACAAGTGTAAGAAATGCAAATTTACTATAGGCTTTTGCATTTGAATACGATAAGTTTTTGTCAATCCGCCAAAAGGTATTTATACCTTATAAGTATATGTTTTTATTGCAGACTACTCCAAACGGTGATAATATAAGACTGATGTGGTCAAATACCATATAAGTTAAACAATGCAAAAGGGGGCTTTTAAGCTATGATGATGGATGCCATCGTTAAGCCTACTGCAGGCCCAGGTCTTGAGCTTAGAAAAGTTGAGAAGCCAACACCGGGTCCGGGCGAAGTGCTTATTAAGATTCACAAAACCGCTATCTGCGGAACTGATGTACATATTTATGATTGGAATGACTGGTCCAAGCAGCATATTAAACCGCCTATGACAATAGGTCATGAGTATGTCGGCGAGATTGCCGAGCTTGGTGCTAACGTTACAGGTTATACCATAGGTCAGCGTGTTACAGGAGAAGGTCACATTACCTGCGGACGTTGCAGAAACTGCCGTTCAGGTAATATCCAGTGGTGCAAAGACACCAACAGCGTCGGAGTTGACAGAAACGGTGCTTTCGCCGAGTATCTCTGCATTCCTGCTACCAACGTAATCGCTATCGATCCTTCTCTTGATGAGAATGTTGTAGCTATGTTCGATGCTGTAGGTAATGCTACTCACACAGCTTTAATGTATAATCTTGTCGGTGAAGATGTACTTATTACCGGTGCCGGTCCTATCGGTATCATCGCTGTTGCAATCGCTAAGTTTGCAGGCGCTAAGTCAGTTACAATCACCGATATCAACGATATAAGACTTGATCTTGCCAAGAAGATGGGTGCAGACAAGGTTGTTAACACAATGACTCAGGACCTTCATGCTACAATGAAGGAACTCGGTATTCAGGAAGGTTTCGACGTAGGTCTTGAAATGTCCGGTGCCGGCCCTGCATTAAACCAGATGCTTACCGTTATGAGAAACGGTGGTAAGATAAGCTTACTCGGTCTTGGTAATGCTCCTATCAATGTAGATATGAACCTTATTATCGGTAAGGGTCTTACATTACAGGGTATCTACGGACGTAAGCTTGACAATTGGTATCAGATGTCAGCTATGGTTAAGGGCGGTCTTGATCTTACACCTGCTATTACTCACCACTTCCATTACACAGAATTCGAGAAGGGATTCGAAGCAATGCACAGCGGTAAGTCAGGTAAGGTTATCTTAGACTGGACAAAATAGGCAGAACTTTTACCTATTCAAAATATAATTTGGAGGATTACTTAAATGAAAACAGCTTATGAAGCTTTTAAAGCTACATTAGATGAGATCAAGGCTTCCGGTACTTATAAGGAAGAACGTATCATCACAACACCTCAGAAGTCCCGTATCGATACTACGGTTGCTAAAGGTGTAGTTAACATGTGCGCTAACAATTATCTTGGCCTTTCCAACAACCCTCGTCTTATCGAGGCTGCTAAGAAGAGTTATGATTCTTGGGGATTCGGACTTTCTTCAGTTCGTTTCATCTGCGGTACACAAGCTATTCACAAGGAATTAGAGAAGAAGATTGCTGATTTCGTAGGTATGGAAGATGCTATTCTTTATTCTTCATGTTTTGATGCTAACGGTGGTTTATTCGAGACACTTCTCGGTGCTGAAGATGCTATCGTATCAGATGAATTAAACCATGCATCAATTATCGACGGTGTTCGTCTTTGCAAGGCCATGAGATTCCGTTATAAGAACAATAACATGGAAGACCTTGAGGCTCAGCTTAAGGACGCCCGCGCTAAGGGTGCTAAGAAGATTATCATCGCTACAGACGGTGTATTCTCAATGGATGGTTACATTGCTAACCTTAAGGGTATCTGCGATCTTGCTGAGAAGTATGATGCTCTTGTAATGGTTGATGATTCTCACGCTGTAGGATTTATGGGTGAGCACGGTCGTGGAACTGCAGAGTACTGCGGAGTTATGGGCCGTGTTGATATCATCACAGGTACATTCGGTAAGGCAATGGGAGGAGCTTCCGGCGGATATACAGCAGCTCGCAAGGAAATCATCGATATCCTTCGTCAGAGAAGCCGTCCTTACCTCTTCTCCAACTCTCTTGCTCCTGCAATCTGTGCAGCTACAATTGAGACAATCGATATGTTAAACGAGTCAACAGCTCTTCGTGACAAGGTTCATGAGAATGCTCAGTACTTCCGTAAGGAAATGGAAAAGCACGGCTTCGATATGCTTCCGGGTGAGCATCCAATCGTTCCTGTAATGCTTTACGATCCGGTTGTTGCTAACAAGTTTGCTAACAGAATGCTTGAGAAGGGCGTATATGTAGTAGGCTTCTGCTATCCGGTAGTTCCTAAGGGACGTGACCGTGTACGTACTCAGATTTCTGCAGGTCACACAAAGGAAGATCTTGATTTTGCAGTAAAGTGCTTCGCAGAAGTAAAGGAAGAAATGGCTGACGAGCTTGCAAAGGCTGCAGCTAATGCAAAGAAGTAATTTAATTTCAATGCTATATGAAGAAAGGGAATGGCTTTTGCCATTCCCTTTTTTACTGTTCAATTATCTTATAAAGTATCTTATAAAGGCTTTCAATTTCGTCCTGTTTTAATAGCGAAAGAACCGATGCGACTTTGGATGGGATATCCTTACACTTCTCCTTCAAGTCATTGCCCTTCCCGGTTATTACAAGTTCGGTTACACGCTCATCTTCCGCGGAACGCTCCCTTGTGATATAGCCTTCCTTCTCGAGCTTTTTTAATAATGGGGTAAGGGTTCCTGCATCAAGACTTAAGGTCTTACCAAGTTCACCGACGGTAACCTTCTCCTTGTCCCAAAGCACCATAAATACTATGTACTGTGTATACGTAAGTCCAAGTGGTTTTAAATGCGGTGTGTATGCATTTACGATCTTTCTTGCGCATGCATAAAGCGGAAAGCATAACTGGTTCTCAAGCTTTAACTGTTCGTATTCCTGTGCCATATCTTACATAAGCGAAGCAACTGCCTTCGCTACTTCCTCCATCTTTGTCGTAGGCTCGAATCTTGCTACTACGTTACCGCTTCTATCCACGAGAAACTTTGTAAAATTCCATTTAATCTCCGGATTATTCTTATAATCCTTATCAATCTTCGAAAGCATAACTCCCATCGCAAGTGCCTTCGGACCCTTGCCGAATCCTTCAAACCCTTTCTGACTCTTTAAGTATTTAAAAAGCTCAATCGCATTCTCTCCGTTAACATCGGACTTCTTCATCTGTGGAAACTGTGTATTATAGTTCAACATGCAAAACTCGTGTATCTCGTCATCCGAGCCCGGTGTCTGTCCTGCAAACTGATTGCAAGGTACATCGATAACCTCGAAACCCTGATCGTGATACTTCTCGTATATATCCTCGATATCCTTATAATGTGGTGTAAAACCGCATCCCGTTGCGGTATTAACGATCATAACTACCTTGCCTTCATAATCCTTCATTGAAATCATTTCGCCGTTAGCTGCTTCAACACTTAAATCATAGAATCTCATTATTGTATCCTCCTATTATTTCATTGTCTCCCGGGAATTATTACCCCCGTTCTTTTATCTATGATACAATTATATTGGATAAAATATAATTTGTCAAGCATAAATTTAAGGGCCTTATTTTAGGCCCTTAAACTCGTTCTGAATATATTAATATCAGCATTCGCATCCCAATATAAAACCATATCGCTCAGCATAAAAACTGTTAAGTCCGTATGCGGGATAACAAAGCACATCTGCATTAGGATATTCGGCTATAATTGCATGCTTAAGCGCATCTGCAATTTCAACATTCAATACATTATTGATTCGGACCTTACCACCTCGATATCCTACAGCCTTCATTTCTTTAAACGTATCCCTTACAAGTCTTACATCTCCGCGGCTTTTGCCTACCGGCTCAATCGTACCTTCCTTGCTTGCCGTACCCAATATGCTTATTCCCAACAGTCCTACAGCCGATGCGATAAGTTTATTAACTCTACCGCTTTTTGCCAGATTATCAATGGATTTTAACCCGAAAAACAGATGATTTTTCGCTTTATAATCTTCGATACGAGTGCATATTTCATCAAAAGATATACCTTCTTCAATTAATTCCGAAAGCTTTTCGATTAACAAACGTTCCCCGGGTCCTGTAGATTTACTGTCTACCACGTATACTTTTCTTTCAGGATGCTCCTGAATGTATTGATCTCTTGCTGCACAAGCACTTCCGTATGTTCCGGACAATGATCCTGTCATAGTCACCACAAATAACTCCGTCTCATCTTCAAATGCATCAAGAAATCCTTGAATCGAAGGACATGCCGTCCCGGTACGCCCCTTATAATTCTCAATAAATGTCAACATCTCGTCTACATTAAGATCTTCCCCGTCAACAAATTCACGCTCGTCTGCGGAAATAATAAGTGGTACAACAGAGAATTTCACCCCCGGCAATATTGCCATATCGCAAGAAGAATCTGCCACTATTTTCATTACAATGCCCCCTTAAACCCTTTAAGTAGTTTTCGTTACTACTTCACATTGTAATCGATAACGCGTCAGTGTGCAAGTATATATTTTCCGGATTATAAAATAGTATTAATAATCAAACTGTCTGTAATATCTTCTTATGGACAACGGATGTCTCAGGAATAGCTCCATATATGTATCTACACGTGCATTAACTGCTCTCATAACAAGATGTGACAGTGAACCCCTGAACTTTTCACTTATTCCCTCGAGCGGAAACTCCTTGGTATCTATTATAGTATAGTTGCCGTTTACCTTAGGCAAAAATGCAGCAACTCTTTCCGCCAACGGACGTTGTTCATCTTCTCCTATAAAAAGTGTAACGGGCGTATCTGCCACAATTATCTCCTGCATACCATGGAAAAATTCCTGACAACTTACAGACTTGGTTCTTATCCACATCTGTTCTTCCCAGTAACACATAGCATACGAATACGTCGCACCATATTGATTACCTGAGCCGATGAAATAATGAGGCAGATCTTTATGATTATTTAAAAACTCCACCTTATTCTTCGCATATTCATAAGCCCATGTATCTACTGATTTTTCTACTTCAACGAGTGCCTTTGCAAGGTACTTCTCCATCTGCATGTTATATTCGTCATAATCCTCGAACTCGCCGTTTTTATACATAAGATAATTGGCAACCATATAGAACTTAAGCTGTTCATTGGCCGGATAAGTGATTAAATAATCTCTAAGGCTCTCGTCCGTAAGCGTACTGCCCGGTGTATCAATAAAAGCGAAAACTTTAGCTCCTATACTTTTTACCTTCTTTACAAGTTCTACCATCTCTTTGGTATTACCCGATACAGATGAATAGATAAGTACTGACTTCTCCGTAAATCTCTTGTTTCCCGTTGTCAAAAACTCTGCGGCATTTTCTACATATATCGGAAGAGTCGATCTTCCACGCATATATACCTCAACCTGCATACTCGAAGCATAAGTCCCGCCTATTCCCATGAAATAGATTCCATCAAATCCGTCCTCATATATTTTATCAACGATTTTCTCTATCTCACTTCTTAACATAAGCGCGCCATTCACGGCAGAAATCTTCTTCTCTTCATCAAAATCCCTTAAATTAGGACCTTTACTCTCTTCCCACATACTTCCATTTATCATGTTCAATACTCCTTATTCTTTAAAAAAGCAAACACTGAAATCGCACTTGTCGCCACGCACATAATTCTTATCGTATTCTATTACACGACCTTTGTCATCATAAGACGTACTCTGAAAATACATAAGAGGCATTTCTTTATCCACCTTCAATAATTCAGCATCCTTAGGTTCCGGAAGGATAAGATCCAATGTCTCTTCTGCCATATATAAATTAATCCCAAACATCTTATACGTCTCATAAACCGAGAATAGATTAAGGTCTATTCCCGAAAGCTTAGGCACAAGGTACTCCGGAATATATATTTCCTCCAACGAAACCGGGTCATCATCAACAAAGCATAATCTTTTAATAAAAAAAACTCTGTCATCAGGCTTAATCTTAAAAAGTTCGGCATAGAAATTCCCTGCTTCTCTTAAGTACTTGCTTATTATCTTAACAGAAGGCTTCAAGCCCTTTTCAAGAATTGTCGAATTAAAACCCTTAAGGTCATCCATATTCCGTTGTATCTTACCACTCATATCATTATCACGCATATCCAAATACTATTTCTATACTTTTACCAGGCTCCGAAATACTGTAACGTATCAGTTGCAGTTTCCGCACCCATTGTCATCGCTTCTTTTACCGTCAGTCCGCTGATGATGCCGGTTAAAAAACCGGCAATATAACTGTCTCCGGCTCCCATCGTATCAACAATGCAATCGCACTCTTTGATTCCGCATTTTATAAAGTCCTTACCGTCATAGCATACACTTCCGCGACTTCCAAGCATGCATATAACAAGCTTGGGTCCCCTTGATCTAAGAGACTTCATCTTCTCCATAATCCTATTCATATCGGTCTCGTTTGAAGAGAAAAACAGATAATCCACGTATGGTATAGCCATACTTACCCTATCCGAATCCGGATTATCTGCCAAGTCGAAGGCGGTTGCAATCCCTTTAAGTTTTAACTCTTTAAAGTACCCCTCAACTCTTCCCCAAAGATCGGCAACCACAACGTCATGGGTTAATATAAAGTCTACATCTTCCGCACTTAATGAATACTCCCCGAGAACGCCTTCGTCATAATCCCCAAACACTCTTTCACCATCTATAAGTTCCACATTCGAGACAGCTGTCTTTCCTTCTTTAATATATAGATGTGAAATATCAATTCCTTTCTTTTGCATCTCGTTCAACAT
Source organism: Lachnospiraceae bacterium (assembly GCA_016283755.1). GTDB lineage: Bacteria > Bacillota > Clostridia > Lachnospirales > Lachnospiraceae > XBB1006. The sequence continues at coordinate 40,318 of JAEENO010000014.1, read as the reverse complement.
AAATGTTCCGTATTCATCATTACCGACAGGGCCTATATAGGATGCCGTACCACCAAGTCTGATCGTATATACCGCCATATTAACGGGACCCCCGCCTGCACAAGGCCTACCCCCGTCAATATTCGTATAAAAATCCACGCAATTACTACCTATAGAAGCAAGTTTCATTACCCTATTCCTCATCATCAACAGACATTTTTAACAAACTTTTGAATCGAACCAGATCTGCTCTGTTAAGTATCTTGAATACTTCCACCGGTCTTTCATCTATATCCTTTATCACGCCCTCAAGGCCAAAGAGAAACGTTCCTTCTCCAATATCCAGTAACCCGGCCTCTTCTTTTGTTGCAAAATGAATTCCGATATTCTCATATCCGTGACTTACATTAAGACCATAATTCTTCAATATTTTATATAATGACTCATCTGTAAAACTCTCATTCTCAATACCTTCACACAGGGCATAATTTAAAAAACTCTCTTCAAGCCTGAACGGAATATTATTCTTCGTTCTTATCCGTTTTAACATAAACACCTTATCCCCCGTATTTATATCAAGCTTTAAAGACAGTTCTCTGTCAGCCTCAATCAGTTCCGTCTTTATTACCTCACTGAACAGATAATTACCGGTTCCTCTGAATGCCTCCGTCATAGATTTTGCATCTTTCAAATTCAATGTAAATTTAGGCGGTGCTACAAAAGTTCCCGATCCTGCTTCGCTGTATAATACACCCTCTTCGATAAGCTTTTTTACCGCAGCGCGCAAAGTAGACCTGTTAACATCCCACATATCGCACAATTCTCTTTCACTCGGAATTTTCGCATGCGGTCCGAGTTTATTGGTCGATATATACCATCTTAATTGTTCCGTCACATATTCTTTGGGTTTTACTTTTTTAACCTCGTCCACTGTATGTCGCCTTTCGTCATTATATATACATCCGAATTTGCGGCCGTCAAATTCTAAGTTGATTCTATCAAACCGCGGTCGTTTAAATCCATATACCAAAATTACAAAATTGTTTTACTTTTTTATACCGATTTTCAATATTGTATTATTTAAAATAAACAAATTATACCGCTTCCGTCAAGATGCATAATTAATTTTGTATTTTTGGTGCATTATCGATAACCGTAAGTATATAAAAACATCCGGGAAAAAAAGTTTCCCGGATGTCACTTTTTTAAATATTAGATTCTCTTCGTTACAAATTCAAGTATATCATTCCATACTTCTTCTTTACCGATTTCATTATGAATCTCATGTCGCATATCTTTGTATAATTTCATACTGTAGTCAGCACGATTAAGCTTGCGCAATCGACTATCGACTTCTTTTATTCCGTTACCGAAATCGCCTACAGGATCCATATCGCCCGAAATCATGAATATAGGTAAGCTTGTTGGAACCATTCCGTCCCACTCGTCACTTGATACGAAAAGAAGAACATTTACAAGATCTTCATATGCTGCTGCCGTAAAAGTGAAAGTACAATACTTATCCTTCATATACTTATCTATAACTGCCTCATCATGTGTGAGCCAGTCATACTCCGTCTTAGGATTCTCGTACTTCTTGTTATAGCTTCCGAACATCACGTTCGTCAAGAACTTCGAACGACATCTGTCGCCCTTGAACTTACGAACCATACGAATAACCTTTAATCCTGCTTTAGCAGCACCGCTTCTTCCGCCTGTACCGCAAATAATAAGTCCATCATAATCATTACCGTGATAAGCCGCATCAGCTCTTGCAATAAACGAGCCCATACTGTGTCCCCAGAGGAAAACCTTAAGACTTGGATACTGCTCCTTCATAAGCATAGTCATCTTATGAACATCTTCAACCATATGGCGCCAGCCGTCTTTTGTGCCCATATATCCAAGTTCATCATCGGACGCAGCGGATGTCTTGTGTCCAAGATGATCGTTACCGAATACCAATATTCCGTGACCTGTCAAGAAGTCTATAACGGGCTCGTAACGCTCGATATACTCGCACATACCGTGTGATATCTGTAAAAGCGCCTTAACCTCAGTATTCGGCTTATAGATAAAATAATGAATATCATTTATTCCATTGTCACTTAAAAAACTACCTTCTTTTTTCTCGTAATTCATAAACCATCCTCCGGTGATCATATTCGGACCTCTAAAGAATCTTTAAAGGCCCGCTGTAAAAAGTATATTATGCGAAATATGCCTTAACTAAACTATATAATGCAAACTCATCTTCCGAGCCCATGAACTCTCTTGAAGAATGCATTGCAAGCATCGGGATACCGATATCGATTGTCTTAACCGGTGTATGTGCAGATGCGATTGAACCTAATGTACCGCCGCCTCTTACATCGGAACGATTCTCGAATCTCTGATACTTAATCTTATTCTTATCGCAAAGTCCCTTAACGATTGCGATACCTTCGCAGTCTGTTGCGTATGACTGTGAACAAGCTGCCTTGATGCAGAAACCACCGTTTAATACAGGCTTATTGGTGATATCCATCTTGCCTGCTTTGTTCGGATGAAGTGCATGTGCAACGTCTACGGAAAGAAGAATTCCGTTATAGATTGCGGAGATTCTCTCCTGTTCATTAAATGAAAGAGCTGCGGAAATCTTCTCGATTACATGATGAAGTAAAAGTGAACCTGCACCCTGCTTGGTACCTGAGCCGATCTCCTCATGGTTAAATAATGCGATTAAATCAATGTTCTTCTCGTCTGTTCCTTCAATAAGTCCGGAGATTAAAGCCTGACATGAAGTAATATTGTCTAATCTGGATGCGGAGATGAACTCCTTATCAACGCCAACATATTCAGGCTTCTCAGGGTTATAGATGAATAACTCGTAATCCAGGATGTCTTCCTTCTTGACAGCAAGCTTCTTGGCAAGATATGTCAATAAGAATTCCTTATCTTCGAGCTTTTCCTTAACCATACCGATAATCGGAAGCATATCTACCTGAGCGTTAATCTCAACACCCTTATTAACCTCACGGTTCATATGGATTGCAAGGTTCGGAATGTAAAGAATCTTATCCTTTGCATCAAAGAATCTGATCTCCGGCTTAAAAGGATCCTTACCGCGAACGGCAATCTTGCCTGCCATAGATAATGGTCTGTCAAACCAGGTATTAAGAATTGCACCGCCGTAGATTTCGATATTTAACTCGTTGTAACCGCTTGCTGCAACCTCTGCCTTCGGCTTAACGAAGAGGCAAGGGAAATCCGTATGAGCTGCTGCCATACGAAATGCAGACTTCTTGTCAGCGCTTTTACCTACATGGAAAGCAATGATTGTAGAGTCATTATGATTAATATAGTAATTGCCACCCTTCTTTAACTTCCACTCATCGGTCATGGAAAGCGGCTTATAGCCTTCCTTCTCAAGCTGCTCAATGGAATTTAATACTACGTGGAAAGGTGTTACGCCCTTCTCGAGCATAGTAAATAACTTGTCATTAATTGCTTTAACGTTCTTATTCATAAAAAACAGATACCCCCTATGGATTGTTTTATTATCATATGTATATATAGTATCACTCTTTGTTGCAATGAACAACAATAATACTTATACTTATTATAGGAATGTGAGATTGCATTTCTTAAAAAGGAGATATTTAATGATTCTGCTTAATTTACCCAATGTTAAAAGCGCGATGAATTCACTTCTTGCAAGCGAGTCATTCGACAGCTTCGTCGTTCACGAAATACAGCTTACAAATGATATAGGGCTTACCGTTAAGGGCAACATGAAAGAATATTCAACGATTCGTCCTATAGTATTTGAAGCCGTTAAAAAGCGCGAAACGCCGTCAAGTATGCGTTTTATCTTAAGCTTAAGTCCGGAGAACATTGAGAAAACCGTTAAATCAATCGGCACCGATACAGATCCCGCACTTATATCCGGGATGTATATCAATATAGCATATAATAACGGCGTACTTAATCTTACGACCGGTATTTCATATACAACCTTTATGAAGGATATCGTCTTAGAAAAGGAATGGGACCGCCTTGTCCCGATATTTCTCTCAAAGCAGGGAATTGAATTTAATATGGAATAATTATTACTCTGAACTTTTCATCCTTTCCTACGTACCATTTCGCTTTTAATAACACTCGGTTCATTTTTTTGATAATATAAATTCACTAATTCTTTACTTTGTGAAAACTTTATGATATTATAAAAATGTTATATAGCAAATTTAAAAACAAATTTGCACTTTACGTTTTATGGAGGATTAAAAAATGGCTCAGGGAACTGTAAAATGGTTCAACAACACCAAGGGTTACGGATTCATCTCCGATTCTGAAGGTAAGGACATCTTCGTTCACTTCTCCGGAATCAGTATGGATGGTTTCAAGACACTTGAGGAAGGCGCTTCTGTTCAGTATGAGATTACAGAAGGTGAGAAAGGACCTCAGGCTGTTAACGTATCCGTTATTGCATAGTGTATTTGTATAATTGTTAGAGCTTAAGACTCAAGCAATCCGTATCATTATATATAAGCAGTAATTAATAAGTTTAACAGAATAAAAACAGAGAGAAGTTTTGGAACTTCTCTCTTTTTTCTTGCAATTATATAAAATGCATTGTATAATAGCAACGACAATTTAACAAATGGGAGCTTGTATTACAGGCTGAGAGGAAGGTATAACCTTCGACCTAGAACCTGATTTGGATAATGCCAACGTAGGGATGCCCGGTATGATGATACCGAGAATAACGAGATCTATTAAGGAAGTTACCAAATCGGTAGCTTCCTTTTTTATTACTTTTGGGGGGATTATATGGTAAAGCTCAATGGTGAGGAACTAAATATTGCCGGTATGACTGTTACTGAATACCTTACAACTACAGATTACGATTGCAAACGAATCGCAGTAGAACGTAACGGTAACATTGTACCTAAGGCACAATATGACAAAACTATTATAAAAAACGATGACATTATAGAGATTGTCAGCTTTGTAGGAGGTGGTTGATCTGATTCCGACAAAAGAAGAATGGAATAAAGCCTTGTCAAATCGTCACGGAGAAGTACTGCAAAGAAAGCTTTCAGATACAACTGTTGCTGTCTGCGGTCTGGGGGGACTCGGTTCAAATATTGCCGTATCCCTATCTCGGGCAGGTATCGGAAAACTTATTCTTATTGACTTCGATCGCGTAGATATCAGCAATTTGCATCGGCAGCAATATAAAATAACTCAAATCGGAATGAACAAAACAGATGCTCTTTCTGAAAATTTAAGAGAAATTACACCATATATTATACTTGAGACACATACCGAAAGAATTACAGAAGAAAATGCTGCCAATCTGTTACAAAATGCGGATATTATCTGCGAAGCATTTGACAATGCGGAATGTAAAGCAATGCTGGCAAACTTTGTTCTTGAAACCATGCCTGACAAATATCTTGTATCTGCATCCGGCATGGCAGGCTTAGGCAGTGCCAACACAATTCAAACAAGAAGAATATCCGAGCATTTTTATGTATGTGGCGATAAAATAAGCGATGTATCAACGGAGACAAGTCTTGTATCTTCCCGTGTTATGATCTGTGCCGCGCATCAAGCCCATACTGTCCTCAGAATCATCGCAGGACAATTTGAAACTTAGAAAAAGAGGGACCTAAAATGAATAACGACAAACTTATTATCGGTGGGCATGAATTCAACTCACGTTTTATTCTTGGCTCCGGTAAGTACTCTATGAAACTGATTGAAGCAGCCATAAAAGATGCGGGTGCCGAAATCATCACCCTTGCGGTTCGCCGCGCCAACACCAAGGAGCAGGAAAGCATCCTTGATTACATTCCGAAAGGAATCACTTTACTTCCCAATACTTCCGGCGCAAGAAACGCGGAAGAAGCAGTCCGCATTGCCCGTCTTGCCCGTGAACTCGGTTGCGGCGATTTCGTAAAAATCGAAATAATGAGAGACTCCAAGTATCTGCTGCCGGATAACCGTGAAACCATTAAGGCAACCGAAATTCTTGCCAAGGAAGGTTTCATCGTTATGCCTTATATGTATCCGGATCTAAACGTGGCAAGGGATCTTGTTAATGCAGGAGCTGCATCAGTTATGCCTCTGGCTGCTCCTATAGGCTCTAACAAAGGACTTGCCACTAAGGAATTCATACAGATACTGATTGATGAGATCGACCTGCCTATTATCGTAGATGCAGGTATAGGCAGACCATCTCAGGCTTGTGAAGCAATGGAGATGGGCGCAGCAGCTATCATGGCCAACACCGCTCTTGCAACTGCAGGTAATCTTCCTGTAATGGCTTCTGCCTTTAAGTCTGCTATTGAAGCAGGCCGCATGGCATACTTATCCGGAGTCGGTAGAGTTCTTACTCGCGGAGCATCCGCATCCGATCCTCTAACCGGTTTCTTACATGATTAAGAGGTATGTATTATGGAAAACCAATTTTATATAGATTCAAAATATCTGTCACCGGATGCACTCACAGAAAAACACCGTCTTGAAACCAATCCTGCCTCAAGGACGAACCACATGGAATATCTTCCGGGAATGGAAGTGATTGAATCAAATGTTCAATCATGTGTGTTGGAACAAATGAACTCTTACGACTATTCAAAGTATACTGCTGATGACGTAAAGAACGCATTAGAACACGAATCATGCACAACAGAAGATTTTAAAGCGCTTTTATCGCCCGCAGCAGAACCGTTTCTCGAACAAATGGCGCAAAGAGCAAGACTTGAAACGTCCAAACATTTCGGTAATACAGTTTACATGTTCACACCCCTTTATATAGCCAATTACTGCGAAAACTACTGCGTATATTGCGGTTTCAACTGTTATAACCATATCAAGCGCATGAAACTTTCTATGGAACAGATTGAAAAAGAAATGAAGATCATTGCCGATAGCGGAATGGAAGAAATTCTGATTCTCACCGGTGAAAGCAGAAGCCAAAGCAATGTGGAATATATTGGTGAAGCCTGTAAACTTGCCCGTAAGTATTTTCGTATGGTCGGGCTTGAAATCTATCCTGTCAATACGGAAGAATACAGATATCTTCACGAATGCGGTGCAGATTATGTAACGGTATTTCAGGAAACTTATGACACGGACAAATATGAAAAACTGCATTTACTTGGTCATAAGCGCATATGGCCATATCGTTTTGATGCACAGGAAAGAGCCCTTCGCGGTGGCATGAGGGGAGTCGCTTTTTCAGCACTTCTTGGGTTATCAGACTTCCGTAAGGATGCTCTGGCAAGTGCGTTACACGTCTTCTACCTTCAAAGGAAGTACCCACACGCAGAGATGTCACTATCCTGCCCCAGACTCCGTCCGATCATCAATAACGACAAGATTAACGCCTTAGATGTGCACGAAAAACAACTTTGCCAGATACTATGCGCTTACCGTATTTTCCTGCCTTATGTCGGTATAACGGTATCTTCCCGTGAGAGTTCCGAGTTTAGAAACGGAATTGTTAAAATTGCCGCTACCAAGATCTCCGCAGGCGTTTCCACCGGCATAGGCGATCATGAAAGTAAGTATACAGGCAAAGAAACCAACAACGCACAAGGCGATGAACAATTTGAGATTAATGATAATCGGAGCCTTGACTCGATGTACAGGGATATAGCCAAAGAAGGTTTACAGCCCGTTTTAAATGATTATCTGTATGTATGAGGTAAAAAAATGATAAAATTCGATTCCGGTTTGTATTTTATAACCGACAGCACTAATTATTCCGAGGAAGAATTCCTCTATCGTGTCGAAGAAGCCCTTAAAGGAGGCATAACCCTTCTTCAGCTTCGTGAGAAGAACAAAAGCACTAAAGAATATATTCAATTGGCAGAAAAAGTACATGCACTTGCAGGACGTTATAATGTACCACTTATCATTGACGACCGTGTAGATGTTGCCCTTGCCATTAATGCAGAAGGGGTTCACGTGGGAGCAGAAGATATGCCTGTTAAAACAGCTAGAAAACTCATGGGTAACAATAAAATTGTAGGTGCAACCGCAAAAACAGTTCCATGGGCGAAGGATGCATACGAGCAGGGCGCAGATTACCTTGGCGTTGGTGCGATCTATCCTACTACGACCAAAGTAAAAACAGTTCTAACCTCAACCGATACGCTTCGTGATATATGTAATGCAGTACCAATACCTGTCAATGCCATCGGAGGGCTTAACCCCGATAATATTGACATTCTGTCAGGTATTCCGATTGCAGGCATATGTGTAGTATCGGCAATTATGAAAGCGGATAACCCTAAAGCTGCAGCAGAAAAACTACGCTTAAAAGCTAAGGATCTCGGCTTATGCTAAATATACTCCCTCTAACGGGTTTTATAAGCCATTACCGAAATCAAGGAGAACTTTTATGAAAATGAAGACAGCATTAACAATTGCAGGAAGTGATTGCAGCGGCGGTGCCGGTATTCAGGCAGATCTTAAAACCATGACAGTTAACGGTGTATATGCAATGAGCGTAATCACCGCGCTTACTGCCCAGAACACAACCGGCATTCGCGCAATAGAAGAATGCGAGCCTGAATTTATCCGCCATCAGATTAATGCAATCTTTGAAGATATCAGACCGGATGCAGTTAAAATCGGTATGGTTTCATCAGTTGAATCAATCCGGGCCATTGCAGAACGTCTTATTTATCATAAAGCAGAACCCATTGTCCTGGATCCTGTAATGATATCTACAAGCGGTTATGCCTTAATTAAAAAAGATGCAATTGATGCTCTCAAGACTTATTTATTACCAATCTCATCCCTTATAACTCCTAATATCCCCGAAGCAGAGTTGTTATCCGGAATGTCTATCAGGAATGATACCGACATGCTTGCAGCAGCAGAAAAAATCCTTGATTCATTTCATTGCTCTGTTCTGGTAAAAGGAGGACACAGCATAAATGATGCCAATGATTTGCTCTGTACCAAAGAAGGATTCCGATGGTTTAAAGGCAAACGCATCAATAATCCTAATACTCACGGTACAGGTTGCACCCTTTCAAGCGCAATAACTTCTAATCTTGCGAAGGGCCATGACCTTGAGACATCTGTTGAGCGGGCAAAAGAATATATATCTGCGGCTCTTTCCTATATGCTCGACTTAGGACAAGGTTCGGGACCTATGAACCACGCTTTTAACCTGACCGATCAATTTTCAAAATAATAAAATTATAAAGGAATTTAACACAATGAGAAATTATACTACACAAATGGATGCCGCGAGACATGGCATCATTACACCGGAAATGAAAGCAGTTGCTGCCAAAGAATACAGAACAGAAGAGGAAATACGTGACCTGGTTGCAAAAGGTCAGGTTGTCATATGTGCCAATAAACTGCACACATGCATAGAGCCTAACGGTGTCGGTTCTATGCTTCGTACCAAGATTAATGTCAATCTCGGCGTATCACGCGATTGCAAGGACTATGATATTGAAATGGAAAAAGTTATGGCAGCCGTTAATATGGGAGCTGAGGCAATTATGGATCTTTCCTCTCACGGTAATACGCAGCCTTTCCGTAAGAAACTGACAAGTGAATGCCCTGCTATGATCGGAACAGTTCCTGTATATGACAGTGTCATTCACTATCAACGAGATCTCGCAACTCTTACTGCCAAGGACTTTATTGATGTAATCAGGCTTCATGCAGAAGATGGTGTGGACTTTGTAACTCTTCACTGTGGAATTACACGTAAAACTATTGATCAGATCCGCAACCACAAGAGAAAAATGAATATTGTTTCCCGTGGCGGCTCTCTCGTTTTTGCATGGATGTGTATGACCGGTGAAGAAAACCCGTTCTACGAATACTTTGATGAGATACTTGACATATGCCGTACGTACGACGTTACTATTTCTCTCGGTGATGCATGCCGTCCGGGCTGTCTCGCAGACGGAAGTGATGTATGTCAGATTGAGGAACTTGTACGCCTTGGTGAGCTTACTAAACGTGCATGGGAAAAGGATGTGCAAGTTATGGTAGAAGGACCGGGACATATGCCAATGGATCAGATTGAAGCTAATATGAAAATGCAACAGACTATCTGTATGGGGGCGCCTTTCTATGTGCTTGGTCCTATCGTAACCGACATTGCCCCGGGATATGACCATATCACCTCTGCAATCGGCGGTGCTATCGCCGCTGCTTCAGGTGCTGCATTCCTTTGTTACGTAACCCCTGCAGAACACTTGGCACTACCTAATATCAATGACGTAAAGCAAGGTATTATTTCAGCAAAAATTGCAGCTCATGCCGCAGACATTGCCAAGAAAATTCCTCACGCAAGAGATATCGATGATCGTATGGGCGATGCAAGAAGAAACCTTGACTGGGATACACAATGGGAATGTGCTTTGGATCCCGAAACTGCCAAAAACATCCGTGATGAAAGAAAGCCTGAGCACGAAGACACATGTTCTATGTGTGGAAAATTCTGTGCGGTACGAAGTATGAACAAAGCACTCAATAACGAAATTGTTGACATTCTGTAATATACCAAACAAAGATATATATAAAATACGGTGCAGTTTTTTGCTGCACCGTATCTTTCATAAACCGCATCCTTCAGAATATGACTTAAAAGACGAGTTCATTATTATTCAATTGAGTATCCCGCAGTCAAATATACCATCGCGATAAAGACAAGTACCATAAACCAGCTTAAAAAGCACAAAGGTCTTGTAAACAAAAACTCTTTGACGAATTCCCATATTTCTCTCTTTTCCGCCTTCGGCATCTTTTCCTTATAGCGCCTTTTCCTGCCCTTCTCATCGATTATATATATCCACGGCTTATCATATAACTCATTAATACCGAACTTTATAAGGAAAACAGGCAATAACGGAACTGCTAAGCAAAACCACACCGCAGAACCACCAAGCCAGATCTTACCAAAGTTAAAGCCGTTAATGAAGAGCGCACATATTACCGGGAAGAAGAGTCCTACAAGGCTTATTACAATTGTCCTTACAACACGCGTAACGGATGTAAACTTAATACTTACCTGCTTTCTCTCACCATTGATCTGCTGAAAGAATACAGGATCCATAACTTTTCGCTCGATAATCTTATCATCCCATACAAGCTTACCCTTAACACGCTTTACCGTCTTCGTTCCCGAGGTAAATATCTTCCTGCCCTCTTCAACCGAGAACGAATTATGCTCGGTATCGCTATATAAGCACATAAGCACAATAAAAGCAATTAACCCGAAGCATCCTGACGCAACGGTTATTAAATCCATTTCTGCGCCAAAAAGATACATTCCGCCGGCAAGAACTCCGGTACTTATAATTGTTGCAAGTATTCCCTTAAGCCACCAGGGAAGAAAATAATATTTCGTATCTTCCTCGGCTCTGACACTTACCTTACCCGTCTGACCGTTAACTGCGGCCATAAAGTTATCCCCCGGGTAAGTCTTGCCCTTATACATCTTCTCTTTATTTTCTTTGTTGATATAGTATACAGGTAAAAGAACCGGCATACGAACTGCTTCTTCAACATCAGAATTAACATATACAGCCTTAGTCTCAAGGATTTTTCTTACCTTAGGCTCATATGAATTAGATGCTTCCTCTCTGACTCTATATTCAAATCTCTCATCGTCAACATCCGGTGTCTTAACACGCTGCCCCGCAACATAAGCAAAATCGAATTCCGCCATTTCTTCAAAGTCAAAAGGCTCCATTCCATCAAGAAGAAGGTTATCAAGCTGCTTCGAGCGATTAACAAACTCATCGTTAATGAATCCTTCGCAGGAATATACACTGCCATTAGCCATTCTTGAAATCTTCATATGTACAGGACCTCTTACGAGTTCATACGGAAGATAGAATCCTTGAAGTTCATCAATTAAAGGAAGAAGATGCTTAGCTTCCCTTTTATGCTTATTCTTCTCACACCAATTACGTAACTGTACCTTAGCCTCATCAAGAGTAATCTTAAAAGGCACAATATATTCAGGAAGTTCCTTGTTATGAACGTATTCACGTCTTACCAAACTTCTTCCGCAGAATGCACAGTTTGATACTGCTTCATTTTCATCAAATACAAGCTCAGCTCCGCAGCCGGTACATACTGTCTTATAAAGCTTATAATCCTTAACAGACTCATGAATCTTCTTTATATGTATTTTTCTGAAGCCCTGCTTCTGCTCGATAGCTTCCTTTATTCCGACTTTACCGCCGCAGTATTCACATTCGTAGCGTTGATTATATATATCAAATCTTGCCGGTGCACCGCAGCTCGGACACTGGATATCCGTAATTAGTTTCTTAACCGTTGCCATCTTTTTTACCTGATTCCGTATATGATCTTTGCAAGCTCGGAATTCTCATCAAGTACAAGTGTCTTATCAGAACCGACGAGCGCTTTTAATGCATCAAGACCACGAATAAAGTTATAAAAGGCAGCCTTATCAGCATCATTATATGCCGCAGAAAGAATTCTCATGTACTCGGACTCTCCTTCAGCCTCAATCTTTGCTGCCTCTGCTTCTGCATTGGCAGTAATGATACTTACATTCTTGTCTGTCTCATTCTTAATCTTCTGAGCTTCCGCAAGACCCTTAGCAGTGTACCCCGCAGCGATATTGTTACGTTCGGAAATCATTCTCTCGTATACCGCTTCCTTATTGTCATCCGGAAGGTCGAGAGCTTTTATCTCGGCAAGCTTAATAACTATACCGTACTGTGATATGTCGGTATTGGCCTTCTTGGTGATAAGGTCCGTTAATGTGGTTCCTCTTGCTGCGATTATCTCATCCTGAGTCATTGATGAGATGATATTCTTGGTTGCGTTATATACGGCAGCCTCAATTCTCTCTTCTGCACGTGCTCTTGCAGCACCCAATGTCTGATAATACTTCTTGGCGTCTTCAATAGACCAGATTACGTAATTATCCGCAATCATTGACTTCTTGTCGGACGTAATTACATCTGATGCAGGAATATCATAGAGAATATTACCTGTATAGATCCTCTGAGTCATCTCTACGAAAGGAACATGGATATGCCAGCCTGTATTGGTCTCGATTCTCTTAATCTTGCCCAGGTTAATTATAATTGCCGCCTCATTGGTATATACCGTATAGGAAGAGCTTAAAAAAATGAAAAATGCAATAACTGCTATTACTATTAAACTTACAATTGAAACTTTCTTCTTCATTATGCATTCCTCCTTTCCTACTCTTCATCCCAATCATCCGAATCACTTGTGTTGTTATCGTATGAATTGGTTGTATTATTGTTAACTGTATTAAAATTGATGAATGAATCAAGCGGAAGAACGGTCTGTGTATCCCCGCTTGTGATTATTACCTTAAGTCCAGGTAAAATCTCTTCCATTCGCTCGAAGAATAATCTTCTCTTGGTTATAAGCGGATATTTCTTGTATTCCTCATACATCTTAAGGAATCTCTCCACCTGTCCGGTAGCTTCCGCAATTCTTGCTTCCTTATAAGCTGAAGCTTTTCTTATAATAGCATCTGCATTTGCTTCTGCCTCAGGAATCTTCTGATTCTGGTACTGGAGCGCCTCGTTCATTGCTGTATCTGCCTTCTGCTTAGCGGTTTCAACTGCCTTAAACGCTGCGGAAATCTCTTCTGTAGGAGGTGCGGAATCCTGAACTGTGATGTTAACTACGGATAATCCGATGTTATACATCTCAAGTTCTTTGATCATTGCCTCCTTAACATCTGCCTGAATCTGGCTCTTTCCCGTTGTCATTGCCTCATCAACCTTGTAATTGGATACAACGGTTCTTATATTAGCAAGTGCAATATTGGAAAGAATCTGCTCCGGTTCCTCTGAATTATATAGATATGCGATCGGATCCGTAACTCTGTACTCAAGATAGAAATCAATATTAAGCAAGTTAAAGTCCGCAGTAATCATGATACCGTTATCATTATCGGTTATATTCTGTCCTGTCGGGGATACTATATAGCCGATTCCGGTTCCGTGAGTCGTAACATCAACCTTATGCACAGACTGCCACGGTGCCTTGAAATAGAAACCTGCGGTATTAACTTTTACAACGCGGCCAAACTGTGTGACTACCGCATTATGCTGTTCATTTACAGTATAAAAGCACTTGAACACTATGATAAGTATAAAGAGCGCAAGCACGCCCCAACCGATGCCCGTCTTAACCTTGTGGGCACGTTCACTGTCATTCTTAAACATAGAACCTCCTAAATCATAAATAATATATTCTCCATAACCCGTCGGATTATACGAATTATATTAAATTATAACATAACCACGGCAAAAATCTATGTTTTTGCCTTAAAAGAAGGCACAAAATAAAGGGCATATCATATTGATATGCCCTCTGATTCATAAAAGCTCTAATTAGTCATTCTTTGCCATATTCTCATATGTAGCGTACTTTTCCTTAGCACCTTCTTCTGCCTTCTTAAGCAATACTTCACCCTCTTCAGGGAATGTACGAAGAAGTGATGCGTAACGAACTTCGCCCATTAAGAACTCTCTGTAGTCCATTGAAGGAGCCTTGGAGTCTAACTGGAACGGATTCTTGCCTGCTTCCTTAAGTCTAGGATCGTAACGATATAAGAACCAGTAACCTGCTTCAACAGCATGCTTGGTCTCTTCCATTGCGGAAGACATACCCTTAACGATACCGTGGTTGATACAAGGAGCATAAGCGATAAGTACTGAAGGTCCCGGATAGCTCTCTGCTTCCTTCATAGCCTTGATAAGCTGTGCAGGGTTAGCACCGAGTGCTACCTGAGCTACATATACGTATCCGTAGCTCATTGCAAGGAGACCTAAATCCTTCTTGGCTGTCTTCTTACCGGATGCAGCAAACTGTGCAACCGCACCGATAGGAGTAGCCTTAGATGACTGTCCGCCTGTATTGGAGTATACTTCTGTATCTACGATTAATATGTTAACATCTTCGCCTGATGCAAGTACGTGATCGAGTCCGCCGAAGCCGATATCATATGCCCAGCCGTCTCCACCGTACATCCACATTGACTTCTTAGCGAGATGCTCCTTGTTATGAAGGATATCTTCAACAATCTTATTGTCTTTAATCTTTTCAAGTGCTGCTATTAAGTTATCCGTAACTTCACGGCTCTTATCGGAGTCCTCGGAATCCTTCATATACTCTTCAACAGCCTTCTTTGCAGCTGCACTTAACTTCTCATTAAGTAATTCCTCAAGCTTCATTCTTAAGCGAGCTCTCTGCTGCTTAACTGCGAGCACCATACCAAGTGAGAACTCTGCGTTATTCTCGAATAAGGAATTGGACCATGCAGGACCTCTTCCGTCCTTATTGGTTGTATAAGGTACTGAAGGGCTTGCAGCTCCCCAAGCCTGTGTACAACCTGTTGCGTTAGCGAAGTACATTCTGTCACCGAACAACTGAGTCATAAGCTTAGCGTAAGGTGTCTCACCGCATCCTGCACATGCTCCCGAGAACTCAAGGAGTGGCTGTTCAAACTGGCTTCCCTTAACTGAGAACTTATCCATTGGGTTATCCTTATGAGGCAATGCTGCTACGTAATCCCATACCTTAACCTGATCGTCCTGAGTCTCAAGGTTAACGAATGAAATTGCCTTCTCCTTAGCAGGACATGCTGCAATACAAGCGCCGCATCCTGTACAGTCAAGAGGAGAAATGCTGATTGAGAACTGGTAATTCTCTAATCCCTTACCGTTAGCCTTTAATGTCTTAATACCCTTAGGTGCTTTCTTAACTTCTGCGTCTGTTAAGAGGAACGGACGAATTGCTGCATGTGAACATACAAGTGAACACTGGTTACACTGGATACACTTGCTCTGATCCCAAGTAGGAACATCTACCGATACACCACGCTTCTCGTACTTACTTGAGCCAAGCGGAACAGTACCGTCTGCCATATTCTTAAATGCTGATACCGGAAGTAAATCTCCCTTAAGTGCATTGATAGGCTCCTGAATGTTCTTAACGTAATCAGGTACATCCTTTGCCTTCTTAACTTCATCTTTTGCGGTAGCCCATGATGCAGGAACTTTTACAAGTCTGAGTGCATTAATACCCTGATCTACAGCTTCCTTATTCATGTTAACTACCTTGTCACCCTTGTGACCGTAAGTCTTAACAATAGCGTCCTTCATATACTTAACGGCATCATCGATCGGGATGATGTTGGCAAGCTTGAAGAATGCTGCCTGAAGAATTGCATTGGTTCTGTTACCAAGACCGATCTTTTTCGCGATATCTGTTGCATCGATGCAATAGAACTTAATGTTCTTCTCTGCAATTGTTCTCTTAACGTGTCCCGGTAACTTCTTATCTAATTCCTTATCGCTCCAGATTGTGTTAAGTAAGAATACTCCACCCTTCTTAACTTCTGATACGATATCATACTTATCCATGTAAGACTGATTATGACAAGCAACGAATTCAGCTTCCTTAACAAGGTAGCTTCCTCTTATTGGCTTATCACCGAATCTTAAGTGAGACTTAGTAATACCGCCTGACTTCTTGGTATCATACTCAAAGTAGGCTTGAGCATACTTATCTGTATGGTCACCGATGATCTTAATGGAGTTCTTGTTGGCACCGACTGTACCGTCGGAACCAAGTCCCCAGAACTTACAGCTTACTGTTGTCTTAT
This sequence comes from Lachnospiraceae bacterium, assembly GCA_016283755.1. Classification (GTDB taxonomy): domain Bacteria; phylum Bacillota; class Clostridia; order Lachnospirales; family Lachnospiraceae; genus XBB1006. Next base: position 23,667 of record JAEENO010000014.1, on the reverse strand, counting down.
CGCAGAGGTTAATCTCCTTACCAACCTTAAGTGAAAGATGTGTAAGGTCATCCTCGATACCTACTGTAAAGTGAGTCTTAGGAGCTTTTGCTTCAAGATTCTTAAATACTGCAATAATCTGTGCAGGTGTTACGTCCTTTGAAGAAAGACCGTAACGACCGCCGATAATGTAAGGTGCCTTCTTAGCGTTAGCATATGCTGCAACAACATCTAAGTAAAGAGGCTCACCTACTGCACCGCACTCTTTTGTACGGTCAAGAACTGCGATTCTCTTAACTGTCTTAGGAAGCTGCTTTAAGAAGAAATCTACATCGAACGGACGATATAAATGTACCTGTAAGAAACCGGTCTTCTTGCCCTTCTTGTTAAGATAATCAACAACTTCCTGAGCTGTTCCGCTAACAGACCCCATTGCTACGATAACATCTGTTGCGTCAGCAGCACCATAGTAATTGAATAAATGATAATCTCTTCCCGTAAGCTTGTTAATCTTCTGCATGTACTTCTCTACAATACCCGGAATTGCATTGTAGTAAGGGTTATTAGCCTCACGTGCCTGGAAGAATACGTCAGGGTTCTGAACTGTAGAACGCTGAACCGGATGCTCAGGGTTAAGGGCATTCTTTCTGAATTTATCTAATTCTTTTCTGTTAACGAGCTTTGCAAGATCCTTATAATCAAGAACATCAATCTTCTGAATCTCGTGTGATGTTCTGAATCCGTCAAAGAAATGCATGAACGGTACATGACCTTCAATTGCTGCAAGATGAGCAATACCTGCAAGGTCCATTGTCTCCTGAACAGAACCGGATGATAACATTGCAAATCCTGTCTGTCTTGTTGTCATAACATCGGAATGATCACCGAAAATAGAGAATGCATGTGTTCCGACTGTTCTTGCTGCTACATGCAATACGCCCGGCATAAGCTGTCCGGCGATTCTGTACATAGGAGGGATCATAAGCATAAGTCCCTGAGAAGCGGTGTAGCTTGTTGTCAAAGCTCCTGCCTCAAGTGAACCGTGCATAGCTCCGCAGGCACCTGCCTCGGATTCCATCTCTACAAGACGAACTCTCTGTCCGAAGATGTTCTTCATTCCGTTTGCTGACCATACGTCAACGTGCTCTGCCATAGGTGATGACGGAGTAATAGGATATATGGTAGCTACTTCAGTAAACGCATAGGAGACGTAAGCCGCAGCTTCGTTTCCGTCCATAGTTTTCTTCATTATATAGCTCTCCTTATTTATAAAAATTATAAACCACCACTGTTAGTACATAGTACCACGAAATCTATTATAACCCCGCAAGCCTTCCCGTGCAAGGGTACGCGCTTTCTTTTTAAATAAAAAGGTATAAGCATTTCGCTTACTGTGATATAATCAATTTATAGAATTCTTAAGAGGTGGACAGGCTATGAACAATACTCTTATTATTGCGGAAATAGGCGTTAACCATAACGGCGATGTAAGTACCGCCAGGAAAATGATAGAAGTTGCAAAGGAATGCGGTGCGGATATCGTAAAGTTCCAGACATTCAATACAGATGCACTGACTTCCAAGTTTGCGAAGATGGCTGAATATCAAAAGAAGAATATGGGCGAAGAGAAAAGTCAAAAAGATATGCTTAAATCTCTTGCCTTATCTTATGATGACTTTAGAGAGCTCGCCGATTACTGCAAAAAGGTCGGAATTATGTTTCTATCAACTCCTTTTGATATCGGAAGTGTACACTTCCTTGATTCATTACAGGACATATGGAAGATTCCGTCAGGGGAGATAACCAATTATCCTTACCTCGTGGAAATTGCCAAGACAAAGAAGAAAATAATCCTTTCAACCGGTATGTGTACTATTGACGAAGTCGAAGAAGCGCTTAAAGTATTAAAGACTAACGGTGCTACCGATATAACACTTCTTCACTGTACGACCGATTATCCTGCACCGTTAGAAAGCGTGAACTTAAAAGCAATGCTTACCTTAAAAGAAAAGTTCGGTTGCCCTGTCGGTTACTCCGATCATACAAAAGGTATCGAAGTAAGTGTCGCAGCTGTCGCAATGGGTGCAGAAGTTATAGAAAAGCACTTCACGTTAGACCGCAATATGCCGGGACCGGATCACAAGGCAAGCCTTGAGCCTAATGAATTAAAGGAACTTGTCGATGCAATAAGAAATGTTGAAAAAGCGCTCGGAGACGGTAATAAAAAACCTACCGAGTCAGAACTTTTAAATAGGGCAGTCGCAAGGAAAAGCATAGTAGCTTTAAAAGCTATTAAGGCAGGGGAACTATTTACGGAAGATAATCTAACCACCAAGCGCCCCGGCAACGGAATCTCACCGATGCGCTGGAATGAGATACTTGGCACCCGTGCCAAGCGCGATTATGAAGAAGATGAGCTTATAGATTAATTCACACACGAGTACATTATCAAAAAACATAATTAAAGGACTTTCCTGCAATATAGGAAAGCCCTTTTCTTTAGTTATTCAACGAATTAAAGATTTCATCTACCGCTTTTTCATTATACCTCTTATAATAATAAATCACTCCGGTATTATCTGAAATACGTATACATTTCGCGTCTGTATTAATCGAGAAATAAGTGTATTTTCCATCTTTATAATACAAACCAATAATATAGAAAGTTCCCGGGCGTTGTTCAAGTACACCGCCTAACTCGCCGGTGTCTATCTTATGTCTCTTAAAACGCATTCTGTCAAGTATTGCCAAAAATTCTTCCTGTTTATCTATCGGAAGTTCACATGTGACATTTCCACGATTAATCGTTATCTCCCTAATATTCGAAGCCGTCGTATCTATCGGCTTCTCACTCCACACCTTTCTATGATGTACGGCCGCAAATACGACTATTGCTATAACAGCAAATACTATAATCAGATATCTAATACCCTTTTTTAAAGTCAGGCTCATATCCCTTCCCCCATTACTTATTGAAATATACAATCTCTCTCAAAACATTATCCGAAACAGATATCAAACTTCTGCAGTTTACATATCATTTTTTTACGAATTTTTCAATGACTTCACTGCTATATTCGGTAACTAAATACTTCTTACTAACTCCATCGCAACGAATTATAAAACTTTTTTCATCTGAAGTTATCATAATAGTCGTCTTCATTCCATCCTTGTAATTAATCTCAACAAAGAACTCTATTCCCCCCGCCATTGCTTCACCCAATTCTGTTTCTTTAAACCTAATTGCCTGCATATTTTCAAGGAATTTTCTAGCATCACTCCCCGTTAAAAGATTGCTCTCTTCTCCGGTAATCACCTGATGATTATCATAGATGATAATACTTTCTATCTCTTCATACTTCAAGCTTATCGGTGATTTTTCCCATCCGATAATAAACCAAATCAGTTGGTATCCAACAATTATAACAATAATTGCTAGCAAACCTATATTAATCATTAATCTTCCCCGATTTTTCATCATTGATACTCCTTGTCTGACTTATTTTTATTTCGATCATAAATACGCAAGATAATATAAGCAACAATGGTTCCGAAAGCACCGACTAACGCTCCCGCTAAAATGGGATTAATATCAAACGTCTTAACCGCAATTCCCGTAGCCAATCCGGAAAAAAATACACACCATAAAATGTCAAACCTCGTAACCTTCATAACATCCACCTTATCCTCTCAATTTATACTATTTCTCACTTAAATTTACCAAAAACTTCGTACGGTCCAATCAGAACGTATTTTTAAATTCATAATATCACATGATTGCTTATTTTCACATACATTTTGTGTTGATTTTTTAGCTTGGTTGTTGTTATTCTTATTATATTTATGTACAATGTATATACATTATACGGAGAGGTTTCTTATGGAAGTAACAGTACGAACATGGGGAAATAGCTTAGGAATAAGGATTCCGAAGCAAGTTCTTACAGAACTGAAGTTAAAAGAATCTGACATCCTTGAAATAGAAACAGTGAATGCAACTATAACATTAAGAAAAAAATTCACTCACAAAACCTTTGAAGAAAGGCTTGCTGATTATGGCGGTAAAATTAAACCTTATGATTTCGACTGGGGCGAGCCAAAGGGAGCGGAACTGGTATGAAAGAATTCTATCAAGGAGATATTATCAAAATTGCAGACTACGAAAAACAGTTGTTTGTCATCATAAGTGAGTCTGTGAAAAAATCTCTGTAAAAACGAAATAACACTGTATGAACGAGGTCTCCAAAGATAAAATTAATCTTAAGGAGGCCTTTTATTATGGCAAAAGAAAAGAAAGCCGTACACAAAGTCCAGATGACAGACGGTAAGCGTCAGATCATGTATGCAGGTAGGCTACCCGAGTAATAAAAATCTCTCTGGTGCTGTTCATTTGAACAGTACCAGAGAGTCTTAGTGCGATTATCTTCCGGTTTAAACGAATATTACCTTCCTACAAGTTTTAAGAATTTCTTATCGTTCATTTGCTCGTTTGTAACATACTCCCCATCATGGAATAACGCATAATTCGTGATCGGTGTCGGTGCATTCTGCGCTTCTTCTTTGCTTTCAAGATGTATTGCCTTGAATGCAATACCATTTTCTTTTGCTGTCTGCTCCAAAACCGGGACATATTTTGCATTGAACGGGCACTGATTCGTATAGTACAGAACATATCCCTGCTCTTCTATATGCGGATGTTTTGCACATTCCTTAAACACCGGAGCTTTTGCATTTTTATCGAATGGCATATACCAAAGCTGAATACCATTATCAGCTTCATCGCTCACGACAAATCCTTTGTACTTCAGAAACTTCGGATCAGCCAGAAATGGTTTCTTCTTTGAAGCGCAAAGAATACAAAGCCCTTTTTTCCCCTTTTCCTTACTATCCTCGATGCAAGCAGTAAGTAGATCAGTAGAATAACCATGTCCTTTGAAAGCCCCAGACACCCAGAGACAGTCAATGTACATATATCCATCTGCTTTTATCGGAATCCATGCGTTTTCCGCCGGGATATATTCGATAAAGCACTTTCCGCGCTCTACGCTCTTTAGGAAAACAAGTCCTTCATCAAACCGCTCCGAAAGCCATGCCTTCTTAGAAGAAACCTGAACATCCTTATTATTTGATATCGCACAGCAAATATGCTCCTCTTCGAGGTTATCTTTTGTTACATGAACATATTCCATGACCGCTCCTTTCAATAATTTGCCCCTATCATATTTTTTTGGAATAAAGGACTTCTTCTGTACCAAACGCTGGCTGTGAAATCCCCGTCAGCGCAAATCCTTTTGTTTCATAGAAAGCCCTAGCAGGGAGATTATCCCGAAATACCCATAGTACCACTTCTGAATATCCAGAATTCTTAATATCCATCAAAACTCTATCCATCATCTGACTACCATAGCCCTTACGCCAATTGTCAGATAAACTGTGAATGCAAATAAGCTCTGCTTTCCCGACAAGTTCGGAGTCTCTTGCTGCATCCCAATATGCAATGCAATGAGGTTTTCCGTCCACAGTGAGAAGATATCCATTTCCCTTATTCTCATCTAATAGCCTCTGATACATAGAGGTCGCTTGTTCAATATTAGTACATTTTGTTAATGTCTCAGCGTCAAGGATGCTCGTAAAAGCTGCTTTCCAGCTTTCCGTTTGAATATATGCAAGATTACTAGCATCACCTTGCTGTACTTTTCGAATAACCGCTTCCATTTCCATATCTCCTCATTTATCTTCACAAGAGTACGACAAATCCCGATTTTTAATTCAACTTCAATATTAAAAACTACAGTCTCGCCACAATCAGTACAATGAACCTAACTCCGTCCCCCGGACCATCATATTCCATAAACCGCCAGCCCTGATAAAGCCGCAAGGCATATAAGTCCAATTGGGGAGAGACCTTTCTTTAAAACTTTTCTTGAGCCAAAATAAATTGCCCCAAAGGCTAAGGTCATTAAAACCGCCGTAATGTCAACACTTCCCGCAGTCTTTGCATAGCAATTTCCAAAAATCATGTAAATGCCTGTTGCGAGTATGACACCCATTACACAAGGTTTTAGCCCATCCATCGCAGCCTGCACATAAGGATTCTTAAGGAGATTTTTCACGACAACCATCACAATAAGAATAATAAAAAATGCAGGAAGCACAACCGCCGTTGTCGCAATTAAAGCCCCCAAAAGGCCTCCCTTATTGCTACCAACATAGGTGGCAAGATTCACCATGATTGGGCCGGGTGTGCTCTCGCTCACCGCTATCATGTACGAAAGCATCTCGTCGTCCATCCATCCATGGGAGATCACCACATCTCTGATAAGCGGTATCGCTGCGTATGCTCCGCCAAAAGAAAACAGTCCGACTTCCAAAAATCCTATCAAAAGGTCTAGATAAATCATACCTGTCCCTCCTTTCTCTTTCCTTTGTTTAAAAGAAAGAAGGCAACACTTACGACCGCTGCCAAAAGCATAATCATAATCGATGAAACGTGCAATTTAAGCACATTAACAAGCATTATAACGACAAAAGAAACCAAAAGAATGCCTATCTGAAGCGATTTCTTTTGCATTTTCTTTATCATCTTAATTGCCGCATCAAGAATCAATATGCCTACCGCAATCTTGATGCCAAGGAACGCATGCGCTATCCAGGTAATCTCTAGGAATCCTTCCAAAAACATAGAAAGGGCAAAAATAATAATAAAAGACGGCAAAGCCACCCCGATTGTGGCAAAAATAGCACCTAAAAGCTTACCCTTTTTGTACCCTACAAACGTGGCACAGTTAATTGCAACCGGCCCGGGAGTCGACTCCGCAATGACCGTTATATTCATCATTTCATCATGGGTTATCCAATTTTTCTTTTCAACGCAGATATTCTCAATAATCGAGAGCATCGCATAACCTCCGCCAAAAGTAAACAGGCCTATCTTTGCAAAGGTCAAAAATAATTCAATAATTATGGGCATTTAATGTCCTTCTTTCCGGTGCCCCCTTTAGAGCATACTTTGACACAGCATCATATATTATTTTCAGTATTCGCGCTTCCACAGCCTGCAAATACTGAAATCACCACTAAAATGACTCGCTAACCCCGTCCCCCTGAGTCATCAATGCCTTTTCTGTCGCTTCCTTATAGCTAATATAACTGCGCCAACTCCAGTCAGTACAAGCACAAGTATTCCATAGACCATCACAGCAAAAGCACCAACGATAGGTGTCTCAGAATCCGAACTTATAAAATAGTAGTAATAGTATGTGTTAAGTATCATTCCAACAACACACGACAGCAACAATAGCAACGAAGCTAGGAGGTACTCCCTCATGCTTTTTGCCATAAAAACATTCATAATTGTCAATGCTACTGCAACGAGCAGCCATATAGGATTAACACCTGCCATTCCTAGCATATCCCGAATTATAAACAATACCATCGGAATTAGATTTATCCACTTCCAATACTTCATTTTTCCTCCATAAATGCTGATTTGTTAATTTCACTGTCTTCAATTATACAGAATCCTCATCCCCCTGAGTCAAAACAGGTCGAGCATGCTGTCCAGATACACTGCTTCCCGTACGTGGATCTGGTACTCGGGTTTCGTCAGGTAATAGAGCAAGAATTCCAATACCATGGCGCTTCCCAGGCCTCGACCTTCGATTTTAAAATTGGAAAATCCAAGTGGTAGATAGGTATTTAAGATGTCGTCGATTCCTATGAATCCGGGATTTGTCATGGCATCCGAAAAACGATACCCCCGCTGGGCCGTTGGTGAAACGCAATAATGCTCGGCACAATCTTCACCAAGGCTTTTACGGCTGACATTTTCATAGCAGGCTTTCCGATCGTAGCAATCGAACCAGCAGCACTCGTTGCAGAGGAATTCTACTTTTTCCTTCTGCTGATTATCTAGCTGCCCGAGCTGCTCTAACTCTTTATTCAAGCGGAAATCCGGTACCACATAGCGAAACTCCGGTCGATTCAATTCTTCCACCAGTTCTTCAAACTTCCGTAGTACTTTTGTTGTAGATGAAACAAAATAAAATCCGGAATAATGGTCGCGGATGTACTCCATCAGTAGGTCCGAGTGCAGGATGATGCCATTATCTACACTGCTTTTTTCAAAAAGTGCGCACAGGCGATTGCACTTGGTATCCGACAAATGCTCAGGTTCCAATAAGGAATTGCTGAAGGTCAGGCGGGCTGAAATCCCATACTCTTCCATCAGTGCTGCCACCTTGGCCGGCGACGCATCGCCGAAGCCAACCCGGCCGCCACCCCAGAGGGCATCGTCAGGCGCACCATAGATGGAGCCGATTTCGCACCAATTATAGAAGTACTCCGGATGGTTGCGGTAGATGGGCAGCCAAATCTTATACAGTTCATAGAATTCAAATAAGCCGGGTAAATGATAATATGCTTTCATTATTCAATCCCAAACACAATCACCAGTAACATGCCAATTATCATTGGCACAATAATTCCAAAAGCCATCCAAAACGGTGAGGACTTGTTGCCCTTCTCGGCATCAAAGACCTTACCACCTTCGGTATGGTACAGGGTCAACTGGGTTGGCGGTGCCCCTTTTTTTGCAAAATCCAACTCATAAATTGCGCTCTCTCCTGTTACCGGATTGACGTAATTGTAGTGGAATATACGAATATCGTTCGCGTCTCTTTCCCCACGAAATACATCCTCCGGCACATCATTGATATAGGATGCCGCAATGGTGCGTCCCTGCTTCTCCGCTTTCTGTTTCTTGGTATCTATGAGGCCTGTTTTTTTCAGTGTCACCCACATTACTACGCACAGTATAATTACGGTTAAGCCAAGCAAGGATTGTTTAGATCCAAACAGTTTTAACGTATCCAAAAGCTCATGCCATGTTTCTACTAGCTCTGCCCACTCTTCCTGAAAACTGCCTTGTTCAGAAGCCAGCATCATTGCCATATGTATCATCTTTGTTTTCCTCCCATTCTATTTCGAACCCCCGGGACGGAGTCCCTGAGTCATAGTGGCAGACGTAGCTGCCGGTCAATCCAGGACTCCTGGGGTACATCGTGAATTTGGTCCCCGGGCATATAATTCCCAATCAAAAACGGAGATGTCGGATCGTGGCGCTTACTAAGCTCCAGCACCAGGCTATTCTCGGCATTGGCATAACAATAGCGGCACAAATGCTTGCAGGTATTGTACGCTCCGATGTCGCAAGACAGATAGCAGGCACATTCTGCCCGGGCGCCCTTTTTCTTCGGGGCGTTCAAGCGAGCGCCGATGGCCGTCTCATAATCACTGAGCTTCATGCATCCGCTACAATCCGCGCCGTACGGTGCCAGGTCGTCCCCTTCCGCACAGGGTTTTACCACCATATGATGCTGTGCGGCGATTGCAATGAGTTCCTTCCCCAATGCGATTCGGTCTTCCTTCGACACTTCTCTGGCCTCCGGAAAATTCCGCCGCACCTTCGGGTACAGGTCGATGAAACTGATTACCGCAGTCTTGGTATATCCGTCCAGGGCCTCGGCAATCTGTGCAAAGGCATGGATGTGATAGTCCATGGTGTAACGCTCCGTTAGCAGAATTGGATCATAACGCCATCCCACGGAATTCACGCCTACCGTCTCCGATAAGTGCCGAAAATCTTGTATCAGCCGGTGCTTATCCTTCACATTAGGCTCAATATCCCGACCATAGGGCGTGATGCTGACAAACCAATACTGGCCATAATCCTTTAATAGCTCCATGTAAGGAAACATCGGTGCCGGATTCTTGGTGCAAAAGCCAATCACATCCACCACCGACGAGTCCAGCCGATACCGACTCACCTGGCTCTCGTTATATGGATTTCGCACGCAGACGAATCCTTCTTTTAACCGATTTGCGAACCACTGGGCGTAAAAAGCCGGAATGTCGGTTCGTTGTCCTGTGTTGATTATCATTCTACTATGATAACACACTATTCCGGATCGATGGCAGTTACTTCATAGTAGAAAATCATGCCGTCATAAAGATTCACCGGTTCAATATTCAGGCGATAAGCAGAATGCATCAGGTAACCTATTTCGCTGAAACTTTCGCCTAGGCTTCCGGTGGACATTGGCTTGTGCACCATGTCGTATACCTTCTCGTTGGTTGCTTGATCAAGGGATGCAAAATCTACATAGTAACGATGGTCCTCTATGTACTTTGCCTGATAAGCCATAGGATCTGCTGTGGTTACGAAGAAGTCCTTACGCTTATCTGCACCGATTACACGAATATTGGATTTTCCCTTGAAGAAGTCGGTACCAAGACTATAGTAGGCATCGCCATACTGCTCTTTTAATACGACACCCATGCTTAGATAACCACTTTGATCCCTTAATCCGATATGTCCGTTGTGAGCTGCTAACATGACTTTACCGGTTCCGATTTCTTTTTCCAAATCCAGAATCCAGCTGACATTCGCCGCCATAGAAGCATCACGGAAAGTGAGCATATCCGCCCCATCCATGGTATAGTACTCCATTGCTGTCCGGATATTCTCTACCACCTTGCCTGCGCAGATGGTATCGAAATCTTCATCCTGTGACTCCAGGGCCTTTTCAATAGCAGTAAGTTCCGCCTGAATTCCGTTCAGGTTCTGCTCTGTCAGTGGTTCCGTACGATTCTCGTCTGCCAGAATTTTTAGGTTTGTTGTTCCGCAATCGCGAATGTCATGGGCATCCAAATATCCAATCAGATATGGCACTCCGGGTTCCGGATTTTGCATATCGAATCCATAGAAACGTAGGCGATTGTCCGCTTCCACACCTGCATTGTATGCTCTCATCCACTCCAAGAGATCTGCCATCTGCTGGGTATGATAGATGGTAAAAGCGAAGTTGTTTACAATATCTCTTGCATTTCCTTCGCCGCCCTGTACGTACGCGTTGGCAGCCAAGCAATCACAAAAGTCTGCTTCGATTGCAATGGCGCGGTAATCATACTTTTCTACCAGAATCTGTAATACATCCAACTTCGATTCCTGGAACTCCACGCTACCGTGGCTCGCCTCTCCAAGTCCTACGATTTGCACCCCTTCCGGAATCGTAAGGTCAGTCACCTGCTTGGCAGCTTCGATCACTGCATGATTCTTATGGGCTGCAAGTACGGTTTTGAAATTGAGGCAAACCAACAATGCGATGGATACCACCAATACAGCACTTACAACTACCTTTACAATCTTTTTTAACACCTTCATCTTGTTATGTCCTCCCTGATGAATCATTTGATAATCCAAGGGTAACAAAAAAGGAAATGCATTGCCTTTGATTTGGCTTACATTTCCTTTGTGTTATCTTACATTATTGTAAGGTTGCAATTGCCTCTGCTTGCTTTAGTTTTTGTTTGTTTTCGTACATTTCCTTGTCGGCCCGGTCAAAAATATCGGACACCAGGCTATCCTTATCCGGGATGTACTCTGCCATACCGGATGCTAATATCGGTCTTTTCCCGGTTCGCAGGTTCTCCGTCACCTGTTCCCGCAACTGTTTCATCAATTTTTCCCGGTTGGTAAAATCGTCGCTACGCAGGAAAACAACGAACTCATCACCGCCCACACGGAACACCGGACTGTGAACAAAAATATCGCAGAGCAGTTTTGCTGAACTCTTAATGTACTCATCCCCTGCCACGTGGCCTTCTGTATCATTGATCTGCTTCAAATTATTGGCATCACACACCACTAGGGCAAAGGTCAGATAATCCAAACCATGCTCGATATTTTCCTGTACGGATTTTTCCAGTTCATGGTATGCGTTTTTATTTTTCACACCGGTCAGCTCATCCCGGCGAGCCAGTTCCTTCTCCGTAAGCAATGCCTTCAGATGCTGTTTTTCCTTCTGAATCTCATCGTCCACATTTTCAATACCGATGATGTAGTGGCTGTCGTCGCTGGTCTTGCGCACTGTCAATCGAACATAATGGGCTTTCTTTCCAATCATAATCCGATAATCAAGGCCGCTACTCTTATAGGTATCTAAGGCTTTCTCCAGATTCTCTTTTTTCAAGAAATCCATCACCATCTCACGGTCGTTTCTGTGAACAATTTGCAGGATCTCATCCTGACAATCCGCGAAAAAGTCATCCCCGCGTTTTTTCATATCCATTTGGCCGTAAATATTTCTGCACTCGAAGCTGATGTAGTCTGCATCCTCCGCATTCACATAGTAAATCACGTCGTAGTTGACCGCTAGGCTCTCCGCAATCTGAGTGAAGGTGACCTGCTTCTTCTCTGCTTCCAGACGCTGCAACTCTGCACGGATATCGTCCTCGATGTCTTTTTCATATAAGACAAGATTGCGACCGTCGTTGGCAAGCTTAATGGTAAAAAGAAAGATTCTCGGCTGGCCATTGACCATCAATCGGTATTTGTAAGAATAGGATTTCCGGCCTTCTAAGTTTGCAAGCATGGTTTCCTTGTGATACAACGATTTCGCTAACTCCCGGTCGTCCGGATGCACGTAAGCATCGATGTTCGCCTGGGTCTCCCCGAAGAAATCCCGACCGATGACAGGAATATTCATGGACTTGTATTCCTCGCTTGCCACGTATTCCTGGTATTCCCCCGTCTCGGTATCGATGTAATACATCGCCGCATAGTCTTCCGCCAGGCCCTTGGCGATGTTGTCATATACGCGTTTTTCCTTATTTTCCCCAAGCTCCACATAGGAATGCATCATGCAGATTCCAATGATCAGGCCCATGGCATAAAAAGGTTTTGTGGGGTCTAATATCTGCAGAATCAAGAAAAGCTCCATTGCAACGCACGTGATGCCAACGGCAAGTCTCCGCACTTTTTCTTCGCCACGGGTTTTGTGGGCAATGTAAAACATGTACGTAGACACCACCACATAAACCGCAACCTGCAGCAAAAATGCGATATATCTGCCGGATTCCGGAATATATTCATGTTGTTCGTTGAAGGAAAAAATATACGGATGCCCAAAATTCAAGAGTAAATAGATAAGTCCCAAAGTAAACATGGACCACACAGCATACAGCAGCGCCTTGCTACGCAGTCGTTCTTTGTTCAGATATGCAACGATGTAGCGCGCCCACGTCAACATCGTAAGAAACATGAAGGCAAAATATAATACACCGACGGTATATAGTAGCGGAAACAGTGGTGCCACGTCGTGGTGTGCGTCTAGGAGTCCCCAGGCGATGTCCACTGCAAAAAAGCAATTCGATGCTTCGACAAACAGACAATAGCGCACGGCTACCCGATGCTCTTCCAATCGCTCGCCAAAGTGTCCCTTGGTGTTTCGAAGCGCCAGATGGTTAATTATGAGGTTCACAATCAGTGCCAGCCCACTTATCATTGAATACGTCATACGCAACAACAAGCCTCCCCATATCCTGCTAACTACCACCTCTATTATAGAACAATTGACCCCCTGCAACAATGCAAAAATGACTCAGGGGGACGGAGTTCCTGAGTCAAAATAGATTGCGCCGGATTCTTCATCCACCCGGTAGGTTAAGTCGAATAACTTGCAGAAATCCTCTACCGTCAGGCTAAACAACGGGCGGTTATCCGGGCTGTTGTACATGGTTAGCGGAATCTTCTTGCCGTCACGCTTCACCACAACATCCAGTATTTTCTGTTTTCCCACCTCATCACTATCACGATATCTGCCGGTCATCACCCAAGTATGGTCCCCGATGGTCCACCGGGACTTCAGATCGAATTTATCGCTATCCTCCTGGGCTTTGGCGTCTTCAATCACGTAGGTGCCGCCTAAGTGGTCCACGTACTCGGCAACCACCAATGCCGGACTTCCCCATGAGCTCTTTACAAATCCGCAATCGCATACCATCATGTAGCTTTCTGCATCATAATCGTAAAAAGCGTATGCATAATCATCCGTAATCAATCCATAGTACACATAGGGACTGTCGTTGTTATCATAGAGCATCTCCTCATCATCCAGATAAATGTGCTCTAACTTCGATGCATGGGTCGCAGACAGTTCCTCATCCAGGCCCTCATAGGCAGATCCGTCCAATTCGCCGTCTTTGATGCCCTGGGCCACCTCTTTTCGAAGCGTCGCTGTTATTTTTTCCACACTGTCGGCGGAGCCATCGATATCAATTGCATGGAACACGTTATAATGCGCATCCTCCGTCACCACGCCGGTAAAATAGAGGCGCGTATATGGGTGGGACTGCACCCGTTCGGCAGAGTTATAGTTCAACTCCTCGCTATAAATGACGTTGGCGTCATGGACACACTTTGCAGCCTGCTCGATATCTTCCACGGAATTCACTTCGATATCGCCCCTGTCATTCTCCGGCACCGCATCAAAAACTTCTTTCATCTTCGGCCGATAATACTCCTGCACCTTCTGCCAGTAATTGTCATCTATCTTCTTCTGATACCAAAGCGTCGCATCGGATGTTGGAATTCCAACACCCATGCGATAGCTTCGTACCGTAAAGTTCAGATCCCGCTCCCTGGATGCAAAGGTATAGTCTACCTCGCGAGGTGACTCGCTGATGTTTTCTGTATCGATGATTTTTACGCTTTCATCGCAAAGCTTGGCTACGTAGCGCTTCACCGCGTGCTTGGATGGTACCGGACCATCTGCCCGACATCCAACGCACATGAGGGCACTACAGAGCGCCAGCGTGCAAACCATGCTCTTTTTCCAAATTCCCTTATTCAACCGTTACGCCCGCCTTTTCTTCCCATATAGATAGGAGCAAATCAGTGACACCGCAGGTACCGTCAGGAAGATTCCCATGCTGCCTGCGATGGCACGAATCAATTCAATCATAACAAAATCGGTATTCACCAACTGTCGGAAGGATACACCGTAGGAGTAAATCAACACTAGCATGTTCAACGCTCCTCCCACATAGGCTAATACCAGAGTATTTGCCATAGTACCCATGGCGTCTCGTCCAATGTTCATACCGGACACAAACAGTTCTCCTCTGGTACGCTCCGGATTCAAACGATGCACCTCGTCTAAGGCCGAGGCAATGGTCATGGCAACATCCATCACAGCCCCCATGGCTGCAATGAGAATGCCACTGACAAATAAGCCCCGTAACCCGATAGCAAAATTGTTCTTCATCAGAAGCAGCGCTTCCGCCTCCTCCATCTGGAAGGTCGTCACTCCACCTAAACGGGCTGCAATTCCTCCGATTACAGCTGCCGCCAAGACACCACACAAGCTTCCAAGCGCTGCACCAACAGTCTTCACCTGCCATCCACCGATGAGATAGAAGCACACGGCACTGGTGGCAAAAATGATGACACAAGTCAGCGGAATACAAGGCACGCCTTTTAGGGACAGCGGTAGTAACAAGAAGAAAATACAGATGACCGTATACACCAGTCCCGCAAAAGCCTTGGCCCCTTGTCGACCGCCCAAAAGAATCAACGTCACCGCAAACAGCACAATCAGACCAATAAACAGCGGCATGCGATTGTAATTATAAATCGCAGCAGTATAGGTTCCCTTGCCGGTGGTATCAATACGCACACTCACCGTATCCCCTGCTGCCACATCCACGTTGTACATGGCGCTGTAATAATTCTCCACGAAGCAGATATCTCCCTTATATCTGCCTGTAAGAATCTTGATTTTCAGTTCCGTGCTGCCCTTCTTGACGTTCTCTGTGGTGGTATCCACCGTAGTATTGTCCGCTTCCACCGACAGCACTTTGGCGGTTTCGTACTCCGTACCGGTGCTCTCGGTAATGGTGTAGTGCGGTCTGTCATAGTTGGCAAAAATGAGAAGTCCCACCATCAGCACTCCGAAGAGTGCCGTGGCGAGAATTTTCCCGATGTTGTTCTTAGATTTCATAACTTACTTTTTCAATAACTTTGCTAAAACTTTGAATAATCCAAACTTATTGGCTACTACAGTACCTGCTGCCACAACTGCAACCGCACATCCTGCAGCAATCGGTGCCACCGGAATGCTTGGCTTAGACTGGCTTGCCGGCTCCTGCGTTAGGGCATCCCCCGCCACATTGTCGGTGCTTAAGGTGTTGTTCGCCTTAGGCGCTTCCACAGCAGCTGCCTCCGTTACTTCTGCACGCTCCGCTGCCGCTTCATTGCCGCGGAAAATTCTGCGGAAGAAGTTACGTACACGGCGAGCGCCTTCCTGAATTTTCTCTACAACCGTGTTGACTGCGTTAGAAATTGCATTTACAATCCGCTGTCCGATGGATGGCTGGCTCGGTTTTTCTTCGCTTACCGGCTTGATATCATCACAGTCGCGTACACGGAAGACCGGAACGCTCTCTACCTGATCATCCTCCGGATGCATATACAGGATACCGGTAGCTTCAATGTTAGCGCCGACTTTTACAAAGCTTGCCAATTCATTCTTACCGGTAGTTCCGGAGAGAATGTATCCGTCGATAAAAATCGCTGCCTCTGCGCCGGTGTGATCCTTCAGCCAGAACTCCTCGATGGTCTTACCGTCAGAAGCCATACGAATGCGGCTAACCTTACCCTTGGTCTGTAAAAGAGATCCGCCCAATGCTTCATAATCCATCGCCGTCTTGGTATCTACTACCTTCGGTGCATAGACCTTAGGCTCTGCCTCTTTGTCCACGGTAACAGAAATCGCACGCAACTCCAGGTCACCCTGGTAGTCGTCCACGGTACCAACCACGCGAACCTTGGTTCCGATGGCAAGTCCACTCTCTGCATATGGGAAAATATCGATTCCCGCAGTGTCGTCCTGAATGTAAATGGTATCGAAGAAGGTGGTGTCCGGATTGGTGGTTCCGCTGGTAACATAACCTTCTACTGCAAATACTTCACCGTGTGCCGCCTTACGAACCTCGGCAATCGGTGTGGTTTCCATCTGAACGGCCTTATTATCCAAGATGTTTAAGATGATGTTACGGTTCGCGTATGGCAGAGAATCATTGTTGTCCATCTCTGCATTTACTTCGAAGTCGGACATGAAGATACCGCCGGATACGAAGATATCTCCTCCTGCTTTGGTGCTCTGATGGGCAAGAAAAACAACATTGCCCGGCTGAACCACCTTGGTGTATGGCAACTTAGCCGTACCATTACCAATCACCTTGCCATTATCGTCCTTACAATCTACGGAATAAGTGGTATCAAAACCGCGAACCAGGGCTTCTGCTTCATCCACCAAATCCGTTGCGCCTGCATTGGTAATATCCACGCTACATCCGCTGTACTGGCTGTACTTCTGCTCTGCTGCAATGCCGGCCATGAACTTGCTGTCCATATTGAAGTTGGTTGGGTACAGACGATATGCCTGTCCTCCGTTATTTACTTCATCATAGACCTCATCGCTGTTCATGCGAATGGTAGATCCAATGGCTGCTAACAACTTGTTCTGCTCAATTGCAGTAGATCCCGTTGCTTGATCCTGATAATCCGCCATACCGCAGATGATGACAGTTCCGCCATTTGCTACGTAGTCCTTCACGGTACCCAGGAATTCCTCGCTATAGTGGCTGGCTACGTAATTTACCCCGTTTGCTTCGCCCTTCTTTTTCGCAGGAGCGGAAATAACGAGAAGCTGGCAATTCTTTAATGTTTCTGCCGTAATCTCGTTCTTTTCTACACGAACTCGTAAGTTCTTGTTGGCACCGAGCTTCACGAAGCTGGTGACATTATTGGCATAATATCCGTTGACATAATCATTGTAGTGGGTTCCGTCTACCACCACATCGCCCACCAGCTGTGGGCTGGTAAACTTCATGTTCATGGTTCCGGTGTACTGCTTCTCAACACCATTGAGTTTTGCTTTCACTGTAACGCCGATTTTGACCGTGCCTGCTTTTTCCGGTGCCCACATCGTGGTAAAAGTACCGGTACTCTTGCTGGCAATCGCATTCACCTTCTGCTCTGCAAGTGCATCACCACGGAAGGTTGCAACCTCCTCGCCGTCAGCGGTTACGGTAATGGCTTCAATCTCCAGTGGCGTCTTCTCGTTGTTGAAAAAGTCCACGTTGATGTCTGCCGGTTCGCCCGCTACGCAAAGAGCGGTGTTGGTGTAGGTCTTGTTAATTCCGCAAGCCTCTACAGTGCCAACCCAAACCGGAGCGGTTACTGCGATATCGCCGTCGGCTTCTGTTACCTTCAAATAGTAGTAAGAGTAATTTGCCGGAATATCAAACTCAACCACCTGTGCATTGGTGTTTACCTGTTTGCTTGCAACGCTAAGGCCACCGTTTACAATGACCTCCACCTTGCCAAGCTGCTCTGCCTTGCCGTTACGGGTAGAGGTGGTGTCAGCGTCGGTAAGCTCTCCGCGAATATGTACGGTTTCCCCTACCGCATCCTTGTCCAACTGGGTTCCCATAATGTAGTTATCCAGTGTGTAGTAGATGCTTAAGTTATTATCCTCGGTTGCGTACATACGATAGTTCTTCATAGCATCGTAAATGTTCGCTTCCGTATTGGTGTCTGCCAAAACAACGGTTCTTGCGGTATTGGCATCGCCCCATTTTCCCTTATGGTTATCCTGGTTGTTGGCCGGAGCCACGTGCCAGCCCTTGTCCAGTGCACGGGTGTAGTACTCATAGGATGGGAAATATCCACTGGAACCAATGGTTCCCTCTCCGTTACCAACCTCAATCATGGTGATTACCGCATCGTTGTCTTCGCTGTAGTATGCGAAATCCTGGAAGTCACCGAAGGTGGTTCCCGGGTGGTTAAACATACTTGCGGAATCCGGAACCTGACGCAACTTCGCATAGTAATTGTTCAATGCCGTTCCGTAAGTGGAGAACTCCTTCTGGGTTCTGCTCTGGAATCCTTCCGTATTGAAGGTATTCATGTGACCAAGTCCGTTGGACCAAGTCATTTCATATCCGTAGATACAGGTAAAATCCTCAGTACTGTACTGCTTCGCCAATTCATGGCCTCTGGTCCACTCTTTTGTCGCATCCGCATCGGTATTCTTGGTGATATCGCTGTCTTCTGCTCCATCCAAGGAGTTGGAATGATCGGTGATACATAAGTAATCTAAGTTGTCCACTTCCTTGGAAGCATGCTCAAAAGCTTCTTCCGGTGAACCCGCACCATCGGAAAAGTTGGTGTGAGCATGAATCTGTCCAAAATAGACGTTGTACTTGTCGTTCTGCCGCTTGGTAAACTTCAAGGTGGATACCGCGCTGTCCTGCCAGCCCTCTTTTACCGCTTTCACACGAATGGTGCATGGCAAAGTATCTACTGCAAAAGGCTCTACATAATCATTCCAGGTAAGATCTGCATCGCTCTGATTATCATCCGTAACATATGCATATCGAATGGTTGCCCCTTCGGTCTTGGTACGCAGGGTAATCTTCTGCCCCTGTGGAATGGCACCGCCGTTCGGATTGGCAATGACGGACTGCACCTTGCTCTGGGTGTACTGATAGATGGCGGTTGCACTGTTCTTGCAGCCGTCCTTGGTTCCATAGGTAACGATGCATGCCGGGAACTCAGTAATCACCGGCTTGTTGGCTGCATCATAGGCCTGGAAGGTTGCACCCTTATCCATGGAATAGAGAATGGTGGCACCTTCGGTTGCGGTGGTAAGCTCAATTGCAGTATTCCCTGCAATCTCGCCGCTTCCCGGATTGGCCTTGATATAACCAACCTGGTCACCTGCTACAATCGGATGTCCCAATAACTGTACGCTATCTAGGCGCAGGGTTCCAGTCTTGGCGACTGCCTTGCCGCCTTCCTTATCTGTCGGTGTGGCACGCTCTGCCAGTGGTACCAGTCGGATATACAACTTTTCTGCATTGGCTGCCCCCTGTGGTACATCAAAGGTAAAGGTAATGTACTGGGATACCAAATCTTTTACATAGTTGGTCTTGGCAATTCCGTCAGTAATGTTGCCCTCAGCCTTCTTTTCCGTAGGCTTATTGTTCACATACTTGGTGTAGCTACAGGTATAGCTTCCATTTGCGAAATTTGCATAGGTGCTTCCGTCGGTGGAATACTGCAGCTGCATTCCGGCCGTTGCTCCGCCGGTTCCGCGCATACGGAAGGACAACTTCATGTCGCCATAGCCCAAGGAGCTGGTTGCAAACTCCGCATAGTCGCCCTCTGTCGCTCCGATTCCGGCGCCGCCCATGTAGTAATTCTTCACGCCGCCGGCATTGGTTCCGGTTCCTGTGGTAAAAGGCTGCACGTGCTTGCCACCGCTTACTACATAATAACCGGAAGTAGCATCTGCCATGTCGTTGGTCTCATAACGATCACCGGCAATATCCCAGCCGGCTTCCTCAGAAAGTCCGCTGTAATCACCGTTGCCGGCCCACTGTGCTACTGTTGCAGTGATGGAGTCGTCCACGGTTGCTTCTGGTGTTACTTCCGGCAGTACGGTGCCCGGCATTGCATACAGACGCATAGCAAAGGCTTTGTTGCCCTCTGCTTTTCCGGTATTGTATCCGGTGAACTTGCCGTTATATGCTTCCAAATAAATAGGCTGTGTTTTGCCGTTGTAGGTATTAACAACTTTGGCCGCTTTCCAATACGCATTGCCATCCTTATCAGATTCCAAAATCCAATAGCTTCCGTCCACTACACTATCATTGAGTGCAAGGTTGCTACGACCGGAAGTTGTTAAATACTTACCGTCTGCAGTACTTAGTGTCCACCAGGTGCTGCCGTCTGCCTGTTCATTAGCATGGGCAGTTAATACTGCCATCTCTGCAGTCAACTGCAAGCTGCCGTCTTCTAAAACGGTGGTTGCAACATGTTTTAAGCCATTGCCCAAAACCAATTTTTGATCTGCATTGTAAATTACAAACTGTGTTCCGTCTGCTACGGCGGTAATGGTCTGTGACAATGTAGTTGCCTGCTCTTCCACCTTTACGGTGTATGCATAAGATACGCGCGCGGAGTCACTCATACCTTCCTTGCTTGCATACGCCCATAGTGTGGTGTCTTCGGCAATTGTAATATCACTGCCGTCGTATTCCTTGTAACCACTGTTTTCCTCCCGGGAAACATAGATGATAGCCCCCTCGGTCTCGCAGGTAAGCTGTACTGCGGTGTCCTTGGTGACCTCACCGGCTGCAACGGACACCTGCGGTACCGCTACCGTTTCCAGTGGTGTTTGGTTGTTTATAGGTTCTGTGGGTGTGCTTGATGGGTCTGTGAAACCCGTAGATGAATCCCCGGCAGCAGGTGTGCTTGCTGTCGGTTCTTCGGCCCATACGGTAATGGTGCCGACGCTAGTAAACATGATTGTAACTAGCATAAATAGAGCCATCGCAAACGCAATGACTCGGGAGAAATTTCTTTTGTGCATAACTCTCCTCTTTCCTCCAACATTTTATTCAGAAATGATCCACGTGGACATAAAAAAATACTCCGCTTATCCACACGGACTACGTTATTCATTCTAACAAAACTCCGAGGCGCTATCCACATTTTTTTCACCTGTCTAATTTGACCCAGGAACCCCGTCCCGGGGGTTCATTCGCCAGCGCAAAAAGAGTATACTCAATCTTGAGCCAAACTTATGGGCAAAACATTTTAAGGGGAGAAAACAAAATGACAATTCGACAAGAGCTTATCGACAGCTTTCAAAACACACCGGTATGGCAGATTGTAACCTGGCTAATCATCTGCATCGTTGTATACGGCGGAATGCGCTTTGCAATGTCCAGAATTCCGGTATTCAGTGAAGGAAAGCGCAAATTCCAGGATGCAAAAGAACACAATCGAAAAATTTTAGCGCACTTAGACAGTCCGTCGGTAGTTGCGATGAAGAACGAGGGATTCGTTATTCCGGGCACGAAGATTCGTGTGCGCTACTACCGTTATCGCTATCTGCACCCGTATATCCAACAGCAACGCTACTATTACTATTTTCAGTTGCGTCGGATGACACCCGGGGATCGGATTAACCTTTATTACGATACCGATGGACGTGTTTTTTACAACGAAAAGGATGCCACTCCGTTGGCAAGAGTATGGAGAGCAGTTGATCTGTATCTGCCACTGATTGTGATTATTATCATTAGTAAAATTCTGGTTTGGCCGAATCTTGGAGCATAAGCGCCTATGACGATTTCAGAGTATTTTCGTGAATTGCATAACAAAGACATCATCTGCTGGGGCAGCGGGAAGCATTTTCGCAACAGCACCTATCCGTTTTTGAAAAAAAGCGGGTTGCTGGCAAATCTAAAGGGAATCGTGGACCCAAGTGGAAGTACGGATATATTGTTGGAAGAACAACATTTTCCGCGTCTAGGGAAAGAAGACCTTGCGGTGCAAAACCCCAAACGCACGGTGATTCTGGTTGCAGTAACCGGATATGAGGAAATCATGAATCAGCTAAAAGCCGATGCACAGTTGTCGGCCTTTGAAGCGGTTCCGGCCATGTACCTTGAAGCGTTATACGAGGATATTCAGCTATTATCCGTAGAAAAGCCACCGGTTGGCTATCGGAAGCACGATACCCCGCAGATTCCAAGGGTGATTCATGCCATTTGGTTCTCAGACAATCCGCTGCCGGCGTTGTATCAACGCTGTTTGGCGTCCTGGAGGAAGTATGCCCCGGATTTTGAAATCAAGATTTGGACGTTGGATACGTACCAACCCGGGCGTTGTCTTTTTTATGAGCAGGCACTGGCGCATAAGAATTGGGCTTTTGCCTCGGATTACGCCAGGGCAGACTTGCTGCGCAGATACGGCGGCATCTATATGGATTTGGATGTGGAGATGGTTCGCTCTATCGATGATTTGCTGTACAACGATGCGTATATGAGTTTCGAATCCTTGGATCGTATCGAATGCGGTTCCGGCATGGGCGCCCGTCCGGGGCATCCAATTATCGAGGATATCTGCAGGAGCTACGAGCGCAGACCATATCTGAAGCCGGATGGTTCCTGGGATAATTCCACCTGCCCCGTGCGCTACACCAAGGTGATTGCAGAACATGGTCTGGTAAAAAACGGTGGTTTCCAATTCGTGGAAGATATTACGATATACCCGTTTGAGACGTTAACAGCTAAGAGTTTTGATACGGGTGTAATTTACAATACAAAGCATACCTACACCATTCATCATCACAACGGAAGCTGGATTCCGGACCCTGCTCACAAAGCAGTTATGGAACGCTATGAGCGAATTCAGCAATTCCTCGCCGAACTAAAATGACTCCCCGGGACGGAGTTCCTGAGTCAAAATTGTATTGCACACAATTGTTTCGCATGATATAATACATTGTATAAAATTTAATTGCTCTTGCAGAAAGGAAGTGTAATATGAATAAAATGTTTGATTTATCAGGAAAAGTAGCACTTGTCACCGGTTGTTCCACCGGACTCGGCGTACAGATGGCCAAGGCTCTGGCTAGACAGGGCGCTTCCATCATCGCTCTTGCAAGACGTCAGGAGCTGATTGAAGCCGTTGCCAAAGAAATCCATGACGAGTACGGCGTAGAGACCTTAGCAATTAAGTGTGATATCACAGATACCGAAAATGTTGAGAAGGCCGTAGATGAAGCCCTTGCACACTTCGGTCACATCGATATTTTAATTAACAATGCCGGAACCGGTGCGGTTGCTCCTGCAGAGGACATTACCGACGAGCAGTTTAGCAACGAGCTGAACATCGACCTCTTCGGTTCCTTCAAGGTTGCAAGATCCGTTGCGAAAAAAGCAATGATTCCTGCCAACTACGGTCGCATCATTAACATCGCTTCC
>JAEENO010000013.1 GCA_016283755.1 Lachnospiraceae bacterium | reverse complement strand
TGCTTCAAGCACTGTTGTCTTCTTATAATCTCTTCCGAGTATAACGGTAAGTATAACAACCACCAGACATATTCCGAGTATTACCAGTATACCGAGGTTCCAGTATATAGGCTGATTCCAGTCAAGTCCGAGAAGATACAGTAACACTTTACCGACCTTGCCTGCTATAAGTGCACTTATAAGCACTCCGCATATACTGCCAAGCCCCGATACCGTTAGCAGCTGTGTGAGTAATATAAGTACAAGTTCTCTTACCGTATATCCGGATGCTTCCATGATTGCGGTATTTTTCATATTGGTCATGATAAAATTCTTAACACTGAAATCTATAATGACCAGAGAGATTACGAATATTATAAAAGCGAACAGTAAAACCATCGCAACGAACATATACGGAAGTATAAGCGATGCAGGATACATAATCGATTGCGGCAGGAAACTGTATCCCGGAATCGACACATCGGGGTTGGCTGCATTGTATTCAGATCGCCATACAATATATTCATTAACTATTGCATCGGACAGTACACCCTCATCAACCTTTTTCTTTCTGGCTGTACCTGACAGTTTGGTTGCGATTCTTTTACCCGATACAACTATGGAATCGGTATTCTCAAATCTGATATCATCAAAATCATCTTCCGTAATAAACGTAAGATATGATGCCATATTCATAGGAGAACAGAAATAAGAATCCTCGTTAAATCCGGCAACCTTAAACGTATATTTTTTTTCATCAATCTTATACTCAATTGTCTCTCCTGTCTTAAATGATGTTGAAAGCGCAATCGGTAAAATGATCTCACCCTTCTGCAACCCGGATATATCTATGCTTGTGGTCTGAATTGTTCTGGGTTCATTGCTTTTTAAGAAAAACGTAGGATTATCGGTCCATTTCTTTTCTCCCTTATGTCTGAACTTGGTGCTGGCCGCATATAAGAAATCATTGTCTTCAAATTCTCCGATGTTCTTATTGCCGGTTAATATCTCTTCAATCTTATCGGTATTGGCATCGAGATTTCCGTAAGTCAATATAAGAATATCCGCGCCGTTAATATTATCACTGTTGGTCTGCAAGACATTGGCTGCGCCTATAAGCATGGTAATACTTAAATAGATCATTGCCGCCGAGATCAGTGTCATAATCAAGAAGGTTATCATATCCTTCTTCTGTTTCTTCATATTATTCTTTGCAATAAAGAAATATCTGTACATCCTCTTTTACCATCCCATATTCTGTAAGAACGCTTTAAGACGTGCGTGACGTTCCTTGGCTTCTTCAATGCGCGGATTGCTCTCATCTTTATATCCGCCGACATAGGGTCCTAAGTCTATCTCATCGGAAATAACACCGTCCGAAAGATATATAATTCTGTTACCTCTCTCTGCAGCCATGACCGTATGTGTAACCATGACTATGCTCTGACCTTCGTTATTAAGATCGGTAAGTATATTAAGGACATTCTCCGTGTTCTGTGAGTTAAGTGCTCCCGTTGGCTCATCGGCATACAGTACCTCAGGCTTGTTGATTACACCTCTTACAACGGCAACTCTCTGCTGCTGTCCGCCTGACATCTGTGTCGGGAATTTGTTCCAGTCCTCTTCACCTATCTCAACACTTGTAAGCAGACTTTTGGCTCTGTCTGCCAATTCCTTACGATTCTCCGTCTTAAGAAGTCCGCACACCATGATATTATCAAGTGCACTCATGCTGTCATTTAAGTAGTTCTGCTGGAATACAAATCCGACGTGGTCACGACGAAACATCGCAAGCTTATCATTACCGAAGGTTGATATCTCTGTCTCTTTCTTCTCATCACCATCACCCGTATAATATGTGATCGTACCCAGCGACGGTCTGTCCATTCCTGACAGGGCATACAGAAGAGTACTTTTACCGGAACCGGAATTACCCATTATTACGGTAAAGTCACCTTTATAAATTGACAGGTTAAGGTTTTTTAATACGTGCTGCTGTACAGATCCGTTTGAAAAAGTCTTGGATAAATCCTTAACCGTAAGTATTTCTTTCTTTGTTTCCATTATGATTATCCTTTCAAGAGCGAATAATGGTATTCCTTATTTGATGTTCACATCCATACCGTCGGTTAACATAACTGAGTCATTCCAAACAACGACATCTCCCTCATTCAGTCCCGAACATATCTCTATCATATCATCATTCTTGGCTCCTGCCTCAACAAATGTCTTAACGGCTTTCTTATTCTTAACGACAAATACATAATCGCCTTCTTCATCGGAATTATATGCTTCTGTGGGAATCTGTAATACGTTCTCAAGTGCGGCTGTCTGAACGCGGGACTTAACCTCAAGACCGAGGATTATATTCTCATCAGGCTCATCGAGAGTTATCTCCACGCCGATGCCCGTACTCTTGTCCGCATCCGTCATTCTCTCT
>JAEENO010000012.1 GCA_016283755.1 Lachnospiraceae bacterium | reverse complement strand
AGTCGGGTAAGAATAATGTAAGCCTTATTAAGGGAGTTACGGGTTCCGGTAAGACCGAAGTCTATATGGAGATTATGGATGCAGTAATTCGTGACGGTAAGCAGGTAATCTTACTTATCCCTGAAATCGCGCTTACATATCAGACGTTGATTCGCTATTACAGACGTTTCGGCGAGAGAATTGCTGTACTTCATTCGAAGCTATCCGACGGAGAGCGATTTGACCAGATTTCCCGCGTGGAAAACGGCGAAGTGGATATAATGATTGGCCCAAGGAGTGCGCTTTTTACTCCGTTTAAGAATATAGGACTTATAGTAATAGATGAAGAGCATGAAGGTGCGTATAAAAGCGATCAGATTCCAAGGTATCATGCGATTCCGGTTGCCAGAGAGAGACTTCGTCAATCGGGCGGTATGCTTGTCTTAGGCTCCGCAACACCTTCATTAGAGAGCTTTTATAAGGCAAAACAAGGTGAATACAAGCTCTATGAGTTAAACGAGAGATTCTATAAGAACCCGTTGCCGGATGTTCATTTGATCGATATGAGAGAAGAACTTAGAAAAGGCAACGTATCGATATTCAGTGACAAACTCGATGAACTAATTAAAGACAGATTAAATAAAAGAGAACAGATTATGCTTTTCTTGAATCGCAGAGGATTGACCGGATTCGTAAGCTGCAGAAGCTGCGGATATGTGGTTAAATGTCCTAACTGCGATGTGTCGCTGACACTTCATACCAATAAGAAAATGGTATGTCATTACTGCGGATATGAGACTTCTGAAGTTAAGGTCTGTCCTTCATGCGGCTCAAAGTATATTGCGGGATTCAAGGTTGGAACCGAGAAGATAGAAGAGCTTATTCACAGCAAGTATCCGGAAGCCCGTGTACTTCGAATGGATGCGGATACAACCAAGGGAAAGAACGGGCACGAAGATATAGTTGCCGCGTTTATCAATAAAGAAGCGGACATACTGATCGGAACGCAGATGATAGTTAAGGGACATGATTTCCCTGATGTAACGCTTGTCGGAGTGCTTGCGGCAGATATGTCGCTATTTGCGAATGATTACGGAGCTGCTGAGAATACGTTCGAGCTTTTAACACAGGCTGCGGGAAGAGCGGGGCGTGGCGAGATACCGGGCGAGGTCGTTATTCAGACTTATAATCCGGATAACTTTGCGATTAAAGCCGCATCAGGTCATGACTACGAAGCATTCTATAACGAGGAGATAGTCTATAGGAAGCTTATGAAGTATCCGCCTGCAGGTAACTTATTAAGTATTATGATTACTGCAGACAGTGAAGAAAAGGCAGAGAGATTATCGAAAGATCTCGCAGATGTTATTAAGAGTAAGGACGACAAGAACATCGTTATCTTAGGTCCTGCGGATGCGACAATTAAGAAGATTAATAATGTATACCGTAAGGTTATATATGTTAAAGCTAAGGAATATGAGACACTTGTCTTATGGAAGAATATAATTGAAGACTATAGAAAGAAGACGGAATACAGAGACGGAAGCGTAGCTTTTGATTTCAATCCGTCAGGAAGCTTTTAGGAGGGTAAATATGGCAATAAGAACAATAAGAGTACTTGGTGATGAGATCTTAACCAAGAAGTGTCGCGAGATTACGGCAGTAACACCGAGAATAAGAGAGCTTGCAACCGATATGCTTGATACTATGTACGAGGCTAACGGTGTAGGTCTTGCGGGACCGCAGGTTGGAATATTGAAAAGAATCGTTGTAATCGATGTAGGCGAGGGGCCGATGGTACTTATCAATCCGGTTATACTTTCAAGTGATGGAGAGCAGATAGGTGAAGAAGGCTGCTTGAGCTATCCTGGTAAAGCAGGTACGGTTAAAAGACCTAATCATGTGATTGCAAAAGCATATGACCTTGATATGAAAGAATATACGATTGAGGGAGAGGGACTGCTTGCCCGTTGTATCTGTCATGAATTAGATCATCTCGACGGTCATATGTATGTAGAGCTTGCAGGCGATACAATTCACGATACCAATTATGATGTCGAAGAGTAGAAGGTAGATTAAATGAAGATTATATTTATGGGAACACCGGATTTTGCGGCATGCGCTTTAGAAAAGCTCGTTAATTCAAAGCACGAGATAGAGCTTGTCGTAACCAAGCCGGATTGCTACCGCGGTAAGAATAAGAGCCCTTATTCAGAGGTTAAGGAAGTTGCGTTAGAGCATAACCTTCCTATATATCAGCCGGAGAAGATTAAGGACCCTGAGGCGGTAAGTAAATTATATGAATATAAGCCTGATGTAATAGTGGTAATTGCATACGGACAGATGCTTTCGAATGATATTCTTACACTTCCTAACTACGGATGCGTTAATGTTCATGCTTCACTTCTTCCTAAGTACAGAGGCGCCGCACCTATTCAGTGGGCGGTTCTTAACGGAGACGAAGTAACCGGCGTAACAACAATGCGTATGGACGAAGGAATGGATACCGGCGATATCATAATGCAGGAAGAGTATCGTCTTGATCCTAAGGAAACTTCCGGAAGTTTATTCGATAAGCTGATGGAACTTGGCGGAGACCTTCTTCTTAAGACATTGGATGCACTTGAAGACGGAAGCGCGGTTTTTACCAAGCAGGATGAAGAGAAAGCTACCAAGACCCGTATGATACGCAAAGAAATGGGAGTTATTGATTTTAATAAAAGCGCCGACGAGCTTGCTTGGTTTGTTCGAGGCATGACACCTTGGCCGTCTGCTTATACAGGCTATAACGGTAAGAAGCTCAAATTATTCGATGTTGAGGCTATAGATACGTTAGACGGCTTTACAGCAGAACCGGGTAAGGTTGCAAAAGTCGAGAAAGATACGTTTTATGTAGGAACCGGTTCGGGATTTTTAAAAGTTATATCATTACAGCTTGAAGGAAAGCGTCTTATGGACGCGGGCGAATTCTTAAGAGGCAACAAAATAGAAGAGGGGGATATGTTCAATGCCAATGTTTAGTTATTTCGATCCGACTTATATACTTGTAATTATCGGTGCAGTTATATGTCTTATTGCACAGGCAAGAGTTAAGTCTACATTTAATACTTATTCAAAAGTTCTTTCAAAGAGCGGTATGACGGGAGCTCAGGCTGCTGAAAGAATGCTTCGTAATGCGGGAATCAGCGATGTCAGAATTGCTAAGGTTTCGGGCTCTTTGACAGATCACTATGACCCGAGAAATAAGACAGTATTCCTTTCTGAGCCTGTATATGACAAGACTTCCGTAGCAGCTGTAGGTGTTGCCTGCCATGAGTGCGGACATGCCATTCAGGATGCCGAAGGTTACAGTTTTATGAGATTCAGAGCAAGCCTTGTTCCGGTTGCCAATATAGGTTCAACACTTGCATGGCCTATAATCGTTATCGGTATTGTTATAGGCGGTATGAGCAACTTTGGAAGTATAGGATACTATGCAATTCAGCTTGGAATTATTCTTTTCGCACTTGCCGTATTATTCCAGATAGTAACGTTGCCTGTTGAATTAAATGCGTCAAACAGAGCTATGAAGGCAATTGAGACCTACGGAATACTGGGCGATGATGAGAGAAAACTTACGTATAAGGTATTAAAAGCTGCTGCATATACATATATCGCATCAGCAGCATCTTCGATATTACAGTTATTAAGACTCATCTTACTTTTTGGAGGAAAGAGACGTGACTAATGAGGTTTCGGCGCGTGAAATAGTCCTTGAAATGCTTCTTATGGTAACCAAGGAAGGTAAAAGCTCACATCTTGTGTTAAACGATGTGCTTTCAAAGTATGCTTATCTTCCGAAGAACGAAAGAAGTTTTATTAAGCGTCTCTTTATGGGAACGCTTGAGGATATGTATGAGCTTGATTATATCATTAATTATATATCAAGTACCCGTACAAATAAGATGAAGCCGATTATTCTTAACTTATTAAGAATGGCTGTATATCAGATATTCTATATGGACAGTGTTCCTGATAATGCCGCTGTTAACGAGGCTGTTAACTTAGCGGGAAAACGCGGCTTTAAGAACTTAAAAGGCTTTATGAACGGAGTACTTCGAAATATCATAAGAAAGAAAGATACGATAGAGTATCCTTCCCGTGATAACTTTGATGAGTTCATGGAAGTTAAGTATTCCATGCCAAGAGAGTTGATCAAGATCTTACTTAAGGACTATTCTAAGGATGAAATCGAAGAGATAGGCAAAGCATCCAAGGTTAAAAGGGATGTTGTTATAAGAGTCAATACAACCAAGATAAGCGTAGAAGATTATATGCTTAAACTTAAGGATGCCAAGGTTACTGCGAATCAAAGCGAAAAGTTTAAAGAAGCTTTAATCGTAAAAGATTTTGATATGATAGAGACACTTCCGGGATATGACGAAGGTGAATTCTATGTTCAGGATATATCCTCTATGGAAGCAATTGATGCAATAGGTCTTACTAAAGGATTAAACGTAGTCGATGTATGTGCGGCTCCTGGCGGTAAGTCGATCATGGCGGCTATTCTTATGGAGAATGAAGGAAACATAGTATCGAGAGACCTCTCTGAATATAAGATTGACAGAATACGCGAGAATGTTGAAAGAGTCGGACTTGATATAATTAAGCCCGAGGTACACGATGCGTTAAGTCTCGATACTTCTATGAAGGACAAAATGGATGTCGTCATCGCAGATCTTCCATGCTCAGGTATCGGTGTAATTGCCAAGAAACCTGATATTAAATATAATGTAAATTTAACGGGAATTGATGAATTATCCAAGTTACAGGAAAAGATTCTTGATACGGTTAAAAATTACGTTAAGAGTGGCGGAAAATTACTGTTCTCAACCTGCACAATTACAAAGGCTGAGAATGTGAACAATACGAAAGCTTTTCTTACTAAGAACCCTGAGTTTGAGCTTTTAAAGGAAAAGCAGATTATGCCTGGCAATGTACAGGATGGATTCTATTATGCTCTTATGAAACGCAAATAGGGAAATAATTAATTATGGATATAATTTCTTACACAAAAGAAGAACTGGAAAACTTAATAGTAGTGCTTGGTGATAAGAAGTATAGAGCCGGACAGATATATGAGTGGATTCATAAGAAGCATGTAACAAGTTATGATGAGATGCTTAATGTACCGAAGGCTTTGAAAGAGAAGCTTGCCGAAATTGCGCCTATGAACGCACCTGAGATTGTAACTTTTCAGGAGTCTAAGATTGATGGTACGAGAAAGTATCTCTATAAGTTATATGATGACTCCGTAATTGAATCTGTATTTATGCGCTATAAGCACGGTAACTCTGTGTGCATATCTTCTCAGGTAGGCTGCCGAATGGGCTGCAGATTCTGTGCATCAACCCTTGACGGTCTTATGAGAAACTTATCTGCGGGCGAGATGCTTATGCAGATATACGGTATTGAGAGAGACACAGGAGAACGCGTATCCAATGTTGTTGTTATGGGTACGGGCGAACCACTTGATAACTATGATAATTTAATCAAGTTTATCAAGATGCTTTCGGATGAGAGCGGAATCAACATAAGCCAGAGAAATATAACAGTATCTACCTGCGGTCTAGTGCCTAAGATAGACGAATTGGCAGATGAAGATTTACAGATAACGCTTGCATTGTCCCTTCATGCCTCCAATCAGGCGAAGCGCGAAGCACTTATGCCTATTGCTTTGAAGTATAACATCAATGATGTTGTCGATGCTTGCAAGAGATATTTTGACAAGACGGGAAGACGAATTTCGTTTGAGTATAGTTTAGTCAGCGGTCAGAATGATACGGCAGAAGATGCGGCAGAATTATCTCATCTTATTAAGGGGATTAACTGTCACGTTAACCTCATACCGGTCAATCCGATAAAAGAGCGTGACTACGTGGCTCCGGACCGTTCGGCGGTCATTGGTTTTAAAGAAAGACTTGAAAAAAATGGTATAAATGTTACTATTAGAAGGGAAATGGGCAGAGATATTGACGGTGCCTGTGGACAGCTTAGAAAGAAATATATGAGTAAAGTAGGTGAGGAAGATGAAGACTCACGCACTAACGGATAGGGGATTAGAGAGACCTGAAAACCAGGATTATTTGTTTACATCCGAGCTTTCAGTCGGTAATCTTCCGAATCTGTTTATTGTTGCGGACGGTATGGGTGGCCATGCCGGAGGTAAGCTTGCGTCTACAACCGCGACCAAGGCTTTCGTAAAGTCTGTACAGAAGTCGACGAGTGAAGACGTGAATGAAATTCTTACATGTGCCGTTACCAAGGCAAATGAAGAAGTAATTAAAAAAGCAAAAAAGTCGGAGCTTGAGGGAATGGGGACAACCCTTGTTGCTGCGACTGTCATAGAAGATAAGCTTTATGTTGCCAATGTCGGAGACAGCAGACTCTATGTTATAACGGCAGGTGAGATTAAGCAGGTTACGAAGGATCACTCTCTTGTTGAAGAGATGGTTCGTCTTGGCGAACTTGAGCCTTCCAAAGCCAGAACTCATGAGAAGAAGAATGTTATAACACGTGCAATCGGAGTTGCGGATGAGGTTAAAGCTGATATCTTCAAGGTTTCCCTTAAGGAAGAGCAGACAATTCTCTTATGTACCGATGGTCTTACCAATATGGTAACGGATGATGATATAAGAAAGATTGTCGTAACGGGACGAGATGTAATCGAGAAGGCAGAAAATCTTATTGGGGAAGCAAATAAGAATGGCGGAAAGGATAATATTACGGTTGTTCTTATTGAACCGTAATTGGGTATATAGATGTTAGAAGCAGGAACAATGATAGCGAATCGCTATAAGATTCTTAATAAGATCGGCGCCGGCGGAATGTCGGACGTATATAAGGCGGTAGATACGCTTATTGAGCGTGATGTTGCCATTAAGATTCTTAAGCAGGAATACAGCGAAGATGTTAATTTCCTTACCAAATTCCATACGGAAGCTAAGGCTGCGGGAGTATTGCAGAATCCTAATATCGTTAACGTATACGACGTAGGTTCCGAGAATAAGCTCCATTATATCGTTATGGAGTATGTTGAGGGTATTACTCTTAAGACTTATATAGAAAAGTGTGAGAGAATTTCGGTTAAGGAATCCCTTGCAATTGCAATCCAGGTGGCTAACGGAATAAGAGCTGCTCATAATAAGGGCATTATTCACCGTGACATTAAGCCTCAGAACATTATGGTTTCCATTGACGGTAAGGCTAAGGTTACGGATTTCGGTATCGCAAGAGCAACAACAAGCAATACCATAAGCTCCGATGTTATGGGTTCTGTTCATTATACATCACCTGAACAGGCAAGAAACGGCTTTGTTGATGCAAAGTCTGATATATACTCATTCGGTATCGTAATGTATGAGATGGTTACGGGCAGAGTTCCGTTTGACGGTGATTCTGCGGTATCCGTTGCTTTACAGCATCTTCAGGAGGAGATTATCCGTCCGTCAGCTTATGTGGAAGACCTTCCTGTAAGCCTTGAGAAGATTATACTAAAGTGTACCCAGAAGAGTCCTGACAGAAGATATCACAATATGGACGAGCTTTTGGAAGACCTTAAACGTGCAGCTAAGAATCCTGACGAAGACTTCGTGGTTATTGATCCGGCTCCTGCTACAAGCAATGTGACACGTGTCATTACCAAAGAAGAAGTTGACAAGATTAATGAGATTGCAGGAACAACAGAAGAGCCTGCACCGGTTAACAAAGCTAAGGATATGAGAAAAGAATTTGATGATTCGGATGATGACGATGATGATTCGAAGCCTCTTCTTAGTCCTAAGTGGGAGAAAATAGTTACAATCGGCGGTATCATTATTGCCGCTGCACTTATAGTTCTTATCATCTTGATTGTCGGAACCATTATGGACTGGTTCTCCGTAAGCAAGACACCGGGTAAGAACAACAATACAGCAATAGAAGAAGATGGTAACAAGGTTGAGATGGTTAAAATCGTAGGCCTTACACTTGATGAAGCAACGAAGCTTCTTAACGAGATGGGACTCGGAATTCAGCTTACCGGTACGGAAGTATCCGATGAGTATGATGAAGGTCAGATTATGTCACAGAGCGTTAAGAAGGGTGATATGGTTGAAAAGAATACAACAATCAAGGTTGTTGTATGTGCAGGAACGGAAGGATTCCAGCTTCCTAAGGTAACTAACCTTATGCAAGATGAAGCAACGAAGCTTCTTATGTCATCACCGTACTTCCTTGTTGTTTCGGTATCGTATGAGTATAGCCCGACTGTTGAGGCAATGAGAGTTATCTCGGTAAGTCCTCGTGAGGGTGCAACGGTTCATTCCGGTGATACCGTTAACCTTGTAATAAGCCGCGGACCTGAATCTGTAGAAGTACCTAACGTAATTAACATGACGGAATCTGAAGCAAGAGCAGCACTTACGGCTGCAGGCTTCTCTGTAACCGTAACATCCGAGTATAGCAATACAGTAGAGGCAGGAAGAGTTATTTCCCAGTCAATTTCGGGTGGTAAGACAGCAGCTCCTGCATCAACGATTAAGATAGTTATCTCTTTGGGTTCTGAGAATGCGCTTTATAAGTACAACGGAAGCTTATCAGCAGCAGGAGATATCGAGAGAAACGGTTATACATATCGTGTTGTAAGCTGCTATATCGAGATTTATTCGGGCGATGAGTTCGTATATGCCGGTGATATTACAACCTTCCCGGCAGAGATAGAACTTAGCGATCTTCCGAGCGAGACCGGTACAATCAAGATAGTATGGACATATGTCAATACAGCTGATTCATCGGATACATTTACTCAGGAAGAGAACAGAACTATTACTTATACAAAACAGTAGGTATATGCAGGGTAAGATAATTAAAGGAATTGCCGGATTCTACTACGTTCACGTAGCGGAATCCGGTATCTATGAATGTAAGGCGAAAGGAATCTTTCGCAAGAATAATGAGAAGCCTACGGTAGGAGATGACTGCATCATAGAAGTTATCTCCGAAGAGGAGAAAAAAGGTAACATCAGTGAGCTTCTGCCAAGAAGGAACGAGCTTTTACGCCCGACTGTATCCAATGTGGATCAGGCACTGGTGATTTTTGCTTGTAAAAGCCCGGATATTAATTATAACCTTCTTGACAGATTCCTAATAAGAATGCAGATGGAAGGTATTCCGACCGTTATGGTATTTAATAAGGCAGACCTTATAGATGATGCTGAAAAAGCGCAGATTGCCAAGGTATACGAAAGAGCAGGCAATACTGTTATATTTACCTCGAAGAAAACTATGGAAGGAATTGATAAGTTACGCACGATTCTTTCGGGTAAGACCACGACAGTTGCGGGCCCTTCGGGTGTAGGCAAGTCATCGCTTGTAAATCTTATGCAGAGTAATGTCTATATGCAGACGGGTTCTATAAGTGAAAAGATAGAACGCGGTAAGCATACAACAAGACATTCGGAGATTATACCTATTGCAGAATCGACTTACATAGTTGATACACCGGGATTTTCCACATTATACATTAATGAACTTACGGCTGAAGAGCTTAAGGATTTTTATCCTGACTTTGAGGTGGAAGGACGCTGCAGATTTGACGGCTGCAATCATTTAAAAGAGCCGGACTGCGTAGTTAAAAGCGCTGTTGATAGTGGAATAGTAAGTAAGATACGATACGAGAATTATGTTCTTCTTTTTGAAGAATTAAAGAATATTAAAAGGTATTAAGGAGTTTACAATGAAGAATTATCTTGCACCGTCGATTTTATCGGCAGATTTTGCAAACCTTGGAAGAGATGTCAAGCTTGTTGCTGATGCAGGCGCAGAGTACATACACATCGATGTTATGGACGGTTTATTCGTGCCGAGTATATCGTTCGGTATGCCTGTAATTAAGAAGATTCGCCCTGTGACAGACAAGGTATTTGACGTACATCTTATGATTGAAGAGCCGGACAGATATGTGGAAGAATTTGCAAAGTGCGGAGCAGACATTATCTCTGTTCACGTAGAAGCATGTAAGCATCTTGACAGAACACTTGAGCACATCAAAGCTGCGGGCTGTATGGCTGCGGTTGCCCTTAATCCGGCAACTCCGCTTACCGCGGTTAAGCATATACTTTCAAAGGTAGATATGATTCTTCTTATGTCGGTCAATCCGGGATTCGGCGGACAGAGCTATATACCGTATGTAACCGAGAAGATTAGAGATCTTCGTAAGATGGTAGACGAGAGCGGATATAATATCGATATTGAAGTTGACGGCGGAGCAAGCCTTAATAACGTAGATGAGATTTTAGCTGCGGGTGCTAACGTAATCGTAGCGGGCTCTGCGGTATTTAAGGGCGACGCTGCCGAGAATGTTAAGCTTTTCATGGAGCATTTAAAATAATGAAAATTGCTATTGTTACCGGCGGGCATATTGAATATGATTTTGTGCGGGAAGAACTCGATAAAAACCATTTTGACGCAATAATTGCGTGCGACAGCGGCTGCAGATTCTTTCTTGATACAGGCATAGATTTTGATTATGCGGTCGGAGATTTTGATTCTCTTGAAAAAGCTCAATATGATAGGTTAATGAATCAATTTAAGGATAAAGTTACCAAGTATCCGTCGGAAAAGGATTATACCGATACCGAGATCGGCGTGAAGCTTGCCATGGATCTTATAGAAGAGCGTGCGAATGCTTATTATGATTCGGAGATAGTAATATATGGAGCAACAGGTAACCGAATCGATCACGTACTTGGGAATATAGAGCTTTTATACGAGCCGACCATGCGTGGTGCAAGAATTGCCCTTATTGATGAGCATAACAGGGTGGAGCTTA
The DNA here is from genome assembly GCA_016283755.1 of Lachnospiraceae bacterium. Taxonomy (GTDB): domain Bacteria; phylum Bacillota; class Clostridia; order Lachnospirales; family Lachnospiraceae; genus XBB1006. The sequence continues at coordinate 2,092 of JAEENO010000012.1, read as the reverse complement.
TTAAGAATGAGCGTGTTATCGAGAGAAAAGAAGGATATCCGTTCTTTTCAATCGTTCCTTATAATTCGGAAGAGGTTACGGTTACTGAAACGGGTGCCAAGTACGAACTTAAAAGTCATGTCCTTAAAAAGGGCGTTACGCTCGGCGTAAGTAATGAGATTAAGGGAGAAAGTGCCCGAGTTACAGTTACGGACGGTGAACTTATCTTGGTGCTTGCGAGAGATTAATTTTACTTTACATATAAAGCCATATATGGCATTATATAAAAGCGTGGTTCGCGCAATCTATTTGTAAGGAGATTAGTATATGAAAAAGAAAATTCTTGCGTGCCTTGCAGTACTTGTTGCTGTAATGCTTACAGGATGTATGAGAGTCAGCGTAGGTATGGATATCAAGGCTGACGGAACAACAGATATAAGCTTACTTTACGCTATGTCCGATGAACTTTTGAACTTTGATATGGATGATGAAGATTTTGATGATGAAGACAGCGATGATGAAGACAGCGATGATGAAGACGATGTCGAAGATACCGAGGAAGATCCTACAAGCTTATCAGAGGACCAGATTAAAGACCTTGAGAACAGAGGCTGGACATATGAGAAGTATGCTGAAGACGGATTTACAGGATATGTAATTAAGAAAGCAGGCGTTGCTTTAAATGAAGTAGGCAACGAGTTTTCAGGCGCTGAAGGATCTACAGGTCTTGGCTCCGATACATTTACTTTAAATGAGACAGACGGAACATATACACTTGACTGGAAGGTATTAGGTTCTGAAGAAGCTTCCGAATCAGCTGAGTATGCAGAATACTTTACACAGTTTAACGGTTATATGAAACTTGTTATTACTTTACCTGAAGCACCTATTAACAGCAATGCAACCGAAGTATCGGAAGACGGTAAGACACTTACCTGGGATCTTCTTACAATGACAGATCCTAATGCACATGTAGAGTTTAAGCTTCCTTCATCGGGTAGCGGCTCTTCATTAATCATTTTTATTGTTATCGCTGTAGTTGCTATTATTGCAATTATACTTGTTATTGTTCTTTTAGCACGTAAGTCTGCAGCTAAGAATAAGGTTGAAGACGTACCTGCACAGACAGAGAACAACGAGAACAATGAGAATAACGAGAATAACTAATTAAGTTAATTGAAGGAGTCCCTTAAATGGGGCTCCTTTTTTGCTATGGTACCTATAAGAGAAATTATATGGAATGGATAAATAATATAAGGGTTGCTAATAGGTATAAGTGATAGTACAATAAATACGCATTGAAATATATTTAACAATTGTTTGATTTTATAGATTTTCTAAAGGATATGACAATATGGGAAATGTCAGAAGAAACACTGCGTTAATGCAGTTATGGTATGGAATTAAAGATGGTATTCCGATTGCGTTAGGATACTTATCGGTTTCGTTCTCGTTCGGTATTATGGCGGTAGAAGGCGGTCTTACATGGTATGAAGCTACAATGATATCCGTATTTAATACAACGAGTGCGGGACAGGTTGCAGGTCTTTCGATTATGCTTATGCACGGCTCTTTGATAGAGATGGCGGTTACGCAGTTTGTAATTAATCTTCGATATTCGCTTATGGCGATAAGCTTATCCCAGAACGTCAATAAGGGCGTTAAGACATTCTACCGATTATTCTTCGGTGCAATGATAACGGATGAAGTATTCGCGGTTGCGGTAAGTAAAGTATATAAGGTCGGAAGAGGGTACTTGGTAGGCTTACAGGGTGTGGCATTCCTTGGATGGGCACTCGGAACTTTCTTCGGAGCGGTTCTTGGCGGAGTACTTCCGGAAGCTGTAACTTCTGCATTGGGACTTGCTTTATACGGAATGTTCATAGCAATATTTGTTCCGACGTCACGTACAGACAGAAGAGTAGCAATTGTAGTACTTATCGCTATCTTACTTAGTTGCGCTTTTACATATGTACCTGTTATTAACAGAATTTCATCGGGATTTGCCGTAATAATAAGCGCTATTGCAGCTTCATTATTCGGTACGTTTTTCCTTCCGGGTAATGAGAAGAAGGAGGCGGCATAGTGGAATTTACGACGTTTCTTATATATC
>JAEENO010000011.1 GCA_016283755.1 Lachnospiraceae bacterium | reverse complement strand
TTTAACAGACGGATCTAAAAGATATGACTTGTCTAAAGGAAGCTCTTTTTTCTCGCTAAATATGTTTTTTGCCATAACTATTCTCCTTCTTCGATTTCAAGAATTTCATCTACAAGATCTTTATAGAACATTGCCTGCTTCTTTGCCGAAGCATATTTAAAAATGCTTTCACTTGCATAATCAGACTCCGGAAATCTACTCGATTGTGGAATAAACGTATTAAAGAAGTGTATCGTATTTCCATACTGTTCGCGAAGACTTGACATAAAGTACTTATCATTGTTGGTCTCTGCTCTTACTGTGGTGAATAGTACTCCTATGATATCCGGTTTATCGCCGGTACCGTTTAAAAGCCTAACTTCTTTAATTCGTTCCAAAAGGTTGTTTAAGGCCTCTATTGAAGATATGTGTGCCTGCATCGGAACGATTAAGGAATCTGCCGCAAAAAGCGCATTTATCGGCAAGATATCTGAACCTGCAGGACAATCAATAAGAATATAATCATAATCGTTTCTTATTGTATTAATAAAGTTTCTCAACATTATTTCTTTCATTTTTGCTACATTTAGTAGTTCTTTAATTTCATAGAGTTTTGAAGTTGAAGGAATAACATCGATGCCCTCTTCCTGATGATATATTCCCTTTTTACAAGTTCCGTCATCTTTATGCATATAATGCATATAAATATCACAGATACTTCCTATTTCATCATTTACTACTATTCCCAAATTTGATGTAAGGTTAGTAGACGGATCCGTGTCTATTGCTAAGACTCTTTTGCCGGCTTTTGCCAGGCCGACTGCAATGTTTTTTGCCGATGTAGTCTTCGCGACACCGCCTTTTTCGTTAGCGACTGCTATTACTTTTCCCATGTTTATTCACTCCTTGCATTTTCGTTTTTTTTGTGCTATTATTTATATGTCAATAGGCGTTTTACAGATTTCTAGCGGTTTTGTAAATTTCTAGCGGCGTTTTACAGATTTCTGTTTTGCCTATGTTAGTACCAAAGCTTTTGGTCGGGCAAGTGGTACGGTTGTTATTTTTGTTACGGCTCCTATTTTAATAGGGGCCACTTTTTTTGAAAGGAATTTCTTATGCTTGCAAAAGACATTAACAAAATCCTTAATTCTATGTCCGAAAGCGAATTCAGTTCTGTAGTAATGCGCCTTAGCGAATACAGACATTCATTAAATCTTACCCAGGCTGAATTTGCTAAAATTCTTCATGTTGGTCAATCTTATTTATCACAAATAGAGAAGGGCTTATATCGTTCTATAGGTAAGCCCTTAACTCGTTTATGCGTTAACCCTCACCCTCCAGTAGAATTTTTTTTGTATGGTGATGAACCTGATGCTGATAATTCTGCTGCTATAAAACTGTTGTCCTCATTTTCAAGTAAATACAAATTATCTTCTCCCGAAATAGACTTTATTATCAGATTTGCAAAGTCTTGCAAGAAAGACCGTAAGGCAGTCATGCTCTTTTTTTCCAAAAAGAACTAGTTAATAGTTCTTCATGAACATAACTTAATAAATTTGTATCAATATTGATAGCATTGATAAGGTGTATTGCAGAATTAACATCTAATGCTTTTTTTATTACCCCGTCAGCAGAGCCGAATCGGCGACATATTATATCGTTTTTTAGCATTACTCTTAACACTTCATAGTACTGTTTGTCATAGAGTTGTTTCTGTTCTGTTGCCTCGTTTTTTTTCTTCTGCTTTTCTATTATTATTTCAATTTCTTCTTCACTGAGAGCAGCTTGCCCACACTTTTTTGTTCTCCTCATATTGATTTAACTTCCTATTTTCTTTTGAGCTGTAATTGCGCTATAAGGATTTCCACCACGGGCTAATTCTCGATATATCGTTGCTATGTGTATTCCTATTTTTTCTGCTAGCTCTTTTGGAGAATAACCTTCTAAAAGACACTTTTCTATTGCTTGTCGGTCTGTAAAAGTTAACCTTTTATATCGTCTTGCCATATCATTCCCTCCATATACGACAGCACCGTTGCTCCACAAATCATTAATTTTAAATAAAAAAATAATGCGAAAGTGGTTATATCAACCTCTTTCGCATTTAATTATAAAACTTACATTTAATAGAACTTTTTCTTACTCTTGCCGCTAATCTTGTAGCATAAAAGCACGAAAAATTCAAGAAAACGCTTAAGAACTATCTGGATTTCCTCGTGATTAGCAATACGGCCTACGAGAATGGAATTAATTCCCGCATTGTTGGCGCCGACCGTATCGGTAAATATCTGATCTCCTATTGATACGGTATTCGTCGTATCGGTCTCCATAATCTCCATTGCTCTTACATAGCCCTTACGAAGCGGCTTGCCGGCCTTATAGATATAAAAGACATTTACCTCATCATTAAACATCTTAACACGCTCTTCCTTGTTATTGGAAAGAAGGCATACCTTAAAGCCCAGAGCTTTTAACCTATTAAAAAGCTCTATCGCGCGGGCGTTCGCAGGCGCGCCGTGCTCAACAAGCGTATTATCTATATCAAATATTATTCCTCTGTAGCCAATACTATATAACTTCTCATAATCCACATCATATGCGGAACGCTCCATTGCTTTTGGAAATAACATACTTACTCCTTAAAAAGGGGGCCGGATAAATCCGACCCCCGAATAAAATCATTAATTAAAATGTGATTTCGAAATTCTCAAGCTGACGACCTGTATCCTCTGCAGCCTTTGCAGGAACGAATTCCTTGTACTGAGCGAGTGCTTCGTCTTTTCTTGATACAGGAACTGTATTCATAACATCAAGCTTGGTAATATCAACTTCAGAGCCCTTCATTGAATATGTCTTATCAGGCTCATACTTCTTAGCAAAATCATAAGATGTCTCTGTCTGTCTTGCTCTTGCTGCTAAGTCAACGCCGTTAGCCTTAACGCTATTGTCCTTAATCTCGTCAACAGTGTTAACTGTGTTGTTGTTAGCGATGTTATTTATCTGTCCGTAAATCCCTACTGATTCGTAAGGTCTGATTCCTGTAATGTTCATATCTAATACCTCTCAACCATCCTAGTAAACTTCCGTGCCTCCCTTGGCACCTTGGGTAGTTACAATACATATATCGGAAGGTGGGAAAATTACTTTAGTAAAAAAATGTGAACACTTTGTTATCTTATTTATTTCTTATCGAGGATCTTCTTTAATTCGTTCATGAATGTATTAACATCCTTGAACTCTCTGTATACGGAAGCGAATCTTACATAAGCTACGGCTTCCAAATCCTTAAGATGACTCATAACGATTTCACCAATCTCGGATGAAGGAACTTCCTTCTCCTCTCTTGAGAAAATCTCTGTCTCCACATCATCAACAAGCTTATTAATCTGCTCTACCGAAATAGGTCTCTTATGGCAGGCACGAAGTACGCCGGCCTCAATCTTAGAGCGATCATACTGTTCTCTGTTATTGTCCTTCTTAATAACTATAAGAGGTATTGTCTCTACCTTCTCATAAGTTGTAAAACGCTTATTGCAATCATCACAGATACGACGACGACGAATTGAACGGTTGTCATCAGCCGGTCTTGAATCTATAACTCTTGTATTCTCACTACTGCAAAACGGACATTTCATTAATGTGATCCTCCTGTTAAGTAACCTACATATTGTGTCTCGAAACACACTCACACACTATTATGCTACACCAACTAAATATAAAAAGCAAGTAAAAGCATAAATTTAACAGGCTTTGACAACATAAATGCCTTAATTATACGTTGAATCTGAAGAGGATTACGTCTCCGTCCTTAACAACGTAGTCTTTTCCTTCAAGTCCCACAAGGCCTTTATCCTTAGCGGCACTCATAGAGCCAAGTTCCATAAGGTCCTTATAGTTAACAACTTCCGCTTTGATAAAACCTCTCTCAAAATCGGTATGAATCTTACCTGCAGCCTGAGGAGCTTTGGTGCCTACCTTGATTGTCCAGGCGCGGCACTCATCTTCTCCCGCGGTTAAAAAGCTTATAAGTCCAAGTAATCTATAGCTTGCTTTAATGAGCTTTTCAAGGCCGGATTCCTTAAGTCCTAAGTCTTCAAGGAACATCTGCTTCTCATCATCGTCGAGTTCGGAAATCTCCTGCTCTATCTCAGCGCAGATAACGAATACCTCATCTCCGTCTTCCCTGGCAAATTCCTTAACAGCCTTAACATGAGGATTGCTGTCTCCGTCATCCGCAAGATCGTCTTCAGATACGTTAGCTGCAAAGATTGTAGGCTTGGCTGTAAGAAGGTTTAATTCCTTCATTATCGCGATTTCATCTTCGTCTTCGAAGTGTAAGCTCTTGGCCATCTTACCTGCTTCAAGATGAGCTTTTATAGCTTCAAGAACAGGTAATTCCTTAGCTGCAGCCTTGTCCATCTTGGCAGACTTTGATGTCTTCGCATATCTTCTCTCTAACACTTCAAGATCTGCGAAGATAAGCTCTAAGTTAATTGTCTCTATATCACGAACCGGGTCGATTGAATCTTCTACGTGAGTAATGTTGGAATTCTCAAAGCATCTGACAACATGAACGATTGCGTCTACTTCACGGATATTGGCGAGGAACTGGTTTCCTAAACCTTCACCCTTACTTGCACCTTTTACAAGGCCGGCAATATCAACGAACTCGATAACTGCAGGAGTAACTTTCTTGGTATTGTAAAGCTTTCCCAAGTTCTCTATTCTCTCATCCGGCACGGATACAACACCGACATTCGGGTCGATTGTTGCAAACGGGTAGTTAGCGGCAAGCGCTCCTGCCTTCGTTAATGCGTTAAATAATGTACTTTTACCTACGTTCGGTAAACCGACGATTCCTAGTTTCATTTCCTCTATGTCTCCTTAATTAATCTATAAAAAAAGCCCTTGATTAGCACGAATATTATACACTAACCAAGGGTCTTTTGCAATTATTATACTTATTCAACTAATCCGTTATGTTAATATCTCCCGATACGGTATTGGCTACAATTACCGCGCCATTATTACCATAGCTTGCTCTTCCGCTTCTCGAATAACTGTGGTTTTCACCTTCATAATCAATATCCACGTCACCGCTCACGGTATTAAACTTAAGATCATAACCATCGGTATCATTAAGCTCAATTTTAATATCACCGCTTGTTGTAGCTATCTTTGCATTAAAAGCACTGTTTGCTTCAAGTTCGACATCACCGCTTACGGTAAGCATATCTCCTTCAAATCTCTCATCCGTTGTACATTCAATGTCTCCGCTTACGGTATTTAATGCCAGTTTCTTGGCATTGCCTTCAAAGCTGATATCTCCGCTTGTAGAAGAAATAGTAATCTTTTCCGCATTTGCTTCTTCAACCTCAATGTCTCCGCTCATCGAATGAATCTCAATATTATTCATTTCATCAGGTACTTCAATCGTTAAAGTTATATGTGGTGCATGATTAATGCTTACATATCCGGATTTCGTATATGCTCTTCTTACTCCCGTATATATAGTATTGTTTTCTTCTCTGAAATAATATCTGTATCTTAATTGCTGCTTGAGACTTCCTTTATTCTCATAACGAACGTGCACTTCATCATCATCCGACTCCTGAACAATAACATCCGCAACGTCGGCATCCACTACAATACTCATTAAAGAAGACTCATTTGATTCGGAAGAAGATACCGTATCCGCATCACCCTCTTCATATTCTTCATAATCCTGCTCATAATTTCCCTTTGCATAAGGCATTACAGCACTAAGTATTCCGTCAACCATATCACCGATTCCCTTACCGAGTTCGTTAAACATCCCGCCAAGGTTGCTTCCGTCATAATGATATGAGTAATGCTTCGATTCCTTCTTCTTACCTTCCGTAGATGCAAATTCAGAAACGAATTCATCTATATCACCAAGTTCATCGCATATTTCTTCTTCGCTCTTACCTTCTGCCATAGCCATGGTAAAGTGTGTTTCATAGTCCTCAAGAACCTCATCCTTCATATCAGGCGCTTTTCTCTCAAGAGCTCTTGCCAGCTTTTCAATATATTCCTGCTTTGTCATTATATATTCCTCCTAAAGCTTTCTTAATCTACTTATCAATAATGTTATTAACCGCTTTTACGAAACTTATCCATTCATCTCTTAATTCATTAAAATAGCGTAGACCCTTATCTGTCATATGATAATACTTTCTCGCCGGACCTTCATCCGACTCTTTAAGATATGTCTCGACATAATCTTCATCTTTTAATCTCTTAAGGACAAGGTACAAAGTTCCTGTCGCCGTATCCACCTCTTTGGATATTGTCTCAGTAAGTTCATAACCGTACCTGTCTGCATCTCTCAATTCTGCCAGAACGCATAATTCCATCGCGCCCTTCTTAAACTGCGCGTTCATACTATTCCCCCTTCCTGCCGGTATTCTGTAAATACCGTTACGTCTTCCCTGACATAAGGTATTCTTCATCGATGACATTATAATATCACACACTATTCTATATTGCAATATAGTATTTATAATTTATTACTGATTAATATTTCTTACAATAAAAAAGCACCTGCCCGCAACCTTTTTAAGGCCACGAGCCGATGCTTCATTTGCAATTTGTTAATAGGATCAGCCATTGCAGGCGGAATCGCCGCATCACCTATAAACAAAGTTACTATCTGATGAAATTAGTCCACTGATGAGGCTCACGCTCCGGCAAGCCGAACTTTTCCTTACCAAGTTCAATACTCTTCATAAGGAAAGCCATGTTCTTGGCAAGAGTTCTCATTGTCTGAAGTCCCTCAGCATCCTGTAATGCTTCTCCTGCAGCTCCACCGTGAACACTGTTCCAGTACTGACTTGAAGCAACAGGCATTCCGCAGATTGTAAAGTACTTATTCAATTCATCAAATGTAGCAGAGCATCCTCCGCGGCGCGCAACCGCAACACTCGCGCCAACCTTCATTCTCTTATCAAATGAAGTACTGTAGAATAATCGATCAAGGCACGCTATCAAAGTAGCATTAGCAGATGCATAATATACAGGCGAAGCAACGACAAGTCCGTCAGCTTCTTCAAACTTAGGTGCAATCTCATTAACAACATCATCAAATACGCATTTCCCGTTCTTGCCGCAAGCGCCACAGGCAATGCATCCGCGGGTCTCTCTATTACCCACCTGGATAATCTCAGCTTCCACGCCTTCTTCTGCGAATACTTTAACCATCTCATTTAACGCAACCATTGTGTTCCCGTTAACTCTCGGGCTTCCGTTAAGTAACAATACCTTCATTTTCTGTTCCCCCTTATACTCTTATTAACCTGTTCCGGTTATTATAATCCCAAAAAAGCTCTTAAATCATCGAAGTTTCCTTGCGGAATCTCCGATAGATCAGCATTCTTATTATTAATAAGACAATCCGTTATTAAGTATACGCTCATTCCAATCTTAGCGGCTGCCAGGTCTTCTTCCGCGTCATTTCCGACCATTAAGCACTCTTCCGGCTTAAGATTAAATCTCTCGCATACCTCTTCAAAATACTTAGGATTAGGCTTACAGTACGATGAATTCTCATATGTCGTATATCCTTCGAAATCATCTACAGAAAGTCCGGCCCAGGAAGTTCTCTTAACCGTTGCAACATCCGGGAATAAAGGATTAGTAGCAAGCACAACTCTGTATCCTGCCTTCTTTACATCATCGACGAGAGTTTTTACCTTATCATTATATCCTGTAAAAGCTCTTCCCCCGTCAAATTCATTACCATAGAATTCCTCACAAATCTCACGAATTGCCGGGCTCTTATCGCCATATATCTTATCAAAGAACTCCCAGAACGCTTCTTCGTTAGACTTACTGCCGTCGTTCTTCACCATGCACTTGGTTCCCGCCCAGATATTATTGATGAATTCCTTGCCATCAACGCCAAGCGGAAGAGCTTTTGCTACAAGCAGCTTAAAGTACCCGCTTGTAAACTCCTCCATATCCATCGGTAAAAGTGTTCCATCCAAATCAAACAAAATATTCTTAAACATACCTATCCCCTACTGCATCTTATTCTCATAATCCTCCAGAAAATGGAAGATATTATCAACTATTGCAAGCTCTCCTTCTATTCTATATAACATAAAATAATCATGATGAAGATAATTAATTCTTCTATAACCCTTTTCTCGCAATTTAGGGTTGTCGCATAGTTTTAAGCTACCTGCAACCCGCGAAAGACTATTCTTCGTCGCTTCCAAGTCATCCAATAGATTGCCTGCAGCTTGATAATTAACTAATTCTTCAATAAGATATCTTAAATGCCTATCAAAATCTTCTTGCGCATCAACAGTTATTACAACTTTATAAGCCATACTTCGCCCTCTCCTCAGCAACAAATGCATCTGCTTCCATATACATTCCCTGCGAGGCGTGATTACGCGATGTCTCTAATCTGCTTAATAATTCCTTTTCTGATAAAGGTCTTACTTCCTTTGAATCAATCTTCCTAATCTCAAACGGAAAACCATTATAAGCAACCGCCTGTGTTAAAAACATTCTGATTGCAGTTGTCGTATCCGTTCCAAGTTCCTTAAATAAATTATCGGATTTAGTCTTTAAATCATCATCAACTCTAACCTGTATCATACTTGCCATAAAATCAGCTCCTTATAATACAATATTATTCTAATATATTAATATTGTATTACATTTTTAATGCAAAATCAATACATTATCTCGTACTAAATGCCAGCACTGTCTCTTCTTCATTCAAGTGATGCACTTCCGGCTTATAAGGCTCTGCCACCTTATTCCAGAGCTTTTTCGCCTTATCATTCTTCTCGTTATACTTAATCTCCCAGCTGCCCGGATGCATGGAAAGCAGCATTTTCGCAGTATCTAACGCATAATGCTTCCGTCTGTACTGCGGGAATATGGTAAACTCAGCCATCGTAAAATCAGGATTGCCGCCTATATTCGAATATGGATTAACCATCGCAAATCCGATAAGCACGTCATCCTTGATAATAAGGTATGCAATGCGCCTTGGATCCGTGAAATATTCATCAAAATGACCGTAGTGATAATTACCGTTCACATCCATCGGATCGTCATAGAAGTTCGTCATCTCATATAAGTACTTCTGGTTAATGGAGAAAAGAAGCATCTTATCCTTCTTCTCAACCTTCTTAACCTCGAGAATACCGTCATATGCCTCCTTTGCATCATCCATATCTTTCGGGTCAAAAACGCAAATCTTCACATCTATCTCGTAATCAGGGTTTTCTTCCGTGAACTTTTTAAAAGCTCTCTTACACTGCTTAGTCGATTCCACTACCGGGCGCTTAAGGTCGCCTGCGAAGATTCCCGAACTTATAAGTGGAAAGGCTATCGAATGATATCCATTCTTCATAAGGATCATGAGCGAATTGTAATAAGCCATAAAAAGCTCGTTAAAAGCTCTGGGCGTATAGGAAAAATCAGGTCCCACCGCGTGAATAATCGCCTTGCAATTCGTCATCTTGCAAGAAGATGTAATTGCAACGCCTCCGTCGTGGATAGGTCTTTTAACCTTCTGGCATTCAGCCCACAGCTCATCCTGACCTGCCGCAGCAAAAATCGCGCCGCACACGCCGCCTCCCGCGCGAAGTCCGGAATTAGCAGCATTAACAACCGCATCCACATTCTGATTAACGCAAGAACCCTGAATTAACTCTAATTTACTCATAAAACCTTCCTCTCTTATCAATTATACCTCTACTCCACCTTCAAACTCCCAACCTTAATAATTCTCTATTTCTCTCCAGCAGATTATATATTCCATCCTCAGATAATACGCCTCTCTTTAAATCTCGCGGAAGCTTACCTTCTTCATCAAGGACATAATCCTTCTTCCACTCATCGCTTGTATAATATGCTTCAAGCTTTGCTATCTCTTCCTGATAACTCTTAAGATCTATCGAGGCTTTCTCGAATGCATCTATCCTTTTAGACGCCTCATCTAATATTGCTTCCATATCCGATATTCGTATAATAGCCTGATTATTATCAAATTCCGACTGCAATGCATCATATTCCGCTTTTACTTCAGGATTCTGTAAAGCCTTCATCTTGTATTCACTATAACTGCTCATTTACATACCTCCCCTTATTCTACACCATATTATTAAAAAAAATTATCCTTGACACACTCTATAATCTCATTATAATATACATATAAAGAAATGTGGTTTTGTGCCGTACGGTTTTATACCTATGCGGGGTACTACGTTTCTTTTTTTATATCTATTATATCATAAAGATACTTCTTTCCGTCAAAACTATGACGAATTATCATTCTTCCTTGATAAAAGTTTCTTCCATTTATTTTCCCTTTATCATCGCATGTAGGCAAAGAAAATCTGACTGTACATCTGTACCATCCATATTTTGCATCTTTACTATGCTTTTTCTCTGCATTCTCTTGAAAAGATATATTTGAAGCAGTTTTAATAAGCTCAGGTATAACTTGTGATGCATTAGCCTTCGCTTTTCCTATAGTTCCCAATGCCTTAGCGCTATACCTGCTATTTGCATATTCATCAGGAAAATCAGAACCGATATAAACTATTTCATCAGTCTCATCAATTGTATAGCTTTCCCCAACATATTTTTTTAAATATTTCTCAACACCTGCCCAATCAATTTTTCTTTTACCGCTAAATCTAACAATATCAATTTGAATAACCCGTTGTCCTTTTTCATTTATTACAATAGTTGCCATATGAATGTCTATTTTCCCTTCTTCTGCATCTCGTCATAATAAGCCTTATACCTATAAATGCTTCGCTCACTAATACCATTACGTTTTGCAATCTCAACCATTGTCATTCCCTGCTCATGACAAATAACAAAATCATTATAAATCGCCATCCATTTAGCATTATGCTTCTGACGACCGCTGGCCTTCCTATTCTTATAATACTCAAGTTCTTCCCTCAACTTAGCATTTTCTTTTTCCAATTCATCTATTCGCTCTATTGCAGCTTCCAAAGATTTTATCCTTTTCATTAGTAGAATCCCCTTGACATTTTCATTTTGACATAATTATAAGCCTCCAAGCCATTACAGTCAATCCCATTTTGTCATACTTAATCTACGTTTTACATTGTTTAAACAAAAAACACAGCTACGTATTTGCAACTGTGTTTTTACATAATCTTAAGTCTACCTTCTCATCATCACCAGATACTCGCTCGTCCCATCCTCAAGCTTCTTCTCTCCGGTCACCTTAAATCCATGCCTCTCATAGAAGCGAATCGCACCTGTATTCTTCTCCAACGCCCAGAGATTATCCGCATTATGCTCTTTTATTGCATATTCAAGCAATTCTCGCCAGATCATCAATAGTCGCTTTTCTAATCATTGTAATCCATTTCCCCAATCTCTATCGCATACCGCGCCAAATCCACTTTCCCGTCAATAACTTCTATTCCGTCCGCTTCCAGCATCTCTTTTTGCGCCCACATTCCGCCGAAAACATACTCACCTGCAAGCTCTCCTTTGGCATTTACAACTCTATAACAAGGAATATTCTCAAAATCAGGATTCTTATGAAGCGCATTACCAACTGCTCTGCACATCTTCGGATTACCTGCCATTGCCGCTACCTGTGCATAAGTCGCAACCTTACCTTTAGGAATCTTCTTAACCGCCTCATATATACGCTTAGTCGGACTATCCGTCACAAGATCGAAGCTCTCCGCTATCATTCTCTTAACCTCTTCATCCGGAATAGAATCATCCAAGACGACAGTAATCCAGTGCTCTTTATTCTGATGATAAGCCGGTAAAACAGCCTTATAAGTACTTCTCCACAAATCTCTCCATTCAGGATTGCATTTTAGGTTAAGGCATATCTGTCCATCCTTCTCATATGACCACAGAAAAGCCTTCCCATTCGGCCTTACTCTTATCAACTGCCAATTTGCATCATGAAACGGTGCTTCTTGATATGTATCAGGGAATGTCAGCCCATACTTCAATGCTTCTTCGCGTGTCTTCATAAACCTACTCCGTCCTCAAACTTCCGTACGTTACACTTAATAATATTATCACCGCGCCCACAATCTGCATCCACGTAAACGACTCCTTAAGGAACACAACTCCCGCGAAGATAGAAATAACCGTCGTAAGATTTGCAATTAGCGTAGCGGATGTTACCGACACATGATTACTTGCGAAGTTTAAAAGCATGAAAGCCACAACCGACGATATTACCGCAAGGTACAAGATGCAACCCCAGAAAACAGGCGTAGATACTGCCACAACAACCGGTGCAGGAGCTTTTATGGTCTCAAATATGGCAGGAACCATATATACAATCATTCCGACCGTGAACATCACATAAGTTCTCTCAAGCGGATTATAGTACTTACCGGCGTCCTTACTTAAGACATAGAAGAACGAGCCGGAAAGCACCGCAACAATAAGGAACATAAGCCCAATAACCGACGAACTTACATCACTTGCTCCAATTGTCGTAAGCGCCACACCCAATACCGACAGAATTGCGCACGCAATCTGCTTTTTTAGAACCTTCGTCTTAAGAATAATCACATCCATCAGTATTCCCGTTATCGGAATAAGTGCGATAATTATCCCCGCAAACGAAGACGACGTAAACTTAATGCCGTAGCTTTCCGCAATGAAATACACACACGGCTGGCAAATCGCTAATAACAGGATAGGCTTAAGCGGTTTACCCTTAAGCGAAAATGTGAAAAGCGCCCTCTCTCCAAGTAACTTATTAACCAAAACTATTAAATTTAATACAAGAAATGCCACCAAAAACCGAATCGCAATCATCACGCTCGGCGACACCATCGACAGAATCACCTTTGAAAAAAGGAAACTGAATCCAAAGATCGTATCTCCAATAATAACCGCAAGCATTCCCAAAGTTCTCTTATTATTCATTGTAATTCCCTTACTTTCCAATCTGAAGCAGTATGGGCAAATTTTGCCCATACTGAATCCTTCTCTAATTCTCCTACCGCGTAAACCCGAACACATCCGGTATCACACCTTCCCCGAATGTCGCTATCCCCATTCTGTACATAGCTTTTGCATGAATCCTGTCATGCCAGATGAATCTCCTTAAAACCTTACGCACTGACCACAACTCATCGTAACTACCCGTAACAATATCATTAGATAGATAATTTGCCATAGATTCGAGCTTTTCAAAACCGGACTCCTTCTCCTGAACAATCTCTATATCATACTCATCAAAAGGCACCTCGCCTTGCCATAACCTATAACGCCGTATCTCCTCCGGCATTTTAGCTATTGCTTCTTCCTTAGACGCTCCCCTGGTAAAAGCTCCGACATTTTTATCCGCATAGAGAATACTGTCATTGCCATTATGTTCCAAGACACAATCTATTTTCATATTACCTCACTAACATCCTTTTCCGTCAATCGAGCATGCCATCCCCTGCTTCATCTCATTAACTACCTTAATTCCACGCTCTGTCAAATAACCTTCCCAGTCAATCGTAATCTCCCCATCTTCCGACAAAAGCGCCGGAATTCCCACACTTCCACCTTCTCTGCATACATCAAATACGCTGTTATTATCGCGAATCTTAAGGAACTCCTTCAGATTACGCATTGATGCCGTAATATCAATGTATTCATATTCCAGCTTATTCTCATCAAAATTCTTCTTACATGCCACACAGTCCGGGCATAACGGACTACCGTAAAACTTAACCATATTTAAACCTCCTGAAATTTTATCGTATAAAAGTTCTACACCCCGAGTTATCTAAAGAATATTCCGTTCAGCTTACAAGCAATCATATTTATCCGATTTTCCCTTAGCCTTTTCAACCGGATATTTCTTCTCGTTCTGAGTCATCTTCATATTCACAATCTCGTCTGCGTCCAATCCAAGTTTATCAAGAAGATTCTGCGTATATACCATTACATCAGCAATTTCTTCTTTTACATGCTGAATATCATACTCATCACCTGACCATTGAAAACACTCAAGTAATTCCGCAGCTTCGATAACTATAGATTTTGCAAGATTCTCCGGAGAATGAAATTGCTCCCAATCTCTGTCCTCTGTGAATTTTCTTATTCGTTTAATCGTTTCATCATTCATCGCTACACTCTATCCTTTGGTAATATTAATTCTCTTGCGTATATAATCTCTCAATCCGGGATCCACGCAATATAAGTAACATCCCTTCATTCCCCTTGTCATAAGGGTTCTATATGTATTCTTAATTATCTCATCCGCTCGTTTATTTGCCTCTTCACTGTTGCTTTTGTATAACGATTTAATCCCCTTAAGTGATTGATCAGTTGAAGCTCTTTTAGTGAAATCAGTCACAATATGACCATCCTCATATCGCAAATCATCACCGATGATGACTCCTACATAGTCAAACTCAAGTCCCTGCGTCGTATGGATACAGCCAGCTTCATTAATCGACTCCTCGCTTAATGCAAATGCTTGACCATCATCCAAATTCCAGCTTATTTCAAAATCACCAATCTTAATATCATGATAATTTGTATTTCTTCTTTCTTCTTTAGGCCAATTCCAACAATAACCTGCAAGTATCCTTGCTTTGTTAGTCTGCTTATTACGTTCAACCACGATATCTTTCATCTCATTAGGCGAGTCGCATATTTTAATCTCGTAGTCTATTCCTTCAAGATCATAATTAGCAGTCTCTCTTATTTCCAATAAATCATCAAGCCACGCAAGATAGCCATTGGAACCATTGCACCTAAACTGTGACCAAAGCTCCATTTCATACACTTCGGATCTTTCCAAACCGGCCCACTTCTTTATCTCATCAACGGAACCTATATCATCCATTGTAACTCGCTGACTTTCATCAATAAAAAACACTGAGCATCCTGCTGCATGTATTATTTCTTTAACCTGATTTTCGCCCTTATTATGAAACATGCCCGATTTTTCATTAAGTCTATGTGCCTCATCAACGATGAGCGTCTGCGCTGCATTATTAGGAACATCGACATATGTTCCGGAACCCTTAAACATATTGTCGACGCTGCTCTTTCTAATATTGCCTTTTAACTTATCTGCATACACCTGTCTCGGTGCTGAGTTCTTCGAAACATACTGTACAAACTGGCCTCGTTTTGTGAGTTCAGCCAATAGTCTTACTGCAATTACGCTTTTACCGGTTCCCGGCCCACCTTTGCATATAACAGTGCGCTTTTTTCCATCTTTTATACATTTCTCGGAAATGTTAATTATCTCTTCGTAAGCAACTTGCTGCTCATCAATCATAGTAAACTCTTTATTGCCCTTTATCATAGAGGCTATCGCATCCTGCAAGCTCTTTGATGGCTTTATCTTTCCATGATCTATCTGATAGAGAATTTCCTTATTATCTCCCTTTTTAATCGCTTTTTTAATAAATGATCTTAACTCACCAACTTGACCCATTGTAAAAGCCGGAGCTTCAGATGTAAACAAATCGTACTGTGGTGCATCTAACGGATCATTATCATGTCTCATATAATTGTGTAAATATGCACAAGGTTCAAGCAGTACTTCATTATCCTGTACAGCAGTATTAAAATCAGATATAAGCTGTGCATAAGACCATGCCTGATATGATGGATGTACATGTTTTCTTATATTTCCACCGAGATATGTCTCGACTAATGATTCTGTACCTTCAACTGCCTTTAATTCATCCCATTGCTTAAGCTCAATAATAACGACACACGGTTTTTCATCAGCATTGTATCCTGACATCATAAAATCAACACGTTTTGCAGTCTGCGGAATATTATACTCTATAGCAACACCTGTATCAGCCGGTATTTCTTCATCATTAACCACTTTATACATATAGTTAAGTGAATTAAGCCAAGAACGAAACTCTGCCTTAGGTGTCTCTCTTCCCAATTTCTCACGTATATTATTCTCTATTTCTATTGCAATTGTGTCATTAACTACGCTGTTTTGAAAATCAGCTTTAGTACCATCATAAACAATCACGTCGCATATCCTCCACAAATGACTGCTGCTATATTTCATTTGGATAAGGTTAAAATAAACCCTTCGTCCTTTCCATAATCTTAACACTTGTTAATACCTATTTCAAATAAAATCCCCAATTTCTGCGCTTTTATAAGGTGATGAATAACAACTTACCGAGGCCAATACTTCTATCAGCCTCGGTAATGATTAATTTATTATTTTAAATCCCAGCTGTAGCCACAGTTCTGGCATACGCAGACGGTTTTCTGCTTGTTGACAGCCTTCTGCTTCTTACTTCCGAATATAGCAAAGATTAACGCAGGAATGGCTTGTCCAATAATTGAGTCTATTGCCTTAGTTAAAACTAAAACGCACAAAAGGATGTGCAAGTGTTTGCACATCCCCTATAATCTCTTACTAGTCCATATCTATTTTACACTTCTTGTTAATACATGTTCGATATCATTTTTAGCCAATAAATAAATGCAGTACTGATTCATACTGATACCTTCCCTTTTTGCATGCAATGCAAGTTCTCTGTGAAGGCTCTTAGGCATTCTGATTTTAAACTGGCCGGAATACTCGGATATTCTGTTCTCATCAGGTTCAGGAATATCTATTCCATCCTCAATTGCAGCTTCAAGCCATACTCTTTTTGCATCTTCAGCAGTTTCTATTAATTCTTCTATTGTCTCTACACAAGTAAGACAACCTCGAAGATCCGGAAAACATACAGTATATCCGCCTTCCACTGTATCGGGTATTATTTCCATCGAATATGGTAACGACATGTAATAATCAATAGTTTTCATCCTCGGTTTCCTTTCCTTCTTTTATGAAATGACCTCTATCTCCTTCAATTATACTTTGGTGTCATATATGGTGTCAAGTTGAAAATATGCCCTGACATGAGGGCTTTGATGCCTTGCGGCATTTGAATAAATGGCGATACAGACGTATCGACTAAAGAAATACTATCACGTATAAATCCTGAAAACAGATTAGATTTTTATAAAGTCAATCATTTCTCGCTTTAATCTATACCAATGATACAAATGGATATTTCTTTACGAAATCCTTATCCATTTCCATCATTTGTAATATTCTGCTTGCTGATCCTGAAGGATGATTGGTACCTGCTTCCCATGCCTCAACTGTCTTCTCCGATACTCCCATATAACTTGCAAAGCAGCATTGAGACATGCCAATACTGTTACGAATGCATTTAATCTCATCAGCATTAAAAGTCTTAAGCGGTTCAATCGTAACTTTATTACGTTTCAATGAAGGGGTTGAGCTTTTCGCATCTATTATTGCTTCGTTTAAACCGGCAATTATGCTTTTATACGCCTTTTTATTACTCATTGCGATTACCTCCGATAGAATTCTTCAAAACCTTTATTAGTCCCTTTATATCCTTACGTTCAGACAGCGAAAGGTTCGACTTTAATAATATACCCTATTTAATAGGGTGTCAATATATAATTATAGTTATAGATTTAGCTGCATACATCCCACCTCTTTCTCTTAGTAATAATAATGGTGATGGTCTCACGAATATGAGTTTGATGCCTTGAGGCATTTGAAAAATAGGCGATACAGACGTATCGCCTAAAGAAATATTATCACGGATTTATTCTTAAAACAAATTAAATTTTTATAAAATACGGCTTTTCAGTTTCCTTTGCGCCTTCTTTACGCTCGCTGCTTTTTAGAAACAACATACATAAGCTTATCAAAGTCCGGAAGAGCTTCCGTTATGCCATATAGTAATTCAGACTCTTTATAATATCACACAATTTCTCCGCCAGCACTCCATGTGCTTCAGCTGTTAAATGCAGTGAATCTTCGTCAGATGCTTTTATAAATTCTGCTGCATTTAAGAATATGCAGCCTTTTTCCTTGGCTACAGCCGCATAATACTTCGGAAACTCCTTCGATCTTGCAATCGAATCCATAGAAAAGTTTCCGTAAAATGGTGACGTTTCGAGCTTTTCACCTATCTCAGGCGGAGCCACAAGAATTACTTTCGGGATAAACCCCTGCTTCTCTTTCGTAAACTCGTTGATTACATCTACGAGTGTGCCTGCGCCTTGTGCAATTTCTTCCGCCGATAGATGAAAGCAGTCCTTTAAGTCGTTGCTTCCGAGCATCAGAATCACGATATCGAGCGGCTTATGCGTATTAAGGCATGGGCGCAGGTAACTTAGTCCGTTCTTCCATGGCTCGAGCATATCATCGTAAATTGTGGTTCTGCCGTTGCAACCTTCTTCAATAACGCGATAGTCGTTCCCGAGTAACTCCTGCAAGACGCCTGTCCAGCGGACATTTACAGGATAGCGCATGCCGTCTGACGGATTATATCCGAATGTATTTGAATCACCGTAACATAATATGCTTTTCATATATGGATGCTCCTTCTGAAAACAGGAGCTCTTACGAGCTCCCGTAGAATTACTGCTTATCTTCCTTTTCCATTTCCTCTGCAATCTTCTTTATCTCTTCGATTGAGAGCTTAACCTGGCTTGCGACCTTCTCATATGATTTGGATTCTTTCAGAAGTTCACGCGCAATCTCGCGGCGTGCAATATTATTGCCCTTAACAAGACCTTCTTCACGGCCCATATCCTTCCACTCATCAATGTGTCCTTTTATTATTTTATCTACTACAGATCCCATTTTATCTTTACCCTCCTTCGTTTCTTTTAAATATCTTGCTCTGTCGGCCAGTTCCCTATAATACATGCCGCTTACACTTTTATTAAAAAAATGGTGCAGCCCCCGTGCATATTCAACACCGGTCCGCACCTTGTGATTAGTATTTGATGCAGCCCCCGCGCATATTCAACGCCGGTCCGCACCTTGTACCTATATAATAAACATATTATTTCATTAAGTCAAGTATTTCCTTATCCTTTTTAATTATAAGCATCCTCTTATCCTTATTTCCGATCTGAATAACCTTAGCATCCTTTCCGTCAACACTGTAGGCTCTGCCTGCTTTACATACACCACATTTTATCTATAGTATTTCATATGCTTTTCAAATTATTGATATCCAGCTTTTATTAGACAATTTGTCACAAAAAATGATATAATTAATAAAAATTATGCAATTGTGCCGACAACTTGCCGGTACCTTGAAAGGAGCCACTTCAATGGATAACAAAAAAGTTAACTATGTCTCATCGATTTTCTTCAAAATCATTCTAATCGCGGTTATGTCAGTAATCGATGCCTGCATCATTACGGTTATATTCCTTGCAAAGCACCTTGACGGCGTCAACCTTGTTCTTGCTGCTATAGAAGCAATGCTTATTTCCGGCGCGGTTAACTCCATTTTCGTCTCATTCTTCGGAAGAAGAATCGTCAAGCCTCTTAAATTACTTACTGAGAACATTAACGAGATGTCTACGCTTAACCTTGTTAAAAGCTCCAATCAGGATGAACTGAACAAGCGCAAAGATGAAGTCGGTCTTATGAGCCGCGGTGTCGACGAGCTTAGAACCAATCTCGTAGAACTTGTAAAAAAGCTCGATCAGGTCTCGGGTAACATGAAAAGCAGTGCCGGTGAGATTAACATGCAGACACAGAAGGTAGTTATATCAACCAATGATAATTCATCCACTGCAGAGCAGCTTGCGGCAAGTATGGAGGAGACATCCGCAACCATAAGCGACGTTCTCTCCAATATAACGCAAATGAGCAGTGATATGGAATCAATATATCAGAAAACTCTCGAAGGCAAGAACCTCGCAGGCGAGATCAGTACCAAATCCAATAACATTGCAGAAGCGACACAGCGTAATTCTAACGAAACCAATAACATATACTTAAGAGTTAAAGAAACTGCGGACGCAGCGTTCGAAAGCTCCAAATCGGTCGAACGTATCAATGCGCTTACAACAACAATCACGGAAATCGCCTCTCAGACCAATCTCCTTTCTCTTAATGCTTCCATCGAAGCTGCAAGAGCAGGTGACGCAGGTCGTGGATTCGCGGTTGTTGCCGAAGAAATAGGTCAGCTTGCAAATCAGTCACAGAGCGCAGTTGCGGAAATTTCAGATGCAGCGCACATGGTTGAAGCAGCAGTTGCATCACTTCAGAACTGTCTTTCGGAAGTATTAGGCTTCGTAGACGGCAAAGTAATCAATGACTACAGCAACTTCCTTGCTGCATGTACTGATTATGAGGCACAGGCTAAGGCTATGGCTTCAATGATGGATTCGGTTGCCCAATCTATCGATGGCATCAAAAACGCAACCAAGCACATGAGCGCTGCTATGTCATCAATTAATGACGTTGCGGGCCAGTCAGCAAACGATGTCGGAAATATCGCCGAAAAGAGTACCGAAACTGTTGCTGCACTTGAAAGTGCCAAGGAGCGTACCGAGCAGAACGTAACCGATGCGAACTCGCTTGAAAACATCATCGGCAGATTCATCGTATAATATAACATTAAAAGGTCCGTGGAAACACGGACCTTTATCTTATGTTCTTGCATTACGAAGCATAAACTTCCTTGCTGCAGCAATACCAATCCTGTAAGGAAGCGGTCGAACCACCTTATCGGCCTTCTTAATCATCTCCCGTATCGGGATGCTCTGCGGGCAATGCTGCTCGCACTTGCCACATCCGATACACTGTGTTGCAAAAGCCGGTTCCTTACGCATTCCAACCGTCTGCGCATATTCAAAGCGCGCAGCTTGTTTACCGTCAATAGCTGTCATATTATAACTTCTGAAAAGCGCCGGAATATCAATTCCCTTAGGACAAGGCATGCAATACCTGCAGGCTGTACAACCAACAAGCTCCGTCTCTTTTATAATTGTCTTAACCTTATCGATTACGTCCTTATCTTCATCAGTAAGGCATCCTTCCTTAGCTTCGGACGCTATACGGCAATTCTCTTTCACCATATCGATCGAATTCATTCCCGATAATACACAGGTAACTTCAGGCTGATTCCATAACCACTTAAGTCCGTACTCTGCAGGAGAATATCCCGTCGGTTGTGAAGCTATAAGCTTCTTCGCCTTATCAGGCAATTGTCCGACAAGCTTGCCACCACGCAAAGGCTCCATAATAACAACCGGTATCCCCTTTGCAGCTGCCGCTTTTAAGCCCTCTACGCCTGCCTGACTCACTTCATCCATATAATTATACTGAATCTGACAGAAATCCCAATCATACGCATTAAGAATACCTATAAAGTCCTCGGAATTACCATGATACGAGAAACCTATATTACGTATCTGTCCGGATTCCTTTTTCTCTTTAATCCAATCAATTATTCCGACATTCAAAAGCTTATCCCACTGATTCATCGCAGTCATATGATGCATCAGATAATAGTCTACATAATTAGTACGAAGGCGCTTAAGTTCCTCATCAAAGTACTTATCTAAGGCCGCCCTGTTGCTTATAAGATACTGCGGAAGCTTGGTTGCAATATTAACCTTCTCTCTTATCCCGTTTCTGCTAAGTATCTCTCCAAGCGCAGCTTCACTTCCGGAATACACATACGCAGTATCAAAGTAGTTAACGCCGGAATTATATGCCTCCATTATCTCCTTCTCCGCCTTGTCGATATCAATACCTCTGATACCGGAAGTAAATCGCATACAACCATATCCTAAAATAGAGATATCTTCTCCGTATCTGTTCTTTCTATAATTCATTAGGACACCTCCTCCTCGTTAAGCAATAGATTCTTTATAATCTTAACACTTGTTAATACCTATTTCAAACAGAATCCCGATTCCCGCACTTTACTTCTGACAAATATAATAATCCATCCATTTATCATTTTTAATTAGACTATTAAACTGTAAAAGTGTAAAATAAAACCATAGAATAAAAACGAAAAGAGGTAATTATATGCCATGTACTACAGTGCTCGTAGGTAAAAAAGCGAGCAATGACAATTCTACAATGATTGCAAGAACCGATGACGGTTTCTTCGATACCAAGAAGGTTGTTGTTATCGAGCCTGATAAGCAGCCTAAGAAGTATAAATGCGTTAACTCGCATCTTACAATCGAATTAAAAGAGAAAGCCATGCGTTATACCGCTGCTCCTTCCGTTGACAAGAAGAACGGAATCTGGGCCGCAACAGGTATTAACGAAGCAGGCGTCGGAATGACCGCAACAGAGACAATTACGTCTAACCCTCGCGTTCTTTCCGCAGACCCGCTCGTAAAATATGAGAAGGCCAAGGGTAAGAAGAAAGAAGTTATCGGCGGAATCGGTGAGGAAGATATCCTGGTTCTCGTACTTCCTTATATCAAAACCGCGCGTGAAGGCGTTGAGCGCCTTGCCAAGCTTCTTGAGAAGTACGGCACCTATGAAAGTAACGGAATCGCTTTTAACGACGAGAACGAAATCTGGTGGATGGAGACAATCGGCGGCCATCATTATATGGCCAAGCGCGTACCCGACGATGTATGCGTAATCGCACCT
Organism: Lachnospiraceae bacterium; assembly: GCA_016283755.1. GTDB lineage: Bacteria > Bacillota > Clostridia > Lachnospirales > Lachnospiraceae > XBB1006. Next base: position 6,570 of record JAEENO010000011.1, on the reverse strand, counting down.
AACCAGTTCGGAATGGATTCTTTCGACCTTAAAGATGCATTCGGTGATAAAAAAGCTCATCTTTGCTCCAAGGATTTAAAGGAATTCATTAAGGATAACCACCTTGACTTAAATCAGAACGGCAAGTTCAATCCGCGCGACGTATTCGGTTCTCACACCGATATGGACCATATCTACAATACGCCACGTGCTTGGTTTATGGGAAGATACATAACACCTTTCAGTCATAAGTGGGACGGTCCTGATGCAGAATATACCCCTGAATCCGACAATATCCCGTGGGCACTTGTTCCTGACAGAAAGCTTGCACTTGAAGATGTTCGCTATTTACTCTCCGGCCATTTCCAGGGAACAGACTTTGACCCGTATAAGAATAAAGATACCGGCAAGCGCGGAATGTATCGTTCCATCGGTATTAACAGAACCGGCGTAACCTCAATATGCCAGATAAGAGACAAGATGCCTAAGGAAATCCGCGGCGTAGAATGGATAGCTTTTGCTTCAACAACATTTGACGGATTCTTGCCGATATACACCTGCGTTCCGAAGCTTCCTTCCTACATAAGCAACGTAACGCTTGATGCTTCAACAGAGAATCTCTACTGGGCAAGCTGCTTTATCGGTACTCTTGCGGACAGTAACTTTGCAGCATGCGGCCAGATAATCGAGCGCTATCAGGATGCGATGATGATTGAAGGTAGAAAAGCTCTTCTCGAGTATGATAAGAAGATGCTTAAGACTAAGGACTATAAGCTTGCAATAGAAGCCAACGACAAGATTTGTGCCAAGGCAAAAGAGCTTACACAGGATACCTTGAATAAGGTTATGCATCAGGCTCAGCTTCATATGAAGAACGGATATAACAGAGCCGACAACTAAGAGCAATTAATAAATCCCGAAGCTACGTTAAGTAACTTCGGGATTTTTCTTTAATCTAAATATCTTTACTCCGGAATATTGCTTCTATAATCTAAGCATCAATTCCTTCTCTACTACCTTACCGCCTTTAATATACATTCTCGGCACACGCTTACTTACCGCGCAGGTAAGTTCATAAGGAATCGTACCCGCAATCTCGGAGAGCTTTTCTATAGGATTCTTCTCACCGAATACCTCTACTTCGCTTCCGACATCGACTGTCATCATATCGGTTATATCTATCATGCACATATCCATGCAGATCTTACCGCGAAGCGGTGCCAAGCCTTCCCTGGTATAGAGGCTGCACTTATTGGAAAGCGCACGCAGGAAACCATCCGCGTAGCCGTACGGAAGCACACCGATTCTTGTCTTCTTGTCGGTCACATATATACCACCATAGCTTATTGCAGTTCCTTCAGGATATATCTTAATCGTACTTACCGTAGTTTTAAGAGTCATTGCGGGCTTTAAGCCCATCTCCTTTGCAAACTCGCCATATCCGTAGAGAAGTAATCCCGGACGCACCATATCAAGATAAGTCTCAGGATATCTTGCAACCGCACCCGTGTTGGCACAATGACGAATCTTGAACTTGACGCCCTTCTCTTCCACTTTGTCTATAACATTCTTAAAAAGCTCGAACTGGTGCTTCGTGTAATCATCCGCAGCTTCCCCGAATTCATCGGCTTCCGCAAAGTGGGTGAAGATTCCTTCCGCATATAATCCCGGAAGGTTGCAAGCTTCAACTATTCCTTCAACTCCTGTATCAAATAAACCGTTATCACAAAGGTACCCGAGTCTGGACATTCCGGTATCAACTTTTATATGAATCTTAAGCGTTCCACCGCAATTAACGGCTTCCCGGCTATACTCATCAGCCTTTGCCTTACAGGTTACAGCCTGAGTTATGTCATACTTAATTAATTCCTCTACCTGCTCCTTCGGAGTGTGACCGAGTATAAGAATAGGCATCTTAATGCCGTTAACACGAAGTTCAAGCGCTTCATCAGCTGAAGATACTGCCAGGTAATCAGCACCTTCTTCCGCAAGAAGTTTTGATACCTGCACGCTTCCGTGACCGTAAGCATCTGCCTTTACAACGCCAAGGAATTTAACGTCCTTGCCAATTTTACCTTTTATCTTTCTATAGTTATAGGCGATAGCATCAAGATTTACTTCCGCCCATGTACGTCTAAGATCTGATTCCATCTTAATCCCTCCACTTAATCTCCCTTATATCCTTAAGTATTCCCATGGTCTCTCGAACCATTGCATTAAGTATATATAGCTTATCATTCTTACCCGCAATTCCGCTTATCTTACAAGGTATGGCTTTTCTTGCAAGGCCTAAGCCCCGGAATAAATGATAATTATTGGTAACTATTGCAACAGATATATCCTTCATATCTCTGCCGGATTCTCTATCTTTAATTATATCATAGCAAAACGCAATATTATCATCGGTATCTTCCGCCTTATCTTCAGCGATAAGTCGCTCTGCCGATATTCCTCTTGATATTAAGTAATTTACTCCGCCGGTTCCTTCTGCTATAGGCTCATTATATCCCTGCATTCCGGACACTATGCAGATTGAGTCGGGATTATCGATAAGATACTCATATGCAGCATCAAGTCTGTATTTAAAAGCCGTACTCGGACCCGAAGTCTTCATCTGCGCGCCTAAGACAATTACATAGTCGGCGTTTTTATCACCCTTGTCCGAAAAATGGCTTAACATCAGTACCTGTGCAGCCAAAAAAACTGCTAACCCTATTCCGATTACAGTATATGCTGCAATCCTTATCGGCTTGGGAACTTTGGCCCATCTTGCCTTCCCCGCCAAGAAAAAAAGCACAAGGAAAAACAATGTTCCCAAAACCCAGATTATATATGAACTTGTGCCGCTTCCGACCATATAGATAATTACCGAATATATGGCACATAATACCGCAAGACACATGAATACTGCTCTTATAACTTTTTCTTTCATTTCGCGTACTTTCCTCCCCTGAAATTCCATTACCTATTTTAAGACTTTTTTCCGCATTTAACAAGTTTTTATCAATTCCAACAATAGTTGTATCTTATCTTAAGTTATGGTATCATTATTGTAAATCTTGAGAAAATAGAGGGGTACGCTATGAGTAACGAAATTAAGAAAATTGCCGTAATCGGATACTGTGGCAGCGGTAAGTCAACTCTGGCTCAGCATCTTGGCAAGAAATACGGATTGGATTTCCTCGATCTTGATAAGAATCACTATCTTCCGGGCTGGGAACCTCGTCCTTTGGAAGAAGAGATTAAGATTCTTGAAGACTTCCTTTCAGAGCACAACGAGAGCGGCTGGGTAATCGACGGTAATCATCCGCGAGTAGATTTCGACCGCAGAATGACTGAGGCTGACATGATCGTCTTCATGAACTTCAACAGATTCGACTGCTTACTTCGTACATATCACAGATATGAGAAGAAATTTCGCGATGTTAAGAAGACAGATATGCCGGGTAGCTACGAGAAATACGATAAGGAATATGTTAACTGGATTCTCTGGAACGGACGTACCAAGACTGCCAAGAAGCGCTATGCTACCGTAATGGCTACCTACCCTGAGAAGTGTGTATGCCTCAAGAACCAGAAGGAACTTGACGCATTCAAGAAAGAACACGGATTAGATTATTAATATAACAATTAAGAACCGGGAGACCTTAAGTCTCCCGATTTTTTAATACTTCCGGTTATTCTATTCATATTATTACAGCGATATAAATGCCGCCTGGCTGCCTCTATCGGTTCCCATAACTCTATGCGAGTAGAAAAGCTTAGGATTACAGCGTGTGCAATAATCCGTTACTTCTATATGCTCTTCCTTAACTCCCGCTTCAAGTAAGGCAATTTTACAAGCTTCCCAGAGGTCCAACATATACTTATCCTTATCATCAGGATTAAATATAGACTGTCTTAATATCCTATCCACGTCAGACGCTTTAAATGCCGATTTTAACGCTTCGGCAACATCAGCGCTTACTTCATAGCAATCCTTGCATATACTCGGTCCTATGCCGCATATAACGTCTCCGGGGTCCGTCCCGAAGTTGGCTGCCATCTTCTCTACCGTGACCTTACTAATCTTACCCACTGTTCCTCTCCAGCCCGAATGAGATAAAGCCACAACTTTCTTAACAGGGTCATAAAAGAATACCGGTACACAATCCGCATGGAATGTTACAAGCGGCAAGTCCGGCTCATCAGTTATAAGTCCGTCGACATCGTTAAACTCATTAGCTCTTACGATACCGTTGCCTGCAGAGCTTTTATCCACTATTACTACATTGGTGGTATGAGTCTGCCTGGTAAAGCACATATTCTCATAATTAATATCAAGAGCTTTCGCGATTCTTCTATAATTCTCGCGTACATTCTCATCGGAATCTCCGCGGTTAAACCCAAGATTCATCGTGGAGAATACTCCCTCGCTTACTCCTCCGAGCCTCGTCGAAAAGCCATGCTTAATTCCCATTTCCTCGAATATATCAAACGACATATATGTTACGCCGCATTTCGTTCTCTTATTCATATAACTACTTCCTTATTCTTTTTTCTTTTATAAGATATAATAAACTCCCGGTGCTGTAAAGACTTATTACAAGATTAAAAACAAAGTAAAAAGAGCCGATCATCCGTCGGCTCTTTAAATTCGTATCTATATCAACTATTATCCCACTCTATATCCTAGCTGATTTAATTACTTGCCCATCTTAGCAGCAAGTCTCTTAAAGTAATCATTGGTCTCACTTACTACAATCGGGCTTAACAGGAAGATTGCGATAAGGTTTGGCAACGCCATAAGACCGTTAAATACATCTGCGCAGTTCCAAAGAAGATCTGCTGTAAGGTAAGGTCCGATGAAAAGCGCTGCAATGTAAAGTCCGTTGAATACCTTAACAAATGTCTTGTTACCGTTGGATAAGTACTCGGCACAACGTGCTGCGTAATAGTTCCAACCTGTAATGGTAGTAAAAGCAAAGAATGATAAGCAAAGCATAAGAATTGTTGCAGATACAACTGCCGGGAACGGTAATCCCGTCTTAAATGCGTAACTTGTAATCTCTGCTGCTTCAAGTCCCTTAAGAGGATTCCAAGCATCTGTAATAACGATACAAAGACCTGTCATTGTACAGATGATAATTGTAAAGAAGTTACCGGTCATGGTTACAAGACCCTGGCGAACAGGCTCATTGGTACGAGCTGCTGCTGCTGCGATAGGTGCGGAACCAAGTCCTGCTTCGTTAGAGAAGATACCTCTTGCGATACCCTTCTGGGCAACTACTATAACCGAGCCTATTGCGCCGCCGGTTACGGCTTTTGGATCAAAGGCTCCTCTGAATATCTGATAGAAAGCATCCGGAATAGAAGATGCGTTCAATATAAGCAATAATAAACATGTAACTACATATGTAATTGCCATAAACGGAATAACGATTTCGGAGAATGATGAGATTCTCTTTAAACCGCCGATAATAACCATTGCTGCTGCTATAGTAATAAGAAGACCTGTAACAAGCACGCAGATGGAATAATCTCTTCCGAGGAAATTAACTGTAGCTACGGAATCAGGATCGAATACAGCCTTAACAGCTGATGTGATACCTGAAATCTGTGAGAAAGTACCTGTTCCGAAGATACCTGCGAACATTCCGAAGAATGCGAACATCTTAGCAAGCGGCTTCCACTTGGTACCGAGTCCATGCTCAATATAATAGAAAGGTCCGCCGAGTACATGACCCTTTGCATCTACGGTACGATACTTGATTGCAAGTAAACCTTCCGCATACTTAGTAGTCATACCAAGGAATGCGGATACCATCATCCAGAATAAAGCGCCCGGACCACCTGCAACTACAGCTGTAGCAACACCTACGATATTACCTGTACCGATAGTTGCGGAAAGTGCGGTACACAAAGCACCGAAAGTCGAAACTTCGCCTTCTCCGCCTTCCTCGTCCTTAAGCATATATTTAAGTGCCTTCGGGAGATGGAATACCTGAAGTAATTTCAAACGAAATGTCAGGAATGTTCCCAAAGACAGCAAAAGAATAATCAACGGTAAGCCCCATACGATATTATCCGCACGTAACACTAGATTGTTGATCTGATCATACATAGATTTAGTCTCCCTCCGAATCCAAAAGGTAAAAAACGCACAATACAAATACTAACATATTATGGTCTCTAATCCAATTAACAAAAAAAGCAGTATATTTAAGAATTATACTATTATTTTTTAAAATTCTATGAACGCGATTTTTTACAGCATTCCCAAGTATTTCATCACATATTCCGCAATCAAAACTGCCAGACATGAGAAAATCGCAACCGTAAGAAGACTCTTCTTCATATAACCTAGGATTACCGCAACCGCTGTTCCTATAGCAGCCGATATCTTGCTTCCCGTTGCTGAGAATATCGAAGGGATCGTCATCGCCGCAAGTACCGCATACGGCACATAGCTTAAGAACATCTTAAAGCGCTCATTCTTAATCTCTTTTTTAAAAAGCACGAACGGAACAACTCTTATAAGATAAGTAACGCCCGCCATAACAACAAGATATATAAGAAACGTCGTAAATTCCATTATGCCGCCTCCTTCTT
>JAEENO010000010.1 GCA_016283755.1 Lachnospiraceae bacterium | reverse complement strand
GATTGGTTGATTCATTTTTCACTCCTTTAGTCAAAAAGTGCGGTTGAATAGTACCTGTCGCCGCTGTCCGGGAGGAGAGCAACAATTGTTTTGCCGGAATTGACAGGTTTTCTTGCATAATTAATCGCTGCACTTAAGGATGCACCGGAAGTTATGCCGACAGAGATGCCTTCTATAGTTGCCAACATCTTGGCAGCATTGATTGCTTCTTCTTCCGTGGCTTTATATATTTCATCATATATAGATGTGTTAAGTATATCAGGGATAAAGCCCGCACCTATTCCCTGAAGACCATGTTTTCCTGCTGTTCCTCCCGAGAGAACCGGTGAAGAAGCAGGCTCTACAGCGATTACTTGAATAGATGATCTTTTTGATTTTAAGTATTCGCCTACTCCGGTAATGGTGCCGCCTGTACCGACGCCCGCTATGAATATATCTATTAGTCCGTCAGTATCATTCCATATTTCAGGTCCGGTTGTATTGATATGCGCAGCAGGGTTTGCCGGATTAATGAATTGGCCGGCAAGAAAACTGCCGGGGGTTGACGAAGCTATATCTTCAGCCTTCTTTATGGCACCGTTCATACCATCGCCGCCCGGAGTTAAGATTATTGTGGCACCGTAATTACTGAGTATTTTTCTACGTTCCACACTCATTGTTTCCGGCATGGTTAGTATCACTTTATAACCTTTGGCAGCAGCAATTGCTGCAAGTCCGATACCTGTATTACCTGAAGTCGGCTCGATTATAACAGAGCCTTTATGCAGAATTCCGCGTTTTTCTGCATCATTAATCATTGACAGTGCCGCGCGATCCTTGATACTTCCTGCAGGGTTTAGATATTCGAGCTTGACAAGAACAGTTGCGTTAAGGTTAAGGTTCTTTTCGATATTTGCCACGTGAAGCAGCGGGGTGTTACCTACAAGTTCGGTAATGTTTTGATAGATTTTGCTCATTTTGTTCAATCCTTTCTTTTCTCATTTTGGTAATAAAAAAACCCGGAAGCATTTAAGCTCCGGGTATATGGCTTTGAGTGTTAACATTAATGCTCACTTATCTCGAGGCGTATAAGGCAATATGCGAACGCCCCGGCCATATCTGCCCGGAATAAGTACAGCAACAACATGCCTTATATATAGTTACCTGTGTAAAGATAAGCATCGGTTAATCTCCTTAAAAATCATTGGAGTTAATATATCGCAAATTAAAATATATGTCAATACTAAGTTTTGAATGATATATGAATTGGTTAATTTAGACATTTAATGTGCCCGTGCCTAAAAATTAGACACGGGTATTTTTTTGCCCATTTAAAGGCTTTCCAAAGTATTGTATCCTATAAAACGGTCAAGGGAATGGGACCTGAACTTCCCTTGCTCCGTAGATTATATAGAAAGGACTGTTATATATGCAATTTTCAAGAACAGTTGTTAAATACCGAATTCCTATACTGATTATATCACTGCTTCTTTTGATACCGTCATTCATAGGAATTTCAAAGACAAGAGTCAATTATGATATGCTTGACTACTTGCCGTCAAAGTCCGAGACGGTTATCGGACAGAACGCCTTAAAGGATGACTTCGGAAAAGGCGCTTTTTCATTCATAGTTGTTAAAAACATGAGCGTGGAAGACGTTGCAAAGCTTCGCGACAGAATCGAGAATGTAGACCACGTTGCAACAGTACTTTGGTACACATCAATTTTCGATGTTAACGTACCTATGGAAGTACTTCCTGATGAAGTATATGAAGCATTTAACTCTGAAGATGCAACACTTATGGCAGTTTTCTTCGACAGCGCAACATCCGAAGATGTCACAATGGACGCCATAAGACAGATTCGTTCCATTTGTAACAAAGAGTGCTTCGTTTCAGGTATGTCTGCACTTGTTACAGACCTTAAGGACCTTTGTGAGAAAGAGGAGCCTTTATATGTAGGACTTGCAGTTATTTGTGCGCTTTTATCGATGTTCCTTTTGCTTGACGGATTTCTTGTACCGCTTGTGTTCCTTGCAAGTATCGGAATCGCAATCGCATATAACCTTGGAAGCAATGTATTCCTTGGTGAGATTTCTTATATAACCAAAGCTATTTCCGCTGTATTACAGCTCGCCGTTACAATGGATTATTCGATTTTCCTGTGGCACTGCTATAATGAAAAGCGCGAACAGTACAGCGACAATAAAGAGGCTATGGCATATGCCATTAAGGATACTATTACATCCGTAATCGGAAGCTCCATTACAACGATTGCAGGATTTATTGCACTTTGTTTCATGAGTTTTACATTAGGTAAGGATCTCGGAATCGTTATGGCAAAGGGTGTTATATTCGGTGTTATCGCTTGTGTAACCGTACTTCCGGCAATGATTCTTGTACTTGATAAGCCTTTACAGGCAACAAAGCATAAGGCACTTATTCCTGACTGCGGAAAGCTTGCAGGTTCTGTAGTTAAGGCAATGCCTGTGTTCCTTATAATTTTTGCAATCCTTATTCTTCCGTCACTTTACGGATATAAGAAGACTCAGAGCGAAGTATACTATGACCTCGGCGGATGTCTTCCTAAGGATATGGAATGCGTTATCGCAAACTCCGAATTAAGAGATGAATTTGATATAGCTTCAACTCATATGCTTCTTGTAGATACGGATACACTGTCCGCTGATATAAGAAAGATGCTTAAAGAAATCGATGAAGTTGACGGCGTTAAATATACTTTGGGACTTGAATCGGTTCTTGGTTCAAAGGTTCCGGAAGAAATTCTTCCTGATTCAATCAAGAAGCTTTTAAGTTCAGACAGATATAAATTATACCTTATCAATTCTTCACACATCGTTGCAAGCGATGCTGTTAACGAAGAGCTTGATAAGATTAATGCAATACTTAAGAAATACGACAAGGGCGGAATGCTTATCGGTGAAGCTCCTTGTACCAAGGATATGATTGAGACAACAGGACATGACTTTGCAGTAGTTAACATAATCTCAATCGTTGCGGTATTTATAATAATCGCACTTGTTGAGAAAAGCGCTTCATTACCGTTTATCTTGATTGCGGTAATTGAACTTGCAATCTTCATTAACTTAGGATTGCCTCATTACCTGGGCAAGACGTTACCTTTTATCGCACCTATCTGCATAAGCACTATTCAGCTTGGTGCAACGGTTGACTACGCAATCCTCATGACAACACGTTATAAGATGGAGCGTCTTAACAGTGAAGATAAGAAGTCAGCTGTAACCACTGCACTTCGCACATCAATTCCTTCAATACTGGTAAGCGGATGCGGACTTTTTGCAGCAACAGTAGGTGTGGCCTTCTATTCAAACATTGATATCATAAGCTCGATGTGTATGCTTATGGCACGTGGCGCTTTGATTTCTGTATTACTTGTTATGTTCATCCTGCCATCGCTTTTACTTCTTTGCGATAAGATAATCTGCAAGACAACGGCTAAGATGACACATATTAATTGGTAATTGGTTTCTCAATAAGGGAGGAAATAATCATGAAGAAAAATTTAGTTAAGATAATCTGTATTGTACTTACAGTTTCATTGATAAGCGGCCTTGGTATGGCAGCAGCATATGCAGCAGGCGTTAAAAGCGTTCCGAAGCAGGAAGCAAAGTCTGCAAACCCTGATTCACATACACTTAATTCAACAACAGATAGAGATATTGAGACAGTATACGTTATGACTGATGCGGAAGGAACTGCAGATTCTGTAATAGTATCCGATTCCAAGGCAGACGGCCTTGATTATGAGTCCGATGCATCTAAGCTTCCTATCACAATGCATGTAACATATACACTTGACGGTAAGGAAGTCAGTGCCGAAGAAATCTCAGGTAAGACAGGACATGTTGTGATTCGCTTTGATTACACTAATAACGTTCAGGAAAAAGCTATGGTTAACGGTTTTGAAGAGAGCTTATATGTTCCTTTCGTAACTGTAACCGGTGTGCTCTTAAGCAACGAGCATTTTACAGATATCAATGTAACAGGCGGTAAGCTTCTTGATGATGGTGACAGAACAGTGGTTATGGGAATTGCTTTCCCGGGATTACAGGAAGACTTGGCACTTGATAAGGAAGTATTTGAGATTCCTTCACACTTTGAAATTGAAGCTGACGTAACAGAGTTTGAACTTGAATCAACATATACAATTATAACCAATAACGTATTCGATTCATTCGATACATCCAAGCTTGATACAATCGAGGATTTAAAGGATGGCGCAACACAGTTATCAGATGCTATGACTAAGCTTATTACAGGTTCCGACGATCTTCACACAGGCCTTTCCGCACTTCTTACAGGTGCTAATCAGTTAGCGGCAGGCATCGACCGGCTTGATACAGGTCTTAATACACTTACCAAGAACAATAAGACTTTAAACGGCGGAGCTAAGCAGATTTTCGATTCACTTCTTGCAACAGCAACAAGCCAGTTAAGAGGTGCAGGTCTTGAGGTTCCGGACCTTACGGCAGATAACTACTATACGGTATTAAAGGCAATCCTTGGAAAACTCGGTGTTGATATCGATAATCCGGGTCCTGCAGCAGCAGATCCTACAGTTAAGAGTATTCTTACATTAAAAGCACAGCTTGACGGATACAATACATTCTATCAGGGTTTGTTACAGTACACAGACGGTGTGGCACAGGCAGCAGCAGGCGCAGACAAGCTTAAAGGCAGTACACCTTCACTTATTACAGGTATTAAGAAGCTTGAAGCAGGTTCCGGAGAACTTTCAACAGGCCTTAAGGCCTTTAATGAGCAGGGTATTCAGAAGATTATTAATGCATTCAACGGTGATATCTCTGTTATATCATCAAGAATGGCTCCTATCGTTGAAGTTGCGGGACGTTATAAGTCATATAACGGTAATGCCGATGCATGCAAGTTCATATATAAGACAGGAAGCATTAATATTAAATAACAGCAATCATCATAAGAGTAGTCAGGCAGCTACTCACCCTCATTATGAAACAAGGACCGGTCAATTCCGGTCCTTGTTGTTATTTACTGCATCGATTGATTGTCTCTTCCAGCATACCGTGTTGAAGTTCGCATATACGACCTATGCGGCTTTCGACGTCTTCGCGCATGCCGTTTTGAAGCCAGTAGATTGCGAATCCGAAGAATTCGCATTTATAGTAGTTTTCGATTACCTCTTTGTCTTCTGCATTTATCTCTTTGTTGGCAAAAGCTTTGGATCCGAAGGTTGTGACGGCATAATCGCTAACCTTCCAGAGGTACTGTTCAAAAATATCCCGGTTTACCGAATTGTAGATATGAAGAATAGCGGAGCGGTTCTTTCTTGCGAAAGAAAGCGCAACGTTAAATGCAATCTCAATGGAATCGATACTGGGATATTCATCTATTATCGCATCTGCCTCTTCCATGACTATCTCTTCTATAAGTGCCGGAAGATCCTGGTAATGATAATAGAATGAATTACGATTGATTCCGCATTGCTCCACTATATCCTTAATTGTTATCTGGTGTAACGGCCTGTCACTTAAAAGCTCAAGGAAGGCCTCTTTAATTGCTTTCTTTGTCAGGTTTGTCATGTTTCTTTTTTTCTTCTTCCTTTTTCTTAAGTTCTTCTTCTTTTTTCTTAAGCTCTTCCTCTTTCTTTTTCTGCTTCTTTGCTTCCTTTTCAAGCTTAATTCGTTCTTCCGGTGAAGGGAAGGTATCCAGGATTTTCTCCAAAAGGTGCTTTCTTATGTATATGCTGTATGATAATCCGCATATAAGAGTAAAGGTGTTAAGAAATTCTCTGTCTTCATTCGGCGCATTCGGAAATGCCTCTAAGCTTAATTTATATAAGCGCTCGATATCTTTCTTCATGATATCCATTCCGTTAGGTTCGTGAGAAAAGACCTCTTTATAGATGGTCTCCATATCGATTCCTTCGGGATTAAAGTAGCGGGCATATACCGGGTCCATAATCTTCTTAATGTCGTTAATGGACAGGATATTCTTAAGATAATATATAAATGTTAAACTTATGAGATGAGCTTTTGAATATTGTTTTTTCTCCGGTGAAGGGAGAAGACCGTTCTTCGCATAGTTATTGATCATGGTCTTGGTCAGAATCTTATCCTCTTCCGAACGCTTGCCGGATGCAAGATTCTTATCCATGAAAGTTGTAAGCTGGTCCATATATAGATCGATATTTGGAAACTCCGATGCATTAATAAAATCATTCTCGTTAAGAATAGTAAGTAATTGTTCAAGTGTTACGGGCGTAAAGTCCTTACTGTCTGCCATTTCGCACCTCCCTGAAAAGTTCATAACACATTATACGGTATTTAAAACTACATGACAAGCGCTTTTATCGATTGAGAAATAATCGAACATATGTTATACTTTTTGGTATAAAAGCGATAGGTGGTAGGTAACATGATAACTACAGAGAAGCTTAATCCCGAGCAGCAAAAGGGCGTATATACGGTTAACGGACCTGTTTTAATCTTAGCCGGCGCGGGATCGGGCAAGACAAGAGTATTGACTAACAGGACAGCATACCTTATCGAAGAAAAGGGTGTTGAGCCATATAATATATTGGCGATAACTTTTACCAACAAGGCAGCAGCCGAGATGAGAAGAAGAATCAATGAACTGGTGGGACATGGAGCGGAAGCGATATGGATATCCACCTTTCATTCGTGTTGCGTGCGCATTCTTCGAAGATTTGCGGACAGAATCGGATATGATACGGGATTTTCAATATATGATACGGATGATTCCAATTCTCTTATGAAGGATGTTCTTAAGCGTCTTAATATAGATAATAAGATGATTAAGGAGAAGACGGCTCTTTCCGTCATATCTTCAGCTAAGAACGAGCTTATAGATCCGATGCAGTTTAGAACGGATGCGGGCGGGGACTTTAAGTATCTTAAGCTTGCAACCATCTACGAAGAGTATCAGAACAGCTTAAGAAAGAATAACGCGATGGATTTTGACGACCTTATTATGAATACGGTCAAGCTTCTTCGTATGGACAATGATGTGCGTGAGGCTTATCAGGAGCGTTTTCAATACATAATGGTTGATGAGTATCAGGATACCAATACCGCTCAGTTTGAGCTTATTTCGCTCCTTGCGGGGAAGTATAAGAACTTATGTGTAGTTGGTGATGACGACCAGTCTATATATAAGTTTCGTGGTGCCAATATAAGGAATATCCTTGATTTCGAGAAGGTGTATCCTAATGCGACGGTTATTAAACTAGAGCAGAATTATCGCTCGACTCAGAATATCCTTACTGCGGCTAACGGTGTTATTGCGAATAATACGGGACGTAAGAGTAAAGCTTTGTGGACTGAAGGTGCCGAGGGTGATAAGGTTAGATTTGAGCAGTTTGACAGCGGTACGGATGAAGCGATTGCAATAGTTAATGATATTGCAAGACGTGTTAATGCGGGAGAATGCGAGTATAAGGATTGCGCAGTTTTATACCGTACCAATGCTCAATCAAGACTTTTGGAGGAGAGATTTGTTGCGCGCGGTATTCCTTATAAGCTTATCGGCGGGGTGAACTTTTATTCAAGAAAAGAGATTAAGGATGTTCTGGCATACCTTAAGACTATAGATAACGCAAAGGATGACATTGCGGTTACGAGAATCCTTAATGTTCCTAAGCGCGGTATCGGACAGACTTCGGAGAATAAGGTGGCGGATTATGCATATGCCAACGGGGTTAGCTTTTACGACGCGCTTAAGAAGGCGGATGTAATTCCGGGGTTATCGGCTGCGGCGAAGAAGATTAAGCCTTTCGTTGAGCTGATCGAAGAACTCAGAGAACTTCTTAAGACGGGCAATATTGAGCTTACCGTTGAAAAGCTCCTGGAGAAGACGGGCTACGTGGATGAGCTTATAATTGAGAACACCGACGAATCCAAGGCAAGAATCGAGAATATCGATGAATTAATATCCAAGGTTGTAGACTACGAGAAGAATACCGAGAATCCGACTTTATCGGGATTCCTGGAGGAAGTTGCGCTTGTTGCGGATATAGATTCTCTTGATGAAGATGCGGATTACGCGGTTCTAATGACTCTACACGGTGCTAAGGGCCTTGAGTTTACCAATGTATATATGGCGGGTATGGAGGACGGACTGTTTCCTTCTTATATGTCTCTCTCAAGCGGCAATTACGATGATGTTGAAGAAGAGCGCAGACTCTGCTATGTCGGAATTACAAGAGCCAAGAAGCATCTTATGATGACAGCTGCACGCGCAAGGATGATACGCGGAGAGACACAGTATAATCCGGTGTCACGCTTCATTAAGGAGCTTCCGAAGGAAGTCATGGACGGATATTATAAGCCTAATAAGACCGACGATATGCCTGTTAACGATACTTTTAAGAAAGCCAAGGCGTCCTGGAAGAATAATTCTTTTGCGGAAAACGTTAATACATACAAGTCGATGGCTGATATCAAGACGGGCAAGGATATGTCAAGTACTTCTGCAGGCCTTGATTATTCGGAAGGAGACAGGGTAAGCCATATTAAGTTCGGTGAAGGAACGGTGCTTATGATTAAAGACGGCGGCAGAGATTACGAAGTAACCGTTGATTTCGATGAAGCGGGAGTTCGCAAGATGTTCGCTTCGTTTGCAAAGCTTAAGAAATGTTAATTGCCAATTTTTAGTGAATTATTGTAAGAATTGTTGGCAAATAGCGGTGGTTGTGCTATCATAACAAGTAGCGGAATTATTGTCCAGTTTTATATAAAGGAGCGAGGATTATGAATACTAAGAAACTTGAAGAATTATTTAACAACTCTGCGCTTGGAGAATTATTACACAAGGAAGAAGTTAAGAAGGAAAAGAAGCACACAGTGCTTATAG
This sequence comes from Lachnospiraceae bacterium, assembly GCA_016283755.1. Classification (GTDB taxonomy): domain Bacteria; phylum Bacillota; class Clostridia; order Lachnospirales; family Lachnospiraceae; genus XBB1006. The sequence goes on along the minus strand of JAEENO010000010.1, from coordinate 2,488 downwards.
TTCTTGCGGTTATCGGTGCTTTGGCAGCAATTGGTTGTGCAGCTTATGCAGCATATCGTTTCTTTGCTCCGGATTATCTTGATGATTTTGAGGATGAGTTCGAAGATGAATTTGATGATGATTTCTTCGATGACGAAGACGAGAACGAAGAAGAGGAATAATCATCGGTTGAATATGTGATTATGCGGGGTTCGCTGATGCGGGCCCCTTTTTATTATTGTTTGTAAGGACGGATATATGAAAAAAGGCGAGTTAGTTGAGGGAATAGTTAAGAAAATAAGCTTTCCGAATAAGTGTGAGGTTATAACTGCTGAAGGAGAAAGCGTATATGTCAAGAACGGACTTATCGGACAGGAAGTCAGTGTCCGTGTATTGAAAAAGCGCCACGGAGTGTGTGAAGGCGATATCATCAAGGTCATTAAGCCTGCGGATAATGAGCTTTTGCCACCGGCATGCCCGCATTTTAATGAATGCGGCGGATGTACATATCAGAATCTTTCGTATGAGGATCAGATTGCGTTAAAGGAAGGACAGCTTCGTGAGATTTTTGAAGAAGTACTTCCGGAGAGAGCTTTTACGGAAGTATGGGAAGGAGTAAAAAGAAGCCCTAAGCAGTTTGAATATAGGAATAAGATGGAGTTTTCATTCGGCGACCTCTATAAAGACGGACCGCTGTCACTTGGTATGCATAAAAGGGGGAGCTTCTACGATGTTGTGCCGGTGTTAAGCTGTAAGATTGTTGATGAGGATTACAGGAAGATATTAAATGAGACACTTATGTTTTTTAGGGGTGTAAATGCGACATACTTCCATAAGATAAGACATGAGGGATATTTAAGACATTTGCTTGTTCGTAAGGCGGTTGCTACGGGAGAAATTCTGATAGATCTAGTTACTACGGCTTCGATGAATTTTGAATCGGGGTATGCTGATGAAGGTGCGATGTTAAATGCGTATAAGGATTGTCTGTTAAGTCTTACGCTTGACGGCAGGATTGTATCGGTTCTTCATACGAAGAATGATTCCGTTGCGGATACTATAAGTGATGAGGGTACGGACATATTATACGGACAGGATTATTTCCATGAGGAATTGCTCGGCCTTAAATTCAAGATATCACCATTCTCATTCTTCCAGACTAATTCTCTCGGTGCAGAGCTTTTATATGATACTGCCCGTGAATTTATCGGAGACGCAATTAAGGAAGGCGCTACGGTATATGATCTATATTCGGGAACAGGAACCATTGCGCAGGTATTGTCCCCCGCAGCAGGCCATGTTATAGGTGTTGAGATAGTAGAAGAAGCGGTAGAAGCCGCGAAAGTTAATGCTATGTTAAATGGGCTTGCCAATTGCGATTTTATCGCAGGTGATGTATTAAAAGCGCTTGATGATGTAACTGAAAAGCCTGATTTTATAGTGCTTGATCCGCCGCGTGACGGCATACATCCAAAGGCGTTGGAGAAGATAATCGATTATAGCGTAGACAGAATGATCTACATAAGCTGTAAGCCTACGAGTCTTGCCCGTGATTTGAAAGTCCTGCAGGCAAGAGGATATCGTGTCGAGCGAATGTGCGCCGTTGATATGTTCCCGGGAACGGTGCATGTGGAAAGTATTGCGCTTTTACAGCGAATGAGCAACACCCGGTCGAAAGTAATTACTCCTGATGTTGAGTTATAGTAAAGATTTATGCTGCCATTTGAGATTTTTTTGTTGACATAAAAAAATAACATGATTATACTCATAAGTAAAAATTTAAAGAGAGCAGAAAAAATATGAACTACACATTCCTCAATAATTCTAATTCATTAGATACTAATCCCGTGAACTCTAATCAGGGGATTTTTGGTGATATGAATGATGGGGAACGACAATATATGTGATAGTAGTAATAGTACATATAAGGTAGAGTGAAGCCTCATCAGACAGTATTAGTTTGATGAGGCTTTCTTTATATAAAAAATACACGGAGGATTTGCCATGGAACTAGTAAGAGTACAGGATTCTGATTACCGAAAAGCATATGAGCTCTATATGTCCTTTCCTGAAAATGAAAACGGCTATATGAATAATGTATATGGTTATAGCTATGAACAGTTTCTCGGGTGGATAGAAAAAAAGAGAAACTGGTCATTGGGGAAAGAACTGCCTGATGGATTTGTTCCGGATACTACATATGTGCTTGTTGATGAAGATGTTTATGTGGGCGTTTTTAATTTGAGACATTGCTTGAATGATTTCTTAAGAGAAGGACCTGGTCATATTGGTTATTGTATTTCAAAAAAATATCGTGGGAAAGGATATGCAACGAAAGGACTTGAACTTACTTTAATAAAGGCTAGACAGATGAGCATTCATGAAGTATATATGTCTGTAAATAAGGATAATCCGGCAAGTCTTCGTGTGCAGATTAAAAATGGAGCATATATTCATCATGAAAATAAGAAAGAGTATTTTACAAGGATAAATGCGGTTGAGGAAGGCA